>NZ_JBBIFX010000003.1:0-596177 GCF_037543845.1 Gymnodinialimonas ulvae
CATTCATTCGGATCCATGGCGGCTCTCCCATGCGCAGGCGTCCCGCAAGTAGGAAATCGGCTCGTCGATCAGCTCTCCAGCGTAGCCGAAAGACACATTCCGGATGTCCGTGCCGTGAACCTGCGCGCGCAGGCGGCGATGCGAATGTCCTAAGAACCATGCGTCTGGTTGGTGGCGCTTGATCATGTCGCCGAGGTCGGAATGGAAACTGGCTGTCAGGCTGTCGACCTTACCCGCGACCGTCGGGTGCGGGCCGTGGTGGGTCACGACCACAGTGTGACCTGCAGCACCGATTGGGTGCGGCGCGGCCAGTGCCGCCTCCAGCCATGCCCTATGATCAAGGTGGAGGTTCAGCGTATCGATCGGCCTGATGCGGCGCGGAGGTCGCATCGGACTGACATCTGCCAAATAGGCGTCCGGGTCCGTCGGTGCGGTGATGAGATCGTAATCCCGCATAGCGCGCTGTGCGGTCTGCATCGCGTCCGTCAGATCATTTGTAAGGTTGAAGTCGGTCCACAGCGTACAGCAGATCAGCCGTGTGTCGCCGTGCAACAGGACCTGCTTCTGGACGAAGTGCGCGCCTGCCTTGCGTGCCGCATCTGCAAGGTGCGCATCGTCGTCGAGGCTGCCGTGGTAGTAATCGTGGTTGCCGGGCAGCGCGTAGATCTGCTCAGGTGGGATGAACTCGGACAGGTACTGGAACACGTTGGGCCAGTTGCGGGACGGACCGTTCGTCAGATCGCCTGCCAGGATCAACGCGTCGGCGTTCCACAGGATGTCTTCGAGGCCCCACATCTTGATCGGATCAATGGCATATCGGTAGTAGCTGTCGAAATGCAGGTCCGAGAGGATCGCGAGGGTGCCGCTTTGGAACGGGATTGTCATCGGGGTCATGGCGTTCTGCTCAGTGCAGCATCGGCTGGTTGGCCAGGGTCTCGGCGCGGTCGAGCATTCGGGCCACAGTCCGCAGGCTCAGGCGGGCGCGTGAGATCGCGCCGCAGTCGAAGACGTCGACGAGGGCAGCCACAGCCGTTCCCGGCAGGCCACGGCGTGCGCCTTCGGCAACGGCGAAGTCGCGGAGCTGCGCGACGGTCAAATCGGGTAGATCGAGAACCACACAGCGGCTCTGAAACGGTTCTGGCAGTCCATCGCGACCATTGGCCGTTATGATCCAGTTGACCCATGACATGTCGAACTTTACCTGGAAGTAAGGACATTGCCAGGTTGCGGCCGTCATTCGCTCCATCAGCGGCAGCAGCGCATCGGTCAGCGTATGTCGCGATCCTCTGGTGGAATACACCTCGTCGGCCTTCTCAATCTCGTCGACGATCACGGGCGGGCCAGCGTGTCGATGTTCAAGCACCGTCGTCACGAGCTTGCCTGCATGCGCGCTACCCCAGCCCCGCTGTGATCCGGTCAATGCAAACGATGCGGGTTCGTTCGTGGCGTCGAACTTCACCGTGGGTACGGCCAAATGATGCGCCAGCCGCCGCGCCCAATAACTCTTACCGATTCCGGCGGGACCGTTCAGCACGAGTGGGGTGAAGCGGACACCCGCAAGACCATCGCGGGCCGAAGCCCGAAGCCCATGCCAGACCTCTTCCGTGGCGCGCGCCATCCAGGGCATCTCGGCGTGCAAGACGGCGGCGATCTCATCAGCCTCATGTTCCGACTCCACCCTCGCAACAGGCAGCCCACCACGCAGAGCGGTTAGGCGAGTGCGGTTCTCCTCGGAAAGATGCGACATGCCAGTCGAGGCTTGCAGGCGATCGCGATAGGTCATCGCGCGCCGCCGGATGCGGGTTCTGTCCGCATCCTCGAGCATCTCGAAGCTCATTTTCAGATCATCCTCGGTGATCAATCCGGCCTCATGCGCCGCGTCCTGATGCTCCTTTCGAAGCCTGCGGAGGAATTTCTTCAAACGGTCCTCGACCTCCCGAACCGAAGGGATGTGGTCGAGGAAATTAAGATCGTGAAACGGGATGGTCGTTGTCGAACGGGTCATGGCCGAGTCCTTTCAAGGCGCAATACGGAGCTTGCGCGGTCGCCCCGTGCCGAAGATCAGCGAGGCTATGAGTGAAGAAAGGTTCCGGAACCTGTGGAACTTTTAGTGAACATATATGCTGTGGATCAACCCCGGGGCCGGCTGAGCCCGCTGGCGGAAGCAGTGTGGCACGGCTCACACCTCACTTCCGCGTAACCCGCTGATATCAAAAAAAATCACCGAAAGCCGCGCTTCCGATGGCCATTTGAAGTGTGTCGAGAGGTCAAAAAACCTCCCGAATGGACACGTTATGCTATGTTAAACATCTTCCACGCGCCGAAAGGCCATGTCAGCCGCACTTGGAATGGCCACACGAGCCGCAGGTCAGGCAGCCTTCGACCATCCGCAGGTCGTATTGCCCACAGGACGGACAGGCCGGGCCGGGGCGGTTGCCGAGGTTGACGACTTGGGCCTGCGGATCGGATTTGAGGCCCATCCCCTCGCCCGCGAGAAAGCCGGTGGCGATCATGTGCTTTTCGATGACGCCGCCGATGGCCGCGAGGATGGAAGGCACGTATTTGCCCTGCATCCAGGCCCCGCCGCGCGGATCGAACACGGCCTTGAGCTCCTCGACCACGAAGCTGACGTCCCCGCCGCGCCGGAACACGGCGGAGATCATCCGGGTCAGCGCGACGGTCCAGGCGAAATGCTCCATGTTCTTGGAATTGATGAAGACTTCGAACGGGCGGCGGTGTCCGTTCAGCACGATGTCGTTGATCGTGATGTAGAGCGCATGTTCGCTGTCGGGCCATTTGACCTTGTAGGTATTGCCTTCGAGTTCCGAGGGCCGGTCGAGCGGTTCGGACATGTAGACGACTTCGCTGGACCCGGAGGCCACGTCGCGCAGGCTGGTGGCGACCTCACCGCTTTGAGCGGAGGGCTGCCCCGGGCCGCGGGTGGGGGCATTGCCCCCGCCCGGGGGGGCGGTCGGGGGCAGCCCGGCGGTGCCGCCGGGCGTGTCGCCGAACAGGAGCCAAGCTGGATCAACTGCAAGTTTTTTTGCGATTTTTTCAGCGTGCCGACGAGGCAGTTCGCGACTATCAATTTCGAGAGACGCGATTTGGGAACGGCTTAGGTTGACGGCCTCCGCGAGTTCAACTTGGGTTAAACCTGCGGCTTGGCGAGCCGTTTTCATTCGGGCTCCGACGGTATTTTTAACCTGCTCCTCTGACACGCTCAACACACTGCCCGTCACATCGTTCGGGCGGTACGTCGTGCAGCCCTTGCAGCCGGTCGCATAGGCCTCGGCGTAGACGTCCTTGAAGGCCTCGAAGCTGATGTCAGCGGGGACGTTGATGGTTTTGGAGATGGAACTGTCGACCCAGGGCTGCGCGGCGGCCTGCATACGGACGTGGTCCATTGGCGCAAGGGTCTGGGCGGTGACGAAATATTCGGGCAAAGGCGTATCGCCGTGAAGGTCGCGCCAGGCCTGGACGGCGAAATCGACGACCTCTTCTTCTGTCCGTGTGCCATCGGGTTGCAGAACCTTGCGGGTGTAGGAATTGGCGAATATCGGCTCGATCCCGGACGACACATTGCCCGCGAAAAGCGAGATCGTGCCTGTGGGCGCGATAGAGGTCAGCAGCGCGTTGCGCAGGCCATGTTCGGCAATCAGCGCCTGCACATCCGCATCCAAGCGCCGGATCATCGGGGCCTGCGCATAGGCGTCTGCATCGAACAGCGGGAAGGCGCCTTTCTCCTGCGCGAGAAGGGCCGAGGCGCGGTAGGAGGCGTTGGCGATGCGGGCCATCCATGCCTCGGTCAGGGCGACGGCCTCGTCCGAGCCGTAGCGCACGCCGCACATCGCCAGCGCATCGGCAAGGCCGGTCACGCCAAGACCGATCCGACGCTTGGCCTGCGCCTCGGCGCGCTGCGCATCCAGCGGGAAGCGCGAGGCATCGACAACGTTGTCCATCATGCGGATCGCGGTGGCGACCAGATCGTCAAGAGCGGCATCGGGGATCGTGCCGCCCTCAAACGGGGCCTCGACCAGACGCGCAAGGTTAACGGAGCCGAGAAGGCACGCGCCATAGGGCGGCAAAGGTTGCTCGCCGCAAGGGTTGGTTGCGGCGATGGTCTCGGCGTAGTTGAGGTTGTTTTCGGCGTTGATGCGGTCGATGAAAATCACGCCCGGCTCGGCATAATCGTAGGTCGCGCGCATCATCTTGTCCCACAGATCGCGGGCCTGCACGGTGCGGTAAGTCTTGCCGTCGAAGACAAGATCCCAAGGTGAGTCTTGCTGGACCGCTTCCATGAACGGGTCGGTGGCCAGCACGGAGACATTGAACATACGCAGGCGTGCGGGGTCCTGTTTCGCCTCGATAAACGCCTCGATATCGGGATGGTCGCAGCGCAGCGTCGCCATCATCGCACCCCGGCGCGAGCCCGCCGACATGATCGTGCGGCACATCGCATCCCACACATCCATGAAGCTGAGCGGGCCGGAGGCGTCCGCGGCCACACCCTTCACATCCGCGCCCTTGGGTCGGATGGTCGAGAAATCATAGCCGATCCCGCCGCCCTGCTGCATCGTCAACGCGGCCTCGCGGAGCATGTCGAAAATGCCACCCATGCTGTCGGGCACGGTCCCCATGACGAAGCAGTTGAACAGCGTCACCGACCGCCCCGTGCCCGCCCCCGCCACGATACGCCCGGCGGGTAGGTATTTGAAATTCTCCAACGCGGCATAGAACCGGTCGGAGGAGGTGGCTTTGTCGGCCTCAACCTCGGCCAAGGCGTCCGCAATGCGCCGCCATGTATCCTCGACGCTTTGATCCATGGGGGTGCCATCCGCCTCCTTGAGACGATATTTCATATCCCAGATCTGCTCGGCGATGGGGGCGGCAAAGCGGGTCACGGGCACTACTCCTTGGGTGGAACGGAAAGAGAACATCAAGATAGGCGAAATAGAGCGATTCCGCAAACTTGCAATCGGCGTCGCTTTTCACAAAGCGAATCTCTCCGAATTCGGGTCTGTTTGGAGGCCTAGGGAGGCAAGATCATGACCCACCGACCCGAGTTCCGCGCCAACGGCTACGCCGTTTTGCCCGACCCGATCCCGGGCCGCGATCTGACTGCACTGCGCGCCGCGGCAGACGTTTTGATCGCCGAGCCTGCCGCAGCCGACGGTGGCAATCACGACATCAACCGCGGGTCGGACCGGCAATTCCTGCACAAGCGGCACGCGGATTTTCCGGAGGTCGAGCGGTTTCTGTTCAGCCCGTTGATGCGGGACGTCACGCAGATTGCGCTGGGTGAGCCGCACCTGTTCAATGAGCAATTCGTGGTGAAGGGGCCGCGCACCGGGGCCAGTTTCGCCTGGCACCAGGACGGGGCGTATGTGCCGTTTTCGCATCGGCCCTACCTGTCGGTCTGGATCGCATTGGACGACACGACGCTTGAGAACGGGGCCTTGTCGATCCTGCCGCGTGATCTCGACGCGCAGCCTGGGATCGACCCGCATCGCTGGGACGAGGTCGGCAAGGAGAAGGTCGGATATGACGGTCCCGACGAGGGGGTTGCCCTGCCCTGCCAGGCGGGCACGATGATCCTGTTCTCGTCGCTGACGCTGCATCGGTCGGGCGCGAACACGACGGAGCGGCCCCGGCGGGCGTATTTGGCGCAATATTCCGATGGCCCGATCCTAGATCCATCCACAGGAAATTCGCGCAATTTCGCCAAACCCCTCCCCTAAAGGCCGGGCGAAGGCTTGCCCTGCGCCGTCAGCCTGCTAGCCTTGTCCCCCACATCATCGGGGGATGAGACTTGGCCGACACCATACATCTTGTGAAACTCTGCGTCGGCGCAGAGAAGGTGGAAGACCTTCTGGATTGGCAGGCCAACGCCCGGGCGAAAGGCCCCGACGGGCTGCCGCGCCATGTCACGCGGATGTGGCCGAAACGCGCGGATCAGATCCTGGACGGCGGGTCGCTTTATTGGGTGTTCAAGGGGTTGGTCCTGTGCCGCCAACCGATCGTGCGGCTCGACCCTGTAGATCGGGGCGACGGCATCAACCGCTGCGGCATCGTGCTTGACCCCGAGGTGGTGCGCGTTGCCGCAACGCCGAGACGCCCGTTCCAGGGCTGGCGCTACCTGCAGCCGGGCGATGCACCACGGGACCTGCCCAAGGGCCGCGAAACGCAGCAGCCTCTGCCCCCGCAACTCGAAAACGCGCTGGCCGAAATCGGCGTCTTGTAGGAACGTGGGGCTAGGCCGCTTTCGCCAACAAGTCCTGCAATTCCGCCTGCGCCGCACGGGCCGTGTCCGTCCAATTCGCCATACGCGACCGGAAGAGCGTCGCCTCGGAGCGGTGGATCAGACCATCTTCGAGAATGCGCAGGTGGTTGGCGCGCAGCGTCTCGCCGGTCGAGGTGATGTCGGCGATGGCCTCGGCATTGCCGTGGGCGACGGTCCCTTCGGTCGCGCCCTGGCTGTCGACCAAACGGTAATCGGCCACACCCGCATCGCGCAGGAAATCGCGCACCAGACGATGGTATTTCGTTGCAATCCTAAGGCGTTGGCCCTGCGCCGCACGAAAATCGGCGGCGACGGCGTCAAGGTCATCAAGCGTGCGGACATCGACCCACCACGCGGGCACCGCAATAATCAGATCAGCGTGCCCGAACCCCATCTCGGCCAGCACTTCGACCGATTGATCCCAAGCCGGGATGCGTTCCTGCACCAGATCACTTCCGGTGACGCCGAGATGCAGGCGCCCGGCAGCCAGTTCGCGGGGGATTTCGCCCGCACTCATCAGGCGCAGGTCAACCGGCAGGCCGGCAACCTCGGCGCCGTAATCGCGGTCCGAACCAGTGCGCCGCATCTCAATCCCGCGCGCGGCAAACCACGTGAAGGTCTTCTCCATCAACCGGCCTTTGGACGGTACTCCAAGCGTAATCATGCCTTGCCCCCCCGCAGAGCGTGGACCTGTTCGGGTCGGATCACGCCACCGACGGCCGGAATTTCGCGCCCGCCGCCAAGCTGACGGGTCAGGGCATCGTAGCGCCCACCCGTGGCCAGCGGCGGCGCGCCGGGGGTCGGCCCCAGAAGGCCGAATACGAAACCGTCGTAATATTCCATCTGGGTGCGCCCGTAGGACGCTTCAAAGGGGATGTCTTCGACGGCGACGCCCGCATCGCGCAAGACAGCAACCCTCGCGGCGAAGCGTGCGACGGCAGGTTGCAGGCCAGGCAAATCCACGGCGAAATTCTGCAAGGCGACCGACGCCTCCGACAGCGGCACCTTGAGCGCCAGAAGGCTGATCAAGGCGTCGGCTTGCACCGCATCAAGAGGGTCAGCCTCCGCCTCGGCACGCAGGCGATCCAGCCGCGACGCCAGATCATCCGTGGTGCGCAATCCGATCGGGGGGCCAGCCTGCGCAATCATCGCCGCAAGGCCCTGCTCCGCGGCTGCGGCAAGGTACGCTGCCCGCCCCTTGGGTGCGGAGGCGGCCCCGGTGAACCGATCCAGCAGCGCCCGAAACCGACGCGGACGCCAGACATGACGGCGCAGCGCGGCCTTGCGCGCATCGGTCGTCCCGAGCGCTTCGATTGCAGCCAAAAGCACGCCGATATCGCCAGTCACAGCACGAACCGGCAGCCCATCGAGCGCCTTGAGCATGAGGGAAAACACCTCTGCATCGGCTTGCAGCGGATTGGCACGGTCAAAGACTTCGTACCCCAGTTGCAGGTACTCCGTTGGCCGCCCGCTGCCGGCATCCTGCATGCGGAAGACTTCGCCCAGATAGGAGTAACGCGCGGGCTCCGCGCCGCCGTCCATGTGCATCTGCACGACCGGCACGGTGAAGTCCGGGCGCAGCATCAGTTCGCCCCGGTCAGGGTCGTGGGTTGTGAACGCGCGGCCCCGGATATCTTCGCCATAGAGGTCCAGCAGCGTGTCGGCGCTGACCAGCATCGGCGCGTCCACCGGAATGGCCCCGGCGAAGATGGCCTGAAGCGCCTCTGCCTCGGCCCGGATGTCGGATTTGGACGTCACGAGTGGCGCGCGATCATCGCCCGGACCTCATCGACGAGATCGGCAAGCGGCACTTCTTTTTGCGCGGGCTGGGATTTCCATTCCTCAAGGGTCGCCTCTTCGGCCAGCTTCGCGCCAAGGATCAGGTCCTTGAGCTGCACCACGCCACGATCTGCCTCGTCCGAACCCTGGATCACTGCCACGGGGGAGCGGCGCTTGTCGGCATATTTGAGCTGGTTGCCGAAGTTCTTCGGGTTGCCCAGATAGACCTCGGCCCGGATGCCCGCCTGCCGCAGGGTGGACGCCATCGCCTGATGCGCAGGCATCCGGTCGCGATCCATGACGGTCACGATAACCGGGCCCGCGTCTTCGCCCTTGAGCTTGCCGGTGGCGCGCAAGGCGGCCAGCAGGCGGTCGACACCGATGGAAACGCCGGTGGCCGGGAGCTCTTGCCCGGTGAAGCGCTTGACCAGATCGTCATAGCGCCCGCCGCCCGCGACGGAGCCGAATTGAACCGTCTGGCCCTTTTCGTTCTGCACGTCGAAGGTCAGCTCGGCCTCGTAGACCGGGCCGGTGTAGTACCCGAGGCCGCGCACGACGGACGGGTCGATGATAATGCGGTCGGGGCCGTAACCCTGGGCCGCCAGAAGATCGGCGATCTGTTCGAGTTCTGCGACGCCTTGGGTGCCGATATCGGAGCCTTCGGTCAGGGATTTGAGCGTGTTGATCGTGGTCGTGTTATCCCCAGCCGTGGCTTGCACAAAGGCGATGATTTTGTCGGCTTGCCCTGTGGATAAGCCTGCGCCTTTGGTGAAATCCCCGCTTTCATCCTTGCGGCCCTCCCCAAGCAGATCGCGCACGCCGCGCGCGCCCAGACGGTCCATCTTGTCGATGGCGCGCAGGACAATGCCGCGCTCGGCCGCTTTGTCGTCACCGGCCAGACCTGCAACCTCCATCACGCCGTTCAGAACCTTGCGATTGTTCACACGCACCACGTAATCGCCGCGCTGGATGCCGACGGCCTCAAGGCAATCGGACAGCATGGCGCAGATCTCGGCATCCGCCGCAACGGAACCTGAGCCGACGGTATCCGCGTCGCATTGGTAGAATTGCCGAAAGCGCCCGGGCCCGGGCTTTTCGTTGCGCCAGACCGGACCCATCGTATAGCGGCGGTAGGGTGATGGGAGGTCATTGCGGAACTGCGCGGCGACGCGGGCCAGCGGGGCCGTCATGTCATAGCGGAGCGCCAGCCAGGTGCCGTCTTCCTCAAAGGCAAAGACACCCTCGTTCGGGCGGTCGACATCGGGCAGGAACTTGCCAAGGGCCTCCACTGTTTCGACACCCGAGGTTTCCAGCGGGTCGAAGCCGTAGCGATGATAGACCTCGGCGATCTTCGACAGCATCTGCTGCCGCTCGGACACTTCGGCACCGAAATAGTCGCGGAACCCTTTCGGCGTTTCGGCCTTGGGGCGGGGCTGTTTCTTCTGCTTTGCCATGGCGAATGGGGCCTTAAAATCGGGTCGCGCATGCTCTAACGGGTGGGGCGCGCAGGGGCAAGGAGCGGCAGCGATGGATCAGCGATTGGAAGAACAGGTGGCACATCTGACCAAGGCCGTGGACGAGATGTCCGAGGTTGTGGCGCGGCAGGACGCGGAGATCGCGGTGCTGACCCGGCGGGTCGAGATGTTGATGCAACGCGAGGCGGAGCGCGAGGTCGACGCGAGCGGGACCGTCCCGTTGGCCGATCAGAAGCCACCGCATTGGTGAAGCAGGACATTTGGGGGCCAGCCCCCAAACCCCCGAGGTATTTTCGACCATTGGAAGACAGGCGCCGAAGCCGCGCGCGCAGGCGTCGCTGCGCAGACAAAAGGCGCAGGCGCGGGTCGGACGCGGTCAGGTTGCAAGTGCGGCGCGCGGGCGCGAGCGGGTGAGAATGTAGAGCATCACAGCCACGTTGAGCGCGTTGAAGGCTATGCCGTTCAGGAAGGCCCATTGGTAGCTGCCGGTGACGTCGTAGATCAGGCCCGAGAGCCATCCGCCCAGGGCCATCCCAAGGATGGTGGACATGATGACGAACCCGACCCGGGCGCCAGCCTCCCGCGCGGGCAGGTATTCGCGGACGATCACCGCGTAGGAGGGCACGATGCCGCCCTGGCTTAATCCGAAGACCAACGAGACGATATAAAGCGACGTCAGGCCGGAAGTTGGCAGGTAGAGGAACAGCGCCAGCATTTGCAGGGTGGAGCCAATCAGCAGCGTCATCACACCGCCGAGCTTGTCTGCGAGAACGCCCGACACCAGTCGCGAGGCGACGCCGCCCAGAAGCATCAAGCTCAGCATCTCGGCGCCAACGGCGGGGCCGTAGCCGAGGTCGACGCAATAGGCGACGATATGGACCTGCGGCATCGCCATCGCCACGCAGCACCCGATCCCCGCCAGCGCCAGCAAAGCGGTCAATGCCTGTGGGCTGAGGCCGGTGGTTTTCGCGCGTTCGGTCGCGGCAAGATCGGATCGCACCATCGCGGCGGCGGGCAATTTGCGCCGCAGAAGCGCGCAGGCGGGCAGCATCACGACCACGCAGGACACCGCCAGCACAAGGTAGGCCGCCCGCCACCCGTCCCCGGCCAGCGTACCGGCCAGCAGCAGCGGCCAAATCGCACCCGAGAGGTAATTTCCCGATGCCGCAACCGCCACGGCCAGCCCACGCCGTTTCAGGAACCATTGCGACGTATCGGCAATCAGCGGCCCGAAGCTGGCCGAGGATCCGAAGCCGATGGCCAGCTGCGCCACTGACAAACACCAGATCGACGGTGCGCCCAATGCCATCGCATAGCCCGCCCCCATCAACACCGCCGATCCCGCAAGCGACCAAGCGAGACCGTATCGGTCCACCGCCTGTCCGATGAAAAAATTGCCAAGCGCGAAGCCCACCATCGTCATCGTGTAGGGCAGCGAGGCCCCGGCGCGCGTGACGTCGAATTCCGCCTGCACATCGGGCAGGATCAGGATGATCGCCCACATCCCCGCGTTCCCGATCAGCGAAATCAGAAGCGCCAACGCCAATCGCCCCCAAGAGGCCCGGCTATCGAGGATCGCATCGGCGGTCATGGCTGGACGATAGAGGGGATCGCGGGGCGGCAACAGCCACTTTCATCGGCGGAGCGCGTCCGGGGACGGGCCGCCGGGAATTGTCGGATTGACACCCGCGCGAGGAGCGGGCCTATGCTGCTCCATGGTTCAAAGACGTCTCACCCCCGCCCTCACCCTGTCCCTTGTCTGCCTTGCCGGGCCTGCCTTGGCCGAGCCCGCATGCTCCGGCGGTGATTACGTTGCGGACGCCATTGTGGTACCCGGCGACACGATCGGCGAAATCACCGTGGCAACTCAATACGCCTGGGACGGCGGAAGCCGCGTGTTCGAAGTGTGCAACCTTTTGACGGATAGCGGGTTTTTCGCGACGTGGTCGCTGTTTTCCGGAGAGGTGGACGCAGACTACCCAGGCATTTGCGTCTCGCTGACCAATGATACAGGCGAGGAATGGTTCTCGTGCCAAACAGCTGAAGCCACAACCGCCGCATTCCAATCGGAAACCGGCACGGATGCCGCAATTCTGCGGTTCGAGGAATGGGCCAATGAAGCTCCGAATTTGGATTGATCTCTCTGACTGAATAATACGGGCGGGCCTACCCGTTGCGTAGTAACGAAAAAACCCCGGCACGCAGGCCGGGGTTCGTTTGTGTCGCGCGGCAACTGATCTGCCGCAAACACCGGCTCAGGCCATGCGGCGACGGCGACGCATGAACGCCAGGCCACCAAGGCCGCTGAGCAGCAGTACGGCACCCGCAGGCAGCGGAACCGGCGCAATCGCCAGCGCATCAATAGCTCCGGACCCCCGGTAGCGGAATTCCACCGTGTCCCCGACGTTGATCAGCGGCGTCGGCGCGAAGGATACCTGTGCGGTTGCGCGATCCTCTCCGGGAGACAGGGATGCGATCTCGCTGCCGTCCACGAAAAGGCTGAAGTCACCGTCATCAATCGCCGAAAAACCAATCAAGCGAAAGGCATTGCCAGCATCAAGTGTCATGAAGATGGAGCCGTTGCCCGGCGCATCGTTGGTCAGGTTCGGGGTTGCGCTGTTCTGGCGGATCAGAGCCAGTCCACCTACGCCGTTTTCGCCCTGCACATCAGGGACAAGATCCCAGTCCGGGTTAGGATTGGTCGTGTCGTATAGGTTGGCGAATTCAGAATTCCGACCCGACTGAGTGAACGAAAACGTGAAGCCGTCCTGCGAGTAGGTATCTAGGGCATTGGGTGCGCTGTAAGTCGCCTGGCCCTGATCGAAATCAATGACGGTGGCGCTGGCCGCGATGGGCAGAAGCGCCATCGCTGCTGCGGTTGCGAATACTCGAAACATGCTACTTCCTATACTGTTTGGGGGCCGCACTTAACGGCGGACCATGTCCCCGAATCGCCGGGCATCTGGAGCACTTGTATACCGGAGCGCGCAATCGGCATACGGGGACAGGACCGGCCAATTCCCCGCAGCGCCCGCTTATCCTTTGATTTTATTCATGAAAGTTAGAATTGTCCCGATCTGCGTGACGCTGCGTTGCCAAATTGGAAACACTTCGCCCCCACCCCCGGACGCGCTGCACCCTTTGGCAATGAGGTGTTCGATGGGCCTAGACTTCTTCCACGTCCATCACGCCCTCAAGGCTACGCAGCGCGCCCTTGATCTGGGGGGAGACCGGGAAGTTGTCGCCCAGGATCACTTCCACCTCGCCGGGCAGGTCGGGGGCCATCAGGCAAAGGTGGATCGGCCCTCTTGCGGCCTTGGCCGCATCGGCGGCGGTGCGCTCCAGCAGGCTTTCGACCGATGCGATGCCGGTGGCAGCTTCGATGAACACGCGCAGGCCGTTGGCCTCCCCGGCGATGGCATTGTCGACCGGCGTGATGGCGCGGGCGAGCAGTTTCAATTGTTCTGCCTCGAGCGTCGCCTCGGCCTGCACCTGCACATTGCTGCCGGTCTCCAGAAATTCGCGGCTGGCTTCCAGCGCTTCGGAAAAGACGGTGATCTCGTAAAGGCCAGTCGGATCGGACAGCGACACGAAGGCAAACCGGTTGCCACGCTGACTTTTGCGTTCCTGTTTGACCGACACCGCGCCCGCCATTTTGGCCACGAACGGCCCCTGCTTCACGCGTTCTTCGACCTCGGCCAGGGTCATCACGCCGCGCCGCTTGAGCGCCGGCAGGTAATCGTCCAACGGGTGGCCCGAGAAATAGAAACCGACCGCCTGATGCTCGGCGGCGAGCCGTTCGTTGGGCAACCAATCGGGTGGGTTTGGCAAGCGCGGCTCGGGAAGGTCATCGCCCGCATCGCCAAACAGCGAGACCTGATCAGACGCGGCCTGGTCATGGACGGCGGCGGAATAGGCCGCCAGCGCATCAAGCCCGTCGATGACGCGGCGACGGTTCCGGTCCAGTTCGTCAAAGGCCCCGGCGCGGGCCAACATTTCAAGCGAGCGCTTGCCGACACGCTTGAGATCCACACGCCGCGCCAGATCGAACAGCGTCGCGTAGGGTTTTTCTCCCTGCTCCGTCTGCCTGCCCTCGACGATCATCTTCATCGCCTCGACGCCGACGTTCTTGAGCGCCCCCAAGGCATAAAGGATCTTGCCGTCACGCACCGTGAAGGTCGCCGCAGATCGGTTCACACACGGTGGAAGCGTCTCGATTCCAAGCCGGTCGACCTCTTGCTTGTACACCCCAAGCTTATCGGTCAGGTGGATATCGCAATTCATCACCGCAGCCATGAATTCGACCGGATGGTTCGCCTTGAGCCACGCTGTTTGATAGCTGACGACCGCATAGGCGGCGGCGTGAGACTTGTTGAAACCGTAGTTGGCGAACTTGTCGAGAAGGTTCCAGACCTCCAATGCCTTCTGTTCATCGACGCCGTTCTCGGACGCACCTTTGAGGAATTTCGGACGCTCTGCATCCATCGCTTCCTGGATCTTCTTGCCCATCGCGCGGCGCAGAAGGTCAGCGCCGCCAAGCGAATAACCTGCCATTTCTTGCGCGATCTGCATCACCTGTTCCTGATAGACGATGATGCCCTGCGTCTCATCCAGGATATGGTCGATGGTCGGATGCAGCTTTTCGCGGTCGCTGATCCCGTTCTTCACCTCGCAGAACTTCGGAATGTTCTCCATCGGACCGGGCCGATACAGCGCCACAAGCGCGATGATATCCTCGATGCAATCGGGCTTCATACGCCGCAGCGCATCCATCATGCCCGAACTTTCCACCTGGAACACCGCGACTGTCTTGGCCGAGGCATAAAGCTCGTAGGTTTTCGCATCATCCAAAGGGATCGCGTTCGCCTGATTTTCCGTCCCCGGTTCTGGCTCGTAAAGCCGCGTCCCATCGGGGCCTTCGTGCAATTGCCGCCCGCTGGCGTGGATCAGGTCGATGGCGTTTTGCACCACCGTCAGGGTTTTCAGGCCGAGGAAGTCGAACTTCACCAACCCCGCCGGTTCCACCCATTTCATGTTGAACTGCGTGGCCGGCATGTCGGAACGCGGGTCGCGATAGAGCGGCACCAATTCGTCCAGCGGGCGGTCGCCAATCACCACACCGGCGGCGTGGGTGGAAGCGTTGCGCAACAGGCCCTCCACCTGTTCGGCGTAATCCATCAGCCGCCGCGTCGGGTTCACCTTGCCGTCGCGCTTGTCCTGCTCGGTCTCGCGCATTTCCTCGATGAACCGCGGCTCGTCCTTGATGGCCTGCGCGATGGAGACGGGCTTGACCCCCTCCACCGGGATCATCTTCGACAGCCGATCCACCTGCCCGAACGGCATCTGCAACACGCGGCCCACATCGCGCACGGCGGCCTTCGACAAAAGCGCGCCGAAGGTGATGATCTGCCCCACCCGGTCACGGCCGTATTTCTCCTGCACGTAGCGGATCACCTCTTCGCGGCGGTCCATGCAGAAGTCGATGTCGAAGTCCGGCATCGACACACGCTCGGGGTTCAGGAAGCGCTCGAACAGAAGGCTGTAACGCAACGGATCAAGGTCGGTGATGGTCAGCGCATAGGCCACGAGGCTGCCTGCGCCCGAGCCTCGGCCCGGGCCGACGGGAATGTCGTTGTCTTTTGACCATTGGATGAAGTCGGCGACGATCAGGAAATAGCCGGGAAAGCCCATCCCCTCGATGATCCCCAACTCGAAATCGAGCCGCGCCTGGTAGTCCTCCACCGAGGCGGCATGCGGGATCACGGCAAGGCGCGCCTGCAGACCCTCGTTCGCCATGCGCCGCAATTCCGCGACCTCGTCATCGGCGAATTTCGGCAGGATCGGATCATGCGTCTCCGCCCTGAACGCACAGCGCCGCGCGATCTCGACGGTGTTCTCCAAGGCCTCCGGCAGGTCCGCAAACAGGGCGGCCATTTCTTCGGGCGTCTTGAAATAATGCTGCGGGCTCAATCGGCGGCGCGGCTCGGATTGATCGACATAGGCACCCTGCGCCACGCACAGCATCGCGTCATGCGCCTCATACATCCCCGATTTCGGGAAGTAGACGTCATTGGTGGCGACCAGCGGCAGGTTCAGCGCATAGGCCAGCTCGACATGGCCGCGCTCGGTCAAGCGCTCGGCCTCGGCCGCGGCTCCCTCGCCGGGGTGGCGCTGCAACTCGACATACAGCCGGTCGGGGTAGATCGCGGCGAGCGTCTTCAACAACGACTCCGCCTTGGGCCGCTGCCCGCCTTGCAGATGCTGGCCGACCGGGCCCTCGGGCCCGCCGCTCAGGCAGATCACGCCGTTGGAATGCGCTTCAAGTTCGGCCAGGGTCACATGCGGCAACGCCCCGTCCCCGCGAAGATAGAGCGCGGAGTTCAGCTTCATCATGTGCTCGTAGCCGGTCCGGTTTTGCGCCAGCAATACAACCGGCGCCGGCGCACGCGGCTTTTCACCCGGCGCGGCGAGCTCATAGGCCAGATCGACCTGGCACCCGATGATGGGCTGCACACCCGCCTTTTTTGCCGTCTCCGAGAATTCCAGCGCGCAGAACATGTTGTTTGTGTCCGTCACGGCAACAGCCGGCATGCCCGCATCGGCCACCATTTGTGGCAACTTCTTGACGCGCATCGCGCCTTCAAGCAGCGAATATTCAGTGTGCACACGCAGATGGATGAATCGAGGACTGGCCATATGGATACCCTATCTTGCGGTTTGCCCCACAGAAACCCCTATCCATACCGCGCCCGCGATTGTTTCCAATTCTATTATTGCGCGAAAGGGCCCGGCGCATTTATGCCTCATTCTAGTCAATAGTTTGCAAAGTGTGTGTTATGAATTCCGATCTTCAGAGAGCCTTTAAAACTCTCGGCGTTCCAGCCGATGCTCCGTTGTCCGACGTTCGCGCAGCTTACCGGACGTTGATCCGTACCCACCATCCAGATCACGCCACCGACGACGGGGCCGCTGCGACCCAACGCCTGGCCGAGATCAACGCCGCCAAGGACCTGATCGACCGTGGCGTCGTCCCAACGCCGGTGCGCCCGCGCCGCCCCAAACAGACACAGCCGCGCGGCGCTCAGCCAAAGGCGCAGTCGCAGTCGCAGTCGCAACAACAGCCACAGCAGCAGACAGGCACCAAGACCGCCAGCGCAGAAGAGCTTCGCCAGCAGCGCGAGGCGCAAGCACGCGCCTATCGCAAGGCCAATGAAGCGCGCTGTGATGTTGATGACAGCGCGCAAAGCTACGTCCGCCGCGCCGCTGCCGCCGAACAGGCGCAGGTCGATCCTGCGCAACAGGCACGCGAAGACGCCCGCCGGGAGCGTCAGGCCGCCTTCGCCGCCGCCCTCAACGGGCAGGCATCGGGCGGATCGTTTCTGGGCCGCTTGCGGTCGCTGGGATCTCGCTAAGACCTTTGGCCCCCCCCACACGAGGCGGAGCGCCACGTCTACCTCTGTGGTAACGTGGCATTTCTGTCATACTGGGACGCAGCGCGGCGCTTTCCCCGTCGCCAAAGGTGTACAGAATCGGCCAAGCCGCTTTACCAACCGTTGCACAAGCCACCTGGCACAGCGGCTTGGGTGAATATTAATGATTGTCGGAGTAAGCCGGGCCATGGACCGTTTTGTCATCAACAGCATCGTCGCACTCGGAACCGGGTTGTCGCTCGTGCTGATCATCGGTCTTGTGGAATTTCAGCCCGTTGGCGCCAGCACCGAGGGCTACGACACCCGCGCGTTTGTGTCGACAAAGTCCGCCGACATCTGACCTCTTCTTTGCAGTCGCCCATCACTTAGCCAAACGACTATCTTTTTGGGCTGTGTCAGGTTAGTTAGCCCCATGGCTAACAATTTGGACCACATCTTCACCGCACTTTCCGATCCCACCCGCCGCGCCGTGATCGCCCGGCTGGGTCAGGGAGAGGCCTCGGTCAAAACCCTCGCAGCGCCGCATGACATGGCACTGCCGAGCTTTCTCAAACACCTCGACATGCTTGAACGTGCGGGCCTTGTGACCTCGCGCAAGGACGGGCGCGTGCGGGTCTGCACCCTCCATCCCGAAGCCTTCATGCCAGCGGAAGGCTGGCTCGACCAACAGCGCGGGCTTTGGTCCGGACGACTCGACAGGCTGGCAAAACTGGCCGAGGGGCTCGCGCGCGACAAAGGGAACGTCCCATGAAAACAGACACCGATACCTTCACCTTCACCCGCTCCATGCCCCTGCCCCCCGATCGCATGTGGCACCTGATGACGGACCCCACCCAGCGCGAGGCATGGGGCGCGCCCGGCGATGCGGTGCTGCAAACCATCCACGCCGACACCCGCATCGGCGGCACCGAACGCCATCGCTGCGGCCCCGCCGACAACCCCGAATTCGAGGTTGAAACGCGATGGTTCCACCTCGACGCACCCACAAACGCAGTCTTCACCGAACAGATCGAAGCCGGCGGAACGGCGCTTGGCGCAGGCCTTGTCACCTATCGGATCGAAGCCGACGGCACAGGGTCGAGCGTTGCAATCACGGTCGCCGTCTCATCTTTCGTGGGGCCGGAGATGATCGGCGAGTTCAAGGACGGTTGGGAAGGGGGCCTCGCCAATCTCGAACGTGTGGCCAAGGGCAGCATCGCCTGACCCCTATCATGATCTGTTGGCCCATGGCACGGTCACGCCATGCGCTTTCCCCTGCCCCTCGCCGCTGCGTTTACCGCTTGCCTTGCCTTGCCCGCGCCCGCCTTTCCCGCGCCCGCCTTCCCGGTTGCGCGCTGCATCAACCTTGGGGCTGCGATGGAGTCCCCGGTGGAAGGCGATTGGGGCTATGTCATCGAAGAGCCGCATCTCGCTCGCATTGCCGAGGCCGGATTTGACACCGTGCGTCTGCCGGTGCGCTTCTCCGCCCATTGGGATGGGGAGCGCCTCTCGCCGCAGATCCTCGCGCGCACCGATGAGATCATCGGATGGGCACAGGCGCAGGGCCTGAACGTCATCCTGGACCTGCACCATTTCCGCGAGATGGCCTTTGACCCCGCCACCTATTCCGGTGACCTTGTCCAGATCTGGCGCGCCCTGGCCGAACATTACCAGGACGCCCCCGACAGCCTGATATTCGAACTCTTCAACGAGCCCCATGGCGCGTTCACCACCGATCGCGCCGTTCCCCTGTTCCAGCAAATCACCACGATGATCCGCGAAACCCACCCGGACCGATGGATCATCACCGGCGGCGGGCAGTGGAATGACCTCGATGAAATGCTCCGCCTGCCACCACCCGGCGCCCGCGACGTCCGCACGTTCCACTATTACGAGCCGTGGAGCTTCACCCACCAGCAAGCCGCCTACCTAGCCGACCCGCCACCCGCCACGACATGGGGCAGTGTGGAAGACCGCGCGCAACTGGCCGCCGATATGGCCCGCGCGTCGGCAGCTGAGGGCCCGGTGTTCCTCGGTGAATTCGGCGTCTACGGCGCGACCGAGCCATCGCAACGGCTCAATTGGATCGCCGCCGTGCGCCGCGCCGCCGAGGATCAGGGGCTGCCGTGGTGCTATTGGGGCTTCAGCCAGGGCGAGGTGACCGGTTTTTCAGCGTTCAGCCCCTCTCTCGACGCTTGGGAGCCCGGAATGCTCGACGCATTGCTCCGCTGAGGGTTGAAATCGCGCAGTATCCGATATTTCCTGCACCACAAGGCCGCAATCGGGGCCGCCCCTCTACGCCGCATCGAGGGACGGATGGCCACCCCTACGCCCCACAGGTAACGCGGCGGGCATGACATCCATGACGATCCGGTTCCTTCTCAACGGAGAACCGCAGGAGGTTTCGGCAGAGCCAACAACCACCCTGCTCGACTGGCTGCGCGAAACCGCGCGCCTGACCGGCACAAAGGAGGGCTGCAATGAGGGCGATTGCGGCGCCTGCACCGTAATGGTCACCGACCCCGACGGCACCGCGCGCAGCCTCAACGCCTGCATCCTGTTCCTGCCACAACTTGCCGGTCGCGCCGTGCGCACGGTCGAAGGCATCGCCGCCCCCGATGGCACCCTGCACCCCGTGCAGCAGGCCATGGTCGATCACCACGGCAGCCAATGCGGCTTTTGCACGCCGGGTTTCATTACGACAATGGCCACGGCCCACCTGAACGGCGCCAGCGACCACGCCGATCAAATCGCGGGCAACCTCTGCCGCTGCACCGGCTACGCGCCGATCCTGCGCGCCGCCGAAGCCGCCGCCCAGGCGCCGGTGCCGGACCATATGCACGCCGATGCATCCACGCTCGCAACACCGCCCCTCTTTGCTTCCGAAATACCTCCGGGGGAGCGCGAGGGGGCAGGCAGCCCCCTCGTTGCACCAACCTCCGCCGACGCGCTCGCCGCGTGGTATCTCGACAATCCCGACGCCACCCTGATCGCCGGGGCCACCGATGTCGGCCTCTGGGTCACCAAGCAGCACCGTGACCTCGGGCCTGTCGCCTTTCTGAACCAGTGCGCGGACCTGCGCGGGATCACGGTCGAGGGCGATACGATACACATCGGCGCCATGACCAATATGGAAGACCTCCGGGCCGCACTGACCGACAGCCACCCCAGCTTCGCTGAAATGCTGCGCCGCTACGGTTCGGTTCAGGTGCGTAACGCGGCAACGATCGGTGGAAACATCGCCAACGGCTCCCCCATCGGCGACAGCCCCCCGGCCCTGATCGCACTGGGTGCAACCCTCCACCTGCGCAAGGGAGAGACGCGGCGGACGCTTGCCCTCGAAGAGTTCTTCCTCGACTACGGCAAACAGGACCGCGCGCCCGGCGAATTTGTGGAGGCCGTGTCGATACCCGTCCAACCCGACAATCTGCGCGTCTACAAACTCTCGAAACGCTTCGACCAAGATATCTCCGCCGTTTGTGGCGCCTTCAACCTGACCGTCGCGGACGGCACCATCACCGCCGCGCGGATCGCCTTTGGGGGCATGGCCGGCATCCCGAAACGCGCCCATGCGGTTGAAGCCGCACTGACCGGACACCCCCTGACCGAGGCGACGGCCCGCGTGGCACTGCCCGCAGTCCTGCAGGATTTCACACCACTGTCGGATATGCGCGCCTCCGCCGACTACCGCCTGCAGGCCGCGCAAAACATGGCTTTGCGCTACGTGGCCGAAATGTCCGGTCAGGCGACGAACGTTTTGGAGGTCCGGGCATGAGCGTACACAAACCCCTCCCCCATGACGCCGCAAAGCTGCATGTCACCGGTCAGGCCCGCTACGTCGACGATATCCCGACCCCGCCCGATTGCCTGCATCTCGCCTTCGGACTCAGCCCCATCGCCAAGGGCCGGATCGAAACGCTGGACCTCGCGGCCTGCCACGCCTCCGCAGGCGTCGTCGCAATTGCTTCGGGGCCCGACCTCGCCCCAATGCCCGACTGCTCGCCCTCGAACCATGACGAGCCGCTCCTGTCGGACGGCACCGTGCATTACGCGGGCCAGCCCTTGTTCATGGTCGCCGCGAAGAGTCATCTCGACGCGCGACGCGCGGCCGCGCTGGCGCGGATCGAGACGCGTGAAGAACCACCCATTTTGACCCTCGACGACGCCCTTGCCGCCGGCAGCCGCTTCGAAGACGGGCCGCGCATATACGAAAAGGGCGACGTAAAGACGGCGCTGAGCGGTGCGGCGCACCTCATCGAGGGCCAGATCGAGATCGGCGGACAGGAGCATTTCTACCTCGAAGGCCAATCCGCCCTCGCCCTGCCGCAGGAAGGCGGGGATATGGTGGTGCATTCCTCCTCGCAGCACCCGACCGAGATCCAGCACAAGGTCGCCGATGCGCTTGGCCAACCGATGCACAGCGTGCGCGTCGAAGTGCGCCGCATGGGTGGCGGGTTCGGCGGCAAGGAAAGTCAGGGCAACCATTTGGCGATTGCCTGCGCTGTCATGGCCGCGCGTACCGGCAAGCCCTGCAAGATGCGCTACGACCGCGACGACGATTTCATCGTCACGGGCAAGCGCCACGACGCGCGGATTACCTACCGCGCGGGCTTTGACGCCGACGGCAGGATCCTCGGCGTCGATTTCACCCACCTGATCCGCTGCGGGTGGGCGATGGACCTGTCGCTTCCGGTGGCTGATCGGGCCATGCTGCATGCCGACAATGCCTATCTTCTGCCCGCGGCGCGGATCACGTCGCACCGGCTTAGAACCAACACGCAAAGCGCCACCGCGTTTCGCGGCTTTGGCGGGCCCCAGGGCATGGTCGGGATCGAGCGCGTGATGGACCACGCGGCCCATGTTCTGGGCATGGATCCGCTCGAGGTCCGGCGCCTGAATTTTTACCGGGCGGCCCGGTCGGAAAATGCGGATGCCTCCGGCGGAGGTATTTTGGAAGCAAAGAAGGGCGAAGTGCTTGACACGGCCGACCTCGTCGGACGCGGAGCAGTCCGGGTTGCGAGCACGGGCGGCGGCGCAAAACGTGTCGGTGGCGCGCATTCTCCGGTGGCGGGCGGGGTGGCACCCAACACAACACCCTATGGGATGGAAGTCGAAGATTTTATTCTTTCGGGGCTAATGGAGGACTTATCCACAAGCTCAAAGTTCGAAAAACGCAAGCAGGCTGTGGAAAAGTGGAATGCCGAAAATACCATCCTGAAACGCGGCATCGCTTTGACGCCTGTGAAGTTCGGCATCTCCTTCACGCTCACCCACCTCAATCAGGCGGGCGCTTTGGTGCATGTCTATCAAGACGGCTCGATCCACATGAACCACGGCGGCACCGAGATGGGACAGGGCCTGTTCCAGAAGGTCGCGCAGGTCGCCGCCGACCGGTTCGGCGTCGAAATCGGCGAGGTGAAAATCACTGCGACGGACACCGGCAAGGTGCCCAATACCTCCGCCACGGCGGCGTCCTCGGGCACTGACCTCAACGGCATGGCCGTGAAGGCGGCCTGCGACACCATCCGCGACCGCATCGCAGAGATCGTCGCGCCGGAGTTGCAGGCCGACCCGGAGCAGGTGGTGTTCGAGGCCGGCGAGGTCCGGGCAAACGGCGCCGCGATGCCCTTCGCCGAGGCCGTGACCAAAGCCTACATGGCGCGCGTCAGCCTCAGCGCAACGGGCTTTTACAAGACCCCCAAGATCGAATGGGACCGGATCGCGGGCAAGGGCCGACCGTTCTTCTATTTCGCCTATGGCGCGGCTTGTTCCGAGGTGATCATCGACACACTGACCGGCGAAAACCGCATCCTGCGCACCGACATTCTGCATGATGCGGGCGCGTCCCTGAACCCCGCGCTCGACATCGGCCAGATCGAGGGCGGCTTCGTGCAAGGCGCGGGCTGGCTCACGATGGAAGAACTCATCTGGGACGCCAAGGGCGCGCTCAAGACCCACGCGCCCTCGACCTACAAGATCCCCTGCGCCTCCGACGCGCCGGAGATCTTCAACGTGGCGCTCCATGAGGGCGCCAACCGCGAGGACACAATCTATCGCTCCAAGGCCGTCGGCGAGCCGCCGTTCATGCTGGGGATCAGCGTCTTTTCCGCTCTCGGCCATGCTTGCGCCGCGGCCGGGCCGAACTTCCCTGACCTGCAGGCGCCCGCCACGCCCGAGGCGATCCTGGCGGCGGTCAATCGGGCGCGCGGCTGATGCACGGCGCGATTGTCGTTCAGGTCGTTGAGACCCGCGGCTCGACCCCGCGCGAAGACGGCGCGGCGATGCGTGTCAGCACCGATGACGTCACAGGCTCCATCGGCGGCGGCGCGCTCGAATGGGAGGCCATCCGCATCGCACGCAAGATGCTGGCTGACGGCGCTTGTAACCACGTGCAGACCTTCCCCCTTGGCCCCGATCTTGGCCAATGCTGCGGTGGCGCCGTGACCCTTGGCTTTACCGAAGGAGCGCGGGCAGTCGAGCCATCCGGGCCACCGCTCTGGATCTGGGGCGCGGGCCATGTGGGCCGGGCCATCGCTGCGGCGGTTGGACCGATCGAATACCATCAGGTCACCCTGATCGACGACCACGCCAACCGCCTTCCAAATCCGATGCCGACGCACGTTCAGCCCATGGTCGCCATCGACATGCCCCGGGCCGTGGCCCATGCCCCGAAGGACGCGGAACACTTCATCCTGACCTATTCCCATGACATCGACCTCGCGCTTTGCGACGCGCTTCTGCGGCGCGGGTTCCGCAATTGCGGCCTCATCGGGTCGGCCACGAAATGGGCCCGGTTCCGCAAAGGGCTCGGTCAGATGGGCCATGCGGATGCACAAATTTCGCGCATTCAATGCCCGATTGGCGATCCAAGCCTCGGCAAACACCCCCAAGCCATTGCGATCGGGGTGGCCGCGCGGCTACTTGGTAAGCAAATGCCGCAAGAATCGGCAGTACCTGCGCCAACGTCTGGGGGGACATGACCGCGCCACTTCTCGATCTCCGGGGGCTCACAAAGGCCTATCCCGGCGTCATCGCGAATGACGACGTCTCGTTTTCGATTCAACCCGGAGAAGTCCACGCGCTTCTGGGCGAAAACGGCGCAGGCAAATCCACCCTCGTGAAAATGATCTACGGTCTGGTGAAGCCCGATAGCGGCACCATGGCGCTCAGTGCACAGGTCTACGCCCCAGCCGAACCGCGCGCTGCGAGGGCCCAAGGGGTAGCCATGGTGTTCCAGCATTTCAGCCTGTTCGAGGCGCTTTCCGTCGCCGAAAACATCGCGCTTGGCATGGAGAACCCGCCAAAGCCGCGCGACCTGTCGGCTCGCATTCGGGACGTGAGCCAAGCCTACGGCCTGCCGCTCGACCCCGAAAGCCTTGTTGGCGACCTGTCGGCCGGGGAACGTCAGCGCGTCGAGATCATCCGCTGCCTCCTGCAGGATCCGAAGCTTCTGATCATGGATGAACCGACCTCCGTCCTGACGCCGCAGGAGGTGGAAATCCTGTTCCATACCCTGCGCAAGCTTGCCGCCGAAGGCACCGCGATCCTTTATATTTCCCACAAGCTCGAAGAGATCCGCGCGCTTTGCGACGCCGCCACGATCCTGCGGCTGGGTAAGGTCGTGGGCGCGTGCGATCCGAAACAGACCTCCGCCGCGCGCATGGCCGAAATGATGGTGGGCAAATCGCTGGCACAACCGGCGCGCGACGCGGCGGAGCCGGGCGCCATTCTGCTGTCGGCCACCAACCTCAGCGTGCCCGCCGCCAGCGCCTTCGGCACGCCGCTGCGCGATATCTCATTCGAGGTCCGCGCCGGTGAAATCCTCGGGATCGGCGGCGTGGCCGGCAATGGTCAGGATGAGCTTCTGGCCGTGCTGTCCGGCGAACGCGCCACGCCCAAGGGTGCGATTGAATTCAACGGCTCCGACCTCGCCGCCGCGACACCCGAAGCGCGCCGGGGCCTTGGCATCCTGTCCGCACCCGAAGAACGCCTGGGCCATGCCGCCGCCCCGGACATGAGCCTGACGGAAAACGCCGTTCTGACTGGCGCGACGCGCAAAGGGCTGGCCAGGCGGGGCTTCATCGGCTGGGGCCGTGCACGCGCCTTTGCCGATGACATCATCACGCGCTTCGATGTGCGTACGCCCGGTAACCACGTGGCCGCCCGCGCCCTGTCAGGCGGCAATCTACAAAAATTCGTCGTCGGCCGCGAGATCCTGCAAGACCCGGTCGTTCTGGTCATTAACCAACCCACCTGGGGCGTCGATGCCTCCGCCGCGGCCGACATCCGGCAGGCGCTGCTCGATTTGGCGCAGAACGGCGCCGCTGTGATTGTGATCAGCCAGGATCTCGATGAATTGCTCGAAATCTCAGACCGCTTCTGCGCCCTGAATGAAGGTCGCCTCTCCGATCCGCGGCCCGCGCGCGGCCTCGGGATGGAGGAAATCGGCCTCATGCTTGGCGGCGCGCACGGCATGGCGGAGGCGCAGATATGATCCGCCTTGAGAAGCGTCCCACCCCCTCGCGCGCCTGGGCTCTTGGCACGCCGGTTCTCGCTGTCATCCTCACCATGATCGCAGGCGGCGCGATGTTCGCGGCCCTCGGTCAGGACCCGTTCGAAACCATCCGCGTGATCTTCTGGGATCCGCTGTTTCACGAACGCTTCGCCGCCTTCTCGCGCCCGCAACTCCTTGTGAAAGCAGGCCCCCTGATCCTGATCGCCATCGGGCTCAGCATCGGGTTTCGGGCGGGTATCTGGAACATCGGGGCCGAGGGGCAATATATCATGGGCGCGCTTTTCGGGGCCGCGTTCGGGCTCGCGTTCTACCCTTCTGAGAACGCCCTGATCTTCCCCGGCATGGTTCTCGCGGGACTGATCGGCGGCTGGCTCTGGGCGATGATCCCGGCGCTTTTGAAGGTCTTTGCCAACACCAACGAAATTCTCGTCTCGCTCCTCTTGGTCTATGTCGCCGAAGCGATGCTGGCCTCCGCCGCGACCGGCCTGTTGCGCAACCCCGACGGCCAGGGCTTCCCCGGCTCGCGCAACCTCAGCCGCCATCCCGGCACCGACAACCCCGAAATCATCGCGGGCACCGGCATGCATTGGGGCGTCCTTGCGGCCTTCATTGCCGTCATCGCAGCCTACGTCTTGTTCCAGAAACACATGCTCGGCTATCAGATCAAGCTGGCGGGCCAGGCCCCCCGCGCCGCGCGCTTCTCCGGCGTCAATCCCGGGCGCCTCGTGATCCTGTGCCTCGGCATTTCCGGCGCGCTTGCGGGCGCTGCGGGCCTTTTCGAGGTCGCGGGACCCTCGGGGCAAATCTCCATCGACTTCAACGTGGGCTACGGCTTCACCGCGATCATCGTAGCTTTCCTCGGCCGTCTGCACCCCATCGGCATCCTCTTTGCGGGTCTGCTCATGGCGCTGACCTATATCGGCGGCGAGTTGGCACAGTTGATGTTACAAGTCCCCGCCCCCGCGATCCAGGCATTCCAGGGCATGCTCCTGTTCTTCCTCCTCGCGCTCGATGTCCTGTCGAACTACCGCGTCCGGCTCGGACGGGAGGGGGTGGCATGACGGAATTCCGCACCTTCGAAGCCAGCGACGCACCCTGGACAGCCATCGGGTTCGCCTTCGGGATCTTCTACGGGGCCATGTTCATCTTCCTCTTCGCCTTCTGGGGGCTGGATGGGATGCTGCTGCTCTTCATAATCGGATTGCCCTTCCTCGCTGTCCAATTGATCCTGTACATCGGCGTGGACCGCTTCGCAAAATGGCGTCACCGCGACGTTGCGCCGAAACCACCGACGGCGTGGCTCCGACATCACTCGATTTCTTTCGGGTCTGCCATCGGCGCGAGCCTCGCGCTTGTCTGGGTATTTGCGGCGGTTCGCCTATGATCGTCGATCCCGTCACCCTCATCGTGGCCCTGATCACGATCTCCACCCCGGTGCTTCTGGCCGCGCTTGGCGAGTTGGTGGTTGAGAAATCCGGCGTCCTGAACCTCGGCGTCGAGGGCATGATGATCATGGGCGCGGTCTGCGGCTCTATCGTCGCCCATCAGACGCAATCTCCGACACTGGCTTTTCTTGCGGGCATGGCGGGGGCCGCGGCCTTGTCGTTCATCTTTGCGATCCTGACGCAATTCCTGATGTCGAACCAGGTCGCCTCCGGCCTTGCGCTCACGCTCTTCGGGCTTGGCCTCGCCGCCCTTCTGGGCGTCGGATACGAAGGCCAGCCGATCCCGGAGGTCTCCAAACCCTTCCCCGAAGCGCTGCGCGAGATCGACACAGTCGGACCCATCCTGCTCAGCCATGATTTTGTGACCTACCTGGCCGTCTTTGCCGTTTTCGCCATCTGGTACGTCCTGCGCCACACCCGCGTGGGCCTGATCCTTCGTGCGGTCGGCGAAAGCCACGATGCCGCCCATGCCCTTGGCTACAAGGTGGTGCGCATCCGCATCCTCGCCATCCTCTTCGGTGGCGCGATGGCGGGGCTCGGCGGCGCATTCCTGTCGGTCGTCTATGTCGAAAACTGGGTGCAGGGCATGACCGCAGGCGCGGGCTGGATCGCACTGGCGCTGGTGGTCTTCGCGGCGTGGAAACCCGGCCGCGTGCTCTTTGGCGCCTGGCTCTTCGGCGGTATCGCCGCGCTGCAATTGCGGCTGCAAGCGGCCGAGGTCGGCGTGCCCGTCGCATTGCTTGACGCCTCGCCCTACCTCGTGACCATCATCGTGCTGGTCGTCATGTCATCTGACCGCGCCCGCGCGGCCCTGAACGCCCCCGCAGCCCTTGGAAAGACCTTCCATGCCAGCGGATGACGCCCAACCGTTCACCAAAAACCGACCAATCCAACAGAGAGGGAAACCCATGAAAACACTCACCAAACTTCTGGCCAGCGCGGCGCTGGCCACCGGCCTTGCAGGCGGCGCCATCGCACAGGATGACCCGTTCCAGGTCGGCTTCGTCTATGTCGGACCGATCGGCGATTACGGCTGGACATGGACCCACGATCAGGGCCGCCTCGCCGTCGAAGAAGCCTTCGGCGACGATGTCGAGACGATCTTCGCCGAAAGCGTGCCGGAAGGCCCCGACGCCGAGCGCGTGATCCAGCAGATGGTGCTTGGCGGCGCCGACATGATCTTCACTACGTCGTTCGGCTATGGCGAAGCGACCAACGCGGTCGCGGGCCAGTTCCCGGACGTCCAGTTCGAACATGCCACCGGCTACCTGCGCGAGCATGACAACGTCTCGACCTATTCCGCGCGTTTCTACGAAGGCCGCGCCGTGATCGGCCACATCGCGGGTCACATGACGGAATCGAACATCGTCGGCTACATCGCCTCTTACCCGATCCCCGAGGTCATCCGTGGCATCAACGCCGCCTACCTGCATGCCGCCGAAGTGAACCCCGATGTCGAGTTCCGCGTGGTATGGGTCTACACCTGGTTCGACCCGGCGCAGGAAGCCGAAGCCGCGCAGGCGCTCATCGATGCGGGCGCCGACGTGATCATGCAGCACACCGACTCGACCGCGCCACAGGCCACGGCCCAGGAAGCGGGCAACGTGATCACCTTCGGCCAGGCCTCCGACATGATCCAATTCGCCCCCGCGCCCCGGGTCTCGTCCATCATCGACAATTGGGGTCCCTACTACGTGCGCCGCGTGGGTGAAGCGATGGAAGGCACCTGGGCACAGTCGGATACCTGGGAAGGCATGCCCGAAGGCATGGTCGTGATCGGTGAGATGACCGAGGCGATCCCCGAAGAGGTCCGCGCGTCGGCCACCGCGATCATGGAAGGCATCCAGGCGGGCGAATACCACCCGTTCACTGGCCCGATCAATCGTCAGGACGGCACCGCATGGCTCGCCGATGGCGAGGTGGCCGATGACGGCACACTCGCGGGCATGGATTTCTACGTCGAAGGTATCACGGGCGAAATTCCGAACTGATCCGCCCAACGGATCGAACCTCGAAACGGCCCGCCCCGCGCGGGCCGTTTTTTTGTGTTCATCAGGGTTTGCGCCGGCCGCGCCGTCGCGGGGCGGGGGGGCGCGCGGGCCTTCGATGCCGGTCGACACGGCTGATGTCGGATCTTGCCTTGTCACGAAACAAAGATGCGCAGGATGAGCGCTCCATCAAGGACCAATGCGCCATGGTGCAGGGCGGAGGATGACCGTCTGCGCCGCACCGCCCAGGCGCTGCCAATGCGCTCCCCCCTTGTCCTGCGCCCGATCCCATGCGACGCCAAGACCCATGACTTACGATTTCCTCGTGATCGGCGGCGGGATTGCCGGAACCTCCGCAGGTGCGGCGTTGTCCGAACAGGGCAGCGTCTGCCTTCTGGAAGGCGAAGACGCGCTTGCCTACCACGCCTCGGGCCGGTCCGCCGCCCTTTACGAGGCGCAATACGGCCTGCCCTCGACCACCGCCCTCAACCGCGCCTCCCGTCACGCCCATGAAACGCTGGACGGCGGCCTGTTGTCGCCGCGGGGGTTGATGTTGCTTGCCGCGCCGGGCGAAGACGACGCCTTTGCGACCGATTGCACCAAGATGCATCTCGACCGGCTCAGCCTGTCCGAGGCGCAGGCCATTGTCCCGATCCTCGACCTCTCCCACATCACGGCCGCAGCCCACCATGCCGACGCCTGGGACATCGACACCGACCGCATGGTCCACCATTACGCCCGCCGGATCCGCGCAGGTGGCGCTGTGCACACCGGCACCCGTGTGACCGCCATAACCCGCCTGAAAAATGGTTGGCGCGTCATGGCAAATGGCACCCCATACGAGGCGCGCAACCTTGTGAATGCCGCCGGGGCCTGGGCCGATCAGATCGCGGTGCTTGCGGGCCTCGCCCCCCTTGGCCTGACCCCGCTGCGCCGGTCCATGGCACGCATGCCCGCGCCGGGCGGCCATGATGTGTCCGGCTGGCCCATGCTCTTTGGCGTCGGCGAAAGCTGGTACGCCAAGCCCGATGCCGGGGCCTGGCTGGTTTCTCCGGCGGAGGAGGGCGCGGTGGACGCCCCCCACGATGCCTATGCCGATGACATGGTCCTCGCCGAAGGCATCGCCCGCTATCAGCCCTTCGTCACCCAGGAGGTCACGCGCGTCACCGCATCCTGGGCGGGCCTGCGCACCTTCGCGCCCGACCGCAACCTGGTGATCGGCACGGACCCCGCCGACCCTGCTTTCCTGTGGAACGCCGGTCAGGGCGGCTACGGCTTTCAAACAGCGCCCGCCGCCGCCGGGCTACTGGCCGATCTGGTTGGCAATCGTCCGCCGGACCTTGATGCGCAGACCGTTGCGCAGCTTTCTCCCTCACGTTTCCGATAGCGTCGTGCAGCCTGCGCTTGCAGCCACGGCCCATGGCCTTATCTTGCCCCGCAACTTTTAACGGAGAGCGACATGACCAACCTCAGCCTCCGCGCCGCCTGTCTCGCGGCGCTTCTGACCATCCCCGCCACCGCAGCCGTCGCGCAATCCGCGCTCGACCGCTTCGAGGCCGCCAGCGAGCGTGTGACCCAGCTCACCTACCAGGGCATTGCAGCGCAATACAGCGTTGACGCGTCGGTCTTCCCCGACACCGCCTGGGATCGCCCGATGCGGCGCGCCGGGCGCTGTATCCTCGATGCCTATGAAAGCGAGGTCGGCAGCGATGGCGTCGCGCAATTCCTCACCGGCTTCGAGACCGCCCTGCAATCCGCCGCACCCGCCGATATCCTCAACGGGTCGTTTTCGGGCCAGTTGCCTGAAGGCCTGACCACCCAGCGTCAGCAGCAGATCCAGAACGAATGCGGTATGCTGGAACTTGAGATGACGCGCCTCGCGACCTCCGGCGTGCTACAAGCGTTGCAGCAGCAATGATGCGCGCCGTGGCGCTTGGCATCTGTCTTGCAGGCCTGCCTCTAGGGGCCAGCGCGCAATCCACATTCGAGCGGTTCGAAACCGTCGCCGTTGCAATGAATGCGCTGATGAACGAAGCTCTCGTGGCGGAAATCCCGGCGCTGGAAGGCAATCTGCCCGACCCCGAATGGGACGCTCCGATGCGCACGGCCTATACCTGCATGTACGACGGCTATGTCGCCCGCGTGGGCGAGGCCCCGGTCGCTGAAATGATCACCGGCATGGAAGATATGCTCGCGTCGATCTCTCCGATGGAGATGCTTCAGGGCGGCGGCGCGGTGGAAAACCCGGACGGCATTTCCGATGCCGACGCGCTCGAAATCGTCGACGGCTGCAACTTGATGGACGTCTTCACGGCCCGCATGACCGAAAGCGGCGCCATGGAGATCATGATGCAGCAACAATGACCGAAACGCCCTCCAAACGCGGGCCCGACAAGACCTACGCCGAGGGCGGCTTTTCCGATGGCCGCCTGTCCGCGCCCGCGGCCCTGCGCAATCGCGACGACATCGCCTCTGCCCTTGCCGACCTTGCCCCCGCCACGGGCCGCGCTCTGGAGATCGCGTCGGGCACCGGGGAGCACGTGATCCGCTTCGCCCGCGCCATGCCCGGTCTGACATGGCAGCCCACAGATCCCGCCGCCGACCGGCGGGCGTCCATCGTCGCATGGCGCGCGGCTGAGCCGTCGCGCAACATCCTCGATCCCGTGGATCTAGACGCCTGCACGACCGGATGGGCCGCAACCCACGGCCCGGCGGACCTGATCTTCCTGGCCAATCTGCTGCACCTTGTGACCGAGGCCGAGGCGCGCGCCTGCCTGACCGAAATGGCCCGCGCCCTCGCCCCCGGCGGATGCGCCGCCGTCTACGGCCCGTTCCTGCGCGACGGGCAGACCACAAGCGATGGCGACGCGGCCTTCGATGCTCGCATCCGGGCCGAAAATCCCGACCGCGGCTACAAGGATATCGCCTGGGTCACGGACCTCTGGGCGGGTGCGAACCTTACCCCCGCGGCCCCGCTCGCCATGCCCGCCAACAACCTGCTTCTGGTGGCCCGCAAACCGGGCTGATTGCTCTGATACACCGCGCACCCCCTACGTAACGTAACGGAAGGAAACCTTTCGCTTTTCCGCGCCACGACGGTTAAACTCTTGTTATTCTGGGCCTGACACACGCACGCGCAATGGCCCGCAGCATGGTTTGACGACACGCGCCTATGAGCACTGAATTCCCATCCCAAGGCCAATTCGCACCGGAAGGCCTCTTCGCCCTTCTCGAAGGGCCCGCGCTCGCGCGCCTGTCCCAGACCCCCGTGGAGCGCGGCACAAAACTGATCAGCGCGGGCAGCATGGCCGAGGCGATGTATCTGGTCGAAGCGGGCCGCTTTCGCGTCGAACGCGACGGCGTGGACCTGGCCGAAATCGGCGCTGGCTCCGTCATCGGCGAGATCGCGTTTCTGACCGGCAGCGGGCGCACCGCCGACGTCGTGGCCGCCCGCGACAGCGTCGTCTACCGCATCGACCGCGCCGCCTATGATCAGCTTTGCGCCGAGGTTGACGGCCTGCCGCAGGCCATCGCATCCGAACTGGCCGACCGATTGGCCAAGACCTCCGCACGTGTGGTGCCCGACCCGGGGCGGCCGCCCGCGCGCACCTTCTGCATCCTGCCCTGCGCGAGCGCACCTCTGCCAGAACGCTTCGTGCCCGATCTCGCCCGCGCCATCGCCACCCACCATGCCCTCGCCGTGGTCACAGAGGCCGATTTCCGCGCCGCCCTCGGCACGCGGGCGGACCCCACCTCACCCGAGGCTATTGCCTGGATGAACGCGCAGGAACGCGGCGCGCAGGCCGTGCTCTTCGTGGCCGCGCCAGAGGCCTCCGACTGGTCCCGCGCCGCCCTGAAACAGGCCGATCAGGCCGTCTTCGTGGCCCAGGCCCACAGCTACAAAGACCCCTCCGAGATCGAAAACTTCGCGCTTCAGATCCTGCCCGAAAGCCAACGGCGTCTGGTCCTGCTACACCCGCACCGCGCGCAAAAGGCCTCCGGCACCGGGCGTTGGCTCGACACCCGGCCGGTGTTCCTGCACCACCACGTCGCACTGACCGGTGGCGACGCGGATATCGCCCGCCTGGGACGGTTCCTGTCGGGGCGTGCCATCGGCATGGTCTTGTCGGGCGGCGGCGCGTTTGGCGTTGCGCACGTCGGCGTCTTCCGCGCCATGGCAGAAGCCGGCCTGCCCGTCGATATCGTCGGCGGCACCTCCGTTGGATCAGCCATGGGCGGGGCCTTCGCGCTTGGCGTCCCGCCCGAGGAAATCGGCGGCCGGGTCGAGCAGATCTTCGTGCGCTCGGGCGCCATGCGCCGCGTCACCATCCCGAAATTTGCCTTCCTCGATCACAAGGTCCTCGATGGAGCCCTGCGGGAACACTTTCACGACGACCCGATCGAAGACCTCTGGCTGCCCTATTACGCCGTCGCCGCCGACCTGTCGTCGATGGAGAAAACCGTGATCCGCCGCGGCCCCCTTTGGGAGGCAATCCGCGCCTCTTCCGCCATCCCCGGCGTGCTGCCGCCGTTCTTCTCCCGCGAGGGGCGCATGCTGGTCGATGGCGGCTGCATCGACAACATGCCGTTCCGCACGATGCATGGGCTGAAGACCGGGCCGAATGTGATCGTGAACGTGCAGAAGGCCACCAACAAGTTGGTCCATGTGGATTACCAAAGCCTTCCGGGCCGCGCCGAATTGCTCCGCAAGACGGTGATGCCGTTTGGCAAGAAAGGCGCGCCGCGGGTGCCGGGCGTGATCTCGACCGTCATGCGCTCGCTGCTGGTGGGGCAATCCGACATGCTGACCGATCTGGACCCGACCGACCTGATGATCCGCCCCCCGGGCCTCAAGGGGGCGGGGTTCTTGGCGTGGAACCAGCACCGTCTGTTCCACGAGATGTCCTACAAACACGCGAGCGAGATTTTCTCGGGTGAGCGCACGGAGGAGGTCAACGAAACGGCGCTGGCTGCCCTGCGCCGCGCCGCGTCCGGGCAAATGGCGCAAGACCTCTCCGTCGACGGCGCGGCTTGAACGCGCTATAATCTGCCCATTCCGCCGGAGGCCCCTGCCGATGATCAAGACAGTCTGACCCACATGTTCTGCGTCTGCCGGGCGCTTGTCTTGTCTTCGGAGCATTCCATTGCACCCCATCATCCATCACGTGGTGGTCTCCGCCGACGGCTTCATCGCAGGCCGAGGCGCGGACGTGTCCGCCTTCCCCCACTCCGGTCCCATCGCCGACGATTACCTTACCCGCCTGTCGGGCTATGCCGTCGCGATCATGGGCCGGGCCACCTATGACTTCGGTCTGGCCCATGGCCTGCCACCCGGGGCCAACCCCTATCCGCGCTGCGGACCACAACGGGGAGCCCGATCTACCTGTGCGGCGGCGGGTAACTTGCGGGGGCCATCGCCAACGCCGGGCACCTCTGCGCCCTGCGCCTGAAACGCGCGCCGGTGGTGCTGGGGGGCGGAACACCGCTGTTCTCGGGCCTTGAGACAGAGCTCCCCCTGATCCCCGACGGCCAGACGGATTACGGCGACAACCTGCTGTTTCAGGACTTCCGGATACCCTGACTTGGCGAAGCCGAAGACCCCCGGCATGCTTTGGGGTATTAAGCCTACCCGAAGGATATCAAACATGCTCAAAGCCTCTGCCCTTACCCTGCCGGTCTTGCTTGTCACCGCCCTGCCCGCCCTCGCGCAATCCGAACTCGACCGCCTCGCCGCGGCCAGCCTCGCGGCCAGCGAAAACATGGAAGCCTTCATGGTCGGCGCCGTGCCCGAGCTTGCCGATGTGATGCCCGATTGGGCCTGGAGCGCCGAGATGCGCGACGCCGCCGCCTGCACCCTCGACGCGATCCGGGCGGAAGGCGGCGATGCCGCTGTCATCAGCTATGTCACGGAAATGGAAGCCTTTGCCGAAACCGAGATCACGTCGATGGCGCAACTGGGCGAGGCCACCCCCGTCCCGATCAGCCCCGATTTCGCCGCCGCAACCGGGCAGACCTGCGGCACCGCCGCGCTCGCCGTGCAGCTGATGGAAGACTCCGGCCTGATGACCGCGATGATGGACCCCGAAATCATGACAGTCCTGATGGGCCTCTGACACGCGCCCCCAAACACCGCGCCCCTCCTTGAGCCTACCGGGTCTCCTCGCAGCTCACCCCTCGGCCCGCGGAACCACCACCGCGGCGCCCCTAGCCATCGACGCGAATAACCGCGTTGTTCGGATCATATGGGCTGTCTTCGACCACCTCCGCGTCCCAAAGCGCGCGGAACATCCGCACCTTCAGCTTCGTGCCGACCTCCGCCAGATCCGGCCGCACATAGCCCATCCCGATCTGCTTGCCGAACGCCACCGAATAGCCGCCCGAGGTCAGCCGCCCGACCTTTTCGCCATCCGCCAAAAGCGCCTCACGCCCCCACGGGTCGGCATCCTCCGGCCCGTCGATCAGCAGCGTCACGCATTTCGACCGCACACCGGTCGCCACCATCGCATCCTTGCCGAGGAAATCCTTTTCCAGATCGACAAACCGGTCCAGCCCCGCCTCCAACGGCGTCGCATCCCGACCCAATTCCGTTCCGAACGCGCGGTACGACTTTTCCTGCCGGAGCCAATTCTGAGCGCGGCCACCCACCAGTTTCATCCCGTGCTTCTCACCGGCGGCAACCAGTTGATCCCACAGGTAAGTCTGCATCTCGATCGGGTGATGCAATTCCCATCCCAACTCGCCGGTATAGGCCACCCGGATCGCGCGCACCGGGCACATACCCAGCTCGATGTCGCGCATCGACAACCACGGGAACCGCTTATTGCTCAACACGGTGCCTGCGTCCGCATCCTTCACCAATTCGTTCAAAACGTCCCGAGACTTCGGCCCCGCAATCGCGAAGACGCCCCATTTCGTCGTGACATCTTCCTCATTGATCCGGCCGAACCGGTCCTCATTCGCCATGATTGCCTTGTAGAGGTAATCCTGATCGTAAGCGTGCCACGCCCCAGCGCTGACGAGGTAATAATCATCCTCCGCCACCCGCACGATGGTGTATTCTGTGCGTGTCGTCCCGGCCTCGGTCAGGGCGTAGGTCAGGTTGATCCGCCCCACCTTCGGCAGCTTGTTCGTCGTGAACCAATCCAGGAACGCCGTCGCACCAGGGCCGCTGATCCGGTGCTTCGCGAATGCCGTTGCGTCGATCAACCCGCATCCCTCGCGTATCGCCCCCGCTTCCGCCTTGGCATAATCCCACCATCCGCCGCGCCGGAACGACCGAGCCTCACGATCAAAGCTGTCCGGCGCATCAAGCGGCCCATAGTAATTCGGCCGCTCAAACCCGTTCACGCAGCCAAACTGCGCCCCTGCCGCTTTCTGCCGGTCATAGGCTGGCGCGGTCCGCAACGGACGGCACGCCTCGCGCTCCTCATCCGGGTGGTGCAGCACATAAACGTGGTCGTAGCATTCCTCGTTCTTGCGCGCCGCATATTCGGTCGTCATCCAGTGCTGCCCGTAGCGCTTGGGATCGAGCGAGGCCATGTCGATCTCGGCCTCCCCCTCGACCATCATCTGCGCCAGGTAATATCCCGTGCCACCCGCCGCCGTGATGCCAAAGCTGAACCCCTCGGCCAACCACATATTCTCCAACCCCGGCGCAGGCCCCACCAGCGGATTGCCATCGGGCGTATAGCAGATCGGCCCGTTGAAATCGTCCTTCAACCCGCTCTCCTCGCACGAGGGCACCCGGTGGATCATCGCCATGTACTGCTCTTCGATCCGCTCCAGATCGAGGGGGAAGAGATCCGCCCGGAAACTGTCCGGCACCCCATGTTCGAACACCGAAGGCGCGCCCTTCTCATAGACGCCCAAGATCCATCCGCCCCGCTCCTCGCGCACGTAGGACTGCGCATCGGCATCGCGGATCACCGGATGCTCACCATTGCCCTCGCTCCGCCACTCCACCAGCGCCGGGTCCTGATCCATGACGACAAACTGATGCTCCACCGGGATTGCGGGCATCTTGATGCCAAGCATCTTCGCCGTGCGCTGCACATGGTTGCCGCTCGCCGTCACCACATGCTCGGCAGTGATCACCTCGGTCTCGTCGGACGGCACAAGGTTCCCGCCCTTCTCCACCATCTTCGTGACCGTCACCTCCCAAGCAGAGCCATTCCACTCAAAACCATCCGCCTGCCACTTGCGCACGATCTCCACCCCCCGCTGACGCGCGCCCTTGGCCATCGCCATCGTCACGTCCGCCGGGTTAATATAGCCGTCGGTATTGTGGTAAATCGCCCCCTTCAGATCTTCGGTCCGAATGAGCGGCCAACGCGCCTTGATCTGTTCCGGCGTCAACCATTCAAACGGCACCCCCACCGTCTCGGCAGTGGACGCATAGAGCATATATTCGTCCATCCGCTCCTGCGTCTGCGCCATCCGCAAATTGCCGACGACCGCGAAGCCTGCGTTCAGGCCCGTCTCCTGCTCCAGCGTCTTGTAGAATTTCACGGAGTAGTCGTGGATATGGGTTGTCGCGTAGGACATGTTGAACAGCGGCAGCAATCCCGCCGCGTGCCAGGTCGAGCCAGACGTCAATTCGTCCCGCTCCAAGAGCATAACATCGTCCCACCCGGCCTTCGCCAGATGATAGGCGATCGAGGTTCCGACGGCACCGCCGCCAACAACAAGGGCTTTGACTTGGGTCTTCAGGTCGGGGGTATTCATCGGGAAGCTCCGGCAGATCTGGTCCGGATCATACCTGCCGCAAACGCGGGCACTGCGCCTTACCCACCCGACCGAAACGCGCGGAAAAGCGACATCAACAGCGGCCCGCTATCGACGCAGCACAAAGCGCAGACCGTTTGCCTCCGCTTCAACCTCAACAATCTGCCAATCCGCAAACCCCAGCGGCAGATCGCCAACGCTCTCTATTCGATCGAACAATCGCACAATTAACCGCTCCCACCCCGCCCGGTTCGCCTCACTTTCGGGCCGTCCGCCGCCGCCGTCATATGCGAGGCGCTCGGCCTCGATGATCTCAACGCGCGCCACCGCAAGCCCGCCATCGCGCACCTCCCACGCATCCGGCTCGGCCGGTATTTCGACGCGCAACTCGATATCCGGGTAAGGAAAGCCTCCCGCACCAAAATTGAACCAGCGCCCATTACCGACAAGGATCACGCCCACCTCATCGGCCAAGGACAAATGCGAAAACCGCGCTCGCGGCAGCCGACCAACATGGGGATCTTCCGCCAAAGCCGCGCTGATCGCAGCCTCCAGGTCCCCATGGCTGACCCGAACCTCCAGTTCAGAGGGCGCACGCAAGAACCAGACCACCACCGCACCGATCAATGCGATTGCAAAAAAGCCTGCGATGAATTTCAACACGATCTCTCCCTGCGCAAAGCATGCCATGCGGCCAAACGACCGGCATCTCGCACGATGCAGACTAAGCCACCCCACCCATACCAAAACCCGCCAATACCATTAGATGGCCCCACCCCCAACGCGCCAAACGCGAACCTTTGGGTACTGACACATCGAGCCGCCTCGAGCATTTCGGCGAAACCAACACCGCACCGACGGGCACCAAGCGCGTGTTCAACCGCTACAAGGCTGAATGCGTCTGAGTGAAGGACGGCACCCTCGTGATACCCGGCCGCGACGGCTGGACGGATCAATCCAAACTCAACCTCAACCTCAACATCAAACGCGTGAAAGCCAAGCGGCGCGCCTTCAACGCCATGCGCTCTTCATCAAATCGCAAATCAAAAGGATGCAAGTCGGACGACACATCGCCGGCGTCGTGGATCAGTCTTTGGGCGGGGCATCGGCGCGAATCCTCGCGGCACATTTCAGCGTCCCCGCCATCACAATCGGCGCGCCCCGGTCTATTTCGGCTACGGCAAAGCCAAAGGCGCGCTGCGCACGCTCAACATCCTCTACCATGGTGACAAGCTCATCGTCCTGGCACCAATCACCACCTCAGGCGGCGGAGGTCTGGAGCCTGTGCACAAAGTCCCCCGCCAATGCAGCGGGAGGGGCGAGGCCGGCAGGTCAACGTCTTCCCCGCTCGTCCCCATCAACACTGAAACGCATAGGTGAACGTCAGCACATCCTGCACATATTGCCCGGTTCCGAAACAGCCGTTGCGCACCTCTCGCGTGCCATAAAGCGTCACGCTGGTCTGGTTCGGCCCGACCGGGCCCGCGACCTCGTACATCAGCGGCTGACCCGGGCAGGACGAAGAAAACACCTGCGCCACGCCGGAATAATATCCGCCCTGATTGCGGCCGTTGAACAACATCGTGCCGTTTTGCACACCCGCCGCCGCCAACGCGCCGCGCGGGTTCTCATAATGAAAGGCCCGCCCCTCGCCATAGGCCGACAGCCGCATCAACGATCCGTTGTGCCACCAGCAGCTATCAGCAGCCGCCATCGTTGGCGCAAGGGTGGCAAGGGCGGCCAAACCGGCCAGATTGGTTCTCGCAAATGTCATCTGTCAAAGCTCCCGAATGAAATGAATGGCCCAAGCCTGCCATCCAACGCACGGCAGGTGTAGTCGGGATTTCCCGCCGCCTATTCCACACTCCGCCGGACCAGAACCATCACCGACCACAGCAACAGCACCGGCAACACCAACACCCGCAGTACGAAAACCCCGATGATCGTCAAGGTGGCCGAAAACAGTGTATCCGCCTCGCGCGTGAACACCGCCGCCGCCTCGACATAGCCCTGCACGCTGTCCCGCGCGCCGGTGATCGCCGACAGGAAGCCCGAAATCATGCCCTCCTCGCCCTCCGCCACCCCCAGCAACTCCGCCTCTCCCGCCCCGATCAGGACCCGCGCCTCACCCGCAACGGCGTCCAGCTCCGCCATCGCCGCGTCCCATTGCACCCGCGTCGCGACCTCCCCCAACCAAACACCTCCCGCAAAGACCAACGGCAACACCAGCCCCAGCGCCGCGCCCAAACGCACCGCCCGAAGACTCGCCCGCGCCGCCGACCCGCTCGCGAAGCCGAAGCCGATTAACCCGATACCCAATAAGATCAACCCAACGGCCGCCACCGGCTGCAAACCCACGCTCGCCAACGCCGCCCCCGCGGCGACTGCAAAGACCACATCGGCAACCCGCTCCACCGTGTCGTCCACCGGCTCCAACACCTTCAAAGGCTGCAAACTCGCCTGCGCCCCGATGGAGGCCCCGACCTCCACTTCCTGCGCCGCCGACAGCGCCGCGTTGATCGCGCGCAAGCTCACGTAGACCCCCGCCGTGACCACCGCGATCTCTTCGGCGGCATCAACCGCAGGCGGCAAGGCCGGGTTCACCCCGCCCCCGCGCAGCAAATCCCAGCCGCCAACGGCAAGGCACACCAATCCAACAAGCGCGAAAACCACCCCGCGCAGGCCCGGCACATGCCCGCGCCGCGCGCCCTCACGCCGCTCGCCCTGCAAAACCGGGCGCTCCGGCCCGCGCAAGGGCGGCTCCGCCCGCCCGCTCACAACATGCTCGGCACAACCAGATCCGGCGGCCGGTGCCCATCCGCAAAGGTCTTGATATTGATCAAAACCTTCTCACCCATCTCGATCCGCCCCTCGCGCGTCGACGATCCCATATGCGGCAACAACACCACGTTCTGCAGATCCCTCAGACGCGGGTTCACCTCGCGCCCTTTCTCGAACACATCCAACCCCGCGCCCGCGATCTCTCCCGCGCGCAACATCCGGGTCAGCGCGTTTTCGTCGATCACCTCGCCCCGCGACGTGTTCACAATCACCGCGTCGGGCTTCATCAACTTCAACCGCCGCGCATTCATCAAATGAAACGTCGACGGCGTATGAGGGCAATTCACGCTGATCACATCCATCCGCGCGATCATCTGATCGAGGCTCTCCCAATAGGTTGCCTGCACCTCCGCCTCGGTGTCGGCGTGAAGCTTGCGGCGGTTGTGGTAATGCACCTGCATCCCGAACGCGCCCGCGCGCCGCGCCACGGCCTGCCCGATCCGGCCCATGCCCAGAATGCCCAACCGCTTGCCCGCGATCCGGCCCCCCATGAACGCCGTCGGCGACCAGCCTTCCCAATTTCCGGCCTGCATCACACCCATGCCCTCCGGCACGCGGCGCAGCACGCTCAGCATCAGGGCCATCACCATATCCGCCGTGTCATCGGTCATCACACCGGGCGTATTGCTGACCAGAACACCCCGCTGCCGCGCGGTGGAGACGTCGATATGATCGACCCCTGCCCCGAAATTCGCGATCAGCTTCAGCCGGTCCCCCGCCTGCCCCAACATGCCGCCGTCGATCCGGTCAGCAATGCACGGAACCAGAACATCCGCGCGCCCCATCGCCGCGACCAGATCCTCCCGACTCATCGGGCGATCGTCTTCGCGCAATTCCACGTCGAACAATTCGCTCATCCGCGTCTCGACTGCCTCCGGCAACCGTCGCGTAACAACAACACTTAACCGCTCACCTGCCATGCCCTGTCTCCGAACGCTTGGTTTTGGCCCTCTGTCGTGACACTCTCCTATCGTCACCGGTGGCGCAAGATCACTGGGACGATTGAGGATACGTCTGACCCTGCGGGGTCATCGGAACGAAGGCAGGACACATGCGCAACGCCATTGCAGGCTTTGTCACACTTTGCTTTTGCGCGCTTGCGCTGGCCCCCTCCCCTACCCTTGCTCAGACCGAGGCCGTACTGGCGTCCACCGAGGCAACATCCGCCCCCGAACGCGTCGGTCCCGTCACCGGCTTCGCGATCCCGCGCTACGTCTCGATGCGCGCCTCCGAGGGCAACGCCCGGCGCGGCCCCTCACGGTCGCACCGCATCGACTGGGTTTTCACCCGTCGCCACATGCCGATGATGATCGTCGCCGAACATGGCCATTGGCGCCGCGTGGTTGATCGCGACGGCGCGGGCGGCTGGATGCATTACTCCCTTCTGTCCGGCGAACGCTCCGCAATTGTCGAAGAAGACATGCTGCCGCTCTACGCGCGCCCCGACACCGCCTCACTGGTCCGCGCCCATGCCGAACTGGGCGTCACCGGACGGCTGCGCGAATGCCAACCCGATTGGTGCCTGATGGAGGTCGGCGGTTACCGCGGCTGGGTCCAGACGGCTGCCATCTGGGGCGTCGACGCGGATGAAAGTTTCGACTAGCGCGCGCTCCGCGCCCTATGCGGCGTCGCCCAGACCACGCCCCTTAAGCAACGCCTCAACACCCGGCATCCGGCCGCGGAACGCGGTGTAAAGCACATCCGCCTCCTGGCTCCCGCCAGCCGAAAGAATGTGTGTTTCCAACGCCTTGGCCATTTCTGGATCGAACGGACCACCGGCCTGTTCAAAGGCCTCGAACGCATCCGCATCCATCACTTCGGACCACATGTAACTATAATATCCGCTGGAATATCCGTCGCCCGCGAAGACATGGGCGAATTGCGGCGTGCGATGCCGCATCTCGATTGCATGCGGCATTCCAATCCGCTCCAACGTTTTCTCCTGCGATTCCATTGGGTTACCTGTAGCGTCGCCATCATGGAAATCCAAGTCGACCAGCGCCGAGGCGACATATTCCACCGTCGAAAAGCCCATGTCATAGGTCTGCGCCGCCAGAAGCCGCTCCAGCAGGTCCTTCGGCATCGCCTCGCCCGTTTCCACATGTGTCGCATATTTCTCAAGAACTTCAGGCACTTCCAGCCAATGCTCATAAAGCTGGCTCGGCAATTCCACAAAGTCGCGCGCCACCGATGTCCCCGAAATCGACCCATAGGTCACATCGCTCAACATCTGGTGCAGCGCATGACCGAACTCGTGAAACAGCGTCCTGGCATCGTCATACGACAACAAACTCGGCGCACCCTTAGCAAAGTTGCACACGTTCACAACAATCGGCCGCGTCTCCCCGCCCAACTTCTTCTGCGACCGCATCGCCGAGCACCAAGCGCCCGACCGCTTCGACCCGCGCGCGAAGTAATCTCCAATGAAAACAGCGACATGTTTACCGTCTCGCGTCACCTCCCAGGCCCGCGCATCAGCGTGGTAAAGCGGAACATCCAGTGGTTTGAATTCCAACCCGAACAGCCGGTTCGCGCAATCAAACGCCGCAGCGATCATCGCCTCAAGCGACAGATACGGCTTCAACTCGGCCTCATCCAGATCATGCTCCGCCTTGCGCCGCTTCTCCGAATAATACCGCCAATCCCAAGGCTCCAGCGGTCCGTTGACGCCATCTTCGGCCATCATCGCGGCCAGCTTTTCGGCATCCGCCTCGGCCTGACGCTTGGCCGGCGCCCAGACCGCCATCAGCAATTCACGCACGTTATCCGCCGATCCTGCCATCTCGGTTTCAAGCTTGAATGCCGCAAAGTCCTTGTATCCCAGCAACTTGGCACGCTCATCGCGCAATGCCAAAGTCTCCGCGGCGATGTCGCGATTGTCGGTCTCGCCGCCGTTTGCCCCCCGCGCGGCCCAGGCCTCGTAAGCCTGCTCGCGCAAATCCCGGCGCGGCGAAAACTGCAAGAACGGCACGATCAACGACCGCGACAGCGTCACAACCGGCCCGCCTGCACCCACCTCTTCCCCCGCCGCCCGCGCGGCATCCACGACGAAGTCCGGCAAGCCCACCAGATCCGCTTCCTCCAACGCCATGAACCAACTGCGTTCGTCGGCCAGAAGGTTCTGCGTGAACGCCGTGCCAAGCGTCGACAACCGCGCCATCACCTCGGTCAACCGGTCGCGCGCGCCCCCTTCCAACCCGGCCCCGGCCCGCACGAACCCACGCCGCGTCAGTTCAAGAACGCGCATCTGTTCATCGCTTAACCCAAGCGCATCACGCCGCGACCAAAGGTCTTCAATCCGCGCGAACAGTTTTGCGTTGTTGGAAATTTCCGACGACAGCGCCGACAACTTCGGCGCAAAGTCCCGCTGCAGCGCTTCACGCGCAGGGTTCGAATCCGATCCGGCAAGATTATAGAAAACCCCTGCCACACGCTCCAAGAGCGCGTCCGACAACTCCAGCGCTTCGATGGTATTCGCAAAGCTCGGCGCATCCGGGTTTTCGGCAATCTCGATCACGCCACGGCGGGCCTCGGAAATCGCCTCGTCCATCGCGGGCGCAAAATCCGCGTCGGTGATCTGCGCAAACGGCGGCATCTCAAACGGCGTCGTCCAGGGCTCAAGCAAGTGGTTGGTCATCGGCAAATCTCCTTTGCACTTCACATAGGTCAGTCACGGCGCGCCAACACCCCCTTCCTTGTTTCAAAAATACTCGAAAAAGCGCAGCCACGGGGTGCCCCCACTCACCGCTGCTCGCCCTGCCGCAACCGCACCTCCAACCGCCGCAGCAGAAGCGACAAGCTCACCGTCATCGTCAGATAGATCAACGCCACAACGTTGTACGTCTCGAAATATCGGAAATTCGACGCCGCAATGACCTTGCCCAATTGCGTCACGTCCAACACCCCAAGCACCGAAACAAGCGAGGAATCCTTGACCATCGCCACGAAATCATTGCCCAACGGCGGCAGGATCGTCCGGATCGCCTGCGGAAAGACGATGTGCCGGAACCGGTTCCAACGGCTCAATCCCAACGCGTCCGCCGCCTCCAATTGCCCCTTGTCCACCGATTGCAGGCCCGCACGGAAGACCTCGGCAATGAACGCGGAATACCCGATCGCCAGCGCGATGATTGCCCGCCAGAGAAGCGGGAAATCACGGGTGCGGATCGGATCGACGCCGATCCCCTCGGCGGCCCAATTGTACGCAGCGACCAACGCTGGCGCGAAGACAAAGGCCACGTAAAGGAGCAGCACGATGATCGGCACACCCCGCACGATCTCGATGTAGAACCGCGCGGTCTGCCGCAAGACAAGGCTGCGGGACAGGCTCATCAACGCAAGGCCCATGCCCATCAGCGACGCCATGGAAAAACCCACAAGCGTCACCATCACCGTAATGCCCACGCCCCGGCGCAGGGTCACCACAAGCTGTCCATAGATCGGATCGCCCCACATCCGCCAAAAGGCAAACGCCCCCAAAGCGGCCAGCGCGACAAGCCACCAAGGGAAATCCTTGTCCTGCGGTGTCGGGGAGATCATGGCAGATGGGGCGCCGAAATTCTCAGCGCGCCCAGTGCCTTACTGCCCAAGCGCGTAGTCGACGAACCAACGCTGGTCGAGCGCCTCCAGCGTCCCATCCGCGCGCATGCTTTCGATGCCGGCATCCATCGCGGCGACCAATTCGCTGTCATTCGGGAAGATGAAGCCAAACTCTTCGGTGCCAAGCGGATCACCGATCATCTGCAGCCGGTCGGGGTTAGCGGACACATAGCCCTGCCCCCCCGCGCTGTCGGCCAGAACCATATCCACATCTTCCGTCATCAGCGCCTGAATCGCCGCCGGGATCGTCTCGAACAACACGATGCGCGGGTTGGCTTCATCTCCGTCCAGCACGTCATAGACCCCCACATAAAACGGCGTTGTGCCCGCCTGGCTTCCGATCAGCAACTGATCATCCGCGCCGAATTCTTCCGCCGTGGCAAACCGGTCCTCGTCGGCGGCGACCAGCATGCGCATCTGGCTGACCATGTAGGGCGCGCTGAAATCGACCAATTCATCGCGGTCTTCGCGGATCGTGATCCCGGTCATGCCCATGTCGTATTGCCCTTCGGACACCGCGGGGATCATCGCGTCCCAACTGATGTTCTCGATCACCGGCGTGAAGTTCAACCGCTCCGCGAGGATCTCAAGCGCGTCATATTCCCATCCGATGGCCTCTCCCGAGGCCGGGTCGATGAATTGCAGCGGCGGATAGGCGTTTTCCGTGACGACAACGATTTCGCGGCCCTCAAGGTCGGGCAAATGCCCGTCGGCACCGGCGGCAAACGGAACAAGCGCGGCCAATGTGGCCAGAACAAAATGCTTCATGATCGGGACTCCCCTGTAGATCTGGGGTCAGTATGGCGCAGCCACGCAGGCGCACAAGGCCTGCCCGATCAAAGCCCGCCGCAAACCGTGCAATCGGCGCGGCGTTGCGCGCGCAGGATGCGTGTCTCGGCATGCAGTGCATCGTAAATCAGCATCCGCCCCCGCAAGCCGTCCCCGGCGCCCGTGATCTCCTTGATCGCCTCGAGTGCCATTATCGACCCGACAACGCCGGGAAGCGCCCCAATCACGCCGGTCTCGGCACAGGTCGCGGCCAAGTCCGGCGCGGGTGCGGTCGGGAAAACGCACGCCATGCAAGGCGCGCCGCCTGCGGGATCATAAAGCGTCACCTGCCCTTCCCAGGCCGAAATCGCGCCTGCGATCACCGGGCGCCCGGCGGCAACGGCGGCGCGGTTGACCTCGGCACGCACGACAAAGCTGTCCGTGCCATCGAGGATCAGATCGTATTCCGCAAACAACGTTTCGGCGACATCCGCCGTCAGCGCTCGATGGTAGGGGCGCAGCTCGACATGGGGGTTCAACGCACCCACCGCGACCTCGGCGGAGAAGACCTTGGGCATTCCGGTGCGCGCGTCACTGTGGATGATCTGACGTTGCAGGTTCGACAGGCTGACCTCGTCATGGTCGATCACCCCGATCCGCCCGACGCCCGCTGCCGCAAGATAAAGCAACGCGGGCGATCCCAACCCGCCCGCGCCCACCACCAGTACCTTGGCGTTCTTGAGCGCAAGCTGACCACCGCCGCCGATATCGGGCAACGTGATGTGGCGCGCGTAGCGTTCCAGCTCGACATCCCGAAACGGACCTTCGCTCGCTCCGGTGATCGCATCGCGCGCGGCCTCAACCTCTTCGGCGCGACCCCGGACACGGCCAAGCAGCATGCGATAGGCCAGAACGACCGCGACAAAGCCGCCGAACAGAAGCCACATCGCCGCAGCCCCCCCCGTCGCCTCGCGCAACGGGTGACCAGTGGGCAACGCAATCTGCACCCCAAGCACAGCAACATAAAGCAGACCCACCATGTAAAGGCGCGCCTGCACCGGCGTTTTCATGACATGGCCGATGCCCCACAGCACCGCCGCAAGAAACAGGACAAACAGCATCAGCCTGCCCCCGTGGATCCAAACCCACCAGCGCCCCGCGCGGTATCGGACAAGGCCGGCACGACGCGGTATTCGGCCAACACGACCGGCGCGATCACGGCCTGCGCAATCCGCGCGCCATGGGTGACCTCAAAGGCCGCATCTCCGAGGTTGATCAGGATCACCCCCAACGGTCCGCGATAGTCGCTGTCGATGGTGCCGGGCGCATTGGCCAGCGTCACGCCATGTTTCAACGCAAGGCCCGAACGGGGGCGGATCTGCATCTCGAAGCCCTCTGGGATCGCCACGCGCAGACCGGTTGGCACAAGCGCCCGCATGCCCGGCCCAAGCGTCAGCCCGCCGCGATCACCGGGCGCAAAATTTGCCCGCAGATCGGCCCCAGCCGCGCCTGCCGTCGCGTATTCGGGCAACGCCACGCCGGCATCCGCCCAGTCCTCTCGAACCACTTCGATTTCAGGCACCCGCATCCCCCGCAGTCCCCTGCAGCCCCTTGTTCAATCGGCCAAAGCCTCCGCGATCCGCTGCGCCAAACGACGCGCGACCTCGCCCTTGGGCAACCTAGGCCATTCCTCCGCCGCGTCCTGCGAAATCAGGACGACCCGGTTCTCGGAGCCGCCCATGATGCCGGTCTCGGGCGACACATCATTGGCCACGATCCAATCACAGCCCTTGCGCGCGCGTTTGGCGGTCGCATTGGCCACCACGTCGTCTGTCTCGGCCGCAAAGCCCACGACCAGTCGCGGACGCCCCGCCGTGCGCTGCGCCACAGTCGCCAAGATGTCCGGATTCTCGGCAAACTCCAACGCCGGAGCATTGCCCGAGCCGTCCTTCTTCATCTTCGATCCGCTGGCATTCTCCACCCGCCAATCCGCCACCGCCGCCGCAAATACCGCCGCATCCGCCGAAGCCACGGCCGTGTCGACCGCCGCGGCCATTTCCGCCGCCGTTTCCACCCGCACGACGCCCACGCCCGCCGGGGGCGGTACGCTGGCCGGGCCTGTTATGAACGTCACCCGTGCCCCCAGATCCCGCAACGCAGCCGCCAAAGCCGTGCCCTGCGCGCCAGAGGATCGGTTGGCGATGTATCGGACCGGATCAATGGGTTCATGGGTCGGGCCCGAGGTCACAAGAACATGCTTGCCCTGCAACGGACCGCCGCCCAAGGCCGCACCAACGGCGGCGACGATCTCGGGCACCTCGCTCATTCGACCCGGGCCAAACTCGCCACAGGCCATGTCGCCCTCATCGGGGCCGACCACACTTATGCCGTCGCCCTGCAGGATCGCCAGATTGCGCTGGGTTGCGGCATGCTCCCACATCCGCACATTCATTGCAGGCGCGATCAGCACGCGCTTGTCGGTCGCCATCAACAAGGTTGAGGCCAGATCATTCGCGTGGCCCTGCGCCATCTTCGCCATCAGATCCGCCGTGGCGGGGGCAACCACAACCAGATCGGCGGCGCGTGACAATTCGATATGGCCCATCTCGGCCTCATCGGTCAGGTCAAACAGATCGCGGTATACTTTCTGCGCCGCAAGCGCCGAGGCCGACAGAGGCGTCACGAATTCCTCGGCCGCCTTGGTCAGAACCGGCGTAACACACGCGCCTTGCTCACGCAGCCGCCGGATCAAGTCGAGCGATTTGAACGCCGCTATCCCACCGCCAATGATCAGGAGAATTCGCTTGTTGGCCAGCATGCTACGCCCTTTCGCCGTCGCGAGACACGTTAGGCGCGCAGGCGCGGGGCTTCAATCGGAATAACCGAACGGCGAAGAGGCGCCCGTGTTTCCGGGCGCCCCAAGGATAATCAGGGAAGGATCACCAGCAAGGACGCATCCAGCGGATTGGCCGTTGGCGGCGACACGAACAGCGTCATCACGAATAGACCGGCCAGAAGCATCAGCGGGGCGTAAAGAGCTACACGGCGAAGAATGACCGAACCTCCTTCGACTGCGCTTCAAGCGTCTTGCGCATCTTGCCAAAGGCCGCCGCCTCAAGCTGCCGCACGCGTTCCTTCGACAAGCCCAACTCGTTGCCAAGGCTCTCAAGGGTGCGTGGGTTTTCGCGAAGCTTCCGCTCGCGCACGATGAAACGCTCGCGTTCGTTGAGGGCATTCATCGACGCGATCAGCCACTCGCGCAATTGCGCGCGATCGTGGTCGGCTTCGACAATTTCTTCGGCCTGTTCGCTGGTGTCTTCCAGCGCGTCAATCCATTCGCGGCCCTCGTCATCGACCGATTGCGTGGCATTGAGCGAATAATCAGACCCCGCAAGACGCCCTTCCATCATCTCAACGTCGTGCAACGGAACACCGACTTCGGTGGCGATCATCTGGCGCAGCTGATGCTTGTCGAGCGTCTCGCCCACCTGCATTGCTTCGCGCTCGAGGCGGGCCTGAACCCGGCGCATGTTAAAGAACAACGACTTCTGCGACGATGTCGACCCGGTGCGCACCATCGACCAGTTGCGCATCACGTAATCCTGAATCGACGCCTTGATCCACCACACCGCATAGGTCGAAAACCGTACGCCACGATCGGGATCAAACTTGTCCGCCGCCTTCATCAGACCCAAACCCGCTTCCTGGATCAGGTCGTTCATCGGCGCGCCGTAGCGCTTGAATTTCGCCGCCATCGAGATGGCCAGCCGCATATATGCCGTCACCAAACGGTGCAGGCTTTCCTCGCAACGTTCATCGCGCCACGCATATGCCAGCCGCAGCTCGGTCTCCGCATCCAGCAGCTCCGCTTTCATTGCGCGCCGCGAAAGCGACTGGTCTGATCCCATGTCAAATGCCATAACGACCCCCCGGTTTTGTTCACCTAACGAACCGCCTGTTTCGGCGGCTTTCAAAAAGGTTTACGCAGGTAAGAACCGTTCGGATCAAATTTCGGGACATTAAATTGCGTCTGCCCCCTCTCACCCTTGTTCTCGGTGGCGCTTCAAGCGGCAAATCCGTCTTTGCCGAACGCATGGTGCATCAATCCGGTCTCGCAAAAGTCTACATCGCGACGGCCGAAATGCTCGACGGTGAGATGTCCGAGAAAATCGTGGCACACAAGGATCGCCGCATGGGTCAGGGGTGGCGCACCATCGAGGCCCCGCACGACACCGCCAACGCCCTGATGCAGATCGAAAGCGGCGAGGTCGTGCTGCTGGATTGCGTGACGTTCTGGCTCACCAACCTGATGATCGACGATGGCGATTGGCAGGAAGAGCTTGAGCACCTGATCGACGTGCTGATCCAGATGCGGGCGCCCGTCGTGCTGGTGTCCAACGATGTGTCCGGCGGCATTACCCCTGCCAACACGCTGGCGCGTACGTTTCAAAGGGTGCAGGGCGCAGTGAACCAAAGCCTCGCCACTGAATGCGATCTGGTGGTCTACATCCGCGCCGGTCTGCCGCAGGTGTTGAAGGGGCAGCCGGACCTCGACCCGGTGGATGATCCGTGGTGAGCCGCCTGATCTGGGTCCGCCACGGCCCGACCCATCAGACAACCTTCACAGGTTGGCGCGACGTACCCGCCGATCTGTCGGATACCGCGGCCATCGCACGGCTTGGCCGGTGGTTGCCCGCGGACACGCCCATCGTCTCGTCCGATCTGAAACGCGCCGTTACAACCGCTGATGCCATCGCAAGCGGTCGTCGCAGATTGCCCCATGCTCCGGACCTGCGGGAGTTTGATTTCGGCGATTGGGACGGGCTGCATTTCTCGGAGGTGGCTGCCAAACATCCCGACCTCAGCCGAGCGTTTTGGGAGGAACCGGGCGATATCGCCCCCCCGGGCGGCGAAAGCTGGAACGCGGTAACCGCGCGGGTTGGCGCGTCGGTCGACGCCTTGCGTGACCGTCACGATGGCGACCTCATCCTTGTGGCGCATTTCGGTGTCATCCTGTGCCACATGGCCCTGCTGACCGGCATGACGCCCTATGAGGCGCTCGGCCACCGGATCGAACCGCTCTCAGTCACGGTGCTGGAGCAAACCGCAACCGGCTGGCGGGCCGAACGGATCAATCACAGCGCATGATGAACGCCATCAAACCGTTTGGTTTGACCTTCTGCGCAAACAACGCCTGTATGCACCGATGACATATTCTCTTTTGATCGGGCAGAAGTCCTATTCCAGTTGGTCGATGCGAGCCTGGCTCTCGTTTGCGCCCTTCGACATTGCGGTAACGTTGCACATGGCCGAAATCTACGGCGACACGTTCCGCGATACCGTCGCGACCTTTGGCGGCCATCGCACAGTGCCCGCCGTGCGCACCCCTGATGGCGGCTTGCTGACCGACAGTATCGCGATTGCATGGCACGTGGCCGAAGCGTTCCCCGATCGCGGGGTGCTGCCCACTGATCCCGTCCTTCGGGCCGAGGCGCAAAGCATCATCGCCGAGATGCATTCGGGCTTTGTCGATCTGCGCGCCAATTGTCAGGTCAACTTGCGCAATGCCTGGGCGGGGTTTCAGCCCTCCGATGCGGTGCTTGCCGATTGTGCCCGCGCCGAAGAGATATGGGCAAAGGCACTCGGCAGGTCCGGTGGGCCGTTCCTCTACGGTGATTTCACGCTCGCGGATGCCTTCTACGCCCCGGTGGCCACACGCTTTCTGACCTATGGCCTTCCCATGACCGACGTGTCTTTGGCCTACGCCAAAGCCATCACGACCCATCCAGCGTTTCTCGATTGGCGCGCCGACGGCCTGAAAGAGACCAAGGAAATCGGGCGCTACGACAAGGCCCCGTTGCAGCGAATCCCGTTTCCGACCTTCTCTTAAGGTTCATTAACACTTCGCTAACCATGATCCGGCTAGGACTGGGTCATGTTTGATCAACCCTCGCCAGAAGCGCTTGCACTCACCCATACCGTCGCCTTCGAAGGGTTGGACGCCCGCCGGGTGGAAGTGCAATGCGCCGTGACCTCGGGCCTGCCCGGCTTTGCCATCGTCGGCCTGCCCGACAAAGCCGTCAGCGAAGCGCGCGAACGGGTGAAGACCGCGCTGCAGACCATGGCCATCGCGCTGCCGTCGCGCCGCATAACCGTCAACCTCTCGCCCGCCGACCTGCCCAAGGAAGGCTCCCATTTCGACCTGCCCATCGCATTGGCCCTTCTGGCGGCCCTCGGCATCGTCCCGAAAGAACGCGTCGAGGCCGCGATGTCGCTTGGGGAAATGTCGCTCGACGGACGTCTCGTTCCGGTGCTCGGCGCCCTGCCGACCGCGCTAGCAGCCGGCGAAGACGGACGCAGTCTTTATTGCCCCGCGGGCTGTGGGGCCGAAGCCGCCTGGGTCGGGGCCACCCCTGTGGTCGCCGCGACCTCCCTGGCCGAGCTTATCGCCCATCTGACCGACCGCGCGCCGCTGGAACCGGCCCGACCCGGCGAGGTCACATCCGACACGGGGCCGCGATGCCTGTCCGAAGTGCGCGGGCAGGAGCGCGCCAAGCGGGCCATGGAAATCGCCGCCGCGGGACGTCACCATTTGCTGATGATCGGCTCGCCCGGATCGGGCAAATCCATGCTCGCCGCACGGCTTCCCGGCATCCTGCCGCCGCTCTCCGCGCCCGAGGCGTTGGATACCTCGATGATCCACTCGCTTGCCGGGCTTCTGACCGAAGGCGGCATTTCCCGCACCCGTCCCTACCGCGCGCCCCACCACACTGCATCCATGGCCGCCATCGTCGGCGGCGGGCGCGGCGCCAAACCCGGCGAGATCAGCCTCGCCCATAACGGCGTGCTGTTTCTGGACGAATTTCCGGAATACCCAAGGCAGGTGCTCGAAACCCTGCGCCAACCGATTGAAACCGGCGATGTGGTCGTCGCCCGCGCCAATGCCCACGTCACCTACCCCTGTCGGTTTCTTCTGATTGCCGCCGCCAATCCGTGCCGCTGCGGCCATCTCTATGATGCCAATCAGGCCTGCAACCGCGCGCCCGTTTGCGGGCAGGATTACATGGGCAAAATCTCCGGCCCGCTGATGGACCGCTTCGATTTGCGCCTCGAAGTGCCGCCTGTCGCCTATTCCGACCTCGACCTTCCCGCCTCGGGCGAAACCAGCGCCGTGATCGCTGAACGTGTGGCGCAGGCCCGAACGGTGCAGGCCGAGCGTTTCGCGTCAATCGGGGCTGATGCCATCGTCAACGCCGATGCCGAGGGCGCGCTTCTGGACCAGATCGCAACGCCTGATGGGGCAGGCAAAGAGATGCTGCTGAAAGCCGCCGATCAATTCCACCTGACCGCGCGCGGCTATCACCGGGTCTTGCGGCTGGCACGCACCATTGCCGATCTCGAAGGCGTGAATACGATCGGTACACCACATATCGCCGAGGCCATCGGCTACCGGCTAATCGCCGCGCGAGACGGATAGCTGTGCCTTGATGAACTGCGCAGCCTTCTCGATAGCGTCGCGTGCCTCGGGCAGGGCCTCTCCGAACACATGCCACGCATGTGGCGCATGCGCCCAATCCTGCACCACGACCTGACCACCCGCTGCGCGCAAGACATCGGCCATGCGCAAAGCGTCGTCACGCACGATTTCCGTCTTTGCATATTGAATGAGCGTGGGCACCGGATCCTTGAACCGTGCAAACAGCGGCGACAGGCGCGGGTCGGACAAGTCGGTCCCGGGTGCGGTGGCAAAGCCGATCAGATCGGGCAGGCGCTCAGCGGGCAAAAGCGGATCGCGCCGGGCATTCTCGACCATCGACGCACCCGACCCGGTCAGGTCGGTCCAGGGGCACAACGCCACGCAAGCCGCCGGACGCACCCCCTCCGCCCCCAACTCCGCCATCAACGACAATGCCATGCCGCCTCCGGCGCTGTCGCCGGCCAACACAATGTCCTCCGGGCGCGTTCCGTTCGCGATCAACCGGTCCCACATGGCCCGCGCATCTTCCTGCGCCGCGGGCAACATATGCTCCGGCCCAAGCCGATAATCGGGCGCGACCACGCGGCAGCCACTCCGGCGCACCAAAGCCCGGATCAACGCGCGGTGCGAAACGGGCGAGCCCGCGATGAACCCACCGCCATGGAAATACAGAATTGTGCCCTGCGCGCCCGGTTCCGGTTCACATGATGCAAACGGCGGGGCGCCGGGCTCAGCCCGTTCGCGAAGCCCCTTGGCGCGGCCACCAAACGCGCGACCAACGTAATCGAAATCGTTGCGCTGGCTGCCGGGCCTTTTGACATGGCGCATCCGGGTCTTGCCAAGGACGCGGCACATGACGTTCAAAACGCTCAGCCGCAGGCTCATGCCTTGGCGACACGGCGCTCCACCGCGTCCCAGATTTTCTCAGCGATGTTGACGCCGTCGAAGCGTTCCAGCTCCTGAATGCCGGTGGGCGAGGTCACGTTGATCTCGGTCAGCCAGCCGCCGATCACATCGATGCCCACGAACACCTGTCCCATCTCTCTCAGACGGGGCCCGATGATCGCGCAAATCTCGCGCTCGCGCTCGGTCAACGCCGTCGCTTCCGGCCGGCCGCCAACGTGCATGTTCGACCGCGTCTCGCCCTGCGCGGGAACCCGGTTGATGCCTCCGACGGGCTCTCCATCGACAAGGATCACGCGCTTGTCGCCCGCTGCGACATCGGGGAGGAACTTCTGCATGATCAACGGCTCGCGATTGATACCGGTGAACAGCTCATGCAGCGAGTTGAGGTTGCGATCTTCCGGCGTCAAGCGAAACACCCCCGCCCCGCCATTTCCATAAAGCGGCTTCAGGATCACGTCGCCATGATCTTCCTTGAAGGCCTTCAGCATCTCGATGTCGCGGGCAATCATCGTCGGCGGCGTCAGGTCCGGATAGTCGAGGACCAGCAACTTCTCAGGCGAGTTGCGGACCCAGAACGGATCGTTGATCACAAGTGTCGTGCCCTTCAACCGGTCCAGAAGATGCGTCGTGGTGATATAGCCCATGTCAAACGGCGGATCCTGCCGGAGCCAGATCGCGTCGACCTCTGCCAGATCGACAATCCCGGCCTCTTCCGCCTGCACGTGATCCCCTTGCACGCGCTGCACCCGGATCCGACGGGCGCGGGCCAGTACACGGTTCTCGCGGTAGAACAAATCATCGGGCGTATAGACCAGGAGGTCATGCCCACGCGCTTGCGCCTCTTCGGCCAACCGAAAGGACGAATCCGCCGCGATATCGACCGCTTCGATCGGGTCCATCTGGAACGCCACCAACATGCCTGCCCCTCCGCATTGCCATCACGCCTCTAATTGGCGTGCGGCGTGGGTCAGTGCAATGGGGGATCACTGCATGAACGCATTCTGCACGATATCAATCCGCCCCTGCCCATCGACCAACGCCACATCGAAGCGCATCGGCGTCAGACTGCCTTTCGGAAAGCCCCCAAGGCAGTCCTCCGCACTGTGCAATAAGCGTTCGACTTGACGCTTCGACAGGCTTTCCGCCGCGCGGGCATGGGTGCGGGATTGCTTGACTTCGACGAAAATCGCCTGACCGTCGCGTTCCATGACAAGGTCGATCTCCCCACCCGCACCGCGCCACCGGCGGGCGACCAGAATATGACCATGGTCCAGATAGAGCCGCATCACCTGTTCCTCGGCGGCCTTGCCCGCAAGATAGGCCCGCTGCCCCCTCAGCCGTCGTGTTTCAGCTTCAGCCCCAGTTGATAGAGATCCCGCCGCGACAGGTTGAGGATTTCGGCCACCTGTGCCGCGGCCTGTTTCAGCGGCATCTCCTTCATTGCATCGCGCAACATCGCCTCGATTTCCGCCTCCGACGCGACAGGGCCCGTTCCGCGGGCGATCACCAGAACGATTTCGCCTTTCACCGGGTGCTGCGCCAGGCGGTCGCGGACCTGCCCACTGGGGCCGCGCAGCACTTCCTCGAAGCGTTTGGTCAATTCCCGGCACAGCGCCACCTCCCGATCTTCGCCCAACACTTCGCACAATTCACCTAATGTTCGGTGAACGCGTTTGGGGCTTTCGTAAACGATCGTGGTCGCCTGCGCCGCATCCAACTCAGCCATCCATTTGCGGCGCGCGCCCGCCTGCGCTGGTGGAAATCCGGCAAACAGGAACCGATCTGACGCAAGGCCCGAGACGCTCAACGCCGCCAGAGCCGCCGATGCGCCAGGCGCGGAATAGACCGCGATGCCCGCCTCGATTGCGGCCCGCCCAAGCTGATACCCCGGATCCGCCACCAAGGGCGTCCCGGCCTCGGACACGTAGGCCATCGACGTCGTCCCATCCAGAAGCTTCAAAAGCCCCACGCGCGCCGATGCGGTGGAATGGTCGTGGTAGGCCAGCACCTTGCGCCCCCCAAGCGGGACCCCATGGATCTCCATCAACCGCCGGGCCGTGCGGGTGTCTTCCGCTGCGATCACATCCACCGCCCACAGCACATCAAGCGCCCGCAGGGTGATATCGCGCGCCGAGCCGATCGGCGTGGCCACGAAATGCAATCCCGGTTGCACTTTTCCCCCTGCTGTCATCGGCACACCTGCGCCATAACCACACCATAACGCGCCAAGGCGCTTGCTTTGCGGGGGTCGGATGGTCCATCTGCAACGCGCCGGGCCCCATCGAGGGGGTCGGATCGTTTACTTGATCGGGCATAGGCCGTAGCGTGCATGCGCGGGCTCCCGCAAAAAGAAGTCAAAACGCCTCGAGGGAGGGCATCGTCCAATGGTTTCCGGTTTCGCAAAGCTTCGCAACCCGTTGCGCATCATCGGCGCGCTTCTTCTGACGCTTGTCCTGACCGCGTGTCAGATCGGCGGCGGCCCCGTCGGGCTCGGCACCGGCCCCCGCGTGAGTGGCCAGACCGTCGAAGTCGCGATGCTTTTGCCGATGTCCGGTGGCGGAGGAGACGCGGTTCTGTCGCGCAGCCTTGAAAATGCGGCCCGCCTTGCCGCCGCCGACGTTGCAGGAAGCGCCACGATCAACATCACCGTCTACGACACCGCCGGAAACGCCTCGACCGCCGCAAGCCGCGCTCAAGAGGCCGTCAGCAACGGCGCCGATGTCATCGTGGGCCCCTTGCGTTCGGACGCCGCCGCCGCCGTGGGCGTGGCCGTGGCCAACTCCAACGTGGCGGTGCTCAGCTTCTCCAACAACACCGAAATCGCGGGCGGAAATGTGCTGGTGTTGGGCTACACCTTCGCCAATACCGCCAATCGCATCGTTGGCTATGCGGCACGTCAGGGCCGAAGCAGCATCGTGCTGGTCCACGCCAACAACCTGGCCGGGGAAGTGGCGCGCGACGCGGTCCGCACCGCCGCGGCACGCAACGGCGCCCGCATTGCCGCGACCATTCCCTACGAGTTCAGCCAGGTCGGCGTCGTCAACGTCGTCCCGCAAGTCACCGCTGCCGCGAATGCAGGGGCCAACGCCGTGCTTCTGACCTCCGACAGCGCGGGCGCCTTGCCGCTCTTTGCGCAACTTCTGCCGGAAAACGGGCTCAACACCTCCGCCGTGCAGATGATGGGCCTGACGCGCTGGGATATCCCGCCCGCCACGCTGGAATTCTCCGGTCTGCAGGGGGGCTGGTTCACCATGCCTGACACCAACGCCGCCGCGAACTTCAACGGTCGCTACGCCGCCAGCTACGGCGGCGCGCCTCACGCGCTTGGGGGGCTTGGCTATGATGCCATCCAGGCCGTCGCACAAACCGCCGGGAACGGACGCCTTGGCGCAAGTGATTTCGCCAGCGCCGGACAGTTCAACGGCGCCGGTGGTGCGTTCCGCTTTCTCAACGATGGCACCAATCAGCGCGCCCTCTCCGTGGCCCAAATCGTGAACCAACAGGTGAGTGTCATTGACCCCGCCCCAAGACGCCTTGGCGGTGCCGGTTTCTGACCGGCCGCGCAACCCGACCCTTTCAGAAGCGTCCGAGCCCGGCACCCTCCTCCTGCCCGGTTCGGATATCGTTGACCGCGCCGCAATGACGGCGCGGATCGACGCCGCCTGCCAGGCCGCCGACGATGCGGCCGCCATTCGCGCCGCCACCGTGGCCGAACTGATGGCCGAGCAAACCGCGAGCCGTGCGCGCATCGCCGAGGCGATTGAGGCCACGCCCTTGGCCGCTCGACGTGCCACACGCTCCTACGCCCACCTGACCGATGTGCTGGTGTCAGAGGTTCTGCGCGTCACCCAAACCTACCTTCACCCCACCGGCGTTCCGACCGAAAGCGAGCGGATGAGCGTTGTGGCCGTGGGCGGCTACGGGCGGGGCGAGATGGCACCCTTTTCCGATGTCGATCTGCTGTTCCTGACCCCTTGGAAAGTTACGCCGCAGATCGAAAGCATCATCGAAAGCGCGCTTTATATGCTGTGGGACCTGCGCCTGAAGGTCGGTCACGCCAGCCGGACCGAAAAGGAATGCCTGCGCCTCGGGCGGCAGGATTACACGATCCGCACCACGCTTCTGGAAATGCGCCATATCTACGGCGACGAGGCGCTGAGCGCGGGCCTTGCCGAAACGATGCGCAATCAGCTTTTCGCCAATACCACCGGCGAATTCATCGAGGCCAAACTCGAAGAACGCACCAACCGTCACAAGCGGCAGGGCGGCCAACGCTACATGTTGGAGCCCAACGTCAAGGAGGGCAAAGGCGGGCTGCGCGACCTACAGACGCTCTATTGGATCGCCAAATACGAACACGGCGTCCGGCGCGCCGCCGAGCTGGTGAAATCCCGCGTCTTCCGGCCCGAAGAATTCGCTGCCTTCGACGCCGCGGAGCGGTTTCTTTGGGCCGTGCGCTGCCATCTGCACCTGATCGCGGGCCGGGGGCAGGACATGCTCAGCTTCGACATGCAGGTCGAGGTGGCCGAACGGCTTGGCTATGCCGACCATTCCGGGCGCCGCGGCGTCGAGCATTTCATGCAGGATTACTTCCGCCACGCCACCAAGGTGGGCGAGCTGACCCGCATCTTCCTCAGCGGGCTGGAATCGCGCCACGTCAAACAGGCCCCGGCGATCTTCGGATTTCTGCGCGGCGTGAACCGGCGCAAACGCCTCAAACCCGGCTATGCGGTCAATCAGAACCGGCTGACCATCGAACGCCCCGCGCAGTTTTTCAGGGACAAGCTCAACATCCTGCGCCTATTCGAAGAAGGCCTGCGCACCGGCTACCTGATCCACCCAGACGCGATGCGCGAGGTTTCTGCCCGGCTTGACCTGATCGACGATGACATGCGCCGCGACAAGGAAGCCAACCGGATCTTCCTCGACCTGATGCTGAAACACGGCAATCCAGAACGGGGGCTGCGGCGCATGAACGAGCTTGGGGTTCTGGCGGCCTTCATGCCCGAATTCGCCCCCATCGTCGCGATGATGCAGTTCAACATGTATCACAGCTACACCGTCGATGAGCATACGATACAGGTCGTCTCGACGCTGGCTCAGATCGAGCGCGAAGAACTCCTCGAAGAGCTGCCGCTTGTCTCCGGCATCCTCAAGCGCGGCGTGAACCGCAAGGTCCTCTTTGTCGCCTGCCTGCTGCACGACATCGGCAAGGGCCGCAAAGAGGATCACTCGATCCTCGGCGCCCGCATGACCCGCACGATCTGTCCGCGCCTCGGCCTGAAACCCGCCGAATGCGAGACCGTCGAATGGCTCGTGCGCTATCACCTGCTGATGTCCGACATGGCACAGAAACGCGACATCGCCGACCCGCGCACCGTGCGTGACTTCGCAAAAGCCGTGAAAACCCGCGAGCGGCTGGACCTGCTGACCGTGCTGACGGTCTGCGACATCCGCGGCGTGGGGCCGAACACCTGGAACAACTGGAAGGCGACGCTTCTGCGCGGGCTGCACCGCACCACCGCCGCCGCCCTGGAAACCGGGCTCGAAGATCTCAACCGCGGCCAACTTGAGGGCGAGGCGAAAAAGGCCCTGCGCGCAGCCCTCGCCGATTGGCCGAAACCGGACATCAAGACCGAGGTCGACCGCCATTACGGCCCGTATTGGCAGGGGCTGGACCTCGCCACGCAAGTCACCTTCGCGGGCATGCTGCGCGATCTCGACAACGATGAAATCCGCATCGACACCAAGCAGGACGAAGACCGCGACGCCACCCGCGTCTGCTTTGCTCTGGCCGATCATCCGGGCATCTTCTGCCGCCTTGCGGGCGCGCTGTCACTGGTGGGGGCCAATGTCGTGGATGCGCGCACCTATACGTCCAAGGATGGCTATGCCACCGCCGTCTTCTGGGTGCAGGATCACGATGGCCACCCCTATGAAAAGGCCCGCCTGCCGCGGCTGACCGGCATGATCCAGAAGACGTTGAAGGGCGAGGTTCTGGCCTCCGAGGCGATGGAACGCCGCGACAAGATCAAGAAACGCGAACGCCCCTTCGACGTGCCCACAACCATCACCTTCGACAACGAAGGCTCCGAGATCTACACCATCATCGAGGTCGACACCCGCGACCGCCCCGGCCTTCTGTATGACCTGACCAAGACGCTCGCCGCCGCCAATATCTACATCGCCTCCGCCGTCATCGCGACCTACGGGGTGCAGGTGGTCGATACCTTCTACGTCAAGGACATGTTCGGCCTGAAACTTCATTCCGAACCCAAACGCGCCGCGCTGGAAAAGAAACTGCGCACCGCCATCGCCCGCGTCGCCGAACGGGCGGGGGCCTGACGCCTTGGCCGCAGCCCGCCCGATCCGCCTGCTGACCGGGTTTTTCACCGTCGGCTTCTGGACCCTGGCCAGCCGCATCCTGGGCTTTGTCCGCGATATCATGCTGGCGGCGTTTCTGGGCACCGGCCCGGTGAACGAGGCGTTCCTCGTCGCCTTTTCCCTGCCCAACCTGTTCCGACGCTTCTTTGCAGAGGGCGCGTTCAACACCGCCTTTGTGCCGCTCTTCGCCAAGAAGGTCGAAGGCGGCGAAGATGCGCAACGCTTCGCGCAAGATGCCTTCTCCGGCCTCGCCACGATCCTGATCGGCCTGACCCTTGTGGCGCTGGCCGCGATGCCCTGGCTGGTGCTGGCCATGGCGGGCGGGTTCGCCGTCGATGATCGGCTCGAGCTGGCCACGGATTACGGTCGCATCACCTTTGTCTATGTCCTCTTCATCTCCGTTGCGGCGCTGTGTTCGGGGGCGCTGAACGCGCTGGGGCGCTTTGCCGCCGCAGCCGCCGCGCCGATCCTGCTCAACGTGGTCCTGATCGCGGCGCTGGTCGGTGCCGCCCTGCTGCAGCCCGATGGCAAGATGACCTCGCTGGTCTACCCCGAAGCGCGCTTCGGCACCGCGCTGGCGTGGGGCGTGCCGATCGCAGGCATCGCGCAGCTTGCCCTGGTTTGGGTTGCCGCCCACCGCGCGGGCATCACGCTTCGCCTCCGCCTGCCGCGCCTGACGCCCGACATGAAGAAACTCGCCATCATCGCCCTGCCCGCCATGCTGGCCGGTGGCGTGGTGCAGGTGAACCTGCTGGTCGGCCGCCAGGTGGCCAGCTTTTTCGACGGTGCGATCCCGTGGCTCTATTACGCCGACCGGCTCTACCAGCTGCCCCTTGGCATGGTCGGCATCGCCATCGGGATCGTCCTTTTGCCCGACCTCTCGCGCCGCCTGCGGGCGGGCGATGCGGTGGGCGGGCGTCACTCGCTGTCCCGCTCCGCCGAGATCTCCATGGTCCTGACCGTGCCCGCCGCTGTGGCCCTTGCGGTTATGCCGGTGCCGCTGGTCTCGGTGATGTTCGAGCGCGGCGCCTTTACCTCCGATGACACCGCCGCCACTGCTCTGGCCCTGACGGTCTATGCATTGGGCCTGCCGGCCTTCGTACTGCAAAAGGTGCTGCAACCACTTTATTTCGCGCGCGAAGACACCCGCACGCCGTTCCGCTTTGCGTTGGTTGCGATGGTGGTCAACGCTGTGGTCGCCATCGGCCTCGCGATGGCCATCGGCTTTCTGGGCGCGGCAATCGGCACCACGGTGGCGGCCTGGATCATGGTCCTGCTGCTGTCGAAAGGTCGCCGCGGGATGGGCGAGGTCGCGCAATTCGACGCGCGGTTCCGCAGCCGCATCTGGCGCATCTGCGCCGCCGCGTTGGCCATGGGGGTGGTGATCCTCGGCACCGAGATTGTGCTGGGGCCGTTCTTTGGCGCGCCGGGCCTGCGCTACTTTGCGCTGGCCCTCCTGATCGCCATCGGCTTGGTCAGCTATTACGCCTTCGCCCGCCTCTTCGGCGCGTTCAGCATCGCCGACATCCGCGGCGCCATGCGCCGCAGCTGAACGGGCGGACCGGATTTCGCAAAACCCCGGGAAAACGCCTGTGTTCCGACCCGCCCGGGCCGCAGCCGATCAAAGCGGGGACAACCGACCCACGTAGTAGATCACACCGCCATTCTCGCGCGGGAAGTTCAACTGCACCTGATCGCCGTTGAACAGGACCCGGAGGCATTGCTCATCCTCGACCGCGATCAGCGTATTGCCCTGAAGCATCGCCACTTCGGTGCAGATCTGCCGCCCGCGAACGCGCCAGATCGCCCAATTCTCATCGTCGCCGAACATGAAGCGCGCAACATTGCCCGCACGGAATTCCACCCGCATCGAGAAGTCCGATGGCGCATTGGGGTCGCGGTATTCATTGACGGTCAGCAACTGGTTGGTGAACGCGGCCAGAATCTCGTCCCGGGTCTGTGCCTGCGTCGGCGCGGCCAGTGTCAAACCCATCGTGCCAGCCCAGAGGGCGCAGAGGCCAACCTTCAAAAATCGCTTCATAATTGGATCCTTACGTGTATTTCGCAATGGTTGAGATGGCCCACGAGTATGGCCAAACTACGGCGCGCCATCACCTGCGCACGCCGCGTGTTGCTATCTTTGCCGCATCCGCCGCAACAGACGCGCCCACCCGCCGGGACTGACCACGAACGACAGGGCCAGACCCGTGGCAAAGCCCGTGAAATCCGCCACAACGGTTCCGAATTCCCCGTTGATCAGCGCAAACAACAGCTGGATCGCCAACAGCGCCCCGATCAACCCGAAGGCCCGCATCTGTCCCGATCCCTGCGCCTCCGCGCGCATCAGCATCAGGAACGTGAACGCCCCGATCAGCCCGTAGACCCCGGGATAGCCGCCCACCAACGGAAACGGGCTGTCCATGAACACCACAAATCCCAAAGCGCCCATCACCGCCGACACCCAAAACACCGCCAGAAACGCCAGCGTCGAATAGACCTCCGCCACCATCTTGCCCAACGCCAGGATGAACACGACCACGAACGCTGCATGCACAAAGCCGCCGTGGATCAACGGATAGGTCACGAACCGCAGCAGCTGCTCCGGCGGATAGATCCCGTTGCTCAGCATCCAGGTCCACACCTGATCCAGGACCGCGTAATCCTCCATCGCCACCAGGCGCCAGCCGACGCCGCCCTGCCCGCCCAAAAGCCCGGCGGTGGCGGCCTGGAACATCAACTCCAGCCCGAAAATGACAACCGCCAGCGCCACCACAACCGGCGGCAAGGCGTTGAACGGCGATACGTTGTGATCTTCCACGGTTACAGACCTTCGGTTGACGGCTCTTCCCCCCGTGGGTAAGCCCTCCGGCGGCTCTTGGCCAGTGGGGCCAAAGGCATTGAGGGACAGACACATGGCTCAGACCCAATTCACCCAACGCGTGTTTTCCGGCATCCAGCCGTCCGGCGGGCTGACCCTTGGCAATTACCTCGGCGCCATCAAACGCTTCGTCGACATGCAGGACGAAGGCTCGTTCCAGACGGTCTATTGCATGGTCGATCTGCACGCGATCACCGCCAAGCTCCTCGACCCCGACACGCTGCGCCACAACACGCGCGAGCTTTGCGCAGGCTTCATCGCCTCCGGCATCGACCCGGAAAAATCCATCCTCATCAACCAATCCCAGGTCCCCGAACACGCGCAGCTGGGTTGGATCTTCAGCTGCATCGCTCGCATGGGCTGGATGGAGCGGATGACCCAGTACAAGGATAAATCCGGCAAGAACGCCGAAGCCGCCTCGCTTGGCCTGCTGGCCTATCCCGCGCTCATGGCTGCCGATATCCTGCTCTATCACGCAACCCACGTGCCAGTTGGCGACGACCAGAAGCAGCACCTGGAACTGACGCGCGATATCGCCGCGAAGTTCAACCACGATTACGGCGTCGATTTCTTTCCCATCACCGAGCCCGTCATTGAAGGCGCGGCCACCCGCGTGATGAACCTGCAAGATGGCACCAAGAAGATGTCGAAATCCGATCCCTCGGATAAGACCCGCATCAACATGACCGACGACGCCGACACGATCGCCAAGAAGATCCGCAAGGCCAAGACCGATCCCGACCCGCTGCCCGACAATACCGATGCGCTCACAGATCGCCCCGATGCGCGCAATCTGGTGAACATCTACGCCGCTTTGGGTGACATCACGCCGCAAGCCGTGCTCGATCAACATGCGGGCGCGCTCTTCGGCCATTTCAAGGTGGCGCTTTCCGACGTCGCCGTCGACAAACTCGCCCCCATCTCCTCCGAGATGAGCCGCCTGATGGACGACCCCGCCGAGATCGACCGCATCCTGCGCCGCGGCGCGGACCGCGCGCGGGAAATCTCCGTTCCGATCCTGGAAAAGACCTACGACATCGTCGGAATGCTGCGCAGCTAAGGCGGCGCACACGCACCCTGCGCACACGTCCATTGCGTTGGGGCCGCCCGCCCATCATCCTTGGCGCACACCAACACCACGGAGCCCCCCATGACCTATACAGCCCCGCCCGGCACCCATGTCGGACACGTCCACCTGCGCGTCGCGGACCTCGACCGCGCCATCGCGTTCTACCAAGGCGTCCTGGGCTTTGAACTGCGCGTGAAATACGGCAACTCCGCCGCCTTTCTGGGCGCAGACGGCTATCACCACCACATCGGCCTGAACACCTGGGACAGCCTCGGCGCGACCCCGCCGCCCGCAGGCCACACGGGCCTCTACCACGCCGCGTTCCTCTACCCGGATCGACGCGGCCTCGTCGACGTCATCAAACGCGTCACCGCGGCGGGGATTCCCTTTGACGGCGCCGCCCACCACGGCGTCAGCACCGCGGTCTATCTGCGCGATCCGGACGAAAACGGCGTGGAATTGTACTACGACCTCCCGAAATCCGACTGGCCCAGGGACGCCGAAGGCAACCTGACCATGGTCAATAACCGTTTTTCAGTGGACGAGTATGTCTCTGAAACAGAAGCGTTAATCGCATCCGGCGCTGTCTGAGCGGGCCCCTGTTTGTGCACAAATGCACAAATCTTACCGGATTGTTAACTTTACATTCATATTTTTGCCCTTATGTTTCGGTACACTTCATACATCGAAAAAAAACCAGTACGGGGGGAACTGTATGACCAGTCGTCTCACCAACCGGTCGGATACGCCGACCGCAGCTCTACCTGACCGCTCGTCTGAGCGGAAAATCATCACTCAGACCTCTGGCCGCGTAAAAACGGCCGGTACCGCGCGGTCGAAACATCTCTCGACCCGCACTGAACCGCGCACGGCCCAGGTCGACAGCGGTATGATGGACTATCAGCAAGGCTTCACCTCTGGACCTTCCATGTGACCTCGCACTACCCTCCCCCTCACCAATAGGGGGGAGGGCACGATGGCCAACGGCACCAACATCAAAACCTATTTTGACGGCGCCTGGCATGATGCGGATGTTCCGGTCATGCGCGCCGCCGACCATGCGACCTTCCAGGGCACGACCTGCTTCGACGGGGCCCGCTATGTGAATGGTCTGGCCCCCGATCTGCGCGCCCATTGCGACCGCGTCGTGCGCTCGGCCAAGGCCCTGTCGCTGCACCCCGGCCTCACCGGTGCCGAGATCTTCGATATCGTCTGGGAGGGGCTCAAGCGCTACCCCAAGGACACGCCCGTCTACATCCGCCCCAACTTCTTCGGCATCGACGGCGGCGCTTATGGCATTGTCCCGGCGGAGTCCGAGGCGGGCTTTTTCATCTGCCTCGAAGAGGTCCCTATCGGCGCGCCCGATGCGGCCTCCACCCTGACCACGACGCGCTTTCACCGTCCCATCCTCAACACCGCCGTGCTCGACGCGAAGGCGGGCTGCCTCTACCCCAACAACGCCCGGATGCTGATGGAAGCCCGCTCCAAGGGCTACGACAATGCGCTTGTGACTGACGCCTTGGGCAACGTCGCCGAAACCGCCACCGCCAACATATTCATGGTCCGCGATGGCGAGGTGTTCACGCCGATCCCCAATGGCACCTTCCTCAACGGCATCACCCGCCAGAGGCACATGAAGAACCTGCGCGACGACGGCCATACCGTGACCGAAACCGTCCTCGGCTACGACGATTTCCGCGCCGCCGATGAGGTCTTCATGACCGGCAACCTCAACAAAGTCACCCCGGTGCTGGAATTTGACGGCACCCACTATCAACACGGCCCCGTCACCAAACGCGCGCGCGCGCTGTATTGGGATTGGGCGGCGTCCTCCGCCGCCTGACCCACCCGGCGCAGATTCTTGACAAGATGAAAGCGGCTTTATCATTTTAATTCAATGACTTGACCCCATTGTACACGCGTGCACAAGGGGGTCAATTTCCGCGCCCAACCCTGTAAACACGCCCCCGCGCCGGCTTCCTTGTTTCTGAAATACTCCGGGGGAGACGCCAACGGCGTCGGGGGCAGCGCCCCCGCACAACAGGAAACGGGCAGCGCCCCCGAACAACAAGGAAACCGGCAGCCCCCCGTTACCCAAATATCCCCGCTGGACAGACCCGCCCCCCTCCGTCATCCTCCCCGACCGGAGAGAGGGCCCAATCCAATGCGCACATTTCTTGTCATTCTCGATGACACCCGCGAATGCCTCAACGCCATGCGGTTCGCCGCCATGCGCGCCCATAACACCGGCGGCGGGGTGGAGATCCTCTCGGTCATCCCTCCTGATGAATTCAACCATTGGATCGGCGTGGGTGAAGTGATGCGTGCGGAGGCCCGCGAACGGATCGAGGCGCATTTCAACGTCTTCGCCAAATGGATGCGCGACAAGCAGCAGGTCGACCCGACCCTCGTGATCCGCGAGGGCGAGCCGCTCGACGAAATCCTCAATCACATCCACGGCAACAAGGAAATCGGCGTGCTGGTCCTCGGCGCCAATTCCGGCAAGGGCGGTCCTGGCCCGCTCGTGGCATCGCTGACCAAACAGGCCGGCAACCTGCCGGTCCCGATGACGGTCGTACCGGTGGAACTGAGCAAGGATCAGCTCGAAGCGATCACCTGATCCGAGCGCCGCGGCAATACGCTGGCGCAGCAGACGGCGCGGCCCTATACCCTCGGGATCGACACTTCCGGAGGCCGTGCCCATGCCCAAACCCCGCATCGTGATCCTCGGCGGTGGCTTCGGTGGCCTCTACACCGCCCGCGCCCTGCGGCGCACCCTCAAAGACAGTGCCGAGATCGAGCTGATCACCGCCGAGAACTACTTCGTGTTCCAACCGCTCCTGCCCGAGGTCGGCGCCGGCTCCGTCACGCCGATCCACGCCACATCCCCCTTCCGCTTCCTCCTCAAGGGCGTCACGATCCGCAAGGCGCTGATCGACAACGTCGATTTCGCCGCCAAGATCGTAACGGTCTTTCAAGGCGTCCAACGCCGCCCGACCGAGATCGCCTACGACCACCTTGTGGTCGCCCTGGGCCAAACCGTCGACCTGTCCCGCACCCCCGGCCTACAGGATCACGCGCTGACCATGAAAGGGCTCGAAGATGCCCGCCGCCTGCGCGCCCATGTGATCGAGCGGCTGGAGCATGCCGACATCACCAACCTGCCCGAGGTCAAGCGCGGTGCGCTCACCTTCACCGTCATCGGCGGCGGCTTTTCGGGGATCGAAACGGTGGGCGAAATGGCCGAACTCATCGACCGCTCGCTGAAATATTACCCCAACGTGTCCCGGGACGAGATCCGCATCATCGTGCTTGAATTCGCCGATAAAATCCTTGCAGAAATGCCCGAAAAGCTCGCCAATTACGCCGCCGCGCAACTCAAGGCCCGCGGGATCGAGATCCGCCTCAACAACGGTATCACCGCGGCCACCGGCACGCAGATCACCACAACGACCGGCGACGTGATCGACTGCCGCACCGTGGTGGCCACCATCGGCAACGCGCCTGCGCCGGTCGTCGCGCGTATGGATCTGCCGCTGCAACACGGGCGCATCGCGGTCGATCGTGACCTGTCCGTAGCAGCGCACCACAATGTCTGGTCGCTTGGCGATTGCGCCCTGATCCCGATGAAGGACAACGCAACCGAGCGCGCCGATTTCGCCCCGCCAACCGCCCAATTCGCGGTGCGCGAGGCCTCACAACTGGCCGCCAACATCGCCCGCTCGATCCGGGGCGAACAGCTCAAACCGTTCGAATACACATCCAAAGGCGCAATGGCCTCGCTCGGCGGGCGACGCGGTATCGCGGATGTCATGGGCATCCGCCTGACCGGGTTTCTCGCGTGGTTGCTGTGGCGCGCGTATTACGTGGCTTTCCTGCCGGGCTTCCCCGCCAAGGTCTGGGTGCTGAGCCATTGGGTGCTCGACTGGGTGACGCCGCGCAGCCTGGTGAACCTCAACTCCCACACGCCGCCCGCCGCGCACCACATCCACTACCGTGCGGGCGACCGTATATACGAAACCGGAAACCGCGCCGATGGTCTATACACCGTCATCAAGGGGGCCGTGGAACTGCGCCGCGACAATGACGATGCGCCACAAACCCGCCGTGTGAACCCCGGCGATCACTTCGGCGAGCGCATGGTCTTTGGCGCCACCCGCCGCCTCGCCACCGCCCGCGCGTTGGAGGACACGACCGTGCTCGTGCTCGACCGGGCGCACTTTCTCAAGCTTTACGAAGGGCTGCCGCCGTTCCGAGATTATTTTGATCAGCATCTGGCCCGCGAAGGGCTCGATTGGCCGCTGGATCACCGCGAACGCCCGGATGGATAGTTTAGAACCATTCCAACTGCCTTGACTCGGAGCCATACCAACCGCATATCTGACCTAACCAGTAAGGAATGGGATCCGCATGTTTATCCAGACCGAAGCCACACCAAATCCCGCGACGCTCAAGTTCCTGCCCGGCCAGACCGTGCTCGAAGCCGGGACCGCCGATTTCCCAAGCGCCGACACGGCCGACAAATCCCCGCTGGCGACTCGCATCTTTGCGGTGGACGGCACGACAGGCGTGTTCTTCGGCACCGATTTCATCACCGTGACCAAGGCCGACGCGGTCGAGTGGGACCATATCAAACCCGCGATCCTCGGCGCGATCATGGAACATTTCCAATCCGGCGCGCCCGTCATGGACGGTGAGGCGCAAGCCACCGGCGGCCACGCCGAACACACCGGGGAAGACGGCGAAATCGTCGGTCAGATCAAGACGCTGCTCGACACACGCGTGCGCCCCGCAGTGGCCCAGGACGGCGGTGACATCACGTTCCACGGCTTCGACCGCGGCGTCGTCTACCTGCACATGCAAGGCGCCTGCGCGGGGTGCCCGTCCTCGACATTGACACTCAAAATGGGCATCGAGAACCTGCTGCGCCACTACATCCCCGAAGTGGTCGAAGTGCGCCCTGTCGCCGTCTGACACCACACTTGCGATGAACTGGACGCGCGCAGTGGCCTGCGCCCCGCGCGCCTCTTGCTCCGCCGCGCGCGACACACTACCCCCTGCCCATGATCCTCGCCTTCGACACCTCCGGCCCTTGGGTGCGCACGGCCCTGCTGCGCGGGGATGACCTTCTGACCGGCCGGGACATCGCCATGGCCAAGGGGCAGGTCGAGCACCTCATGCCCCTGATCGAAGACACACTTGCAGAGGCGCGCGCAAAGCTCACCGACCTTGTCGCGATCGGCGTCGGCACCGGGCCGGGCAACTTCACCGGCATCCGCATCTCCGTGTCCGCCGGGCGCGGGCTTGCCTTGGCGCTTGGCATCCCGGCAATCGGGGTGACGAGCTTCGACGCGCTTTATGGAAACCGGATGACCACGCTGTCTGCCCTGGTCGCCTTGCCCGCGCCAAAAGATACATTCTACATCCAACGCCTCGGCCCGAAGGCGTCCGCCCCCTTGATGATCCGCGAAGCCGAGGCGGCGGCCCTTGTGCCGTCGGGGCCGGTCGACCTCTTGGTGACGCCTGCGGGTAACGATATCCCCGATTGGCTCCGCGCTTTGGGCCGGAATTGGAGCGTCGCGCCCCCGATGGCCCCCGCCATCGCCCGCATCACCGCCACCCGCATGGGCCAGCCGCACCCGCGCCCCGCCCCGCTCTATATCAAGCCCGCCGATGCGGCCCCGAGCCGCGAGGCCGGGCCAACGATGCTGTGACGCGCGCCGTGACCTTGGCCGAAACCCTCGCCGCCCTCCACGCCGCCAGCTTTCCGCGCGGCTGGACTGCCGCGGAATTCGATGCCCTGCTCGCCAATCCGTCCTACAAGATCCTTCCCACTGAACACGGCTTCGCCCTGTTGCAAATCCTCCCCCCGGAGGCCGAGCTGATCTCCATCTCGATCCTGCCCGCCCACCGTGGCCACGGCCATGGCCGCGCCTTGCTGAGCCAAGCGCTTGACGCTGCTCAATCCGCCGGGATCACCTCCGTCTTCCTCGATGTAGAGGCCACGAACACCGCCGCCATCGCCCTCTACCACGCCGCAGGCTTCACCGAATTCGGCCGCCGCGCGGGCTATTATGCCGCGACCGACGGCACGTCCTCCGACGCGATCCAGATGCGGCTTCACCTCCCTGCCCAATCCTCGGGCAAATGACCCGGATCTAGGCAATGACGCCCCGTCAAGCGCCAGAAACCGGTTGACCCTCCCGGCCCGCTTTGCCCTTATTCACCGCAAGGATTCCATCGCCAAGGCGAGGTTTCTGCTTCGGGGACAGGCCGGATCACGCGCCCAAACCCCAGAACCAACCGGGAGACCACAAATGACATCCATGAAATCGCTTCTTGGCGCCGCCGCCGTTCTTGCCATGTCCGCCGCGGGCGCTCTGGCCGACGGCCCGGCCATCATCTTCGACCTGGGCGGCAAGTTCGACCGTTCGTTCAACGAATCCGCCTTCAACGGCGCCGAGCGTTGGGCCGAAGAAACCGGCGGCACCTACCGCGAGATCGAGCTTCAGAACGACGCGCAGCGTGAACAGGCCATGCGCCGCCTCGCCGAAGCGGGCTCCAACCCCATCGTCATGGCGGGCTTCAGCCAGGCCTCCGCGCTCGAAGTCGTGGCCCCTGATTACCCCGACACCACCTTCGTGATCATCGACGGTGTCGTGGACGCGCCCAACGTGCAATCGATCATCTTCTCCGAGCACGAGGGCTCCTACCTTGTCGGCATGATGGCGGGCATGGCGTCCGAGACGGGCACCGTTTCGTTCGTGGGCGGCATGGATATCCCGCTGATCTCGCGCTTCGCCTGCGGCTATGCCCAGGGCGCGGTTGCGGCCAACCCCGACGCCACCGTCATCGCCAACATGACCGGCACCACCCCCGCCGCATGGAACGACCCCGTGCGCGGTGGTGAGCTGACCCGCGGTCAGATCGGTCAAGGCTCGGACGTTGTGTTCGCGGCTGCCGGTGGCACCGGCCTTGGCGTTCTGCAAACCGCCGCCGACGAGGGCATCCTGTCCATCGGCGTGGACGCCAACCAGAACTACCTGCACCCCGGCATGGTCCTGACCTCGATGGTCAAGCGCGTGGATGTGGCCGTCTATGACAGCTTCTCCGCCGACAGCATCGAAGCCGGTATCTTCGTCTACGGCCTCGCCGAAGACGGCGTCGGCTACGCGATGGACGAGTTCAACATGGAGTTGGTGACCGAAGACATGATCGCCGCCGTGGACGCCGCGCGCGAACAGATCATCGCAGGCGAGCTGGCCGTGCACAACTTCACCGATGATGGCTCCTGCCCGGTGGACATGCAGTAAGGCCCTGCCCTTGCCGTAGCGAAACAGACGGGCCGCGCCTTATTTCGAAGGCGCGGCCCGCTCCATATCCACCCAGAGACCGCGCCCATGACAACCCCAGCCATCGAACTCAAAGGCATCTCTAAAGCGTTCGGCCCGGTGCAGGCCAACAAGGACATCTCCCTGTCCGTCGCCAAAGGCGCCATCCACGGCATCGTGGGCGAAAACGGCGCGGGCAAGTCGACGCTGATGTCGATCCTCTACGGCTTCTACAAGGCCGACGCGGGCGAGATCTGGATCAATGGTCAACAAACCTCCATCCCCGACAGCCAGGCCGCGATCCGCGCCGGCATCGGCATGGTTCACCAGCACTTCAAACTGGTCGAGAATTTCACCGTCGTCGAGAATGTCATTCTCGGTGCCGAAGACGGCGCTTTGATCCGGCCCTCCGTCGCCAAGGCCCGCAAGCTCCTGATCGAGCTGGAAAAGGAATACGGCCTCGAAGTGGACCCCGACGCCGTGATCGAAGACCTGTCCGTCGGCCATCAGCAGCGCGTCGAGATCCTCAAACAGCTCTACCGACAGGCCGATATCCTGATCCTGGACGAGCCCACCGGCGTGCTCACCCCGTCCGAGGCCGATCAGTTGTTCCGCATTCTCGGGCGGCTCAAGGACGAAGGCAAAACCATCATCCTGATCACCCATAAACTGCGCGAAATCATGGACATCACCGATACCGTCTCGGTGATGCGGCGCGGTGAGATGACCGCCACCGTGAAAACCGCCGACACGTCGCCGGCGCAGATCGCAGAACTGATGGTGGGCCGCAAAGTGCTGCTGCAGGTCGACAAAACCCCCGCCACACCCGGCGATATCGTCCTCGACGTCCAGAACCTGCGCGTTGTCGATCCCACCGGCGTCGAACGCGTCAAGTCCATCTCGTTCCAGATCCGCGCGGGCGAAATCCTCGGCATCGCGGGCGTCGCTGGCAACGGGCAGACCGAACTGCTCGAAGTGCTTGGCGGCATGATCCCGGCCACCTCCGGCACCGTGACCTTGCACGGCGAACAAATCGACCTCACGGGCCGCGAAAGCGATGGCCAGTCGCGCCGCGCGCGTGGCATCGGCCACGTCCCCGAAGATCGGCAGGTCGAAGGCCTGATTATGCCCTATGAAGCCTGGGAAAACGTGGCCTTCGGCTATCACCACGATGCGAAATACCAATCCGGGCCGCTGATGAACAACGCCGCCATCAAGGCCGATTGCGCCGAAAAGATGGAGCGCTACGACGTGCGCCCCCCAAATCCGCGCCTGCCCGCGCGCAATTTCTCCGGCGGCAACCAGCAAAAGATCGTCGTCGCCCGCGAGATGGACCGCCAGCCTGAGCTTCTGCTGATCGGGCAGCCCACCCGCGGTGTCGACATCGGCGCGATCGAATTCATCCACAAGCAGATCATCGGCTTGCGCGACGCGGGCAAGGCGGTGCTTCTGGTGTCGGTGGAACTTGACGAAATCATGGGCCTGTCGGACCGCATCGCCGTCATGTTCGACGGCGTCATCTCCGGCGAACGCCTGCCGTCCGAGACCAACGAAGGCGATCTTGGCCTGCTGATGGCGGGCCTCGATGAAACCCGGGGGGCCGCGTGAACCATGGATAAGATGCCGAAATGGGCCGATGTCCTTCTGATCCCGCTGATCTCTGTGGTGCTGGCCCTGATCGTGTCCGGGGCCGTCGTGGCGCTCATCGGTGAAAACCCGTTCCGCGCCATGCAGATCATGGTCAACGGCGCCTTCGGCTCGGCCTATGGCTGGGGCTACACGCTGTTCTACACCACCAATTTCATCTTCACCGGCCTCGCCGTCGCCATCGCCTTCCATGCGCGGCTTTTCAATATCGGCGGCGAGGGGCAGGCCTATGTCGCAGGCATCGGCGCGGCCATCGCCTGCCTCCTGATCCCCTGGCCGCATTGGTCCCTCGCGCTGCTGGCCACAACGATCCTTACCGCGCTCTTCGGGGCCGCCTGGGCCGCGATCCCCGCCTATCTGCAGGCCAAACGCGGCAGCCATATCGTGATCACCACGATAATGTTCAACTTCATCGCCGCCTCGCTGATGATCTACGTACTCAACAACATCTTCACGATCCCCGGCTCGGCCGAAACCGCCTCCGTCCGCTTTCCCGATGCCACGCATCTGCCCAACGCGGGCGACTTCGCGGGCTTTCTCGGCTTTCGCACATCAACCCCCCTCAACGTCAGCTTCTTCATCGCCCTGCTCGCCGCCTTCGGCCTGTGGCTCCTGATCTGGCGCACGCGTCTGGGCTATGAAATCCGCGCGTTCGGCCATTCCGAAACCGCGGCCGTTTACGCTGGCATCAGCCCGGTCAAGATCACCATGGTCGCCATGCTCATCTCGGGCGCTCTGGCCGGGATGATGGCGATCAACGCGGTGCAGGGCGAAAGCGAACAACTCCGCCTCGATTTCGTCGCGGGCGCGGGCTTTGTCGGCATCGCCGTGGCGCTCATGGGCCGCTCGCACCCGCTTGGCGTCTGCCTTGCCGCGCTGCTGTTCGGCATGCTCTACCAGGGCGGCGCAGAGCTTGCGTTCGAGATGCCCGCCGTCTCCCGCGAGATGATCCTCGTCATCCAGGCCCTCGTGATCCTGTTCACCGGCGCGCTCGACAACATGGTCCGCATGCCCATCGAACGGCTGTTTCTGTCCCTGCGCCGGGGGGAATCATGATCGACACGCTCCTACCCTTCCTGCCCGCCTTTGCCGTCGCCTGGGGCATCCTTTTTGTCGGTGCCTCCTCGCCCGGCCCCGCCGTGGCGATGCTCATGGGCCTATCGCTGGGGCAGGGCCGCACGCCCGCTCTGATCGCCTGCGCGGGCATCGCGCTCGGTTCCGCCACGATCAACGTGCTCACGATCCTCGGCGTCGGCCTCATCCTAAGCCAAGCCGCCTGGGCCATGATGGCGCTGAAATTCGCTGGCTCTGCCTACCTCGCCTACCTGGCCTATGGCGCGTTCAAAAAGGCCATCCACCCGCCCTCCATCGCCGCCCAAACCGTCGCCCGCCAATCCACGCCCGCGCTCTTTGCCAAGGGCTATCTTCTGCAGGTGACCAACCCCAAGGCCATTGCCTTCTGGCTCGCGATCGCCGCCGTCGGCGCCACGGCCAATGCGCCGCTTTGGATCCTCGCGCTCTTCGTGATCTCCTGCGCCGCGCTCAGCTTCGCCTGCCACGCCGCCTGGGCCCTTGCATTGTCGGCCACTCCCGTTCGCGCGGCCTATATCCGCATGCGTGCCTATGTCGAAGGGGCGCTTGGCGCGTTCTTCGCCTTCGCCGCGTTCAAACTCGCCACGTCGAGGATCTGAGCCCATGGATTTCATGACCATCCTGCAACTCTCCGACAGCTCGCTGCGCCTCGCGACACCGTTGCTGCTGGCCTGTCTGGCGGGGCTCTTTTCCGAACGTGCGGGCATTTTCGACATCGGGCTCGAAGGCAAGATGCTCGCCGCCGCCTTCTTCTCCGCGGCCTTCGCTTTCACCTCCGGCAGCGTGCTTGTGGGGCTGATGGTCGGCATACTCGCCTCCGTCCTGCTCAGCCTCCTGCACGGCGTCGCCTCCATCACCTTTCGCGGCAACCAACTGATCTCCGGCGTTGCAATCAATTTCCTCGCCGCCGGTCTCACCGTCGTCATTGCACAGACGTGGTTCAGTCAGGGCGGCCGCACCCCCGCCCTCACCGGCGACGCCCGGTTTTCCGAAATTGTGCTGCCCGGCGCCGCCTCGCGCATCCGCGACATCGCCCAACAAGAGCCGATGGGACAGATCTATTCCGAACTGATCTCGGGCCATTCCATCCTTGTCTACATCGCGCTTCTGATCGTGCCGCTGACCTGGTGGGTGCTCTATCGCACCCGCTTCGGCCTGCGCCTGCGCGCCGTGGGCGAAAACCCCGCCGCCGTCGACACCGCCGGGATCTCGGTCGTCGGCATGCGCTACGCCGCCGTTGTGATCTGCGGCGTGCTGTGCGGCCTTGCAGGCGCGTATCTCGCCACCGGCCTTTCCGCAGGCTTCGTGAAGGACATGAGCGCGGGCCGTGGCTTTATCGCGCTCGCCGCCCTGATCTTCGCCAAATGGCGCCCGTGGGAAGCCCTCGGCGCCTGCCTGCTCTTCGGGTTCCTCGACGCCGTCGGCAACCGGTTCCAGAACATCGAACTGCTGACCTTCCTCAGCCTCGCCTTCCTCTTCGTCGTGCTGATTGGGGGCATCATGCTGATCCTGCGCCTGATTGCGCTCCTGCGCGGCACCGGCGATGCACGCGCCCTCGCTCCCCCCGCCATCACGCTGATCGTCGGGCTTGTCTTCGCCATCGGGCTGCCATCGCTCGACCCCACACAAAGCCTCGCCGCCACGCTCAACGCCATCGTGCTGCCGGTGCAATTCATGCAAGCCCTGCCCTACATCCTGACGGTCGTGATCCTTGCAGGCTTCGTCGGCCGCGCCATCCCGCCCCGCGCCGGTGGCGAGCCCTACGTCAAGGAACGCTGACAACAGCGCCGCTCCCCGCGCCCCCTCCGCGCCTTGCACCCGCGCGCCGCTCATCACCGGGGGCGCGCGGCCCTTCTTTGCTTTCCAAATATCTCCGCCGGAGGCGATGCCACGCACAAACGCACATCCCCCGTGCGCTCCCTCGCCTTTTCGCACAGGGACAAACAAGCCATCTCTCTGCCCACAAACCGGGGGTATCCCCATCCCAAAGCAGGAGAGACCAAAAATGTCCCTGACCATCCCCGGCCTGCACCACGTGACCGCCATTTCCGGTCCCGCCCAGGCCAACGTCGATTTCTTCACCGGCATCCTGAAACAGCGCCTCGTCAAGAAAACCGTCAACTTCGACGCGCCCGACACCTACCACCTCTACTACGGTAACAAAGCCGCCGAACCGGGCACGATCCTGACCTTCTTCCCCTTTGCGGATGCCGGCCCCGGTCGCGCAGGCGCTGGCATGGCTGCGGCCTATGCCTATGCCGTGCCGCAGGGCAAATTCGACGGCTGGATGGATGAGCTGGCCGAAAACGCCGTCGATTTCCACGGCCCGAAGGACCGCTTTGGCGCGCGCGTGATCGTGCTCCGCGACCCGGACGGCGCGCCCGTCGAACTGGTAGAGACCGACCGCACCACCGACGCCCCGCTCGACGGCTTCCACTCCGTCACGCTCTGGGAAGATGACATCGCCCCCACCGCCCGCCTGATCACCGATCATTTCGGCTGGGAAGAACTCGGGCACGAGCGCCAAAACGGCACCGAACGCCTCCGCCTGCGCGCACCCGGCAACAACCGCGGCGCCGTCGTCGATATCCTGCGCTCCGACGACCCCTCGATCGGCCGACAGGGCGCGGGCACCATCCACCACGTGGCCTTCCGCGCCCGCGACGATGCCGAACAACTCGAATGGCAAGAAAAACTGCAAACCGCGGGCTTCGACGTGACCAATGTCCGCGACCGGCAATATTTCAACGCCATCTATTTCCGTGAACCCGGCGGCGTGCTCTTTGAAATTGCCACCGATCCCCCCGGCTTCGCCGCCGACGAAGACCCCGCTCACCTCGGCGAAGCCCTCAAACTGCCCCCGCAATACGAGGGCATCCGAGACAAGTTGGAGCGAGTCCTCCCGCCTCTCAAAGTCGCATGAAACCCGCCGATCCGGCGCCCGTCACCACGGCGGGCGCAGCACCGGACCGGGCGCGTTTCGGCCTCGTCCTATTGCATGGCCGCGGCGGCGCGGCCAAAGATATCCTCTCGCTCGGCACCGCTCTCGGTCTGCCCGATCTCGCCCTTGCAGCCCCGCAAGCCCCGGGCCAGAGCTGGTGGCCGACATCCTTCCTCGCCCCCACCGCCACGATGGCGCCGCACGTCGAATCCGGCCTCCATGCCATCGACGCCGCCATCGCCGCCCTGAACCTCTCCCGTGCCCAGATCGCCATCGCGGGCTTCTCCCAAGGCGGCTGCCTCGCCCTTGAATACGCCGCCCGCCGTGGCGACCTGATGGCCGCCTTCGGCCTCTCCGCCGGTCTCGTCGGCACCTCCGACGCCGGTGGCCCCGCCACCGATGCGCTCTACGGCCACGCCCCCAAACGCTTCGACTACACCACGGACCTTGCGGCCATGCCGATCCACATCTCCGTCCACGAACGCGACCCCCACATCCCGCTCACCCGCGTCCAGCAAAGCGCAGAAACCTTCTGCGCCTTGGGCGCCAATGCCACGCTCGTCACGGCCCCCGGCGCAGGCCATGGCATCCTGCAAGACGACGTCACCGCCCTGCGCAGGGTCCTGAACCGCTAAGGGTGCGCCCTGCCGTCCCCGCCGGGCGCACCCAACCCTTCCACTGGTGCAAAATACCTCCCGGGGGAGTCGCGGCATGCGACGGGGGGCTGGAAGCCCCCCACCCCCGAGCCCAAAGCGTGGCACACGCGACGGCGAGACAAAAAGAATGCGGCGCAGCCGCTCCGTTAAATCACGCCCTACCGGAACCAGAAATCCCAGCCGCGCTGATAGGCGGCCACCAAGGGATGGCCCTGGATCGTGTTGACCGGCACCGCACCGACGGGCAGTTGATCCTGCCCGAACGCCCGCGCCGCGTCCCAGACTTCTGCGTTGAGAAACCGCAAACCCTCCGGCAAATCCGGCACGCGGCCCTCGTTGGGCACGCCGGGCCCGGCCATCACAAACCCCCAATTCCCGAAACTGGGCAGGTAAATCTGATAGGGCAGCGTCTCCAACCCCGCCCCCGGCGCGCCCGGATTTCGGGTCGCGGCCAACGTGGCTTCCGTGATCCAGAACGCCTCTGGCGCGAAGGTCGGCGATCCCGCCTGCGTCACCAACAGGCCAACGCCGGAAAGCCGCTCCATCACCATCGCGTAGAATTCCACGGAATAAAGCTTGCTCAACGCGATGCTTTTCGGGTCCGGCAAATCGGCGATGATCACATCGAACACCGCATCCCCGTGCCCCTCCGCCGCCCAGACCCAGGCGTCCGTATTCACCACCTCGACCCGCTCATCCAATAACGCCCCGTCGTTCAACGCCACCAGATCCGGATTCGTCGCAAACACCTCCGTCACCCTCGGGTCCAGATCGACCAAAACAACCCGCTCAACCCCCTCATGGCGCAGCACTTCGCGCACCGCCATCCCATCACCACCGCCCAGAACCAGCACGCGGCGCACATCCGGCACCAGCCCCAGCGCCGGGTGCACCAACGCCTCGTGGTAGCGATGCTCGTCAAGGCTGTCGAACTGGATCGCATGGTCAAGGAACAGCCGATACCGCTCGTCGAACCGCGTGATCACGATGCTCTGGTAGCTCGTCGTCTCCGAGAAAATCACCTCATCCTGGAACAGCCGCGCATCGACCGCCGACACCATCCGCTCACTCATCGCAAATGCGAACAGCGCAGCGAGAAGGAACCCGCCCCACGCCAGCCACATGCCGCGCCCGAACCGGTCGCGAAACACATAAAGCGACACCCCCGCCACCAAGAGGTTCAGCGTGCCAAAGGCAACCGATGCCGACATCAGCGGCAGGTTCGGCACGATCAGGAGCGGAAACGCAAGGCTTGCCGCCAACGCGCCGATGTAATCCGCCGTCAGGACATTCTCGAACCGGAAGTCGGCCGCGCCGATCTCCTTCATCACCCGGCTGATCAACGGGATTTCCATCCCCGACAGCACCCCGATCGCGATCAATCCGCCGTAAAGCGGCAAGCCCACCGCGCCGTAAATCGCGTAGGCGAAGAACAACACCGGCCCGAGCGCGCCGCCGATCACTCCCAGCGCGATCTGCGCGCGCACGAACCCGCCCAACGCATCGCCCACGAACCGCGACGCCCAGGCGCCCACGCCCATCGCGCTCAGGAACACACCGATCACAAAGGAAAACTGGCGGATCGAATCTCCCAGCAGATAGCTCGATATCGTGGCCGCGATCAGCTCATAGATCAGCCCCGCCACCGCCACCACGAACGTCGCCGCCAAGAGCCACGCGACCTTGGGGGTCAGCTCCGGCTTGGAGGCCGGCGCATCGGGCAGGCTCAAGACAGGATGACTGCCGCGATGATGATCGACATCGACAGGAAGACCGACCCGATCAGGACCGCCAGCGAGGTGTTCTGATCCTCCTCGATCTCCTTGATGATCGGGAACGGCGTCAGAATGTCGATCACCTTGTAGGCGGCGTAGAGCAACACCATGCCCACAAAGCTGTAAAACAGCATCGAGACGAATTCGCTCAGAATGATACCTTCAAACATGCGCAGTTGCTCCTATTCCAGAAGGGCTGATTATTTGATCCGGCCGAAGAAAGCGAACCCGCCGCTTCCGCCGCCCGACGATCCCGTGCGGATCGATTGCGTTGAGGCGGCCAGGTCGCGGCTTTCGCGCCCCACGCCATAGTAACTGAGGTAGCTGGCCCCCAAAAGCGCCACGACCGCGCCGCCGATGATGATCAGTCGAATGGGCGTCATCTCAATCCTCGTCCGTCCAGTCCGACCCGGCAAAGCGGCGCTTGTCGTGCATCGCTTCACGGCCCGCCACCAACAGCCATCCCAGGCCCGCGATCCCGGTCAGCACGAACAACCAAAACGCCGTCGGCTTGCCCTCGCTCACCCGCACGCCCAATGTGAAACTCTCCGCCGCGTTGCCCCCTTCGGCCCGCTCCAGCCTCAGCCGATGTGGCCCCGCCGTCTCGGGGCGGAACCGGAACGCGGCATTGCGCGACCCCTCGGTCCAACTTCCGTCGCTGTCGCGGCCGGAATAGAACGAAATCGCCCGTTGCGCCGCCACCACCGGCGCGCCATCGGGCCCCAGCACTTCGACCGCAAAGACACCCCACGCGTTCTGCAAATTGCTCTCCAACCGCACGCGGGTAAGCTGGCTCGGGTTGGTCACTTCAAATTGGAAACTCTCGGGCAATTGGCTCAGCGTCATGCGCGGCGTCTCAAGCACCGTGCGCCCCGCCATCGTCATGAACACCAACCCCAGCACAAGCGCGGCCAGCGCCGTTCCCGCCAGCACCCGGCGCAGCAGGCCCTCTTCCGCCATCGGCGTATACGGCTCCAGCGGATGCCGCTCGGCCCGGCCCAGGGCGCCCGGGTCAAACCCCATCTCGCGCGCCACCGCAGCACGGTCCAGCAGCCGGGTGATCTCGACCTCCCGCTCCCGCGACGACCGCACCAGGCTCAGCATCGCATCCGGCCCCAATAGGCTCACCACATGCTTCTTCTCGCCCAGTTTCGGCACCCAGTTGAACTCACCTTCCATGAATTCGATCTGCGTCACCGAGGTCTCGTAATACTTGTAATTCGCCCCACCGTATTGCCGCCGCGGCGGCGTCTCGGACCGCTCCACCGTCGCCGGGCTCAACCAATGACCCATGTTGAAATCGCGCACCTTCCGCGTGAACGTCACATGCCCGTTTTCGACGTTCAGCCACAGATACCCGTGGGTGGGCGAAAACACCTGATGCTCGACCCATCGCCAGGTCCGACCGGCATAGCGCTCGATGATGCCCAGCGTGCCGATGACCGTGAAATCGACGCCCTGGTATTTGAACGTCATCCCGATGGTGATCGGGCTTGCCGGGTGATCGCGCTTCCCGATGCTGTCGAGAACCTTGTAATTGTCCTGGCTGTCCAGGATCGCGCCGCAATAGCCGCAGACATGGCTCTGCACCCGCCCGCCGCCCAGAACCGACAGGCCCGCACCGCATTGCGTGCAATTGATCGAGCGCAGCCCATGGGTCGCCGTCATGCCACCCGGCTCCCGTCCAACCGCTTGATTTTCAACGTGAACGGATCAAGCCATTCCCCGTCGCTCCAGCCATAGCCGCCTTGCCAGAACTCCCCCGAAAGGATCTGCCCCGATGGCCCCGACGCATTGATGAAATAATGCTCATCGCCCACCTGGATCACCTCGGGAAACTCCCCGCGCACCGCGATGCACCGCGCCGTGTCGCCCTCGGTCACGGTGTATTCGAGCCCGCGATGGATAATGGCGTGACCCACCGCCGGCGGATCGGCCCGCTTCGGCCTGTCGTCGCCGTGGAGCGGGTATTGCACCGCCACATCGCCCTCATCGACCGACACCCACGCCCCCGCGCCGCGGTCATTCTCGACCCAGAACTCGTCCCAGGTCCCGCGTCCGTAATCGTAGCGCGCATGCCCCACCACATCGCAGCTCTGCCCGCCGATGATCACAGTGTCGCCAAGGCCCAGAAGCGTCGGATAATCGTGCATCTCGCCATTGTTCCCGATCGGGTTGAGCGCCGCACCATCGCGAAACAGCGTCGTGTCGCACGACGGGCAATCGAACATCCGGGTGGATTTCCGAAGATTGTCAAAACCATAGCCGCAGTTTGGGCACGTGACATGAGTGACTGGCATCTCTTGCGCTGGTCCGAAATAGGGCGTCGTTTCAATCACCGGACCCTAGCCGCAACGCGGTCGACAGGTAAAGGGGCATGCGCCCGTCCAACGGTCTCAAGCCGGTGCCGCGCACGCCTCCAGAAACGCCGAAACCTTCGCGCGCACCGCATCATAATCGGTGAAGTCATGCTCCGATTGCGACATGTCCACATCCCGACCGCGCAGCACGACATGCCGAACCACCATCATGGCAAAGTAATCGTATTTTTCCGTCCGCACTGCGCCGCCGACCAGCATCTCCTCGCTCGGGGTCAGCCCGGTGCGCATCTTCATCTCCAGAAGGTAATCCTCGGCCTCGCTCCGACCTTCCGGGAACGCAGCGTTCAGGCTGACCGACAACATCAATGTCGGGCGGTCCGCCAGGTCCGCTTTGTGCGCCGCAACCAGCGCCTCGAACCGGGCCGGATGGCGGCGTTGATGAACCGATGCGGCCAGGATCACGGCGTCCGCGTGATCGAGATCCGGAAGATCGGTCGCGGCCGCATCGACCAGATGTGCCGCGTGCCCGGCTTTGCGCACCTGATCCGCTATCAATCGTGCGATCCGTCCGGTTAGGCCTTCGACTGTATCGAAAAGGATCAGTATCTTCATGGTGACCTCCCTCGCCACGACGTCCAAGTCCCGAGGGGGCATCCGTTAAGTCGCACGCTCCCCAGGCCCAGCCGCCATGACAATCCTAGCCAAGCACGCGCAAAGCGTCGTTGCGCTACATCAAATGCGTCATCGACCCAGGATCTCGTCCACCGATGCGCGCGTCGCCGAAACCACTGTGTCAGCCTCCGCCCGGCTCAGGCACAGCGGCGGCGAAAATCCGAGAATGTCGGCCTGCGGCATCGCCCGCGCGATCACACCGCGCCGGCCCATCGCCGCCACGATCTGCGGCACGATCTTGTCGCCCGGATCGAACCCCTCCCGCGTGCCCGGCGTCTTGACCAGCTCCACCGCCGTCAACATGCCCGCGCCGCGCACGTCGCCCAGATGCGGATGGTCCGCCATCGCCTCTCCCATCGCCTGCGTCAGGTACGGGCCGACCTCGCCCGCATTGCGCACCAGATCCAGCGCATCGAGCAGCTTCAAATTCGCCACCCCCGCCGCCGCTCCGATGGGATGCGCCGAATAGGTCCATCCATGACCCATCGGCCCGTTCTCGTCCGTGCCGCGTGCCAGAACCTCCCACACCCGGTCATGCACGATGGACCCCGAAAGCGGCGCATAGGCGCTCGTCAAACCTTTGGCGATGGTGATGAAATCCGGTTCGATCCCATAAACTGGCGATCCGAACATCGACCCCAAGCGCCCGAAGCCCGTGATCACTTCATCGACCACCAACAGGATATCATGGCGTTTCAAAACGGCCTGAATGGCGGGCCAATACCCCTCCGGCGGCGGCACGATCCCGCCCGTGCCCATCACCGGCTCCGCCACGAAGGCGGCAATGGTGTCGGCCCCTTCCTGCGCGATCAGCGCCTCAAGATCGGCCACGCATTGCGCCACGAACGCCGCCTCGTCCTGGCTCTGGTCGGCGCGCTGGAAATAATACGGCGCCGTGGTGTGGCGCACCATGTCGAACGGCAGATCGAACTTGCGATGGAACAGGCTCAGACCCGTCAACGACCCGCTCATCAACCCCGATCCATGATACCCCCGCCACCGCGAAATGATCTTCTTCTTCTCGGGCCGCCCGAGGATGTTGTTGTAATACCAGATCAGCTTGATGTTGGTCTCATTCGCGTCCGAGCCACCCTGCCCGAAATAGACCCGGTTGAAGCCCTCCGGCGCGCGGTCCGCGACCATCTTGGCCAGCGTCACCGACGCCTCCGTGCCATGCCCGACATAGGAATGGTAATAGGCCAGCTCACGCGCCTGCGCGGCGATGGCCTCCGCGACTTCCTGCCGCCCGTAGCCGATATTGACGCAAAACAGACCCGCGAACGCATCCAGCAGGCGATTGCCGTCCCGGTCGGTGATATGACAGCCCTCCGCGCTCTGGATGATCCGACCCGGCGCCTCGCCCCGCGCATGCTGGCCCAGATGCGTGGACGGATGGAAAAAGTGGTCCCGGTCCCATTTGTCGAGTTGGTCGTTGGTCAGCATCGTGAAAGCCCTCCGCTTGGCGCACTCCACCCCCATGCTACCACCACGCCACCATTGCGCAAGGCACCCGGCCGCAGCGCGCCCCGAACCGCCTGTGTTGGCACAGCGCCGACAAATCTTCTGGACCCCGCCCGCCGCCTCCGCCACCCTCCCGCCAACGAGGAGCCCGCCCCATGCCCGACCGCATCCCCAATTTCTCCGCCGCGGAATACGCCCAGCGCCTCGCCAAAACGCGCACCGCCATGCACGACGCACACGTGGAATGGCTCATCGTCACCGATCCGTCCAACATGGCCTGGCTCACCGGATATGACGGCTGGTCCTTCTACGTCCACCAGGCGGTCGTGATCCCGCCCGACGGACTGCCGCTGTGGTGGGGCCGCGCGATGGACGGGCGCGGCGCGCTCCGGACCGTCTACATGCCCGACGATCACGTCGTGGGCTATGATGACACCTATGTGCAGAACCCCGAAAAACACCCCCATGAAACGCTGGCCGAGCTGATCCGGCAGCGCGGCGGTTCGGGCACGCGCATCGGCGTAGAGCTTGACAATTACTACTATTCCGCCGCCGCCCACCAAACTCTCCTGCAACACCTCCCCGACACGCAATTCATCGACACCACCGGTCTCGTGAACTGGCAACGCGCCGTGAAATCGCCCGCCGAAATCGCCCGCATGCGCAAGGCCGCGGCCATCGTCGAAGCGATGCACCACCGCATCCTGGAGGTCGCCGAGCCGGGCCTGCCCAAACACCACCTCGTCGCGGAAATCCTCGCCACCGCGACCCGTGGCACCGATGACGCATGGGGCGACTACCCCGCCATCGTGCCCCTCACGCCCTCGGGGCTCGACGCCACCGCCCCCCACCTGACGTGGGACGACGCCCCGATGAAAACCGGCGAGGCCACGTTTTTCGAAATCGCCGGCGTGTTCCGCCGCTACCATTGCCCGCAATCGCGCACGCTGTTTCTGGGCGCCATGCCTCCCCACTTTGCCGCGGCCGAAAAGGCCGTGCTTGAAGCCACCCACCACGCCCTCGAACAGGCCCGCCCGGGCAACACCTGCGAGGATGTCGCCAATGCCTTCAACGGCACCCTCAACCGGCTCGGCTTCGAGAAAGACAGCCGCACAGGCTACGCCATCGGCCTCAGCTATCCGCCCGATTGGGGCGAACGGACGATGTCCTTCCGGCGCGGCGACACCACCGTGCTTGAACCCGGCATGACCTTCCATTTCATGCCCGCCCTCTGGCTTGATGACGGCGGCATCGAGATCACCGAACCCATCCTCATTACCGAGACCGGGCACGACTGTCTCTCCACCCTGCCGCGCGAAGTCTTCGTCAAATGACGCGCCCGGCGCCGCCCACCCCTGCCGGGCGCCGCTTCGCAGCCGGATTTCCAATCGCGGTGATCGCTTAACCATTTATATCGAATTGTCTGTTTCCAGGCCCGCGCTTGCCCGGTGCGACGCCGCGCGCTACCCGGCGTGTGACGTCGATGAAACCGACCTCGCGGGAAAATCCCGGTCATTTCCCTTTCCAAAGTCGAAGGCGGCAAAGACCGATACCCGATGGATCATGAAATTCTTCTCGAAACCGTGCTCAGCGCCGTCATGGACAGCACGCCGGAACCCCTCGCCCTGCTCGCGCGGCTGCGCAAATCGGCACCCGACGCGCGCCTCACGGCCCTGATCCGCGCGCTCCTGTCCGCCGATCAGGTGATCTCCGAAACCTTCAACGGCTCCAGCCCGGGCCGCGCAGATGCGATCCTTGCCCGGTCCATGGCCCTCACCCTGGCCGAAGCCGGCGACGAGGTCGAAGCCGAGACCCGGCCCGGCGCGCCCCTGCGGCTCTCCGATTTGTCGATCTGACGCCTCGCATGTCGCGGGCGGGGGCGATAGGCTCCGCCCATGACTGCCACCGCTCCGGCCAATGCCGCCCCCACCTACTCCGATGATCAGGCCGCCGCCCACGACCGCGTGGCCGAAGTGCTGCGCGATATGGGCGTTGATATCGACGACGATACCCTCACCCCGGCCTCCGAAGGGCAAGGCGCGGTGCTGGCCATCACCGGCAAGGCGGGGTCCGGCAAAACCCTCCTGCTGGCGGAAATCGTCAAGGCGCTGCAACGCACCGGTGTCGATCTGATTTCCGGCGATTGGGAGGGCAAGCGCCGCAAGGACCGCCGCACCGTCGCCGTCCTCGCGCCCACCAACAAGGCCGCCTCCGTGCTGCGCGGCCGCGGCGTGCCCGCCACCACGATCCACCGCATCCTCTACACGCCCGTCTACGATCCCGAATTCGAGAAGGTCGCCGAATGGATGGCCGGTCAGGGCGAGCGCCCGGTGATCGAGGCGCTGACCGATGCCGCGCTCGACCGCGCCAAGGAGGTCTACGACACCACCAAATCCGTGCCCGCCGCCCTGGCCTCTGCGGGTCTGCGCGGGTCTGATTTCATCACCGGCTGGAAGCGCCGCGAAGACGCACTCGATATCGGGCTGGTCGACGAATCCTCCATGCTCGATGACAAGCAATATCAGGATCTGAAGGAAATCTTCCCCGTCCTGATCCTGTTCGGCGACCCGGCGCAACTTGCCCCCGTGGGTCAATCCGGCGAGATGGTCTTCGACAAGTTCAAAGGGCCCAACCTGATGCATCTGGGCCGCGTGCACCGACAGGATGCCGACAATCCGATCCTCGATCTGGCCCATGCGCTCGGCGACCCGGCGCTGGAATTTTCCGACTTCGAGCGCATGATCACCGAGGCCGCCGCAAGCGATGACCGCGTGCAGGTCGCGGGTGCCGTCAATTCCGACATGATGGCCCGCTCTCCGGTGCTGGTCTGGCGCAACGCCACGCGCATCCGCCTGATCTCGGCCTTCCGCTCCGCCCATGGCGCGGCCGATGATGAGCTTTTGCCCGGCGAGCCGCTGATTTGCGACGGGATCGAGCTGCCCCTGAAGCACCGCAAGAAGCGCATCGACCTCGAAGCCCGCGGCCTGATCAAGGGCGCGCCGGTCATCTATCTTGGCCCCGGCAACCGCCCCGGCTTTTCACGCCTGCATGTGATCGGCGCTGAAACCCCGCGCTTCTCCGCCGCCTCCATCGTCAAGATCGAAAAGCCGGATGAGGATGAACCGTTCATCCCCTACGCCGCCCGGATGGGCGCGGCGTTTCTGCATGGGGCCGCCGTGACAACCCACAAGGCACAGGGCTCGCAATGGCCCGCCGTGCAGGTCTTCGCCCCCGATCTCTATGCCGCCTCCCGCGCCGGGCGGATGGAGGCGGGCCAGGCCCTTTGGAAACGGCTCGCCTATGTCGCCATCACCCGCGCCGAAGAGCGCCTGATCTGGGTGACGCGCTACCGGCTGTCGCGCCCGACCATTGTGCTCGGCATTGATGATCTAGAGGTCAAGGCCGCCCCCCTTGAACTCGACAGCCCGCCCGAGGATTAGACTGCCGCGCACACATGTCCGATGCGTTACGAAAAAACGACAAAAGAACTACAGAAAAATTCATCCCGTTTGGCCCGACGGAGGTCCCATGCAAACCATCTTCATCACCGGCGCAAGCTCCGGCATCGGACGCGCCACCGCCGAGCTGTTCTTGCAAAACGGCTGGCGCGTGGGCCTCTTCGCACGGCGCGCCGCACCGTTGGAGGACCTCGCCCGCACCCATGAAAACGCCCTCGCCCTGCCCGGCGATGTCACCGATCTGGCGCAGGTCGAACAGGCCATCGCAACACTGGTCGCCCACTGGGGCAGGCTCGATGCGATCTTCAACAATGCGGGCATTTTTACCCCCCAGGGCACCATCGACGAGGTCGACGTAACCGATTGGCATCAAAGCGTTTCCGTCAATCTGACGGGCATGTTCAACACCGCGCGCGCCGCGTTTGCGCAGATGCGCGCGCAGGATCCCCAAGGCGGGCGCATCATCAACAACGGCTCGCTCTCGGCGCATACCCCGCGCGAGGGAAGCCTGTGCTACACGACCACAAAACACGGCGTCACGGGCCTGACCAAAACGCTGGCACTCGATGGCCGCCCGTTCAACATCGCCACCGGTCAGATCGACATCGGCAACGCCCGCACCGAGCTTGTCGATACACTCAACGATCGTCTCGTCGCCGACGGCAAGCAGCCCCTGCCGATGATGAACGTCGATCACGCCGCACAATCCGTCCTCCACATGGCCACCCTCCCCCTCGGCACCAACGTGCTGTTCCAGACCGTGATGGCCACGACCATGCCCTACGTGGGCCGCGGCTGATCGCGCGCCCGGCGCCCGCAACGCTTCTCGCAGCGCCCCCAAACGACTAAAAATCATGCTCGACAAAATCCAAACGAAAATCGGTTAAGCATTTGAAGTCAAAGGCTTGACCCCATTGCTCAACCTTGAGAAGCTGCTCACCCGCTCGGCAAACGCACCCAGCCCCGCCGCCACTCCGGCGCCTCGAACGGGTCCGGCCAGAACTCGCGCTGTAACGCGATCAACTCGCCGCGCACCGTGTGGAACGTGATCGCCGTGGCGTGCAGATCGCCATCACTGATCGCCACCTCGGTCACGATCTGATCCCCCTCCCCCACGATCCGGCGCAGGTCAAAGGTCCAAGGCCCGCTCGCCGGATAGGCGGTGTTCAGCGCGGCAAAATTCTCCCGCCCCTCGACGATCTCGCCTGATTGCGGCCATTGCAGGCGGAAATCCTCGGTCAGGTACAGGCTCGCCACGTGGAAATCATTGCTGGCCATCGCCTTCCAGAAGCGACGCACAACGGTTTGGGCCGCGGCCGACACCGCGCCTCAGGCCCGGATATAGCGGAACACGGCCGACGCAAGCCACCCCGCCGCAATCGCAATGGCAAGCGACAGAATGCCGTAAATCAAAGGCCGCTCATGGGCGAGATTGTAGATAAACCGTTCCAAACCAACCTTCCGCACCGCGATATCCTGCTCATACACGTCAAGGACCACGCCCCCACGCGTTAAGAATATGCGCGTCCGGTAGTCGCCTTCAACAAGGTTTGCAGGCAAACGCACTGACGTGTCGAACAAGGTTTCGTTACGCAAGGTCACGCCGCCCTCGTTCAACTGGTACAATTCCTCGGATTCCCGGATACGGATCAAGGCGTTGGTGAAGTCTTCGGGATGCGCCACACCGACACCAACCGCCCGGATCGCGCGCGGAATCGACACCCTGTGGCGCAGGTCTTCCACCTGCGTCAACACCTCCGACAACGTGCCAGTCGCAGCCACCGCGTAAAAAGAGGGCGCTTCGTCTACTTCGATGGCATCCGTGTTCACCCAGATCCCGAACCGCCGGTCCTTGCGACGCACCGCCACTGCCTGCGCCGGTCCCTCGATGGTGATGATGACCTCCAAATCCCCCTCCGGCGACGGCGCATCGCGCTCCACTGCGCCAAAAATCAGGATCTCGGAGCCTGCAAAATTCGCAGTGATGTTGATCGCATCGCGGCTCAACCCGGCCACAACCGTCTCCGCCCGCACCGGCAGGCAAACTGCAAGGAGGGCCGCAAGCCCGAGGAGCGCTTGCACCCCGCCCCTCAATGCCCCGCCCCCGCACCGATGGAATAAAGCTCCGACGGCATGACCAGAAGGTCAAAGGCCAGCTTGCCGCAGACCGCCAACACCATGACTGCCAACAGAATGCGCAATTGCTCGGCCTTCAAACGCGTCCCGATCCGCGCGCCGATCTGCGCCCCCACAACACCGCCCACCAAGAGCAGAACCGCCAGAACCATGTCGACGGTGTAATTCGTCGTGGCATGCATCAGCGTCGCAAACCCGGTCACGAAGATGATCTGAAACAGCGAGGTTCCGACCACAACCTTGGTCGGCATCCCCAGAAGGTAGATCATCGCGGGCACCATGATGAACCCGCCGCCGACCCCCATGATCGCCGCCAAAACGCCCACGAACAGGCCCACCACAAGCGGTGGGATCACCGAAATATAAAGCCCCGACGTACGAAACCGCATCTTGAACGGCAGCGCATCCATCCAGCCGCGCGTGCGCCGTTTCGGCATCTGCGCCGGACCCGTGGCGCGCGATTTACGGATCGCGTTCAGGCTCTCGACGAACATCAGCAGCCCGATGATGCCCAGGAACACCACGTAGCAAAGCTTCACCAGCAGATCGACCTGCCCGATCGCGGTCAGCATCGCAAAGACCTGCACGCCGATGGCCGCCCCGACAAGGCCGCCGATCAACAAGACGACCCCCATCGTCAGGTCCACCGTCTTTCGCTTGAAATGTGCCAGCACGCCCGAAAACGACGACGCCACGATCTGGTTCGCTTCGGTCGCCACCGCAACCGCGGGCGGGATGCCGATGAAGAACAACAGCGGCGTCATAAGGAACCCGCCGCCGACACCGAACATCCCCGACAGGATTCCGACCAGCCCCCCCAACCCCAGCAAAAGGAACGCGTTAACGCTCACCTCGGCGATGGGTAGGTAGATCTGCATCGGTTTCGGGCTTTCGTTTAATCGTCCTGCGTTTACCCCGCCGCACGGGGCTTGGCACTGCGGCACCGTGGTCAGATGCGGCAGGTAAGGCCGTGTGGGACGCAGGGCCCTTCACGTCAAGGTTTAAGTGAGACGCAAGATCTCAGTTTCGGCCCGTCGCGCGACACGCCCCGAGCCGCACCAAAAAACATTGCCTCCGACCCAAGGATCGCCCCACGGCGCGCGTCATAGGGTATGATATGCGGATGGATGTAAGCGACGAAGATCTGGCCCTTGCGGCCGCCGGTGGCGACGCAACCGCGTTCGAGCTTTTGCTCGGACGGGTCTATGACCGCCTCTTCGCGTTGTGCTTTCGCCTCACCGGCAGCCGCGCCGAGGCCGAAGATCTGACCCAGGACATCTGCCTCGCCCTGCCCGGCAAGCTGGCGGGATTTCGGGGCGACGCCAAGGTGACCACTTGGCTTTACCGCGTGGCGGTCAATGCGGCGAGCGACCGGCGGCGACGCGCGGCCAGCTATGCGCGCGCCACCGAGGGTTGGTCGGATATCGAGATCGACCGCACGCGATCGGCGATCGAAACCGCCGAAGCGCACGATTGGCTGACCCGCGCCATGGCTGTGCTCAGCCCGACGTTACGGGACACGCTGGCGCTGGTTCTTGACGGCATCACTCAGGTCCAGGCCGCCGAAATCCTTGGCGTATCGGAGGGCACGATTGCATGGCGCGTCGCCGAAGCGAAGAGGAAATTGCGTGATATGAAAGCGTTAGAGGAGGCGGGGCCATGACCTCGGACACCGACCTGAAGGACCTGAAACGCGCCATGGACGCGGCTTTGCCCGCGCCCGATGCCGTGCGCAAAGCCGCCAACCTCGCGCAGGCGCAGGCGGTGTTTGCCCGAACCCAAGGATCACGCGATGCCGTGCGTCAAAGCTCCGACCCTTCCCCCAAGACGGGCTTTTTCAAAGGAGCTTTCGATATGCTGTTCACCCGCACCACCGGCGCTTTGAGCGCAACCACGGCCTTGGTTGCCATGGGCGTCCTGATCCTCAGCCCCGCGGGTCAAAACCTGCTGCGCGGCCCCGACCTCGCCCTGTCGCCATCGGCCCCGGAGGTCGCACCGCGCGCAGAGCCTGCAGTTTCGACGCCCTCGCCGATCCTCAGCCCCAACGCCCCGCTCAACACTGGCACAGCAGACGGCGATATCGCAGCATCGCCCGCGCCGAGCATGCGCCTTGAAGAAAGTCCCGGCGTTGCCATCGACGGCGCGTTCGGCACGCTCGCCCCGGGCGACACCGGCGATGGACTTGACGCCGAGGCGCGAACCGGGCGCCGTTCCGGCGTTGGGGCCGCACTCTCCGGCAGTGCTCAGATGGCCGCGCCCGCGCCCGCTGATGTCGCTTTGCCATCTGCGCCCAACTCCGAAGCCTTCGCCAATGCCGATGCCAACCCTGTGCAGGTTGTCACGGAAAACCCGGTCTCCACCTTTTCAAGCGATGTGGATACGGCCTCCTACGCGTTCGTCCGCGCCGCCCTCAACCGCGGTGAGCTTCCCCCGCCAGAGGCCGTGCGCATCGAGGAAATGCTGAACTATTTTCGTTATGATCTGCCCGCCCCGGACGCGGACGACCTTGGCCCGTTCCGCCCTACCGTGAGCGTGTTCGAGACCCCCTGGAACCCCGACACGCAGCTGGTTCATATCGGTATACAGGGCGCGCGTCCCGCCATCGAAGATCGCCCGCCGCTCAACTTGGTGTTCCTCATTGACACCTCCGGGTCGATGAACGACCCCACCAAACTGCCGCTTCTTATCCAGTCCTTCCGCCTGATGCTCGACCGGCTCGACGCGCAAGATCAGGTCGCCATCGTCACCTACGCGGGTAGCGCGGGTATCGCCCTCGATCCGACCGCGGCCGGTGAAACCGACACGATTTCCGCCGCACTTTCGACCTTGCAGGCGGGCGGATCCACCAATGGCGTCGGCGGACTCGAAGCGGCCTATGATCTGGCCGCCCGCATGACCGGCGAGGGCGAAGTCTCCCGCGTGATTCTGGCCACCGACGGCGATTTCAACGTCGGCCTCAGCGACCCCGACGCGCTCGAAACCTACATCAGCACGCAGCGCGACACCGGCATCTACCTCTCCGTCCTCGGCTTCGGACGGGGCAATCTGCAAGACGACACGATGCAGGCGCTGGCGCAAAGCGGCAATGGCACCGCGGCCTATATCGACACCCTGCACGAGGCGCAGCGCGTGCTTGTCGACCAGATGTCCGGCGCGCTGTTCCCGATCGCCGATGACCTCAAGATCCAGCTCGAATTCAATCCCGCCGCGATCGCCGAGTACCGCCTGATCGGCTATCAAACGCGCGGTCTCGCGCGCGAGGATTTCGCCAACGACGCCGTCGATGCGGGCGAACTGGGCGCGGGGCATTCCGTCACCGCGATCTACGAGGTCACGCCCGTAGGCTCGCCCGCCACGCTGGTCGCGCCGCTGCGGTACGGGGCCGATGAAACCCCGGACGCGGGCGATGCGGATGAATTGGGCTTTCTATCTCTGCGGTGGAAAGCGCCGGGACAGGACGAAAGCCAAATCGTGGACCTCGCCATTCCCGCAGCCCCCGCCGACCCCGGCCAGGAGGCGCAATTCGCCGCCGCCATCGCGGGCTTCGGCCAACTTCTGCGCGACGATGCGTTCCTCGGCGACTGGACCTACGCCGACGCCATCGCTTTGGCCAACGCCAACCGCGGCGATGACCCATTCGGCGACCGGAACGAAGCCGTGCAACTGATGCGCTTGGCGGAAAGCCTGTCGCGGTGAAGGAGCCTTGTGTGCATGCAAAGGTTGAACCTGCGAGGGTTCATCCGCTTGCCCTCTCTCTCGGGAGCTTTTCCTTGAAAAGCCCCTGTCGGGCGACGCGGCACATCTGTCGAAAACCGGCTTGCCCTCTCGGGAGCTTTTTCTTGAAAAGCCCCTGTCGGGCGACGCGCTTTTTGCTTTGCAAAAAGCGCTTGGTGGAGCCTAGCGGGATCGAACCGCTGACCCAAGCGTCCCGCAAGGGCGCAAGGGTCAGGCGCTGCCAGCAAAGCGCCACAGGTGCAAAATGCGAAACTGAGGGAATTTGGTGGAGCCTAGCGGGATCGAACCGCTGACCTCCTGCATGCCATGCAGGCGCTCTCCCAGCTGAGCTAAGGCCCCATCGGTGGTGCGGTGTAAGGCCGGGCGACGCACCGTGCAAGCGAAAAAATCACCCCACGCGGCGCCATTCCGACCTTACCCCAAATCAGTCGTCGTCGCCCCCATCGGCGGCAACATCGGCCAGATCATCCAACGCGACGGTATCCTCGTCGTCATCATCCAGCACGTCATCATCATCGATATCGGCATCGGCTTCTGCTTCGATGTCGAGGTCGTCCTCAAGGACCAGTTCCTCTTCCTCGGCCTCCGCTTCCTTGGCTTTCGTCGCGGCTTTGTCGGCGACGAGGCTCTGCGCGCCGCCTTTGCCGGTCTCAAGCACGACAACCTCACCCGTATACGGGCTGACGATCGGACTCGCGCCCAGATCATAGAAACGTTTTCCGGTGGTCGGGCAGACGCGTTTAACGCCCCATTCCTCTTTGGGCATGACACCCCCTTGCATAATCGGTATCGCGGGATGCGGTCACCTGACATAGTGTTGGGGGACTGTCAAAGGCTTTCCCCAAACCCGCCTGAGAGGTGTCATTTGGCAACGCGCCCGCCCGTTTCAACCCATGTGCTGCCTGGCAATCCGCCGGTGGAGGTTCTGCTGCGCCGCAATGCGCGGGCCAAACGGTTTTCCCTCCGCGTCAGCCGGGCGGATGGGCGCGTCTCGCTCAGCCTTCCGACATGGGCCCCCGAGGCCGAAGCGCTGGCGTTCCTGCGCGCGCGCGAAGACTGGGTGCGCCAACATCTCGACGGCGCGGCCGATGTCAAATCCGCCCGGATCGGCGTGCAAATCCCCGTGTGTGGTGTACCGCGTGATATCGTGGCCGGGGTGGGCCGGGCCGCGCGGTTCGTGGATGGGCGGATCGAAGTGCCCGAAGGCCCCCGCGAAGCCCCCCGCATCAAGGCTTTGCTCACCGCGATGGCGCGCGATCGCCTCAGTGCCGCGGTCACCCAACATGCCGCAAATCTTGGCCGTCCCTTTGGCCGGATTACCCTGCGTGACCCGCGGTCGCGCTGGGGCAGCTGTTCGTCGAAGGGCGATCTGATGTTTTCATGGCGGCTGATCATGGCCCCGCCCGAAGTGCTCGATTACGTGGCCGCCCATGAGGTCGCGCATCTGGCCGAGATGAACCATTCCGCCCGCTTCTGGGCGGTGTGCCGCAGGCTCTGCCCCGACACCGACACACACCGCCGCTGGATCAAGCAACGCGGTGCCGACCTCTTGGCCTGGCGCTTTGATGGAGATCCCACCTGACATGTTGATGAACCCCCGACCGACCGAGACCGGCGCCGCCGTGGCCCATGACCGTGTCTACCGCGCCCTGCGTTCGCGCATCATGTATGGTGAGGTTGGCCCCGGTGAGGCGATGACCCTGCGCGGATTGGGCCGCGAATTCGGCGTCTCGATGACCCCCGCGCGCGAGGCCGTGCGCCGTCTGGTGAGTGAGGGGGCGTTGTTTTTGTCGACCTCGGGCCGGGTTTCAACGCCCGAGTTGTCGAATGAACGGATCGAGGAATTGGCCGCCCTGCGCGCCCTGTTGGAGCCCGAGCTCGCCACCCGTGCCCTGCCCCGCGCCCACCCCGCCCTGATCGAGCGGATGGAGGCGATCAACGCCCAGGTCGCGCAGGTCATCGCACGCCGCGACGCGGTCGGATACATCCGCACCAACCTCGAATTTCACCGCACCCTCTATTTGCGCGCACAAGCCCCCGCGATGCTGGCGCTGGCGGAAACCGTCTGGTTGCAAATGGGGCCCACCATGCGCGCGCTTTACGGACGGCTCGGCCGCACCGAAGCGCCCCCGCACCACAAGCTGATCCTCTCTGCGTTGCAGGCCGGGGATGAGCCGGGGCTGCGCCTGGCTCTGCGGGCCGATGTGACCCAGGGCCTGCGGCTTCTGGCGAACTGAGAGAGCGGGGGGGGGGAGGGGGCATCGCCTCTGCCGCGTGGCCCGCCTTACTGTGCGCCGTGGCGGTGCCTGCCGGATCTCAAAACCTTAATATCGGGTTAACAGAAACCTGAAAACCGCCTTCAATCAAATGCTTGACCCCGGGTTGCAACCTTGCAACCCGGGGTCAACAGCCCCGATCTTACGAATGGATCGGCCCATCCCCGCACGCCAGCGCTGCCTCGCGGACGGCTTCCGAATAGGTCGGATGCGCATGGCACGTCAGCGCCAGATCCTCCGCCGACGCGCCGAATTCCATCGCCACGCAGACCTCATGGATCAAGTCTCCCGCCATCGGCCCAATGATATGCGCGCCCAAAATGCGGTCGGTGTCCTTGTCCGCCAGAATTTTCACAAACCCGTCGCCCGCAAAGTTCGCCTTTGCACGTCCGTTGCCCATGAAGCTGAACTTGCCGACCTTGTAGGCCCGGCCCGCCTCTTTCAGGCTCTCCTCGGTCTCACCCACGGTTGAGACTTCGGGATGCGTGTAGATCACGCCGGGAATGACCCCGTAATTCACATGTCCATGCTTGCCCGCAACCACTTCGGCAGCCGCCATCCCCTCATCCTCGGCCTTATGCGCCAGCATCGGCCCCTTGATTGCATCGCCAATCGCCAGCACCCCGTCCACGGACGTCCGATACTGCCCGTCGACCTCGATCTGCCCGCGCTCCGACATCTTCACGCCAAGCGCCTCAAGCCCCAGCCCATCGGTGAACGGCTTGCGGCCCGTCGCCACCAGCACCACATCGGCATCCAGCACTGCCTCGCTGTCATCCTTGCGCAGCTTGTAAGTGACCTTCGCCTTGGTCTTGCTGGCCTCCACCTTCTGAACCGCAGCCCCAAGCGTGAAGCTCAATCCCTGCTTAGTCAAAAGCTTCTGGAACTGTCGCGACACCTCCGCATCCATGCCCGGCGTGATGTGGTCGAGGAATTCCACCACCTGCACCTGCGTCCCGAGACGCGCATATACCGACCCCAGCTCGAGCCCGATCACACCAGCCCCGATCACCACCATCTTCTTGGGGATCTTGGGCAGGCTCAGCGCGCCTTCGCTGTCCACCACAACCTTCTGATCGATCTCGATCCCCGGCAGGCTCGACGGCTCGGACCCGCTTGCCACGATGATGTGCTTGGCCTCGTGCACCTCATCGCCCACTTTCACCTTGCCAGCCTCCGGGATCGAGCCCCAGCCTTTCAACCAATCGATCTTGTTCTTCTTGAATAGAAACTCGATGCCCTTGGTGTTTTGACCGATTACGTCGTCCTTATAGGCAAGCATTTGGATCCAATCGACGGACGGCGATTTTCCCTTCAGGCCCATCTTGGCAAAGTTGTGCTCCGCCTCGTGCAGCTGGTGGCTGGCATGCAAAAGCGCCTTCGACGGAATGCAGCCGATGTTCAAACAGGTGCCCCCCAACGTCTCGCGCCCTTCCACGCACGCGGTCTTCAACCCCAGCTGCGCACAGCGGATGGCGCAGACATAGCCGCCGGGACCGGAGCCGATTACGATGACATCATAGCTGGACATGGGGGCCTCCTGTGCCGCGTGGTCTTTGCGGTGACCCTATGAAGCGGAACGGTCCGCAACAACCCAAAGTTGCGGATCGCGCCCGCGTGTCGCGGAAAAAACCGGGCTTATGGACAGGGTGTGATCACAAATCGGAAATCAAGCGATCAGGGCGGCCAAAACCATGGCAATCGTCGCGCCAAACCCGACAAACCAGATGAAACTGCGCCATGGCACCCAGCCAAAGGCATAGGCCGGCACATATAGAATCCGCGCTGCAAGGTAGATCCACGCGCAGGCGGCGGTGAACGTCGTGGATTGCGCACCGAGTGTCACCACGACAACAGCAATGGTGAACAGGATCAATGCCTCGAAATGATTGTTCATCGCACGGATCAACCGCCCCGTGCGCGCGCTCACCTGCTCCGCGATCGCACCGCCGGATCGCCCCGCATCGCGCGGGGACAGGGTCTTGCCCGTGCCAACTTCAAGGTTCGTCGGAACAGCCATCAGCGCGAATTGAATGGCTTGCAGCAAAGCAGCAAGCGCAAGGACGGTCAGTTCAGGGGTCATGCGTGCCTCCACTCTCCATGAGGGCGCTATGTGACCCAATCCGGCGCGCGGTCAACCGGAACGATCAGCGGCAAAGGTCAGGCTGGCGCCGTTGATACAATGCAGCATCTCGCCCTGAACGATCAGGTAATGGCCCAGATGACTGCCGCAGCGGCGGCAATGCACCTCGGTCACCTGGCGGACCTCTTCGATTTCGGTCTCCGACATCTGCGCGGGCCATTCGTCGATATCCATCAAGACGGAATTCGGACGGGCATGGTGATAGAACACCCAGCCGATCAGGCGCAGCGTTTTCTGGGCGCTGTCATAGATCGTCAAATCGCAGCCCTTGCAATGATAATGGCCGGCCTCCTCCGTCTCCCAAAACTCCGAGGAAAAGCGCGGCTCGGTCCCATTTTCCCGCATGATGCGGTGTTCGTCCTCGGTCAGCATCGCGCGCCATTCCTCTTCGGTGCGGGTGACCTCATAGATGAAGTCCTCGCTGCCCGGCGGGGCTGTGTGGGCTTTGGCCATCGGGGCGGCCAGTGCGGTGGCCGCGGCGGTCCCGAGGAAAGCCCGGCGGTTCGGGTGGTGTGTCATGGGCGTGTCTCCTTGTCCTGCTGAGACCGTGACACGCGGAGGCGATCACTGGGAAAACACGAGGGTGCGAGGTGCCGGGGATGTGAGGCTCACTTAGCTTCAGCCAACCAATCGCGGTAGGGCTGCCACCAAGCGGAACATGCAAACCGAGTACAGTCCAACGGCGGCAATTGACCGATCTTCGAGATCTGGAGGATTTCTTCGCCCCTCACCGAACAACGTCTACAATCGGAGAAGTGCGATGGTGAAATACGAAGCTCGTTGAAACCATTTGCCAACGCAAGTTGGACAGTTTCTGCCTTCAGCAAAGCAAACATTGCGCGCGTAAGCGTGGCGGCATGTGCACGCAGCGGCTCCTTTAGACCATTCACGGTGAGTTGGGAGTAAGCCTCTTCCGAAAAATTGGAGTTCCGTCGTATTCCAAGTGACTTCTTTCTCTCTTTTGAAATTTGGGTGCCTTGCTTGCGGAACTCTAGCGCCACTTGTTCGGGCCCCAACACACGCGCTTCGCTCAACATCGCGACGAGCGAAGAACAAGATGTTTCGTTGAGCAAACCAAGGGCGGAAATGGCTTCGCTCGCAAAATCGGCATCTTCCGCATGGCATAGGTCTTGACCATTGAAGAGGATGCCGATTTCTTTTGGCATCCCTCACAAATCCATGAGCAAGCGCCGCGGATCTTCCAGCGCTTCTTTCACACGCACAAGGAACGTCACCGCGCCCTTGCCGTCGACGATCCGGTGGTCATAGGACAGGGCCAAATACATCATCGGACGGATCACGATCTCGCCGTTCACAACCATCGGGCGGTCCTGGATCTTGTGCATGCCCAGGATACCGGATTGCGGCGGATTCAGGATCGGCGACGACATCAACGAGCCATAGACCCCGCCGTTGGAGATGGTGAAGGTGCCGCCCTGCATTTCGGCCATCGACAGTTTGCCGTCGCGGGCGCGGGCGCCTTTTTCACCGATTGCCTTTTCGATGTCGGCGAAGCTCATCGCATCAGCGTCGCGGATCACCGGCACGACGAGACCCTGCGGCGTGCCTGCGGCGATGCCCATGTGGACAAAGTTCTTATAAACGATTTCCTGCCCGTCGATCTCGGCATTCACCTCCGGCACCTCGCGCAGCGCATGCACGCAGGCCTTGGTGAAAAACGACATGAAACCAAGCTTGACACCGTGCTTCTTCAGGAACAGGTCTTTGTATTCGTTGCGCAATTCCATTACCGCGCCCATGTCGACCTCATTATAGGTCGTCAGGATGGCTGCCGTATTCTGCGCATCCTTCAGGCGGCGCGCGATGGTCTGGCGCAGGCGGGTCATCTTGACGCGCTCCTCGCGGGAGGCATCCTCCGCCGGGCTCGGCGCACGGGGCGCAGCGGCCGGTGCAGGCGCGGGCGACGGGGCCGGAGCAGCCGCCGCCTTCATCACGTCTTCCTTCATGATCCGCCCATCCCGGCCAGAGCCCTGAACCTGATCGGCGCCCAGACCCTTCTCGGCCATCATCTTTTCAGCTGCAGGCGCATTGGCCACGTCCTTGCCATCGCCGGCCCGTTGCGAGGAGCCGACGGCAGGTGCAGGCGCCGAAGAGGCCCCGGTTGCCACCGCGCCACCAATCACCGCCAGCTTGGCCGATGCCTCGACCGTCGAGCCCTCGGGCGCGAGGATTTCCGACAGCACCCCGGCTGCAGGCGCGGGCACTTCGACGGAGACCTTGTCCGTCTCCAACTCGCACAACATCTCGTCCTGCGCGACGGTATCGCCGACCGCCTTGAACCACGACGAGACCGTCGCTTCGGTTACGCTTTCCCCCAGCGTTGGCACCATGACATCCACCGCATCGCCCGACGCGGCGGGCGCATCAGACGCCGCGGCCTTCTTCGCCGGAGAGGGGGCAGGCGCCGCGCCCGCGCCTTCCGTCAATGTGGCCAACAACGCATCGACCCCGACCGTGTCGCCTTCCGCAGCCACGATCTCGCCCAACGTACCCGCAGAGGGCGATGGCACTTCGACGGTGACCTTGTCGGTCTCCAATTCACATAACATCTCGTCCACCGCCACGGCGTCACCGGGCTTCTTGAACCAGGTCGCGACGGTCGCCTCGGTGACGCTTTCCCCAAGCGTTGGCACACGGATTTCTACGGACATGTCTGATTATCCTTCGATGGTCAGCGCGCTGTTCACCAGCGCCGCTTGTTGGGATTTGTGGGCGGAGGCCAGGCCCGTAGCGGGCGAGGCGCTTGCGTTGCGGCCCGCGTAGCGCGGGCGGGTGTGCTTGGCCTTGATCCGGGTCAGCACCCATTCAAGGTTCGGTTCGATGAACGACCACGCGCCCTGATTTTTCGGCTCTTCCTGACACCAGACCATCTTCGCGCCCTTGAACCGTTCAAGCTCCTTGGTCAGGGCCAGTGCCGGGAAGGGATAAAACTGCTCGAGCCGAAGCAAATAGACATCATCGATCGCGCGCGCGTCGCGTTCTTCCAGAAGATCGTAGTAGACCTTCCCCGAACAGATCACGACCTGCTTGATCTTGTCGTCGGGCTTCAACTTGGTGTCCGAATTGCCCTTTTGCGCATCGTCCCACAGGCAACGATGGAAGCTTGATCCGGTGGTGAAATCCTCCGCCTCGCTGATCGCCATCTTGTGGCGCAACAGCGATTTCGGCGTCATCAGGACCAGTGGCTTGCGGAAATCGCGATGGATCTGACGGCGCAGGATATGGAAGTAATTCGCCGGCGTCGTGCAATTGGCGATGATCCAATTGTCCTCGGCGCACATCTGTAGGAACCGCTCAAGCCGGGCCGATGAATGCTCTGGCCCCTGCCCTTCAAAGCCGTGCGGCAGCAACATCACAAGACCGGACATCCGAAGCCATTTGCGCTCACCCGATGAGATGAACTGATCGAACATGATCTGCGCGCCGTTGGCGAAATCCCCGAACTGCGCCTCCCAAAGCGTCAGAGCATTCGGCTCGGCCAGCGAATAGCCGTATTCGAACCCAAGCACGGCATATTCCGACAGCATCGAGTCGATCACTTCGTAATGCGCCTGCCCGTCGCGGATGTGGTTGAGCGGGTAATACCGTTCTTCCGTCGCCTGATCGATCAGGCCGGAATGGCGCTGACTGAACGTGCCGCGGGTCGAATCCTGCCCCGACAGGCGCACCGGATAGCCTTCGGTCATCAAAGAGCCAAACGCCAGCGCCTCCCCCGTGGCCCAGTCGAACCCTTTTCCGGTCTCGAACATCTGCTTCTTCGTCTCAAGCAGACGACCCACAGTCTTGTGCAAACTGAACCCGTCCGGCGCGGTCGTCAGCGCGCGACCGATTTCGGCGAAGGTCTCGGGTTTGATCGACGTCGTGCCGCGATCATAGATTGTCTCGTCCTTGCGATCGAGGTGCGACCACCGCCCGTCCAGCCAATCTGCCTTGTTGGGTTTGTAATCCTTGCCCGCTTCGAACTCGTCATTCAGGTAGCTCTGGAACGCTGCCTTCATGTCTTCGATCTCGCCCTCGGGGATCAGACCATCCTGGACCAAACGCTGCGTATAAAGCGCCAGGGTCGTTTTATGACCCTTGATCTTCTTATACATGATTGGGTTGGTGAACATCGGCTCGTCACCCTCGTTATGGCCGAACCGGCGATAACAGATGATGTCGATGACAACGTCCTTGTGGAACATCTGGCGGTATTCGGTCGCCACACGTGCGGCGTGCACCACAGCCTCCGGATCATCGCCGTTCACATGGAAAATCGGCGCCTCCACCATCAGCGCGATATCCGTCGGATAGGGCGACGAGCGGCTGAAATGCGGCGCGGTCGTAAACCCGATCTGGTTGTTGACCACGATATGCATCGTGCCGCCGGTCTTGTGCCCCTTCAGGCCCGACAGTCCGAGCCCTTCGGCCACCACACCCTGCCCCGCAAACGCAGCATCCCCATGCAGAAGGATGCCCATGACCCGCGTGCGCTCCGTATCGCCCTTCTGGTCTTGTTTCGCGCGCACCTTGCCCAGAACCACCGGATTCACGGCCTCAAGATGCGACGGGTTCGCCGTCAGCGACAGGTGCACGTTGTTGCCGTCGAATTCCCGGTCACTCGACGCACCAAGGTGGTATTTCACATCGCCCGAACCGTCGACATCCTCGGGCTTGAACGACCCGCCTTGAAATTCGTTGAAGATCGCGCGGTAGGGCTTGCCCATCACGTTAGCCAGAACGCTCAGGCGGCCCCGGTGCGGCATCCCGATCACGATCTCTTCGAGACCCAGCGCACCGCCGCGCTTGATGATCTGCTCCATCGCGGGGATCAGGCTTTCGCCCCCATCAAGGCCAAACCGCTTCGTACCCATGTATTTGACATGCAGGAATTTTTCGAAGCCCTCGGCCTCGACCATCTTGTTCAAAATCGCCTTCCGGCCATTCTTGGTGAACTGGATTTCCTTGCCGTATCCTTCGATCCGTTCCTTCAGCCAAGAGGCCTGAACCGGGTCCGAGATATGCATGTATTGCAGCGCGAAGGTGCCGCAATACGTGCGCCGCACGATCTCGAGGATCTGGCGCATCGACGCCATCTGCAAGCCCAACACATTGTCGATGAAGATCGGCCGGTCCATGTCGGCGTCCGTGAAGCCATAGGACTTCGGATCAAGCTCGGGATGCGGCGTCTGATCACGCATGCCAAGCGGGTCAAGATCGGCCACAAGGTGCCCCCTGATCCGGTAGGCGCGGATGATCATCAGCGCCCGGATGCTGTCCAACACTGCGCGCTGGATCTGATCGTCGGTCAACTCGACCTTCGCGTCCTTGGCCTTATCGGCGATCTTTTTGCCCGCCGAAATGGCTTCCTCGACCGGCCATTCTCCGGTCAAAGCCGCGGTCAGATCATCGCCCGGAACCGGCGGCCAATCGCGCCGCGCCCAGGACGGCCCCTCCGCCTCGGCCGGGGCTGCGTCCGCGTCACCCAACGTCTTGAAGAAGTCGGCCCAGGCCGCATCCACGGCATTGGGATCGTTGGCATATTGCGCGTAAAGCTGCTCCAGATATTCGGCATTGTGCCCCTGCATGAAGCTGGAGGCATGGAACTGGTCGTTCGCGGATTGGTCGGTCATGTCAGGTCTCCCATAGGGCGCAGCGTTTGCAACAGGCGGCGGCACCGGGTCTCGGGGCGGATGCCGATGACGGGCAGGATGGATGCGGCGCGGATCATTGGCTCACCACCAGAAAGCCTGCGGCGCGACGCGGAGCGGGCATCAACGTGTCCCACGCGGATGACAGGACGGAGCCGGACGAAACCCCGCCCCGCCCGATCCTGTAGGTGGTGTATGCCCCATAATTCGATGAATAGTCGCGACGCGTGGTCAGCGGGATCTCGGGCAGCGGGGCGCCCACTCCAAACGCGATTGAACAGCCGGGCGCCCCATCGAGCAAGCTGAGACTGACCATGAGGTCCCGGGTGGCATTGGCAAAGCTTTGTTGGGTCTGGTCGTCGCGGAACATCTGCCCGGAGGCGGCCAGATCGCGAAAGGAGTGGTAGGTTTCGACCAGGCCGTCGCCACCAAATTGCAACTCGCTCATTGCGATATGGGCCACCTGCGCCTCGACCCAGAGCGGGTCTTGCGGTTGGGTTCGGCTATAGCCGAGCGCCTCGATAGTGGCGACGCGTTCCTCGAACCCCATGCGCCCTTCGGCACAGGCGCTGATGAGGTCGGCCAAGTCACTCGCCGCAGCCGGCAGGGTCAGCCCTGCCGGAATGACGATTGCGGCCAGGCCCATACGCTTGATCTTCCAAAGCAAGGCGGATGCCCGGGATATGATGCGCCGCAAGTCCATGGATCAGCCAATCGCCTCAAGCACCGCTTCACCCAGCGTGGCCGGGCTGTCGGCGACCACGATCCCGGCGCTTTTCATCGCCTCGATCTTGTCTTCCGCGCCGCCTTTGCCGCCTGCCACGATGGCACCGGCATGGCCCATCCGGCGGCCCGGAGGTGCCGTGCGGCCCGCGATGAAGCCCGCGACCGGCTTCTTGCGGCCCTTCTTGGCTTCATCGGCCAGAAATTGCGCCGCTTCCTCTTCGGCAGAGCCGCCAATCTCGCCAATCATGATGATCGACTGCGTCTCGTCATCGGCGAGGAACCATTCCAGTACGTCGATATGCTCGGTGCCCTTGATCGGGTCGCCGCCAATACCCACGCAGGTCGATTGCCCAAGCCCCACATCGGTGGTCTGTTTGACGGCCTCATAGGTCAGCGTTCCAGACCGCGACACCACACCGACCGATCCCCGCTTGTGGATATGGCCCGGCATGATGCCGATCTTGCAGGCATCGGGCGTGATGATCCCAGGGCAGTTCGGCCCGATCAGGATGCTGCTCGATCCTTCGAGCGCGCGCTTGACCTTCATCATGTCGAGCACCGGAATGCCTTCGGTGATGCAACAGATCAGCTCCATCTCCGCATCGATCGCCTCAAGGATCGAATCCGCGGCGAAGGGCGGCGGCACATAGATCACCGACGCATTGGCTTCGGTCACAGCCTTGGCCTCATGGACCGAATTGAACACCGGCAGATCCAGATGGCTCATCCCGCCTTTTCCAGGCGTCACACCGCCGACCATCTTGGTGCCATAGGCGATGGCTTGCTCCGAGTGGAACGTGCCTTGAGAGCCGGTGAAGCCTTGGCAGATCACCTTGGTGTTTTCGTCAACGAGTACGGCCATTGGGGCCTCCTTGGGTCGTTTGTGTTCGGGAATGGGTCATGGGGCGCGGCGCAGCGGCGGGCCGCCATAGGCGATTGAATAACTGTGCAGCAGATCGATGAAGTCGGGCACCGGAATTTCGAGTTTCTGTTTCGGAAAGATCAAGACATGTACGCCGATGGCCGCATCGAAGGTGCGCGCCGCCTTGAACGCCGGTCCCTGATCCAGCGCGTCCAATGCCGCCTTGTCGATGGTGACCGACGCCCCCTGCAGGTAGCGATACCGCACGGTACCAACACTGCGGATCGCCGTCCATGGGATCACGCCCGCCGGCGACTGCAGCAGTCGTAACCCCTCCGACGACAGAACAAGCGTGGGCTCCGGATGCCCCGCCGCGCGCTTGCGCAACAGCAGAACCAGGATCAAGAGGCAAAAGGCGGACCATCCACCCCCCAGCCAAACCATCGACCAATCCCCATCGCGCAGCGCCATTGGAATGACCAGCACCCCGAGGCTTCCGACAGCAAGGATGCCAAGCAGCATCCCGATGGTGATCGGATGGGGAAAAATCACGTAATCCTGCGACGTGTCGATGGGCGGCAGTGTTTTCACCATAGGTCATTCCAACGGCTCCAACGGCATCAGCCGTTCGACGAAAAGAAACGTCTCAACCCCGTTCGGGCCGGGCCGCGTGCCCACATGCACCACAGCGATCCGGCGCGGGTTCAACTGCCGCGCCGCCAACAAAACAGTACTATCCACGGGCTGGTACCGGTCGGGCAAGGGCGCCTCGGTGCGGATGCCCTCCATCTCCAACCCTGCCACGGCAGCACTTGCCGCCAGTTCCGCGTGATCGCCGTCGAACGCCACCTCGCACCGCCGGTCGGTGCCCAAGGTCGCCGCGCGCCCGGTCACCTGCGAAGGCGCGACATCCGATAGCGGGTCGAGGTCATAGAAATCCACGCGCGCGCCCGTTGAGGCCAAGACCTCATCGGCCCGCGCAGCAGTCATGAACGGGCTGAAGCAATGCGATGCGAAGGCCGCGCTCGCCACATCCGGGATCGCGTCGTCGGCCTTGGCGATGCGTCCCGCGGCCAGGGATGCGAAGGTCGCAATCGCCACAAGATGCACGACGGTCCAGATAAGCCCCCTCATTGCGTCACCTTCCAATCCGAGCACGCCACAGCATCCGCAACCTCATCGCGGTGCCAAATCCCGAGCGACCGATACTGCAACGGCTTTTCCTCGAGGCTCATATCGGCAGGCAGGGTGTCCATCGTCTCGTGGATCATCTCCAGCGGCGCGGCAAAGTTGAACGGCTCCGCCATCGGGCTGAACGCGGCGTAGTTGCCATTCGTCGTCAGCGGCCGGTTCCGATCCAGATGATGCATGGTCATCAACAGATGCGGGATACCCGACGCCAGGAAATTCTCGAAAAACAACCACCGAAACTTGTGCTTGAGGTGGAACAGGCAATCCCGGCACATGATCATATCGGCCTTGGGCAACGGGTCACTAGTTATGTCGAGATGCACGAAACTGACACCGGGCCGCGCGTGGCGGGCCGTGTTGTCCTCCACAACCGGTGCCGCGATAACGCCACCGATGTAGGCCACATCGCTCAGGTCGACCTCCGACATCCAGTTCCAGTCGCCACATGGCGCATCCAGAAACGTCTTCACGCCATAGGTCTGAAACACATCCGGCAAGGCGTCGCGCAGTTTCCGGGTCGCCTCCATGGTCGAACCGGGGCCCGAACGGCTGCCCTCATCCGACCCGCGCCAGACTTTTTGCTCGAAAACATTTCGCAGCATCTTTCGCATGAGACGCCTCTGTCATTCCCGCCGTTCGCGCTCAGTCCGGCCTCAGCCCTTCACCGCCTTCACGATCTTCTCGGCCCCGTCCTTGAGGTCATCAGCCGCAATAACGTCCAGCCCGGAGCCATTGATGATCTCCTTGCCTTTCTCGACATTCGTGCCTTCCAGACGCACCACCAGCGGCATCTGCAACCCAACCTCTTTGACCGCCGCGATCACGCCCTCCGCGATGATGTCGCAACGCATGATGCCGCCGAAAATGTTGACAAAAATGCCCTTCACCTGCGGGTCGGAAGTGATGATCTTGAAGGCCTCGGTGACCTTCTCCTTCGTTGCACCGCCGCCCACGTCGAGGAAGTTCGCAGGCTCCGCACCGTAAAGCTTGATGATGTCCATCGTCGCCATCGCCAGGCCCGCGCCGTTGACCATGCAACCGATCTCACCGTCCAAGGCGATGTAGTTCAGGTCGAATTTCGACGCGGCCAGCTCCTTGGGATCTTCTTCCGTCTCGTCACGCAGCGCGGCGATATCAGCGTGCCGGTAGACCGCGTTGCCATCGAAGCCGACCTTTGCGTCAAGCACCTTCAGATCCCCGCCATCGGTCACGATCAGCGGGTTGATCTCCAACATCTCCATGTCCTTCTCGACGAAGGCATTGAACAGGATCCCCATCAGCTTCACGCATTGCTTGACCTGTTGGCCCTCAAGGCCAAGCGAAAACGCCACGCGCCGTCCATGATACGGCTGATAACCTGTGGCGGGATCAACGCTGAACGACAGGATCTTTTCGGGCGTCGCCGAGGCGACCTCCTCGATATCCATGCCGCCCTCGGTCGAGCAGACAAAGCTGATCCGGCTGGTCTGACGATCCACCAGAAGCGCCAGGTACATCTCGGTTTCGATGCCCGAGCCGTCTTCGATGTAGATCCGGTTGACCTGCTTGCCCGCCGGGCCGGTCTGATGCGTCACCAACGTGCGGCCAAGCATCTTCTTGGCCTCGTCCGCGGCCTCTTCGACCGACTTCGCCAGGCGCACGCCACCGGCCTCACCGGCATCGGCCTCCTTGAACTTGCCCTTGCCGCGTCCACCGGCGTGGATCTGCGCCTTCACAACCCAAAGTGGGCCGTCCATCTCGCCCGCGGCAGTCTTGGCGTCTTCCGCCTTCAAAACAACCCGCCCGTCCGAGACCGGAGCCCCATATTGCCGCAGAAGTGCCTTCGCCTGGTACTCGTGGATATTCATGGGATCGGTCCGTTCGTTGAGTCACGTTCCCTCTGGATAAGCACAACTTTTGATTGCAAGAAACGAAAAAGAGCTGCCTTTACAGGGTTTCCGGCAAAAACCCGACATTTGTGATCACAGCCTGAAAAAGTGTGATCACAAATCTAGAAGCCGTCATGCCTTGATCGCGACTCAGCGCCGAACCATCCGCACGGCACCCTGTGTCAGACCTTCACCGCATCAAGGAACCCGGCGAACCTGGCGTTCGCCTCTTTCCAACCGAAGGTCCAGCCTTCGTTCGGCACCCGCCAACTATCCCCGTAGTTCGACGCAAGCATCGCCTCCGCGTCCGACGGCATCCCAAGGCCCGTCCCCGCATGATGCGAAAACGGCAAGACCTGCGCGCTCGTGAGCGTGCCAAACGTATGCGGATAGACAAACACGCGCTCCGTCTCGTCGATCCACGCCGGAAACAGGTCGACCCCAAACGGCCCGATCTTGTTCAGCTTCAGCGTCACCCCGCTCCACGTCGACCGCTCAACGCCGACACCCTCTGTGATCAACCTGTCACACAACGCAATCCACTCCTGCGCGGCATCCGCCTCGTTGCGGGCCGCAAGCAACACACCCAGATCAATGTCGTTGTCGTAATCCAGCAGCTTGCCTTCCCGCACCAACCCTAAAAGCGTGCCGGAGTTTGCAAACACCTCCAGCCCCAGCTCCGCCATCCGCGCCGCCAGAACGCGGCAATCGGCCATGACCGCATCCACATCCGCGCCGCGAAAGCTTTCGGTGAACGCGCTGCCATTGGGCAGGTAAAAGCCCAAATCATCCTCGACCAGCCGCAGGAATGCGTAATACTCCGCCTCCTGCCCCGCCTTCCGGCTCACCCGACTGAGCCGCGCAATCAACCGCTGCGTGGCAAACGCCTTGTTGCGTGTCGCGCAATGCAACACGATCCAAGCTTGCATCCATGCGATGTCATTTCGGTCGCGCACGGCCTCAAGCGCCTCGGAAAGCCGCGCGTATTCGTCCTTCTCAATACGACCCGCGCGCGCCTTGTCCCAAACCTCGGTCAGCAAACCGCTCATAGTGCCGCCGCCTTTTCACCAAGCGTTTCAATAAGATGCTTGATCTCGTCCAACTGGTCCGAGCGCAGCGCATCCATATACGTCTTCAACGAAGTGGTCGAAATGTCCTCCGTGCGCGGCAGGTAGACCACCTCGCACAGGTCGCCCAGATCATCGAACTTACCGCTCCAATCGTTTCCCATAGCAAAGATGTCGATCTTTTCGCGCCGGATATCCTCGCGCTTCTGAGCCCAATCATTCTCGGGCAAAACCGCGTCCACGTAGCGGCAAGCCGATAGGATCTCGACCCGCTGATCGTAGGGAATGACCGAGCTCTTGCCCTTGATCTCGTTGAACGCGTCGGTCGACACACAGACCGTAAGATGGTCGCCCAAGCCCGCCAATCGATGCAACAGGCGCACGTGGCCGATGTGGAACAGATCGAACGTTCCGTAGGTGATGACGCGTTTGGGCAAGATCTGCTCCGTGCCTTTATTTGTTTTGCCGAAGTAGACGCCAGCGCCTGCAACGGATCAAGGGCACCGCGCGGCGTTCTCCGCAAACCGTTGCCAACCGCGCACAAAAAAGCCGGGCACCCGGCCCGGCCTTTCCAATCCGATCAGGCGGGCGTCAGGCCAGCGTTTCGTCGATCTGCTTGCACGCATCAACCAAGCCCTTCACGGCCTCGACCGACGCGTCGAACATCGCTTGCTCATCCTTGTTGAGCTTGACCTCGACCACACGCTCGATGCCACCGGCGCCGATCACCGTCGGCACGCCCACATACATGCTTTTGAGGCCGAACTGTCCGTCACAATGCGCCGCACATGGCAGCACGCGTTTTTGGTCCTTGAGGTAGGCTTCCGCCATCTCGATGGCCGACGTCGCGGGCGCGTAGAATGCCGACCCGGTCTTCAGAAGGCCAACAATCTCGGCCCCACCGTCCCGCGTGCGCTGCACGATCTCGTCCAGCTTTTCCTGACTGGTCCAGCCCATCTCTACCAGGTCCGGCAGCGGAATACCGGCCACCGTCGAATAGCGCACCGACGGCACCATCGTGTCGCCATGCCCGCCCAGAACAAACGCCGTGACGTCCTTCATCGAGACGTCGAATTCTTCGGCCAGAAAATGGCGGAACCGCGCGCTGTCCAGAACGCCCGCCATGCCGCAAACTTTCGCATGCGGCAGGCCGCTGAACTCGCGCAGCGCCCAAACCATCGCATCCAGCGGGTTGGTGATGCAGATCACGAACGCATCCGGCGCGTTGTCGCGGATGCCTTCGCCCACCGACTTCATGACTTTAAGGTTGATCCCCAGAAGGTCATCGCGGCTCATCCCGGGCTTGCGCGGCACGCCCGCGGTCACGATACACACATCTGCCCCGGCGATATCGGCGTAATCGTTGGTGCCCTTCAGCTTCGCATCGAACTTCTCGGAGGGGCCGGATTCGGCAATGTCGAGCGCTTTGCCCTGCGGCACACCTTCGGCAATATCGAACAGGACGACATCGCCAAGTTCCTTCAATGCCGCAAGGTGGGCAAGCGTGCCCCCGATCTGTCCCGCGCCGATCAGCGCAATCTTCGGTCTGGCCATGTCTCTGGTCCTCGGTCCGGTGTTTCGGTCGGGCGGAGGGGTAGCCCCAGCCCGCCCCCGGCGCAAGGGTATGGAGCGCGGCGGATAGCCTCAACCAAAACGCGAGTGAGCGGGGTTTATAGGTCTTCGCCCGCCGCTTCGGGTGCCATCGTGGCGAAATGCTGACCCGCCGCCATCAGACAGGTGGTGCCGTTGGGCGAAGTGACCGTGATCGTCCAAGTCCCTGTTTCCTCAGAAACAAATACCTCGACAATCCGGTTTTGATGGGCGAGCCCCATGCCGCGCACTTCCTCGCCATAGCGGCCCGTCAACTCGTCCACGACCATCTCGCGTTGCCCGCAAAGCATCGTCTGCGCAGCCACGGATCCGGCCAGAAGCAGGGCCATCGTGGCAAAACCAATCGGTACGATTCTGTTCTTCATGTCGTCAGTCCCTAGTCAGGGGCGCGACGGAATGCTGCTCAAAGCAAAAGCAATTCAGCGCCCGGTTCCTCTTGGAACGACCTCCGAATGTGCAAGGCTCTGAAGGCCCTTGATCACACCACCTTGACGCGAAGAGGGTTAATTTCACGTGAAGCCGCCGCATTTTTTGTAGATTTGCCGCGAAATTTTCTTGCGTCATATTCTGCATTGCAGCAAGAGACTTGCGATTGCAGCGTGAATGTGGTCCCACAATAGAAACGACAGCAAGGATTCCACCGCGCCATGACCCGCCCCTTTCGCTCCGTGCTCTACATCCCGGCCTCCCGGCCCCGTGCGATGGAAAAGGCGAAAACGCTGCCCACCGATGCGATCATTTTCGACCTCGAAGATGCCGTCGCCATCGATGAAAAGGCCAACGCCCGCGCCCTTCTGACCGAAACGCTAACCCAAGGCGGCTTTGGCGCGCGCGCGCAGATCGTGCGCGTCAACGGCTTCGAGACCGATTGGGGCGCCGATGATCTGGCCACCATCGCCGGCGCCAAACCACAGGCCGTTTTGCTGCCCAAGGTCAACCGCGCCGCCGACATCGAAGCGCTGGCCAGGCTGCTCGACGCCAACCCCGACACCGCCGACACCCGCATCTGGGCCATGATGGAATCGCCGGAAGGCATCCTGAACGCCGCAGGAATCGCCGCCGCGCCGCGCATGGCGGGCTTCGTGATGGGCACCAACGACCTCGCCAAGGATCTTGGCGCACGCACCCGCGCGGCGATGCTGACCTCACTGCAGCTTTGCCTGCTGGCCGCCCGCGCCCATGGCCTGGTCTGCGTCGACGGCGTCTACAATGCCTTCCGCGACGAAGACGGCCTGGCGCGCGAATGCACCGAAGGCCGTGATTTCGGCTTCGACGGCAAGACCTTGATCCACCCGGCGCAATTGGCCACCGCGAACGCCATCTTCGCCCCGACGCCCGAGGAAATCGACCTCGCGCGGCGGCAGATCGAAGCCTTCGACCAAGCCCAATCCCGGGGCGAGGGCGTTGCGGTGGTGGACGGCAAGATCGTTGAAAACCTGCATGTCGCCACCGCCCGTGTCACGCTTGCCAAGGCCCGCGCCATCGCCGCGGCGGAGGCCGCGTGATGGGCTGGATCCTTCTGATCGCTGGCCTCGCGCTCTGGTACGGCGCGCATGTCTGGAAGCGCGTCGCGCCGTCCTCCCGCGCCAGTTTCGGCGACAAGGGCAAGGGTCTCGTCGCCGTGCTCGTCGTCGCGTCTATCGTGCTCATGGTCTTCGGCTACAAAAACGCCTTCGGCCCGGTCTGGTGGGGCCGTTCCGGCGCGCTCGTGGGCATCAACAACCTGCTGATGATCGTGGCCTTCTACATCTACGCCAGCGGCGCCACCCCGCCCGGCAAGCCGCGCAACCGGCTTGGCACCAAACTGCGTCACCCGCAATTGGTGGGCTTTTCGCTTTGGGCGTTTGCGCATTTGATCCCCAACGGCGATCTGGCCTCTTTCGTGCTGTTCGGCGGGCTGCTGATCTGGGCGCTTCTCGAAATCCGCCTGATCAACCGCTCCGAGCCCTCCTGGACCCCGCCCGAATGGGGCGGCCGGGCGTCGGAAATCCGCATCGCCGTGATCGGCTTTGTAGTGTTGGTTGTGGCCATGTTGATCCACCATTGGCTTGGCGTAACCCCCTGGGGATAAAAAATGAAAATCTACCGCCTGCTGACCGACGATGACACGTCGGCGTTTTGCCACAAGGTGTCCGAGGCGCTTGCCAAAGGGTGGGAGCTGCACGGCGATCCCACCATGACTTTCGACGCCGCGCGTGGCGCGGTCCGCTGTGGCCAGGCCGTCACAAAGGACATCGATACGCCCTACACACCAGACATGAAATTGGGCGCGCAATGAGCAAGACAAATTCCGGCTATTTCTTCGAAGACTACCACGTCGGCCAAGTCCTCAACCACGCCACACCGCGCACCCTCACGGAAGGCGACGTGGCGCTCTATCAGGCGCTCTATGGCCCGCGCTTCGCCATGCAAAGCTCGGCCCCCTTCGCCTCCCCCGGCCCTGTAACGCTGGTCCCGAAACTCGACGACCTGATCGTCTTCCATACGGTTTTCGGCAAGACGGTCCCCGATATCTCCCTCAATGCCGTGGCCAATCTGGGCTATGCCGAAGGCCGCTTTCTCGAACCCGTCGAAGTGGGCGATACGATCCGCTCTTCGTCCAAGGTCATCGGCCTGAAACAGAATTCCAACGGCAAAACTGGCATTGTCTGGGTGCGCACGACCGGGTTTGTCTCAGGCGATGTGCCAGTCCTGGACTATGTGCGCTGGGTCATGGTGCGCAAGCGTGATGCCGCAGCCCCTGCGCCGGACCCGCACGTGCCGGATCTGGCCAAAGCCGTCGACCCCGCGACACTGAAGGTGCCGGACTACGTCGATTGGTCAAACTATGACTTCGCCGCCGCTGGCGAACCGCACCGCTGGTCCGATTACGCAATCGGCGAGATCATCGACCATGTCGATGGCGTCACCCTGACCGATCCCGAACACATGATGGCCACGCGCCTTTGGCAGAACACCGCCAAGGTGCATTTCGACGTCACCGCCCGGCCCGATGGCAACCGCCTGATCTATGGCGGCCACATCATCTCGATGGCCCGCGCCCTGTCGTTCAACGGCCTCGCCAACGCGCAACTGATCGCGGGCATCAACGCCGGCGCCCATGCAAACCCCGCCATGGCCGGCGATACGATCTACGCCTGGTCCGAAGTGCTTGACCGCGCCGAAACGCCCAACGCCAATGTCGGCGCCCTCCGCCTGCGCCTTGTCGCGACCAAGGGCAAAGCGGGCGACCTGTGCGGCGAAGACGGCAAGTACTTGCCCGAGGTGCTGCTTGATCTGGATTACTGGGCGCTGATTCCACGCTAGCTCAGATTTGTGATCACACGCATCCGAACTGTGATCACACAAGACCATTCTGCGGCGTTAAGCCCCAATATCTCCACCGGAAAATGCAACCATAGCGCGTGACTACGCCGGGAATCCCCTCTAATTCTTAAGGTAACGTCCGGCACCCGCCAGACCCGACGGCATACCCAAGGGGGATTCCAGCCATGGCCGATGTGAACCGCGGCAACCGCCCGCTTTCACCGCATTTGGGCATCTACAAGCCACAGCTCAATTCGATCACCTCGATCCTCGTTCGGATCACCGGCAATGCGATGCTCGCCTCTGCGATCCTCGTGGTATTGTGGATGATGGCCGCCGCCTCCGGCCCCGAATATTTCGCAACGATAGACGGGCTGATCACCTCGGTCCTGGGCGACATCGTCATGACCCTTTCGGTCCTCGGCCTTTGGTACCACGCGCTTGGCGGCGTGCGGCACCTGATCTGGGACACCGGGCGCGGCTTTGATGTCGAAACCTCCGACAAGATGGGCTGGGGCATGATCATCGGCTCCGTCGCGCTCACCTTCCTGACCCTCATCGCAATCTGAAAGGCGCGCCCATGGCATATGTAACCGACCGCAAACGCGTCACTGGCCTCGGCGCGGCCCGCTCCGGCACCGGCCACCACTGGACCATGACCGTGACGTCCGTGGCCCTGCTGATCCTGACGCCCTTCTTCCTCGGCATCATCGGCTCGGCCCTCGGCTCAGAGCATTCCGACGTCGTGGCCATGTTGTCGCGCCCCATTCCCGCGCTGATAGTAGCGGCCTACCTCATCGTCGGCAGCCACCACTTGCGCCTCGGGATGCAGACCCTGATCGAAGACTACACTCGCGGACTGACCCGCAAGATCGCGATCATCGTCACCACCATCCTGTCCTACGGCATCGCACTCGGCGGCCTTGTCGCATTGATGCAAATCGCTCTCTGAGAGGCCTTTCAGATGAAAGATACCGTTTCCCCCGCCTACGAGCTGACCCACCACACCTATGACGTCGTCGTCGTGGGCGCCGGTGGCTCCGGCCTGCGCGCCACGCTTGGCATGGCCGAACAGGGCTTGAAGACCGCGTGCATTTCCAAGGTCTTCCCGACCCGCTCGCACACTGTCGCGGCGCAGGGCGGCATCGCGGCCTCGCTCGGCAACATGGGGCCCGACCATTGGCATTGGCATATGTACGACACCGTCAAGGGCTCCGATTGGCTGGGTGATACCGACGCCATGGAATACCTCGCCCGCGAAGCCCCCAAGGCGGTCTACGAGCTGGAACATTATGGCGTCCCCTTCTCGCGCACCGAGGACGGCACTATCTACCAGCGTCCCTTCGGCGGCCACACCACCGAGTTCGGCGAAGGCCCACCCGTGCAACGCACATGCGCCGCCGCCGACCGCACCGGCCACGCGATCCTGCACACGCTTTATGGCCAGTCACTCAAGAACGACGCGGAATTCTTCATCGAATATTTCGCCACCGATCTTCTGATGGATGACGATGGCCAATGCGTCGGCGTCGTGGCCTGGAAACTCGACGACGGCACGATGCACGTCTTCCACGCCAAGATGACCGTGCTGGCGACCGGCGGCTACGGCCGCGCGTATTTCTCCGCCACCTCCGCGCACACCTGCACCGGCGATGGCGGCGGCATGGTCGCCCGCGCAGGCCTTCCGCTTCAGGATATGGAATTCGTGCAATTCCACCCCACCGGCATCTATGGCTCCGGCTGCCTGATCACTGAAGGCGCGCGCGGCGAAGGCGGCTACCTCACGAATTCCGAGGGCGAGCGTTTCATGGAACGCTATGCGCCGACCTACAAAGACCTCGCCTCCCGCGATGTCGTCTCGCGCTGCATGACGATGGAAATCCGCGAAGGCCGCGGTGTCGGCCCCGATGGTGATCACATCCACCTGCACCTCAACCACCTGCCGCCGGAAACGCTGGCCCTGCGCCTGCCCGGCATCTCCGAATCCGCACGCATCTTCGCGGGCGTCGACCTCACCAAGGAGCCAATCCCCGTCCTGCCGACCGTGCACTACAACATGGGCGGCATCCCGACGAATTACTTCGGCGAGGTTTTGAACCCGACCGCAAAAGATCCCGACGCGATCGTGCCCGGCCTCATGGCCGTAGGCGAGGCGGGCTGTGCCTCGGTGCATGGCGCGAACCGTTTGGGGTCCAATTCGCTCATCGACCTTGTGGTCTTCGGCCGTGCCGCCGCGATCAAGGCGGGCGAAGTCGTCGATCCGAATTCCGCCACCCCCAAGGCAAGTCAAGCCGCCATCGACAAGGCGCTTGGCCGCTTCGATGCCGTCCGCTTCGCCGACGGCGGCACGCCCACCGCCGAGCTGCGCCTTGAGATGCAGAAAACCATGCAGGCGGACGCCGCCGTCTTCCGCACCGACAAGACGCTCGCGGACGGCCTGAAGAAGATGACCAGCGTCGCCGGCAAACTCGACGACATCGCCGTCACGGACCGTTCGCTGATCTGGAACTCCGACCTTATGGAAACGCTGGAACTGGGCAATCTCATGCCCAACGCGCTGGCCACCATTGCGGGCGCTGAGGCGCGCAAGGAGAGCCGTGGCGCCCACGCCCACGAGGATTACCCCGACCGCGACGATAACGATTGGCGCGTGCATACGATCTCTCGCGTGGATGGCGCATCGGTTGACCTTGAATACCGCCCCGTCCACCTGAACCCTCTGATGGGCCACAACGAAGGCGGCATCGATCTGGACAAGATCAAACCCAAGGCGCGGGTCTATTGAAGCGCGCCCTGCGCGCATTGGCTCTAGTGGGCATGGTGGCAATCCTGCCGGCCTGCGTTGGCGGGTTCCAGCAAGCCGCCGATCAGGTCGCGCGCGAGCAAGCCCGCACCTACGTCAATCAGGAGGTCGAACGCCGCTTCCCCGGCGTCGATGCCACGCTCGTCACCGATTGCGTCATCAACAACGCCACCGCCCAGGAGATCATCACCATCGCAGGTGGCATCGCCCTGGGTCAGACCGAAGCCGCCTCCCAAACCGTAGGCGACATCCTGGGCCGCCCCACGACCATCCAATGCACCGCCTCCGGCGCGCTTGGCCCCCTCGTCGGCGGCGGCCAGAACATCTTGCAGGACATCTTTTGACCCGTCCCGCACAACACATCCCGCACCCCTGTGCGCGCCCCGAATGACCCGAGTGGAGATGAGATATGGTTGAACTCGCCCTTCCCAAGAATTCCCGCGTACGTGTGGGCAAGACCTGGCCCAAACCTGAAGGCGCCACAAACCTGCGCAAGTTTCAGATCTACCGCTGGAACCCCGATGATGGCGAAAATCCCCGCGTTGACACCTATTTCGTCGACATGGACACCTGCGGCCCGATGGTCCTAGACGCGCTGATCAAGATCAAGAACGAGATCGACCCGACGCTGACCTTCCGCCGCTCCTGCCGCGAAGGCATCTGCGGCTCCTGCGCGATGAACATCGGTGGCGTGAAATCCAAGGGAATCAACACCTTGGCCTGCATCTACGGCATGGATGAGATCGACGGCGACGTCGCCATCTACCCGCTGCCGCACATGCCCGTCGTGAAGGACCTGATCCCCGACCTGACGCATTTCTACGCGCAGCACGCCTCCATCATGCCGTGGCTGGAAACCAAGACCAAGCGCCCCGAAAAGGAATGGAAGCAATCGGTGGAGGATCGCGAAAAGCTCGACGGTCTCTATGAATGCGTGATGTGCGCGTGCTGCTCGACGTCGTGCCCATCCTACTGGTGGAACGGCGATCGCTACCTCGGGCCCGCAGCCCTGCTGCACGCCTACCGCTGGATCATCGACAGCCGCGATGAAGCCACCGGGGAGCGTCTGGACGAGTTGGAAGACCCCTTCAAGCTCTACCGCTGCCACACGATCATGAACTGCACCAAGACCTGCCCCAAAGGCCTCAACCCGGCCAAGGCAATCTCGTCGATCAAGAAGATGATGGTCGAACGGCAGATCTGATATGATCGGGTAGATCTTCCGGATAGAAGCGCCCGATGCTTGAAGTTGCAGTGCTTATCACCACCACAGCGATACTGTGCATCGCTGTGGTGAAGGTACTTTCTAGACCACAGCCCTTTTTTTATTGTTCATGTTGCGCTGGGAAGCGCACTTTCTTGCGCCTTACTCTTTGATGATTGGTTTGGCGGGCTGCTGATTGGAGCATTAGGCGGCTTGGTAATATTGCCAATCACATACCTTGAGGCTGTGACAACTCTACCTCCGAGACTAACTGCTCCGGCCATCGCCATTGGAGGCATCGCCGCCTTTGCAACTGATGCCTTGTTTCTGCAAGTAAAGGAACGCGCGGTTGAGGCATTTGGACTGGTCCTTTCGATTTTGATTGCGACCGCCATCAGCGTGCCGCTAGCCGACCGATGGAACCAAAAGGAAATTAAAGCACTAGCTGAAAGCGAAGGACTGGAGGTCGTATACGTTCTCCACCTGCGTTCCATAACTCGCACTTCTCCATTCCCTCCGCCACATGCCTGTGCATATCGGGACGACCAAGCCTTCGGATGGAGTTACTCAGACTACGGATGGTACGAGGCACCGTACCTCTGGCGGTGCGCGTCGCCTCGGAACCGCGACCGATATGCGGACTGGTAGGGTGCTCGCAATTCTTGCACCAAACCGATCAAAATTCGGACGCTAAGCCACGGCATCCAGCTTGGGATCGCCTGATCCAACCGCCCGCAAGAAACTCACGAAAGTAGCTTCCCCCATGCAGTGGCTCCTGCAAGACTTCGAAGACACCCAGAAACTCGCCAACGCCCTCGACCGCCTGGACCTTCCCTACTCGTGGCACAAGATCATCCCCTTCATCGGCGAATTCGCGCCCGAACCCAGCATCGACGACCCAAAGAACACCATCATCTTCGGCTCCTACGCCGTCTGGCGCACGGCAGAGGCACTCGGCCTCTGGCCCGGCGTCTTCCGCATCGCGCCGTTCCTGGATCAAACCATCTGGCACCCGCACCTGCTCAACGGTTCAAACGCGCGCCTCCACAGCCTTGCCGCCCTCCCCAAGAGCCTCCCCGCCAATGATCGCCCTTGGTTCATCCGACCCGTTGAGGACAGCAAGGAAATCGCAGGTTCCGTCAAATCCGGCACCGAGATCGTCGCACTGGCCAAACAGGTCCTCTCCCTCGGCCCCGACGAGATCCCCAGTGGTTCCCTCCGCCACGACACCAAAATGATGCTCTGCCCCCCGGCCCGCATCCTCAAGGAATGGCGCCTCTGGGCTGTCGATGGCCGCATCGTGACCTATTCACTCTACGAGGAAGGTAGCCGCGTCACCTACCGCCCCGAAATCGACGACGACGCCCTCGCCTTCGCGCAGGCCATGGTCGACCTGCACCCGACCTATGCCCGCGCCTATGTCCTCGACATCTGCCGCACCGACACGGGCCTGCACCTGCTGGAAACCAACTGCCTCAACGCCGCCGGCTTCTATGCTGCCGATCTGGTCGCGCTCGCCGCCGCCTTGGACGCCATAAAACCCTAGCCCACCTGGCGCGTGCGTCCCTTCATCTTGCCGGAAAAACCTCGGGGGGACGCGTCTTTCCCCAATGGGAAGGCGCGCAGAGGCGGCAGCGCCCCGTCACCCCAACCCCACCAATTCCTCAAACCGCGTCATATCCGCGAACCGGCAAAACGCGGGCGCATGCAGTGGCACCACCGGCGCGGCCGCTGCCAACGCTGCCCCGATCCGCGCCAGACCCTTTTCCCACACCTCGACCAGATCATCCGACAGCCACGCGACCGGATAGGCAAAGGTCATGTGGAACGCGTATGCATCATGCTCTGCCTGCCGATACCCGAACGCCTTCGCCAATGCCTCCCGCCAAGCCCACAGCACCGCCTCATCTGCGTCCGTTGCCCCTCGCAACATAAGCCCCCCGGGCCGCACCGCCGCCACCCGAACCGCGAAGCCCCCCGGCCCCTCAAATCCCGCCAAACGAGCCACCATCGCCTCCGTCACGTCCTCAACCGACGCGTCCCGCTCAATCCAGCCCGGCCACGCATCCGCCACGCGTCGATTGTCCAACACGCCCTCGAAAACCGTCATGTGCAGGCTCTCCAATGGCGTGAACAGGAACCGATCCGCCCCAGGCAATGCCATCATCGCGGCCCGCGCCGCCGCCACGGCCCGCCCGCCCTCGGCCTCCAGATCCAGGTGACACACCACCGTATTCCCCGGATCCGGCAGGAACCGCTCCGCGTCGTACCGCTGCCCCAACCGCTTCGGCGGCCCGGCATGGGCGCGCGCCGCAAATGCATCAACCGATCTGTCCATACTCGTCACACAAGACCAATCGCGCGATTTGTGCTACCCTCAATTCATCGGAGCGCGGCGGATGGACCCAAACCCAACACTTCTGATCGGCACCACCAAGGGCGCGTTCGTGCTACGCTGCGGCCCCGACGGCTGGCACGTCACCGGCCCGCATTGCAACGGCTGGCGCATCGCGCATGTCGTCTCGGACGGCGCAAATATCTACGCGGGCGGCGGCGACGACTGGTCGGGTGCGGGCATCTACCGCTCCGCCGACAAAGGTGCCACCTGGTCCTTCGCCAAACTTACCACCGGCAAGATGGACGCATGGGCCGCCAACGACCCCGACTTCGCCGCGATGATCGACTGGGACCCATCCCCACCCCCTTTCGGCGAAAGCTTCAGCGCCATCTGGTCGCTTCACGCCGCCCACGGTCAGGTCCACGCCGGCACCAATTCCGCGCATCTCCTGACCTCCTCCGACGATGGACAGACATGGGCGCAAAACGACGCCCTCGCAGACTTCCCGGACCGCGATCAATGGACCCCCGGCGCGGCGGGCCTTGTCCTGCACACCATCGTCTCGGCCCCAGAAACCCCCACCAAACTGTGGCTCGGCATCTCCGCCGCCGGTGTTTTCGCGTCCGAGGACGGCGGCGCAAGCTGGCACCGGCGCAATCGCCTGTCCAATGCCGAGGCCTGCGACGGCCACACCCACCCCGCAGCACCCGCCAATGGCGACACCGGGCTTTGCGTACACAACATCGCCCGCGCGCCCGGCGATCTGCTCTATCAGCAAAACCACCACGGCGTCTGGCGCTCCCACGATGGCGGGCGGCACTGGGATGACATCACGGAGGGCCTGCCTTCGACCTTCGGCTTCCCGATCGCGCTCGACCCCCACGATCCCGACACGCTCTGGACCTTCCCCCTCAATGGCGACAGCCAGGGCCGCTTCCCGCCCGACGCCCGCCCCGCCGTCTGGCGCTCCACCGATGGCGGCAGCACGTGGCACCCGCAACGCTCCGGCCTGCCCGACCGCGCGTGGTTCACGGTCCTGCGTCAGGCCATGGCCTCCGCCCCGGGCCACATCGCTTTCGGCACCAACACCGGCTCCGTCTTCCTGTCCCGGGACAACGGCATCCACTGGGACGAGGTCGCCCGCCACCTGCCCACGATCCTGTCCGTGGAACTGGCCGCCCTCTGATCCGGCCGCCCGTCAAGGCCCGTTTCCCCCAATCGACCCGCCCTCAGGCCCAACGCTACGCTCGGCGCATTCTTTGACGCTATTATTTCAGATTGGACCGACACCATGAAAACCGTGGCCGATTACGCCGTCCTGTCGGACGGAAACCGCATCCTTGAAACCGGCGACAGCTGGCGCACCCCGTTCTTTGAACGCCCCGAAGATTTCGTCACCGGCACGAACCTCGCCCGCGCCATCCTCAGCTTCAACATGGGCGCGCTTTCCGACCCGCCCTTCGCACCCAGCGTCGATCTCACCATCACCCATGAAGGCACCCAGAACCGCGAAGTCTTCCGCTCCGTCTTCTTCAACGGCACCGGCCCCTTCACCATTCAGGAAACCTTCCCCGCCACCGACTTCCCCAGCGTCGTCAACACCCGCTTCCGCTTCGACGTGCAGCGCGGGCGCGTGGTGATCTCCGATATCGTGCTGTGGTATCAACTCCGCATCTGACATCTGCGGCGACACGGGGTTCGACACGCCCCGCGCGACCGCTTAGCCTGCCGCCCATGACCACGACCATATCCTACGACACGATCATTATCGGCGCGGGCCTTTCCGGCCTTGTCGCCGCCTTCCACGCCGCCGAACGCGGCCGCAAGGTGGCCCTTCTCGACATGGAAGGCCCGCAATCGCTCGGCGGCCAGGCCTGGTGGAGCCTCGGCGGCCTCTTCATGGTCGACACCCCCGAACAACGCCGCCTCGGCCTGCGCGACAGCCGTGATCTCGCCGCCTCCGATTGGTACGGCTCCGCAGGATTCGACCGCCCCGAAGACGCCATGCCGCGCCAATGGGCCGACGCCTATCTCGACTTTGCCAGTGGCCCGATGCGCGGCTACCTGCACGATCTCGGAATGCGCTGGTTTCCCGTGGTCGGTTGGGCCGAACGCGGCGGCGCCCATGCCGCGGGCCACGGCAATTCCATCCCCCGCTTCCACGTCACATGGGGCACCGGCACCGGCGTCGTCCGCCCCTACGCCGACCGCGTTACTGCCCACTCCAACATCACGCTCCACTTCCGCCACCGCGTCACGTCGCTCCTCATCGAAAACGGCACTGTCAAGGGCGTCGAAGGCGAAATCCTCGCCGATGACCAAGCCGAACGCGGCGCAAGCACCAACCGCACCGCCACCGGCCAATTCTCGCTCCGCGCCGAAACAATGGCCATCACCACCGGCGGCATCGGCGGCAACGATAACCGCGTCCGCGAGTATTGGCCCGCCGACCGCCTCGGCCCGCCCCCGATCCACATGATCTCCGGCGTGCCCGATTACGTCGATGGCCAGATGGCCGCGCAAGCCAAGGCCCAAGGGGCCGCCGCGATCAACGAAGACCGCATGTGGCACTACACCGAAGGCCTGCGGAACTTCGATCCGATCTGGCCCAACCACGGCATCCGCATCCTGCCCGGCCCCTCGTCGATGTGGTTCGACGCGACTGGCACGCGGATGGAGGCGCCTTGTTTCCCCGGCCATGACACGACCGCGACGCTCAAACGCATCCTGCAAACCGGTCACGATCATTCGTGGTTCATCCTGACCCAATCCATCATCGAAAAGGAATTCGCGCTCTCGGGTTCCGAACAAAACCCCGACCTGACCTCTGCCAAATGGAAAGCGGTCCTCAAGGAACGCCTGGGCAAGGGGGCCACCGCCGCGGTCGAGGCCTTCAAAACCCATGGCGAAGATTTCGTCACCGCCACCGACCTCGACACACTCATCGCCGGCATGAACCGCATCACGCCCCAAGCCCCCCTCGACCCCGCCCGCATCCGCGCGCAGATCGAGGCGCGCGATGCCCAACTCGCTAACAAGGTCTCCAAGGATGCGCAGATCAACGCCATCCGTTCGGCCCGCCGCTATATCGGCGACAAGCTGATCCGCGTGGCCAAACCCCACCGCATTCTTGACCCGGCCCATGGCCCCCTGATCGCCGTGCGCCTCAACATCATCACCCGCAAATCCCTCGGCGGGCTCCACACCGACCTCACCGGCCAATGCCTCCGCCCCGACGGCACCCCCCTGCCCGGCCTTTACGCGGCAGGTGAAGTCTCGGGCTTCGGCGGCGGCGGCTACCACGGCCACAACGCTTTGGAAGGCACGTTTCTGGGGGGCTGCATCTTCTCCGGCAAAACCCTGGGCGGGTCTCTGTAACTCCATCTCGCCGCCCAAAGCCTGCCAAACACCTGCGCAAGGATGGGCGCATGGAAAACCCGCACCCGATCACCTTCCATGCCCCCACCCTGCCCGGGCAAACTCCTGCAAGCCTCGATGCGCTGGCCCTCGCGGTCTGCGCCCTGATCACTCTCCTGCTCCTCTTCCTGCTCCTGCGCAGCCTGCGCCGAACCACACCCAAAGCCCCCCAACCAGAAAAATCGCAAACACCGCAATGCCGCTGGACCAAAGCGCGCGGCGGCCACCGGACAGAGCTGACAAAATGGACCTGCCGCACCTGTGGGGCCGATGGCTTCTCCACGACATCCACCCCACCACGCACCTGCAAAACCGCGCTGCGGCCCGCCGCGCTCTGACCCCTTCCATTGGTCAAATATACCTCGGGGGTCTGGGGGCAGCGCCCCCAATCGGGCCACCGGCCCGACCATCCACACAAAGCCAGCGCAATCCCCTGAAAACCTGCACAACCCCTGCACACCCCTGCACATGCCCCCGCCTAGGGTCGGCGCAATGCTGCCCCAACCAAGGACATTTGCATGCGCTCCCTCGGCACCCGCTTCCTGATCGTCGGTCTCTTGGCCCTCCTTATGTTCATCCCGACCTTCTTCGTCTCCCTCGTGGTCGAAGACCGCGACCGCCTCGCGCAATCCACGCTGCGCGACGTGGGCCGGGAATGGGGCGGGCCGCAGCTTTTGTCGGGCCCGGTCCTGATCCTGCCGGTCCAGGGCACCTTCCAGGTCACCGAGACCTACACCACCACCGACCCCGACACCGGCGAGGAAACCGAAACCACCCACCAGGTCCCCCACATCCGCCCCACCGACCCGATCTACCTGCTGCCCGAGGACTTCACCCTCGACATCACGTCGGAAACCGACATCCGCTCCCGCGGCCTCTTCGACGTGCCGGTGTTCCAGGCCCTCGCCCGCATGGGCCTGACCTATGACCTCGACGCCGCCCCCGCCCAGATCCGCGCACACGAGGAAATCCACTGGGCCGAGGCCTCCCTCCGCCTCACACTCTCCGACAACCGCGCCCTGCGCGGCGACGCCGCGCTGCTCACCGGCGACACCCCTCTGCCGTTGGAGCCGCGCGCCGATGGCACCGCGGGCGTAATCGCGGCCGTCGGCGATCCGCGCGGCCACAACAGCTATTCCCTGACCCTCGCCTTCAATGGGGCCGAAACCCTGCGCACCACGCCGATGGGCCGCCAATCCACCGTCACCATCACCTCCGACTGGCCCCACCCGAGCTTCACCGGCGCCTTCCTGCCCGACACCCGCGACATCACCGACGACGGCTTCACCGCGTCCTGGACCATCCCGCATCTCGCCCGCCCGATGCCGCAGGCCTCCCGCGTCGACCATGACCAATCCGCACGCACCCACTCGGCCTTCGGTGTCACTTACTTTCAACCCAACGATTTCTACCAGAAGGCCTACCGCGCCGCGCGCTACGGCCTGCTTTTCATCGCGCTGACCTTCCTGACCGTGCTGCTGATCGAAGGTGCCACCAAACGGCCGACCCACCCGGTGCAATACATCTTGATCGGCCTCGCCCAATCGACCTTCCTCCTGCTGATGGTCTCCTATGCCGAACAAATCGGCTTCGGCGCCGCCTACCTGCTCTCGGCCGGGGCCACGACCGCCCTGCTGACGCTCTTCGGCGCGGTGGGCCTCAAACTCGGCCTGCGCACACTGATCCTCGGGCTGATGCTCGCCATCACCTACGCGGTCCTCTACCTGATCCTGCAATCGGCCGATTACGCGCTGCTCGCAGGCTCCACGCTGGCCTTCTTCGCCCTGGCGCTCACCATGTACATGACCCGGAACGAAGATTGGTACGGCCCGCCCCGTGATCCGTCGAAAACCATCTTCGGCACGCCTCGCCACCCGCAGTCCCCGCAGAAGACGGCCACCCAAACGGCCCCACAGGCGCCGCCCGAGCTTCCCCCCTCTCGCTGAAGCTCCCATGCGGCAGGCCCAGGTGGCCCCGTCTTCTGCCCTGACCCCGAGGTGTGTCCCCACCTCGGGGTCATTTTTGCAACCACCCGCCACTGCCCGCCGAATCCACAGGGCGGCCAAAGCCAACCCTCCCCCGACCCCGCGCACCCTCACAGCGCCGCGCCACCGGCCAGCCCCGCGATTGCGGGGCGGCCTTGCCGCTGCTACCCCGCTGGCACGCACCAAGATGACCGAAAGCCCCGCCCATGCCCAACCGCCGCCCCAAGCACTCGACATCGCCCGCCGATGCCGCCACCCGCCGCGCCGTCAAACCCGTCGTCTGCTATCCGCCCGACACCCTGCCAGAGCCGCAAAACCTTGGCCCCGCCACCCCGGCCGGCCCCATCACCACGCACCTCGCCCAACCCCGCGACGCCACCACCTTCCGCGCAAAAGCGGGCCAAACCTTCCGCATTACTTCCGTCGATGGCCCACAGGTCGGCGATCTGAACCTCTGGAACGCAGCCGACCTGACAGAGCGATTTTTCTCCGGCAAAACCCGCGCGCTTCACGGCACCCACGTCACCACCGGCGACGTGCTCTGGTCCAACCTGCCCCACTTGCGCGCCATGGCGACCGTCACCCACGATAGCCTCGATTGGTACGGCATCGACGAATACGGCGGCGCGGTCCATGACGTGATCGGCACGCGCTGCGACCCCTACACCAACGCGTTGCTGCACTCAGGCGATCAATACCACCATTGCTGCCACTCCAACCTGACCCGCGCGCTTGCCGATGAAACAGGGCTCCCGCTTGATGGGGCCGAGCTGCTGGTCCACGATGTCCTGAACGTCTTCATGTGCACCGGCTTCACCCGCGACACCGGGCAATACTTCATGAAGGCCTCCCCCGTGCGCCCCGGTGACTATCTGGAGTTCCGCGCCGAAATCGACCTTCTGGGCGCGCTCTCGGCCTGTCCGGGCGGCGATTGCGGGGCCGAGCATTCGTCCGACACCACGCGCTGCTATCCGCTCAGGGTCGAGGTTTTCGACACCACCCACACCGCCGCGCATGTGACGCCTTTCCCCAATGCCTACGACCGGACCCACGGGCGCTGAAACTGTGTTCAGATGAACTAACTCGGACCCGTTCACTTGAACGCGGTTTTCGCGAAAGACCCGTTCATCTGAACCCATACCCGTTCGCCCGAACGCATCTCCCGCGCCGCGAGGACCCGGGAAATTCCACGCGGGCGAACTTTTTACTTGATCCGAATCCCCATCTGCCGCAAACGCCGCCGCATAGACGCCAACGCACGCGCCTCTGTCACGGGTGGTAAGTCGGCTCAGCGCCTTTTCGGTGCTTCTGAGCCGGGATAACCATCGCAGTTACGTAGCGACGGTAACGTCTCCCTTTGAATGCAACGCGTCCCCTTGAATGGGGCGTTCCGTCCACTTGGAGAACGTGATGACCGCTACGTTTACCGCCCCTTCCGGGGCGCCCGTTTCCGTATCCCGTGCCGAAACTCATGCCCGCGCGCATCGCTTTGAACGCCCGACGCTGATCCTCGATGTGGATCACGTCGCTCAGCAATATCAGGCGCTTAGCGCCGGTCTGGGCGCGGCTCACATCCATTATGCCGTCAAGGCAAATCCCGAGCCCGCAATCCTTGAACGCCTCGCAGCTCTCGGTTCCGGCTTTGACGCCGCCTCGCGCCACGAGATCCAGATCTGCCTTGATGCGGGCGCCGCACCGGCTGACATTTCCTTCGGCAACACGGTCAAGAAACCGGCCGACATCGCCTTCGCCCATTCCGTCGGAGTTGATGTCTTTGCCGCCGATGCCGTTGAAGAGCTGGAGAAAATCGCCGAACACGCCCCCGGCGCGCAGGTCTACATCCGCCTTCTGGTCGATGCCTCCGGCGCCGATTGGCCGCTGACCCGCAAGTTCGGCACCACCCGCGATAGCGCCCTCGCGCTGATACACAACGCCCGAAATCTCGGCCTCCGCCCCGTCGGCCTGTCGTTCCATGTCGGATCCCAAACGCGCGATCCGGCCATGTGGGGGCCTGTCCTCGACGGCATCGCACAAGTCTGGAAAATGGCTCAGGATCAAGGCTTTGCGCTTGACCTTCTGAACATCGGCGGCGGCTTCCCGGCCTTCTACGGCGAGGACATCCCGCACCCGACCGCCTACGCGGCCCAGGTCATGGACCTCGTTCACGCCCTGTTCGGCGATGTCCCCCGCATCATGGCCGAGCCGGGTCGCGGCCTCGTCGCAGAAGCCGGAATGATCGCCGCAGAAGTGCTTTTGGTGTCGCGCAAATCGCCCGATGACCTGCACCGCTGGGTCTATCTCGACATCGGCAAGTTCTCCGGTCTCGCCGAAACCATGGACGAAGCGATCCGCTATCAATTCGCCACCGACCGTGACTTTGAGGCCACCGGCCCCTGCATCCTCGCCGGCCCCTCCTGCGACAGCGCCGATGTGCTCTACGAAAAGCGCCCCGTTGCCCTCCCCCTCGGCCTGAAAGCCGGAGATCGCGTCTGGATCCGCAACTGCGGTGCCTACACCACCACCTACGCCTCCATCGGTTTCAACGGCTTCCCGCCGCTGGACGTCATTATCCTGTAATCAAAAGAAAAAAGTGGCGCACCCCCCCCCGCGATCAAGGGGGGGGCCTCTTTGTTGCCCAAGCATTCCGGGGGGCGTGGGGAGCCGCCCCCCTCTCGCCGCCTCACACCAGGCACACCGCTTAGCCGTAGATCTCGATCCCAGGCCAGCTGCCGCCATACCGCGGCCCATGGGCAAATCCGATTGGCAAGATCCGCTCGATCTCGGCAAGGTCCTCCGCGGTCAAGGTAATCGCCTGCGCGCCGACCAACTCCGACAAATGCGCCGCGGACCTTGTGCCGGGGATCGGAATGATATGCTCACCCTGGGCCAGAACCCAGGCCAAGGCCGTCGCAGACGTCGCCCATCCGCGACCCACGCACCAGGCCTTGAACCCATCAATGGCGGCCAGGTTCGCCTGGTAGTTCGGGTCCGAAAACCGGGGTGAACCTTTGCGGAAATCGTCGTCCCGGAACGCGTCGCGGCCCGGAAATCCATCACTCAACATCCCCCGCGCCAACGGCGAGAAGGCCACGAATGCCGCTCCCAAATCGGCGCAGGCCTGCAGCATGCCCAATTCCGGCTGGCGCACCCATAGCGAGTATTCCGACTGCACCGCTGCCACCGGCCCCACGGCCGCTGCCCGGCGCAAGGTGAACGGGGCAATTTCGGAAAACCCGATGCCGCCGATCAACCCCTCTTCTTTGAAGCCCAACATCGTCTCCATGACGTCCTCGACCTCAATCGCGTGATCCCGGCGATGCACATAATAGAGCTCCACCGACGACCGCCCCAGACGCTCAAGCGAGCCCTCCAAAGACGCGCGCAGCCGGTCCTTTGCATTGCTGAAATGACGCTCCGGCAGCCGGTAAATCCCGCCCTTCGTAGCCAGCGTCACCTTGGCCCCGGTCTGTGCCAGGAATTTGCCGATCACGGTCTCGGAAACGCCGTCGCCATAGACCTCGGCCACATCCCAATGCGTCACGCCCAGGTCCAAGGCCGCCTGCATGCAGGCAAAGCTTTCGGCCTCATCCGTGGCACCATAAATGCCGCCAAAGCTCATGCAACCAAGGGCGACCGGCCCCACCCGATGTCCCGCCAGATGCCTCATGCGAATGCGGCCTCGAGCGCGATTTCGACCATATCGGAAAAGCTCGATTGCCGGGCTTCCGACGGCAGCGCCTCTTCCGTCAAAAGGTGATCGGACACGGTCAGAACCGCCAGGGCCCGACACCCATGCCGTGCGGCCAGCGTGTAAAGCTCCGCCGCTTCCATCTCCACGGCCAACACCCCGTGGCGCACCATTTGTTCGTTCAAATCCGGGCGCTCATCATAGAACACATCGGACGAATAAATCCCTCCGACATGGATAGTGGATCCCTTGCCCTGCGCCGCCTTGTAAGCCGCCTGCAACAACTCGTAATCCGCGCAGGGGGCGTAATTCAGTTCCCGGAAAATGCCCCTGGATGGCGTCGAAACCGACGAGCAGGTCATCGCCAGAACCACATCGCGCAACTTCACATGGCTCTGCATCGCCCCGGTGGAGCCGATGCGGATCAGGGTCTTGGCCCCAAAATCCCGGATCAGCTCATTGACGTAAATCGACAGGCTCGGCATCCCCATCCCCGAGCCATGGATCGTGACGCGGTTGCCGCGCCAGGTGCCGGTGAAGCCCAACATCCCGCGCACCTCATTCACACAAATCGGGTTCTCCAGAAACCGCTCCGCCGCCCATTTTGCGCGCAATGGATCCCCGGGCATCAAGACCGTGTCCGCGATGTCTCCGGGCGACGCCCCAATGTGAATTGTCATTACCGTGCTCCGAGGTTGCAATGCATCTCCCATGGGATACCCCGATGGGCTGGCGAGGCAAGCCGGATCGCACAAAAAAAGGCCGCCCCAAACGGAACGGCCTCGCTGCAAATCGGCGTCACGCGCCGATCAGATTGCCATGGACTTGAGTGATTTGCCCTTGGCCAGCGCCTCTTTCACCCAGTTGGGTTGACGCCCACGGCCGGTCCAGGTCTGAGACCCGTCTGCCGGGTTGGCGTATTTTGCCACGCCTTTGGTCTTGGAAGCCGCCTTGGCCTTTCCACCGGTGAACTCATCCAGCGAAAATCCGTGCTTCTTTGCCACCGCCTTCAATTCCGCGAGGCATTCGGAACGTCGCTTTTTCTCGTAGCCTTTGATTGTAGCCGCGATTTCCTTCTGGTGAGCTTCCAGTTCTTCCAAGGTCATTTTGTCCAATGCTTTTGCCATTTGATCTTCCTTCTTTTTGGGCACGTCGCAATTCGCCCATGCAGGAATGACACGCCAATAGCAAGCAGACTTTTCGACATGACCTAAATGGGCGACAAACGCCGAGGCCCTTATTCGGCGGCGATTTGCGTTGGGTCAACCAGGGTCACAATATCCGTCATGATCCGGTTCAATTCGAAATCCTTGGGGGTATAAACGCGCGCAACGCCATATCCCAAAAGGGTTGCGCGATCTTCGTCGGGAATGATCCCGCCGACCATAACCGGTATATCCAGACCCTCGGCGCGCAGCCGCTCCATCACATCCTTGATCAGAGGCACGTGACTGCCCGACAGGATTGATAGGCCAATCACATGGGCGGCTTCGTTTCTTGCTGCGTCAACGATTTCCGCTGGCGTCAGGCGGATCCCTTCATACGAGATGTCCATTCCGCAATCGCGCGCCCGGAATGCGATTTGTTCGGCGCCATTGGAATGGCCGTCCAATCCGGGTTTGCCGACGAGGAACTTCAAACGCCGCCCCAGCTTGTCGGACACCGTATCGACCATGTCGCGAATATCGTCCAAGCCCTCGGTCTTGTTGGACACTGCCCCCGACACGCCGGTCGGACCGCGATATTCTCCGTGCACGGCCCGCATGACACCGGCCCATTCGCCGGTGGTCACACCCACCTTCGCGGCAGCGATCGAGGCTGGCATCACGTTGCGCCCGTCGGACGCCGCCGTGCGCAAATCCTCCAGCGCCGCCTTGACTGCTGCGCCGTCCCGCTCCGCGCGCCACGCCTCAAGCCGCGTGATCTGATCGTGCTCCACCGCCGGGTCAACGACCATGATCCCACCGTCTTCCCCCATCAATGGAGACGGCTCCGAGGCGGTGTATTTGTTCACACCGACCACCACGGTTTCACCGCGCTCGATCGCATTCACCCGGTCAGCGTTGCTTTCGACCAACCGTCCTTTCATGTAATCAATGGCCGCAATGGCGCCGCCCATCGACCCCAAATTCTCCAATTCCGCACGCGCGCCTTCTTTGAGGGCTTCGACCTTGGCATCAACCGCCGGGTTGCCATCAAACAGATCGTCGTATTCCAAAAGATCCGTCTCAAACGCCATGATCTGCTGCATCCGCATCGACCATTGCTGATCCCACGGGCGCGGCAGACCCAACGCTTCATTCCACGCTGGCAATTGCACCGCCCGCGCCCGCGCACGCTTCGACAGCGTCACGGCCAGCATTTCAATCAGAATGCGATAGACGTTGTTTTCCGGCTGCTGTTCGGTCAGGCCAAGCGAATTCACCTGCACGCCATAGCGAAACCGCCGCATCTTCGGATCGGTCACGCCATAGCGGGTTTCGCAAATCTCATCCCACAGATCGACGAACGCGCGCATCTTGCACATCTCGGTCACGAACCGAATGCCGGCATTCACAAAGAACGAAATCCGCCCCACCAGAACCGGGAAATCCTCCTCGGGAACGCGCGGACGCAATTCATCCAGAACCGAGATCGCCGTCGCCAGCGCAAAGGCCAATTCCTGCTCGGGCGTCGCGCCCGCCTCCTGCAAATGGTAAGAGCAGACATTCATCGGGTTCCATTTCGGAACCTCCTTGTAGCAATATTCGGCCACATCCGCGATCATCGCCAACGAGGGCTTGGGCGGGCAGATATATGTCCCGCGCGACAGGTATTCCTTCATCAGATCGTTCTGCACCGTGCCCTGAAGCTTGGCGATATCCGCCCCCTGCTCCTCCGCCACCGCAATATAAAGCGCCAAAAGCCACGGCGCCGTCGCGTTGATCGTCATCGACGTATTCATCTGCTCAAGCGGGATATCGTGGAACAGCGTCCGCATATCGCCCAGATGCGAGATCGGCACACCCACCTTGCCCACTTCACCACGTGCCAGAACATGATCGCTGTCGTAGCCGGTCTGCGTCGGCAGATCGAATGCCACCGAAAGCCCGGTCTGCCCTTTCGCAAGGTTTCCTCGGTAAAGCGCGTTCGATGCCTCTGCCGTCGAATGCCCCGCATACGTCCTGATCAACCAGGGACGGTCCTTTGCCGCTTCCGTCATGGAACACTCCGACTCGTTTTAAGCAATATCATTTCGTTGCGTCGCATCTAGACGGAACAAAATGTCTCTGTCAATTCGCTGCGCCCGCAAAGCTGCACTGCGGCACGGGCAAAGAGCCAGCCGTCCATCCGCCCGAAAATCGCCCGGCAAGTAGGCAGCCTACCCTGGCGGGACGGCAGGAGGGGCGGCGGGCAGCCCCTGTTGCGCGTCCGTCTGCCCCGGACCAATCGCCGAAACCACGCCGCGATTGGCATACCGGTCACTCAAACCCTTTCGCGCCTGCGCGATTCCTGACACCTTCCGCCCATGAACGCGCCGGTCACCCTACCGCTCTGGCTCTTTGTGCTGATCCTGCTTTTCGCGGCGGTCACCTTCGCGTCGCATTTCCTTTTCCCATCCGTGCGGTGGTTCCTGCGCCGTCGCCTCGAAAACGCGGTGACGCAGCTCAACAAGCGTCTCAAACGCCCGATCCAGCCATTCAAGCTCGCGCGCCGCACCGATACAGTCCGCCGCCTTCTCTTCGATCCAAAGGTTGCCGAAGCGATCCACGAACACGCCCGCGACAATCGGATCCGCGAGGATGTCGCCGCCGAAAAAGCCGAACGTTACGCCCGCGAAATCGTACCGGGCTTCTCGGCTTTCACCTATTTCGCGTTCGGGACGCGCGCCGCGCGCTGGCTCAGCCAATCGCTTTATCGCGTGCGCCTGACCAATCCCAATGACGACGCGCTCGAAAAGATCCCCACCGACAGTACCGTCATTTTCGTGATGAACCACCGCTCGAACATGGATTATGTGCTGGTCACCTGGCTGGTCGCCGAACGCTCCGCGCTGGCCTATGCGGTGGGCGAATGGGCCCGTGTCTGGCCCCTGCGGTCCCTTGTGCGCGCGATGGGCGGCTACTTCATCCGCCGCCGCCACAACAACCCGCTCTACCGCAAGGTGCTTGCCCGTTACGTACAAATGGCCACCGAAAATGGCGTCACCCAAGCCGTCTTTCCCGAAGGCGGGCTTTCGCGGACCGGGGGTCTGGGCAAACCGAAGCTCGGGCTGATCTCCTACATTCTCGATGGCTTCACGCCCGGCGTATCGCGCGATGTCGTCTTCGTGCCGGTTGCGTTGAACTACGACCGCGTGATGGAGGACCGGAACCTGATCGCCGCGCAGACCGGTGGCACCGCAGGCTTCCGCTTCTCGCTTCTGCCGATCTACCGCTATCTGCGGCGTCAGATCTGGCACCGGATCACTGGCAAGTTCCATCGTTATGGTTATGCCGCCGTCTCCTTTGGCGCGCCCCTTTCGCTGGCAGAGTTCATGACCCAGGACCTGCTCGACCCGCCGCAGGCCTTGGGCGAGGACCTCATGTCGCGCATCGCCGCCGTGGTCCCGGTGACGCCCGTGCCGCTGGTCGCTCATGCGCTGCGCGATGGGGCCCGCACCAGCGCCGAGCTGGACGCCGCCATCGCCACTCGCATCGCCCGGGCCGAGATGAAGGGCACCGGCATCCACCTGGCCCGTGACGACCTCCACTACACGGTCGAAGCTGGCCTTCGGTCACTGGAAGAGCGAGGCTTCATCGACCGCGATACAGATCCCGCCGTTGTCGAGATCACCGAACGCGGCCAACCCGTGATCGCGTATTACGCCGCCAGCGTCGCGCACCTTCTGGACAATGAGCGGCTGGAGGACGCGGCGGAGTGAAAATCACCGAAAACACCTCGCAGCGCCTCGTCATCATAAGCCGCCGAAAGATCATCGCCGATATCATTTTCGCGTTCTTTCTTGGCGGGGGTGCCATCTTCACCATCATGATGGCGGGCCAAAACATGCTTGCGGCCGTGAACGTCTTCGCGCTGTTCATGGGCTTGCTGTTCGTGGCGGTTGGCGTTTGGGGCCTCTTCAAGAACGCCGCCGACCATGTCGCGCTGGATGCCACAACCCGGACCCTGACGATCACGCGGCGCACGCTCCTGCGCAGCACACCGCGCGAAATTGCGTTCTCCGATCTTGCGGATGTCCGCGTGCATAGCGGGGATGAATGCCAAACCGTCGCGTTCATCTTGGCCGACCGCGAAGAAATTCCTCTGGAAACGGCCTACAGCGGGAACCCGAAGGCCGCAGCCTTTGCCCGCCAGATCCGTGAATGGCTTCAGGGGCATGATGACCCGCCGGTCGTGACACCGCTCAAGGCGACATAAAATTACCCAAAATACCACTTTCCGATTGCATTGTTGCGCGACCGCCAATATTCCTCGCAACAGCAGCAATTGATTCCGCAGCGCGGCATCGCCCGCCGGAGAAACTTGATGACGGAGACAAACATGGCCCTTGACGCCCCCAAAGCCGACGCCCCCTACGACGCGCCCATGAAGGACCTCTACGAAATGGGCGAAATGCCCCCCATGGGCTACGTGCCGCCCAAGATGTACGCTTGGACCATCCGCCGCGAACGCCATGGCGAGCCCGACAAGGCGTTTGAGGTCGAAGTGGTCGACACACCGGTGCTCGACAGCCACGAAGTGCTCGTCCTCGTGATGGCCGCTGGCGTGAACTACAACGGCGTATGGGCCGGTCTCGGCCAGCCGATCTCGCCCTTTGACGGCCACGGCGCACCCTACCACATCGCAGGTTCCGACGCGGCGGGCATCGTTTGGGCCGTTGGTGACAAGGTCAAGCGCTGGAAGGTCGGCGACGAAGTCGTGATCCATTGCAACCAGGACGATGGCGATGATGAGCATTGCAACGGCGGCGACCCGATGTTCTCGACGTCCCAACGGATCTGGGGCTACGAGACCCCCGATGGCTCCTTCGCGCAATTCACCAACGTGCAGGCGCAGCAGCTCATGCCGCGCCCCAAGCACCTCACCTGGGAGGAAGCGGCGTGTTATACGCTGACGCTGGCCACCGCCTACCGGATGCTCTTCGGCCATGAGCCCCACGACCTGAAACCCGGCCAGAACGTCCTGATCTGGGGCGCGTCCGGGGGCCTTGGTTCCTACGCGATCCAGCTGGCCAACACCGCCGGTGCCAACGCCATTGCCGTGATCTCCGATGAAACCAAGCGTGACTTCGTTCTGGGCCTCGGCGCCAAGGGTGTGATCAACCGCAAGGATTTCAACTGCTGGGGCCAATTGCCCACCGTGAACACACCCGAATACGCCGAATGGTTCAAGGAAGCCCGCAAGTTCGGCAAGGCGATCTGGGACATCACAGGCAAGGGCGTGAACGTCGACATGGTGTTCGAACACCCCGGCGAAGCGACCTTCCCGGTCTCGACCCTCGTTTGCAAAAAGGGCGGCATGGTCGTGATCTGCGCGGGCACCACCGGGTTCAACTGCACCTTCGACGTGCGCTACATGTGGATGCACCAGAAGCGCTTGCAGGGCTCGCATTTCGCCCATCTCAAGCAGGCCTCGGCCGCCAATGACCTCATGGTCCAGCAGCGCCTCGACCCGTGCATGTCCGAGGTCTTCCCCTGGGCCGAACTGCCTGATGCGCATATGAAAATGCTGCGCAACGAGCACAAGCCCGGCAATATGTCGGTGCTGGTTCAGGCGCCACGCACGGGCCTGCGGACCCTTGAAGATGTGCTCGAAGCGGGCCCAACCGCGTCCTGACCACTCTCACCCAAGAACAGGCCCCCGCCCCGGCATAACCGGCGCGGGGGCTTTTTGCGCCAATCCGTCACGAAAACGGGCTTTCTCGGGTCATTGTTGCCCCTTTGGCAATAGATCTCAAAGACAACCGCAGTTCGGTTTTAAATTGCGAAACAATGTACGCCAGACGGGTGCGTTGTTGCGCATTGTGCCAATAGACATGACCTTTTGGTCAGGTAGCCGAAGCCCCCCTTCTTCCGCTATTGTGCACCTGCAGCAAATGCTCTGAGCAGGGGCTGTGTGTACCAGTGTCTGTAACCGCGTGTTGCGGTCAGTTATGAGTAACATTCAACCTGTTTCGGTTTGTTCTGGGGGGAGCCCTGTTCGCACCGGGGTAGGGATTTGTTAGGCGAGGGTTGCGTCTGCAGCCCTCGCCGCATTTTAGCGGGGGGCGGGTCTTCGGATCCGCCTTTCTATTATTGAAACGACCCCGCCGTGACGCCGCTCGTTTCATCGCACACGACGCGTGCCGTGTTCCAGACTTGGGATGTTTTTCAGGGGTTTGGCATCGAACGCCGGTATATCGGCTAGACCAACAGGCGAAGTATCAGGCGCCGCGCGCCGCCTTTACCGCGCCGACATGATCCGCCACAGCCCGTTTGTACAGTCCCTGAAGGCGTGTGGTCATATCGCGCGACCCTTCCCCGATTGGCTGACCATCAAGGCTCGCCACCGGTGTCTGCGCCCCGAAGGTCCCGGTCAAGAACGCCTCCTCCGCGCCGTGCACATCGACAAGTGAAAAGTTCCGCTCGAACACCGGAATGCCCTCCGCACGGCAGAGCTCGATCACCTTCGCCCGCGTCACCCCGTTCATGCAGTAATCGCCGGTCGAGGTCCAAACCTCGCCCTTCTTCACGATGAAAAAGTTACAGGCATTCGTCGTGTTCACGAACCCATGCGGGTCCAGCATCAGCGCCTCGTCCGCCCCGGCCTGTTCGGCCTGAAGGCAGGCGATCACGCAATTCAACTTGGAATGCGAATTGTATTTTGCATCCTGGCTCATCGGCAGCCCACGCACTTGCGGCACAGTGGCCAGCCGGATCCCCGCGCCCTGCAACCGGTTCACCGGTTTCGAATGCTCCATGATGATGACCAGCGTCGGCCCCGAGCGGCTCAGCGACGGGTGCTGAAACGGGCGCACCTTCACCCCCCGCGTCAGCATCAGCCGGCAATGGACATCCGTCTCCATCCCGTTCGCCGCGCGGGTCATCTCAATCGCGTCGAAAATCCCCTGCCGATCCATCCCCACATCAAGGTTCACCGCCTTACACGAGTCGAAAAAGCGATCCATATGCGCGTCGAAAAACGCCCAGACCCCGTCGTAGAGCCGCAGGCCTTCCCACATGCCGTCGCCCAACATGAACCCGCTGTCGTAAACCGACACCTTGGCATCATCGCGGTGCACGATCTCGCCGTTCACATAGATCCCGATGTCAGCGTTACGCGGGTCCTCCAGCGCGTCATGGGTGGTGGCGGCGTCCTTGTTCATCCCGCAGCCGCCCGGATCGCCCGGATGTTCTCGCCATAGGGGGCCGGGTTCTCGACCGAGCCGCCCCGGAACGCCGCAGAACCCGCCACCAGAACGTCCGCGCCCGCACCCGCTACAATTGGCGCGGTGGCGACGTCGACACCACCGTCGATCTCGATATGCACCTCGCGGTCACCAATCATGGAACGCAATTCGGCGATTTTGGCGCTCATATCAATGAAGCTCTGCCCGCCGAAGCCGGGGTTCACAGTCATCACGCAGATCAGGTCACACAACTCCAGAACATGCGCCACCGCCCCAGCAGATGTGCCGGGGTTGAGCGCCACACCCGCCTTCATCCCCGCGCCGCGTATCGCCTGCAGCGTGCGGTGAATATGCGGCCCGGCCTCCACATGTGCGGTCAGGATATCGGCCCCCGCATCGGCATAAGCCTCGATATACGGATCGACCGGCGCAATCATCAGATGCACGTCCATCACCGTGCTCACATGGGGCCGCAACGCCTTCACCATCGGCGGCCCGAACGTCAGGTTCGGCACAAAATGCCCATCCATGACGTCGATATGGATCCAATCCGCGCCCTGCGCCTCAACGGCCCGGACCTCGGCTCCGAAGTTGGCGAAATCTGCGGCAAGGATCGACGGTGCGATCTTGATGGAACGGTCAAATGACATGGCAGCACCCCCTGTTGGCGCGGTCCTAGCCCGCGCGCGCGCTCTTGGCAATTCCGCCCACCGCGCGCATCGTCGCCGGACCCAAACTCGGAGGCCCCATGTCGAGCCAATACCTTTTCGCCCTGATCGCAATCGCCGTGGGCGGGGCCTGCATCTCCACGCAGGCCCCGATCAATGCCCGCCTCGGATCACATGTCGGGGACCCTGTCGCAGCCGCCGCCATCAGCTTCATCGTCGGCGCGATTGCCCTGTCGCTGATCGTGATGCTGCGCGGCGCAGTTCCAAGCGCGGGCCAAATGGCCTCTGCACCCTGGTGGGCTTGGGTCGGCGGCGCGCTCGGGGCTGTTTATGTCTGGGCGGCAGTCTGGTCGGTTGGCACACTGGGCGTGCTCACCATGGTCGCAGCCTTGATCTTCGGGCAATTGGCGGCAGCCTTGCTTCTGGACGCAATCGGCGCGTTCGGCCTTCAGGTCCGCGAGATCAGCTGGACCCGGATCGCCGCCATAGCCCTGGTCGCGGCAGGCTTGGTGCTCAGCCGTTTATGACCCCGCACCCGGCCAACCGCAAAAATTTGACCGTTTGGTCAACCTTGCCTTCGCAGCCGCCCCATGAGACGCTGAGCGCAACGCGCAGCAAGGCCTTCCGATGACCGACACGCTCCACCATACCGCGACGACAACCGCCGCAGAACAGCTGCCGCAGGTCCACCTGCCCCGCAACGCTGGCACAGAGCTGGACCTCGACTGGGTCGCCTCCGTGCAGGCCAACACCTCGGCCATCGAACGCCGTGCGGCCACGCTTCCGGGTCGGCGCTCGGTCAAAAAGACCCACCAAGCCGCCTGGCTGGCCAAGGCGATCACGCTGATCGACCTCACCACTTTGTCGGGGGATGACACGGCGGGTCGCGTCAAACGCCTCTGCGCCAAGGCCCGCCAACCGGTGCGCGCCGATATCCTCGACGCGCTTAGCCTTCCGGCAATCACCACGGGCGCGGTCTGCGTCTATCACGACATGATCGAGGTGGCCGTGGAGGCGCTCGACGGCACAAACATCCCCGTCGCCGCCGTCTCCACCGGCTTCCCGGCGGGCCTTTCGCCGATTGAATTGCGCGTGAAGGAGATCGAGATGTCCGTCGCCGCCGGAGCCGACGAAATCGACATCGTCATCTCCCGCCGACACGCGCTGACCGGGAACTGGCAGGCGCTTTACGACGAGATGCGGACGTTCCGCGCCGCCTGCGGCGATGCCCACGTGAAAGCGATCCTTGCGACCGGAGAGCTTGGCACCCTGCGCAACGTCGCCAAGGCCTCGCTCGTGTGCATGATGGCGGGGGCGGATTTCATCAAGACCTCCACCGGCAAGGAAAGCGTCAACGCGACCCTGCCCGTCTCCCTCACCATGATCCGCGCCATCCGCGCGTTCGAGGCGCGCACCGGCTTCAAGGTCGGCTACAAACCGGCGGGGGGAATTTCCAAGGCCAAAGACAGCCTCGTCTACCTCAGCCTGATGAAAGAGGAGTTGGGAAACCGCTGGCTCCACCCCGATCTCTTCCGCTTCGGTGCGTCGAGCCTACTGGGCGATATCGAGCGGCAGTTGGAACACCACGTCACCGGGGCCTATTCGGCTGGCTGGCGACATCCGATTGGGTAGACTTATGATTTCGTTGAATGGTGGATTCATTCTTATGTGGGCGGCACTCGCCAACGGCGTGTTTCTGTTTTCAATCATCGTCTCGTCCATGCTTCCAAAAGCAACAGCCGATGCTAGAGACGAACTTCAACCACTTAGAAGGCTGCTTAAGACGGCCCGCATAATTTGCGTTTTGATATTCGTGCTTAGCTTGCCTGCCTGGCTTTTTCTCGGACCTTAATGGATGCCCATAAACTTCAACCTCATCCTCCTTCTGATCGTCGTCGGCGTCTCCATCTGGCTGACGCTCCGCGCCAACCGCCCGCTCAAGGAAGAAGCCCTGAAACTGACCGTGGATCAGGCCCGCACCTTCCACACGAAGTACCGCAAAACGGAAAACCGCGCCGACATGCCCGAACAGTTTCGCAATGTCGCAGAAGCTTCAGACCGCGCGCGCTCGGTCACGGTCACGGCGGCAATGACTAGCGCGGTATCCATCGCGGCATATCTCTTGATCGGAAGTTGAGACCAATGACACTGCTCTCCCCACTGACAATCGCTTTCGCCCTTTTTGCAGCGATCACATGGCTGGTTTCCATTCCCATTTTCCGGCGCGCGCGGCAGTTGCGCAACGAGATGCCTGCAAAGGACCTGGAAACGTTTCGCGCGCTTTATGGCGACAAAACCCGCCGCGCCGAATTGCCATCGCGCTTTCAACCCTTGGCCGAAGTCACGGCCAAAGCCACCCGTGCCTACCTGATAACGGTCATCGTCTTGATGGCGCTGATCTTGGTCGCGATATTCCTCGGCCCCAATCTTGGCCTACCCCTCGGAGACGCCCCATGACCACCGCAGAGATTTTCGAGACCATGGATTACGGCCTTGCCCCTGAATCCGCCGCCGAAGCACTGCAATGGTTGTCCGATCGGGGCGGTATTGCGGGCCATTTCATCGGGGGCAAATGGGGACCTTGGCGCGATGACTTTGCGTCCAACAATCCGGCCACTGGTAAAAAGCTGGCGGGTGTCACCAAAGGAACCGCCGAGGAAGTCGCGAGGGCCGTCACAGCCGCCCGAAAAGCGCAACCCAAATGGGCAAAGGACAGCCACGCCCGCGCCCGCGTGCTTTATGCCATCGCGCGCCTGATGCAGAAGCACGCCCGCCTGCTCGCCACGATGGAGACACTCGACAACGGCAAACCCGTCCGTGAAAGCCGCGACATCGACGTGCCGCTGGCGATCCGGCATTTCTACTACCACGCGGGCCTGGCCCAATTGGTCGACAGCGAAATGCCCGGACACGCGCCCATGGGTGTGTGTGGCCAGATCATCCCTTGGAACTTCCCGCTTCTGATGCTGGCTTGGAAAATCGCGCCAGCACTGGCCGCGGGGAACACGGTCGTCCTGAAACCCGCCGAATACACCTCTCTTTCTGCGATGGTCTTCGCCGAGATCTGTCTTGAGGCAGGCGTGCCCTCTGGCGTCGTGAACATCGTCACCGGCGATGGCGACACGGGCGAGGCGCTGGTGGCCTCCGACGTCGACAAGATCGCCTTTACAGGCTCCACCGCCGTCGGCCGCCGGATCCGTGAACAAACGGCCGGAACGGGCAAGGCGCTGACGTTGGAGCTTGGCGGCAAATCCCCCTACATCGTGTTTGAGGACGCCGACATCGACAGCGCCATCGAAGGTCTGGTCGATGCGATCTGGTTCAATCAGGGCCAAGTCTGCTGCGCCGGATCGCGCCTTTTGGTGCAGGAAGGCATCGCCGAGGATTTCCACAGCCGCCTCAAGGCGCGCATGGCCAACCTGCGCATCGGCGACCCGATGGACAAATGCATCGACGTCGGCGCCATCGTCGACCCGGTGCAGCACGCCGCGATCACCGACATGGTCAGCGCGACGACGGGCGATGTCTTCCAGGCCCCGGCAAGCTTGCCCGAAATCGGATGCTTCTATCCCCCGACCCTGATCACCGGGCTGCACACCGCCGACCCCTTGATGCAGGAGGAAATCTTCGGCCCTGTCCTCGTTTCGACCACCTTCCGCACACCGGCGGAGGCCGTGGATGTCGCCAACAACACACGCTACGGCCTCGCCGCGACGCTTTGGACAGAGAACCTGAACCTGGCACTGGATGTCGCGCCCAAGCTGGCCGCTGGCGTGGTCTGGGTGAACGCCACGAACCTCTTTGACGCCGCCGCTCCCTTCGGCGGTGTGCGCGAAAGCGGGTTCGGGCGCGAAGGCGGATGGGAAGGCCTGAGCGCTTATCTCAAACCCGCGCACAAGCTATCACCCGCCAAGGTCCTGCCCGTACCGCCGCCGCCCGAAACCCCGAAAACCGACTCGCTCGACCGCACCGCGAAGATGTATATCGGCGGTAGACAGGCGCGCCCCGACGGCGGCTACAGCCGGGCACATTACGCGAAATCCGGCACGCTTCTGGGCCATACCGGCTTGGGCAACCGCAAAGACATCCGCAACGCCGTGGAAGCCGCTGCTGGCGCAAAAAGTTGGTCCCAAACCACCGGCCACCTTCGCGCGCAAATCCTCTTTTACCTCGCCGAAAACCTCTCGGCCCGCGCGCCCGAGTTCGAAGATCGCCTGCGCGACCTGACCGCTATCTCCGCCGCCAAAGCCAAGGCCGAGATCGCCGCCACGCTCGATACGTTTTTCACCTACGCCGCCTTCGCCGACAAATACGACGGGGCCGCCAAAGGCGTTCCGATCCGCGGCATCGCGCTGGCGATGCATGAACCCGTCGGCACCATAGCGGCGCTTGCGCCGGACGACGCCCCCCTCCTTGGGTCTGCGACCCTCCTCGCAGCGGCGCTCTCCATGGGCAACCGCATGGTGCTGGTTCCGAGCCAAGCCGCCCCGCTGACCGTAACGGACCTCTACCAGGTGCTCGACACCTCCGACGTCCCTGGCGGCGTGGTAAACATCGTCACCGGCCGGCACGCCGACCTTGCCCCGACACTCGCAAGCCATGCAAATGTCGACGCACTTTGGTCGTTCTCTCCGCATGCTGATCCAACCGCGATGGAAAAAGGCAGCGCCCAGAACCTCAAGCGCACCTGGATCAACCACGCCGGAAACCCCGATTGGGCGACGCTCGATCCAAGGATCGCCCTCGCTCAGGCCACGGAAACCAAAACCATCTGGGTGCCTTACGGCGAATAGGCGCCCCTTTTCATCTTGCTGAAAAAACCTCCGCCGGAGGCTTCGGACCGCCTGCAACGCGCCTGACGCCCGCTCAACAGGCTCTGATCAGCCACAGGCCGGAAATAACAATGCGGCGGCAGCCGCGCTGTTTTTTCGATAACCTCAGCCGCGCCCGGAAAGCCGGTCCTTCACCTTGGCCCATCGCACCGAAACGGCATCGACAATCGGCAGGATCACGCGATCCTCGAACCGTTCCCATATCCGCCAGATCATGAACAGGATCACCGCAAAGACCAACAGGATCACAATCGGCATCCACGGGATCAAGGTCACATCCGGCCCCTCGACCCGCTCGATGGAAAGCGCGTTGGGATAGGACGACAAAAGGTTGCTGCGCCATCCATAATGGGTGATCGCGACCCAAACCGGCGCCTCGCGATTGGACCGCAAATCCTGCGCCTCAGTCTGCAGATCCTGACTGTCGATCTTGAAATAGGGCGGCCAACCGAAAATGCCGGTATCCTCGTTGCGAAAATCGATCGGCGTCTCATCGGGCCGGACCGCGCTGATGATGCGCACATCGCGCTGCACAGAGGTGCCGTCCGCGCCACTATCTGATTGCGCGAAGAACCACGCACTCCACCCGGAGATTTCCGTCAATTGCAGCTGCGTGTCGACGATCCGCACCACGTCGCGCTGCGGCAGCGTATAATGCAGGAATGCACCGAGGATCGTGAAAACGATCAGCAGGAATATGATCCGGGCCCAACGCATGGACGCTCCTTCAGTTCGTCATCGCCACAAAGGCAACCAATCCGCCCACGGGAATGACATAGACGCAGATGACAAGCCACACCCTTATGCGCGACGCCGCCTGCGCGATACGTGCATCGACCCAGGCCTCGCGCGTGTCGGGCCGCCCGGCCTGCACCCAATCCTCTTCCAGCCGCATCCGGGCCCCCGAGCGCAGGTAATAAAACATGCACACGTAAACCACGGTCAGCCCGATCATCATCACAATCGCGATGCGCCCCAATCCCAGCATTCTTGCCTCCACGCTTGCCCTTGCCCCGGATATAGGACGGATCGCCACGGATTGGCAGGGCTTGCGGCCAGATCACGCGCGGCGCAGATTTGACCGATGACCGAACAGACCCTCCTCGATGCCGTCACAGCCCGCCGGGACGACCTGATCACCCTCACGCAGGCGCTGATCCGCATCCCGACGCTCAATCCTCCCGGCCGCAATTACCGCGAGATCTGCGGCTATCTCGCCGAGCGTCTTGGGCAAAACGGCTTCTCGGTCGAGATGATCCGCGCCGAAGGGGCCCCCGCCGACAGCACAACCTATCCGCGCTGGAACCTCGTGGCGCGGTATGAAGGGGGGCCGGGCGAATGCGTACATTTCAACAGCCACCATGATGTCGTCGCCGTGGGCCACGGCTGGACCAAGGATCCGTTCGGCGGCGAGATGGAAGATGGCAAGATCTACGGACGCGGCGCGTGCGACATGAAAGGCGGGCTCGCGGCCTCCATCATCGCCGCCGAGGCCTTTATCGCCACCCACCCCACCTTCAACGGCTCCGTCGAGATCAGCGCCACCGCCGACGAGGAATCCGGTGGCTACGGCGGCGTGGCCTACCTTGCCGAACAGGGCTATTTCGACCCCGCCCGTGTGCAGCATGTCATTATTCCCGAACCCCTCAACAAGGATCGCATCTGTTTGGGCCATCGTGGTGTCTGGTGGGCCGAGATCGAGACCCACGGCCGCATCGCCCATGGCTCCATGCCGTTCCTGGGCGATTGCGCCGTACGCCATATGGGCGCCGTCCTTGAAGAGATGGAGCGCACGCTGTTCCCGCTTCTGGCCACCAAACATACCGACATGCCGGTCGTGCCCGAAGGCGCGCGGCAATCGACGATGAACATCAACGCGATCCACGGCGGCGAGCCGGTGCAGGACGCCGATTACACCGGCTTTCCCTCCGCCTGCGTACCCGACCGCTGCAAGATTACAATCGACCGCCGCTACCTGATCGAGGAAAACGAAGGCGAAGTCCGCGCCGAGATCGAGGCCGTGCTGGAAAAGGTCAAAGCCGCCCGCCCGAATTTCCACTACGAGCTGACCGAATTGTTCTCCGTGACCCCCACCATGACCGACCGCGATGCGCCCGTGGTCAAAACCGTCGAAGCCGCGATTGCCAAGGTTTTGGAAAAACAGGCCGATTTCGTCGTATCACCGGGCACCTACGACCAGAAACACATCGACCGTATCGGTAAATTGAAGAACTGCATTGCCTATGGGCCGGGCATCCTTGACCTTGCACATCAACCCGACGAATCGGTCGGCGTGCAGGATATGGAAGACAGCGCCAAGGTCATGGCGCTTACGCTGGCGGAATTGCTGCTTTGACCCGGCTCAGGCGTATTCGACAAAGCCCAGATGCTGCAACGCCTGCGCGGCCTGCTCCCGTGCGGCGGCATCGCCCGCAATCAGATCATCGTTGAGTTGCCTGATCACATCGCTCAACGTCCGCGCACTGGTCTGATCCTGAATGAACGCCGCCACCTGGTCGCGACGCAGAGATAGGATTTCTTGCGATTTCGGCATATGGCTGCCCCCAAACTGCGCATCTCGAAAATGTGTCCCGTCGTTACAATTACTGCGATTCGCCTGAGGTCCGATGTCAGAATCCGACCGATCCCGGCATCTATCCACAGGAATCTGCCCCGCTGCCCAATCCATGGGCAGACCCGTGTGACACGGCATCCGGCACTTTTCGGTAGGAATCCGCCCCAACCCTGCGCAACAATGGGCAAAACACGACCACAGGGAGACGACCCATGACCCGCCACCTTCGCCTGTCCGCCGCCGTACTGGCGCTAAGCGCAAGCGCCGCACTCGCGCAGCAGACCGACATCACCATCGGCATGCAGCTTGAACCGCCGATGCTCGATCCGACCGGGGGGGCCGCGGCCGCCATCGACGAAGTGACCTACGCGAATATCTTTGAAGGCCTGACCCGCTTCGGCTCCGACGGTGCGATCTTGCCCGCGCTGGCCGAAAGCTGGGACATCTCCGAAGACGGCTCCACCTACACCTTCACCCTGCGCCCGGGCGTCACGTTCCACGACGGCGAAGCCATGACCGCTGAAGACGTCGTCTTCTCCCTCGACCGCGCCCGCGCCGAGGATACGACCAACGCCCAAGCCGCGCTTTTCGCCAATATCACCAGCGTCGAGGCCGTCGATGACACCACCGTCATCATCACACTCGATGGGCCCGACGGCGCGTTCCTGTTCGACATGGCCTGGGGCGACGCGGTGATCGTCGATCCCGCCAGCGCCGACACCAACGCCACCACCCCCATCGGCACCGGCCCGTTCCGCTTCGTCGAATGGCGGCAGGGTGACAGCATCGAGCTGGCCCGCAACGACGCCTATTGGGGCGAGCCCGTGGCGCTTGAGACCGCAACCTTCCGCTTCATCTCCGACCCCAACGCTGCCTTCGCCGCGATGATGGCTGGCGACGTCGATGCCTTCCCCGTCTTTCCCGCGCCCGAGACGCTCGCGCAATTTGACGGCAACCCGCAGTTCAACGTCATCGTCGGCTCGACCGAGGGCGAGACGATCCTTGCCATGAACAACGGCGCCGAGGCCCTGCAGGACATCCGCGTGCGCCAGGCCATCACCCACGCCATCAACCGTCAGGATATCATCGACGGGGCCATGTTCGGCTATGGCACGCCCATCGGCACCCATTTCGCGCCGCACAATCCCGATTACATGGACCTCACCGGAAATTCAGAGTTCAACCCCGACCGCGCCCGCGAATTGCTGGCCGAGGCGGGCGTCGAAGACCTCACCCTGCGCATGATGCTGCCACCGCCCACCTACGCCCGGCGCGGCGGTGAAATCATCGCCAGCCAGCTCCGCGATGTCGGGATTGAAACCGAAATCACCAACCTCGAATGGGCGCAATGGCTTGAACAGGTGTTCCGCGGCTACGATTTCGACCTGACCATCGTCAGCCATACCGAACCCGCCGACATCAACATCTATGCCCGGCCCGAGTATTATTTCCAATACGACAGCGCCGCGTTCCAAGCCCTGATGGAGCAGCTCAACGCCGAGACCAACCCAGAGGCGCGCAGCGCGATCCTGCGGCAAGCGCAGGAGATGATCTCGAACGACTACGTCAACGCCTACCTGTTCCAACTCGCCAAGACCGGTGTGGCGAATGCCAACATCCAAGGCCTGTGGGAAAACTCGCCCACCCAGGCCGTGGATCTGACCGGCGTCAGCTGGACGCAATGACCTGACGCATTCCTCATGCAAGGCCCGGTCCCCGCGACCGGGCCTTTTTCTTTGCGACCCCACCGCAGGCACAAAAAAACCCCGTCGCTATCCTCCGCGCACCTGTGTCATGCTGGCTTCACAAAGGCGGCCTAGACCGCACAGGACACACAGGTTTTTCCGCGATGGGGGACGTTCCGATATGACCATGACCCGCTTTCTGGGCACAACCGCGCTGGCCTTTGCACTCGCCCTGCCCCTGCCCACCCTCGCCGACAGCTTTTTCGTCACCTCCCCCGCCGACAGCGGCGATGGCACCCTGCGCGAAGCCCTCGAAGCCGCCGCCGCGCGCAACACAGGGCCGGATACGATCTTCATCGCAACGGATCAGGACATCACCCTGACCGCGCCACTGTTCTATGATGGCGCCGACCCGCTCGCGCTCACCGGGCGGGGGCAGGCGATCCGCGCCTCTGGCGACTTCGCGATCCTGACCACCACGCGCACCCAAGACCTTGCCATAAACCACCTGCGCCTTCTGGGCACGGGCGGCTATTCCATCGAGTCGCAGGGCCCGGTCGGCGCGCCCGGCCTTCTGGTCGACGTTGCAGAAGACGCGACCGGCATGGTCCACGTGCACCTCAACGCGGTCGAGGTTTCGGGCACCGCGGGCCATGGCATCCACATCTCCGATTGCACTTTGGCCGAAGAATGCGGCGGCGGCGAAGGGGGCGAGGGCGGCGGCTCCGACGCAGGCATATCCCTGTCCCTGATGGACGTCGTGCTGCGCGACACGGCCTTTGGCCGCTTCGATGCGGACGGCATCCGCGTCGATGAACGCGGTCCCGGTGATATCCGTTTTGAGGCCACTGGCCTGATCGTGGACGGGGTCGGCGCCGATGGTGTCGAGCTTGACGAAGGGCAGGCCGGCGATGTTCACGCAACCGCATCGGGCGGCGGGTTCAACGGCAACGGTGCCTATTGCGACCCGGCCCTTTTGGCCGCCTTCCTGCCAGACCGCCCCGAAGCCGAATTCGACGAAGGCCAGGCCCCCGCCGATACGATCCCCGCCCCCGTCACCGGCTCGCCTGACGATGGCTGTTTTGAGCGCGCCGTCGACCTTTACGATGACGGCAGCGTCGAGGCCTATGAATTCGGCATCGACGTCGATGATGGGTTCGACATCGACGAAGACGGCCCCGGCGACATCGTAGCCACCTTCCACGGCACCGCCATGACCGGCAATTTCGACGAGGGTTTCGATTTCGACGAAGCCGGTCTGGGCGATGTCGAAGCCGCCTTCGTGTTCGTGTTCGCCGCAGATAATGTCGACGACGCGATCAAGATCTCCGAAAGCGGGCTTGGCGATGTGGTGGGAACTGTCACCACGTCCGAGCTGATCAACAACGGCGGCGTCGGCATCGTCTACGAGGAAGAGGATGACGGCGATCTGCACCTTGTCATCCTGCGCTCGGCCACCGTGGGCAATGATAGCGGCGCATTGGGCATCGAAGCGGTCCAGGACGATGACGGCGATGGCTTTGTCTCCGTCATCGACACCGAGGTCGCCGATGGCATCGAAGTCGACGGCGCCCAGATCGACCCCGACTGAACCACCCACAACACGGCAAACTCCGCTCTGGCCCCTCTGGCGGCGGCGTCATACCCTGCCGCCCATGTTGCGTTACCTGCTGATCCGCGCCCTGTCGCTGAGCCTGAGCCTGATCGTGGCCAGCGTCGTGATCTTCGCGGTGATCGAGGTCATTCCCGGCGACCCCGCCGCCTTCATGCTCGGGCTCAACGCCACCGACGAGGCGATTGCCAACCTGCGCGCCGAGCTTGGCCTCGGCGGTTCCCTGACCGAGCGTTACCTAAGCTGGGTCACCGGCATGCTGCGCGGCGATTTCGGCACCTCCTATACCTACCGCGTGCCGGTCTCCGAACTCATTGCCGATCGCATCTGGGTGTCGCTTCCGCTCGCGATCTTCGCGCTGATCCTGTCGACGCTGATCGCCATCCCGGTCGGGATCATCGCCGCCACAAACCGTGGAAAAGCGGGCGATTTCGCGATCATGGGCGTCACCCAACTGGGCATCGCCGTGCCGAACTTCTGGTTTGCCATGCTGCTCGTCCTGCTCTTCGCTGTCACCTTTTCGCTCTTTTCTGCCGGTGGCTTCCCCGGCTGGGATCAACCGGGGCCCGCGCTGAAATCGCTGGTCCTGCCCGCCATCGCGCTCGCCCTGCCGCAAGCCTCCATCCTCGCCCGCGTCATGCGCTCCGCCGTGATCGAAACGCTCGATCAGGATTACATCCGCACCGCCCGCGCCCGTGGCCTCACCCGCGGCCAGACGATCCGCCGCCACGCCCTGCGCAACGCCCTGATCCCCGTGCTCACCATCATCGGCCTGCAATTCAGCTTCCTGCTCGCCGGGGCCATCATCATCGAAAACGTCTTCTTCCTGCCCGGCCTCGGACGGCTGGTGTTCCAGGGCATCACCCAACGCGACCTCGTCGTCGTGGAATCCGTCACCATGCTTTTGGTCTTCGCCGTGATCACCGTCACCTTCCTCGTCGACATCGCCTACGCCCTCGTCGATCCCAGACTGCGCCGCAAATGACCCGCCTCCCCGCAGCCCTCGCCCTCGGGGCGGCGATCACCGGGATCTATGCCGCCATCGCGCTGATCTCGCTGTTCTGGACCCCATACGACATCACCAACCTGCAAATCTCCAACCGCCTGCAAGGTTGGTCCGGCACACACCCCCTTGGCACCGATCAATTCGGCCGCGACATGGTCTCCATGCTAATGGAAGGCGCGCGGACCTCCATCGCCGTGGCCATCGTCGCCGTGGGCATCGGCGTCACCCTCGGCGTACCGCTTGGCCTTGCCGCCGCCGCCAATCGCGGCTCGCTGCTGGATGAGATCATCATGCGCGGCAATGACCTGATCTTTGCCTTTCCCTCGCTTGTGATCGCCATCCTGATCACCGCCATCTGGGGGCCGTCCGCCACCAACGCGATCCTTGCCATCGGGATCTTCAACATCCCCGTCTTCGCCCGTGTGGCGCGCGGCGGCGCGCTTCCGATCTGGACGCTCGACTACATCCTCGCCGCGCGAACCGCCGGAAAATCCCGCGCGCGCATCAGCGCCGAACACGTCCTGCCCAACATCGCCAACCTGCTGATCGTGCAGGCCACGATCCAGTTCTCCCTCGGCATCCTGGCCGAAGCGGGCCTGTCCTACGTGGGCCTCGGCGCGCAACCGCCCACCTCCTCGCTTGGCCGCATGCTCAGCGAAAGCCAGACGATGATCTATTCCGACCCCTGGCTGGCGGTCCTGCCCGGCCTCGCCATCGTCATCCTCGTGCTCGGCCTCAACCTTCTGGGCGACGGCTTGCGCGACGCGCTCGACCCCCGACTGCGGAGGGCGCGGGAATGATCGACATCCGCAACCTGTCCGTGCGGATCGGCACGACCGACATCCTGCGCGATGTGTCCCTGACCATCGGCGCGGGCGAAATCTTCGGCCTTGTCGGTGAAAGCGGCTCGGGCAAATCCATGACCGCCCTGTCGCTGATGGGCCTGCTGCCGCGTGTGATGCAGGCCTCCGGCCATGCTCGGCTTGACGGCACCGACCTGCTGTCACTCGACGAGGCGACCCTGTGCACCCTGCGCGGCAATGACATCTCGATGATCTTCCAGGAACCGATGACTGCCCTCAACCCGGTGCAGACCATCGGCGATCAGGTCGCCGAGGTGCTGACAATCCACGGCAAGGCCCAAGGCCCCGAAGCCCGCCATATCGCCCGCAACCGCCTTGACCGGGTGGGCCTGTCGCATATCGGCCTCGACCGCTATCCCCATGAACTCAGCGGCGGCCAACGCCAACGCGTCTGCATCGCCGCCGCCATCGCTTTGCACCCCCGCCTTCTTATCGCGGACGAGCCCACAACCGCCCTCGACGTCACCACCCAAGCGCAAATCCTCGACCTGCTGCGCGATCTGGTGGCCGAGGAAAACATGTCGCTCCTGCTGATCACCCATGACCTTGCCGTCGTCTCCAACATGGCCGACCGCATCGCCGTCATGGAACGCGGCCGCATCGTCGAACAGGGCCACACGCACGATGTCCTGCGCGACCAAAATCACCCCTACACCCGCAAACTCTTTGCCGCCTCCTCGCATCGCCCCGACCGCGACGGCACCGCCACGCCTGACGCCATTCTGCGCGTCGACGACATCCACCGACACTACCCCGGGGCGCGCGCGGGCTTTCGGCGCGGCCCGCCGGTCAAGGCCGTGAACGGGGTCAGCTTTGCCATCAAACGCGGTGAAAGCCTTGGCCTTGTTGGCGAGAGCGGCTGTGGAAAATCCACCCTGACCCGTGCCATTCTTGGCCTCGATCCGCTCACCTCCGGGTCCATCACGCTCAACGACACCCCCGTGTCGCCGCAGATGCCCCGCGAAAACCGCGCCGATATGCAGGTCGTGTTCCAAGACCCCTACGCAAGCTTCAATCCCCGCTGGCGTGTCGATCGCATCATTGCCGAGCCGTTCCACCTTCTGTCGCGCAAACCCGCCGCAACCGACATAGCCGAGGCGCTCGACGCCGTGCGCCTGTCGCCCGATGATGCTTTCAAATACCCCCACGAATTCTCCGGCGGTCAGCGACAGCGCATCGCCATCGCCCGCGCGCTGATCACCCGGCCCAAACTGCTGGTCCTCGATGAGGCCGTCAGCGCGCTCGACGTGTCGGTCCGCGCGCAAATCCTCGACCTTCTGGCCGATCTGCAAACCCGCTTCGGCCTCAGCTACCTGTTCATCTCCCATGACCTGACCGTCGTGCGCGCCATCACCGACCGCGTACTGGTGATGCAGGCCGGCGAGATCGTCGAACAGGGCAAGACCGAGCAAGTGTTCAACACCCCCGCCCATCCCTACACCTGCGCCCTGCTGGCCTCGGCCCCGAAACTGGAGATCCCCGCATGACATCCCTTCCGCTCTGGTTCGACCCCGCTCGGGTCTTCATCGGTGGCACATGGCGCGCGCCTTTGGGCGGCGACACCCTTGCGGTCGTGGACCCGTCGACCGGCGCGGAAATCGCCCGCATCGCGCGCGGCACGCAGGCCGATATCGCCGCCGCCGTGGACGCCGCCGAAGCCGCGCTGTCGGGTGCATGGGGCGCCATGACCGCCGCTGAGCGGGGCCGCATCCTCTTCCGGCTTGGCGATCTGGTCCTGCAAAACGCGGACGCACTCGCCACGTTGGAGGCCATGGACGTCGGCAAACCCCTGCGACAGGCGCAAAACGATGTCATGGCGCTGGCGCGTTATTGCGAATTTTATGGCGGCGCGGCCGACAAACTCACCGGCGACACCATCCCCTTCCAGCAAGGCTTCACCGTCTACACCCTGCGTGAACCCCACGGCGTCACGGGCCATATCGTCCCGTGGAATTACCCGATGCAGATCATCGGGCGTTCCATCGGCGCGGCGCTGGCCACTGGAAACGCCTGCGTCCTGAAACCCGCCGAAGAGGCTTGCCTGACTGCGCTGGCCTTCGCCGATCTCGCGGCCCAGGCGGGCCTGCCCTCCGGTGCCTTGAACGTCGTGCCGGGCCTCGGAGCCGAGGCGGGCGCAGCGCTGACCGCAGAGCCCCGCGTACGGCATCTGTCGTTCACCGGATCGGTCGCGACCGGCAAGCGCGTGCAGGTCGCAGCCGCCGACAACATCGTGCCGGTGACGCTGGAATTGGGCGGCAAATCCCCGCAACTGGTCTTCGCCGACGCCGACCTCGACAAGGCGCTGCCGTTTTTGGTGAACGCGGGCATTCAGAACGCGGGCCAGACCTGCTCAGCCGGCTCCCGCATCCTTGTGCATCGCGACATCCACGACGACCTCGCCGACCGCCTGTCGGATGCCATCTCCGCCCTCAAGATCGCGCCCGCAATGGACAATGCCGATGTCGGCCCCCTCGTCTCCGCCCGCCAAAAGGCAATCGTCGACGGGTTTCTGGCCATGGCCACGCCCGACCAGATCCTGGCCCAAGCCCCTTTGCCCGGCGGCTTGCCCAAGGGCGGCAACTACATCGCGCCCACGCTTTTGGGCCACCTCACCCCCGACCATCCTCTGGCCCAGGACGAGATTTTCGGCCCCGTGCAGGTCCTGATCCCGTTCGACGACGAAGACGACGCCATCCGCATCGCCAATGGCACGCGATACGGCCTTGTCGCCTCGGTCTGGAGCGCCGATGGCGGACGGCAGATGCGGCTCGCCAAGCGCCTGCAGGCGGGGCAGGTGTTTCTCAACAATTACGGGGCCGCCGGTGGGGTGGAGCTGCCGTTCGGCGGGGTCGGTCATTCCGGACACGGGCGCGAAAAGGGGTTCGAGGCGCTTTATGCCTTCACCACCCTCAAGACCGTCGCGGCCCATCACGGGTAAGAAGCTTCAGGGATTGCGCCGCGCATTGCGCGCCGCCGATGGCGATTTTCCAGGGAAAATCGCAGGGGGCGCTGCCCCCGTCGCCAAAGGCGACTCCCCCGAGGTATTTTTCAAAGCAAAGAAGGCGCGCGCGAAGCATGGACGGGGCCGGGCGACCGGTTTAGCGTCGATGCTGAGGGAGGCGCATCATGGGCAAATTTCCGATCTTTTTCCTGCTGCTGGGGCTGGCTGCTTTGGCCGCGGCGCTGTTCGGGGCGGCGCATAATCAGCTCAGCTACAGCGTCGGCCCGACCTATTTCACCGCGTTCAAATTCGACCAGTTTGGCATTGCGGGCGATGTCTCCCCCCGCCTCGGCGCCGCCCTTGTGGGCGTGCAGGCCAGTTGGTGGATGGGGCCCCTTATCGGCCTGCCCGCGTTCCTTTACGGGCTTTTTGCCGTGCCCCAGGCGCGCACCTATCTAGCCGCCGGGCTTGGCGCCATCTTTGTCGTCGTGTTGCTGACCACCTTTGGTGCGCTCACCGGTTTGGTCGGCGGGATGATCGCCGAAACCACCGGCCTGCTCGACACCTATCTGACGTTGCGCGACGGCCCCACGCGGAGCGATTTCCTGCGCGCCGGTTTCATGCATGACGCCAGTTACCTCGGCGGTGCGCTTGGTCTGATCGCGGCCATCTTCCCCATGCGCCGCGCGCGCAAAATCGACCAACACCGGGCAACTCAGGAGGCCGCAAATGCTGCGACTTGAAGGCAAGACGGCAATCGTCACCGGCGCCGCATCGGGGTTTGGCGCGGGCATCGCGCGGGTGTTTTCGCGCGAAGGCGCCTCCGTTCTGGTGGCCGACCTCAACGAGGACGCCGCCGTCGCAATCGCCAGCGAGATCGGCGGCGCGGCGATCCGCACGGACGTCTCCGATGGCGCATCGGTCCGCACCATGACGCAGGCCGCGCTCGATCAATGGGGCCGGATCGACATCGTGGTGAACAACGCGGGCATCACCCATAAAAAGGCCAATCTCGAAGACGTCACCGAAGACGAATTCGACCGCGTCCTGGCCGTGAATGCCAAGTCCGTCTACCTCACCGCGCGCGAAATCATCCCCCACATGAAGGCCGCGAACACCGGCGCGATCCTCAACGTCGCCTCCACCGCGGGCCTCTCCCCGCGTCCGCAGCTCAACTGGTACAACGCGTCGAAGGGCTGGATGATCACCGCCACCAAGACCATGGCCGTCGAACTTGCGCCCTCTGGCATCCGCGTCAACGCGCTCTGCCCGGTGGCGGGCGAAACGCCGCTTCTGGCATCCTTCATGGGCGAAGACACGCCTGAGATGCGCGAAAAATTCCTCGCCACGATCCCACTTGGCCGCTTCAGCCAGCCACAGGACATGGGCGAAGCGGCCGCCTTCCTGTGCTCCGACGCCGCCTCGATGATCACCGGTGTCGCGTTGGAAGTGGACGGGGGCCGCTGCATATGAGGGAATTCAGGCGCCAATATCACGCCAGTATCGGGTCATTCCCGTGGCTGCTCTACCGGATTTGGCGCGACCGCCGGTTCGGGCGCTCCGGCAATGCGGCAAGCGATCCCGCGCGCATTCATCTGTTTGCGGGCCGGTTCGCCTCCGAAGAAGAAATGTTCGCCTATTGCTTCCGGCCCGTGACCGAATACGGGCCCGAACAGATCAACCTCGACCTGCCCGAGGCCTCGATTGACACCTCGAAAATAGACGCTGTGATGGGCGATCAGATCCGCCCGCGCTTGTCCGAGTATTTCGACAAGAACGCGCGCGATCACGTCCTGCGCCGACTTGGATCATCGGACGCGCTGATCCTGATCCCCGTGGCGGCCCTCAACGACACCGAATTCCACTTCCACGACACCCCGCGTTTGCGCCACATTGGGTTCGAGACAAAAAGCACACCCGACACCTGACACCCGTTCCGAAAGGTGCCCCGATGACCACCTTCACCCGCCACAACCTACCCGCCGACATCACCGTGTTCTCGGGCGATTTTGCGAGCCAACCGTTGGTCTTTGCCCATTTACTCGATGTCGCGCCCGATCTCGACCTCAGTCATGTCGAGGTGATCCAGACCAACCATGCGGCGCGGCTGTCGGCCTATTTCGCGCCCGTTCCCGACCTGCCCTCCGACACCACCCTCGTCCTGATCCTGCCCGCCGCCCATCCGGGCCTCGATTGCCCCTTCCCGCAGACCGCGCGCCTCAGGCCCCTCGGCCAGTTTCGCGGCACTGTCCCCCACCTGACGCAGGCCCCGACATGATCCAACCCGGCCCCCGCAACCTGATCACCGATGTCGCGGGTATGAGCGTCGGAAACGCCCAGGACGCGCACCTCAAGACCGGGGCCACCGTGGTCATCGGAGATCGTCCTTTCACTGCCGCCGTGCATGTCATGGGCGGCGCGCCGGGCACCCGCGAAACCGATCTGCTTGCCCCCGACAAACTGGTGCAGCAAGCCGACGCGCTGGTCCTGTCGGGCGGGTCCGCCTTCGGGCTCGACGCGGCCTCCGGTGTCGCCGATGCCCTGCGCAGTCGGGGGCGCGGGTTTGCCGTCGGGGATCAGGTCGTGCCCATCGTGCCCGGCGCAATCCTGTTCGATTTGATCAATGGCGGCGACAAGGACTGGCCGGAAAACCCCTACAAACGCCTCGGCGCAGCCGCCCTCGCACATGCCGCCGACACGTTTCAACTCGGCTCCCATGGCGCGGGCACCGGTGCGTTGATTGCGGATCTCAAGGGTGGGCTTGGATCGGCCTCTGCCAAAGTGGGCGGCGTCACGGTGGGCGCGCTCGTCGCGGTGAACGCGTTGGGGCGGGTCACCGTCGGCGACGGCCCGCATTTCTGGGCGGCGCCCTATGAATTCGGCGACGAATTCGGCGGGCTCGGTCCGGCACCCGGTTTCGACGCCGCAGCCCTCCCGCCGGTCAAGGGCGGGGATCGAGCCAACACCACCATCGCAATCGTCGCCACCGACGCGGCCCTGACCCAGGCCCAGGCGACGCGCATGGCCGTTGCGGCGCACGACGGCATGGCCCGCGCGATTTACCCCAGCCATACGCCCATGGATGGCGATCTGGTATTCGCCGCCGCGACCGGCGTCGCCGAGACAGAAGCCGACCCGCTTCTGCTTGGTCACCTCGCGGCGCTGTGCCTGTCGCGGGCCATCGCGCGTGGCGTCTATGCCGCGACCGGCGCACCGGGGGATCTCCTCCCGACATACGCCGCCAAACACGGCTAACCGCGCCCCGTACTCCGCGCCCCGTACCCCGCGCCCAAACGAAAACCCCCGCCGGATCAGGGCGGGGGTTTCTAATTCATCCGATGGGCCGCGCTTAGTGCAACTGCCGCTCGACCTCGGAAATCGCGTCATCGATCAGCTTGCTCTGATCCGCCGATTTGGTACTGCCTGCGATGACCTGCGCCGCCGCTGCGACCGCAACCGACGCCGCCTGATCCCGCACCGCGCGGCTGGCTTTTTGCTCGGCGCTGGCAATCTGCTCCTGCGCCGCGGCCAACCGCCGGGTGATGGAGTTCGCGATATCGGCCTTGGCCTGTTCCGCCGCAGCTTCGGCATTGGCCTTGGCTTCGGTCACGATCCGACCGGCCTGGTCCTCGACCTCACGCGCCTTGCGCTCGTAGGAGGCCAAAAGCGTCTGCGCCTCTTCGCGGAGCGCGCGCGCCTCGTCGAGTTCCGCCTTGATGCCCTCGGCCCGCTTGTCGAGCATGCCGCCGATCATCGCGGGCACGCCGAAGTAGAAGATGATCGCAAGGAACAGCAGGAAGCCGATCAATACGGTCCAGTCGGTGTTGAACAGCGACACAAGACCGTACTTGCTCTCACCATCCTCTGCCGCGAAGGCCGGGCTCGCGGCCAGCGCGGCCGCCATAATCAATGTCAGGTTCCGCATCGCCTCAGCTCCCCGCGCGGGCCGCGACGGCGGCCTCGATGGCTTTGGTGTCGACATCCTGACCGGGCGACAGGGTGCGCACAATCTCGCCGGCCACGTCGCGCGCGACCTCCTGCGCTGTCGCCGCAGCACTTTGCTGGATCTCGGCAATCCGCGCCGTCGACTCGGCCGTCTTGGCCGCGATCTCGGCATCTGCCTTGTCCAGCTCAACCTGCAACTGCGCCTGGATCTCGTCGCGCGTTTCTTGACTGATACGCTGCGCCTCGGCGCGGGCATCGGCCAGCGCCTTGTTGTAATTTTCCTCGGCCTCAGCCGCCTGACGCTTGAGGTCTTCCGCCGTGGCAAGGTCGTTCGTCAGGGTCCCCTGACGTTCCGCAATCACCGCCGCAATGCGCGGGATCGCCACCTTGGTCAGGATGAAATAGATCGCAGTAAGCGTCAGAACCAACCACAGGATCTGGTTCGGGAACGTCCCGATATCCAGCTGCGGCATGCCCGGTCCGGCTGCCTCTGCGGCGGAATGTGTGGCGTCGTCTGCCATGGATTTGTCTCCGGTCCTAAACGGGGCGGATTACGGCGGCGCGCCATTCATGCAAACGGCGCGCCTGACGTAAGGATCTGTCTCGCGTGTCGCTTAGACGGCGAAGAGCAGCAGGATCGCCACGAGGAAGGCGAACAGGCCGAGAGCTTCGGCAAATGCGATGCCGATGAACAGCGTCGCGGTCTGGCCAGCAGCGGCCGAAGGGTTGCGCAGGGCGCCCGCCAGGAAGTTCCCGGCCACGTGGCCCACACCGATGGCTGCAGCGCCCGTGCCGATTGCGGCAAGGCCAGCACCGATGAATTGGCCCATGTTTGCGATATCGCCTTCCATAGTCTTTCTCCTTACGTTGGAAGTTTTCTCACGGGCACACGGCCCGCGCAGAATTAGTGATGCGGATGAAGCGCGTCCTTGAGGTAGACGCACGTCAGAATGGTGAACACGTAGGCCTGGATGCCCGACACGAGGAACTCCAGCGCGTAGATTGCGACAACGCCCACGATGGGAGCAACGCCCGCCAGCCCCAAAGCGCCGACGAAACCGGCGAATACTTTCAGAACCGCGTGACCGGCCATCATCGACCCCGCCAGACGCAGGCTGTGGCTGATCGGGCGCACCATGTACGAGATGAATTCGATAATGGCGAGAACCGGGCGAATGGCCAGCGGCGCCGACGTCACCCAGAACAAGCTCAGGAACCCGGCACCATTTTTCACGAAGCCCACGATCGTGACGGTGAAAAACACCGCAAACGCCATCACCGCCGTCACCGCGATGTGGGACGTTGTGGTGAAGCTGCCGGGGATCAGGCCCAGGAAGTTGGCAAACAGGATGTAAAGGAACAGCGTGAAGATATACGGGAAATACGGCAAAGCGTCCTTGCCCGCCACGTCTTCGACCATCTGCCGCACGAAGCTGTAGGCCAATTCCGCCATCGACTGGCTGCGCGACGGCACCACGGCGCGACCGCGCGTGCCAACAACCATCAACAGGATCACGGCCAAAACCGCCATCGCCATCCAGAACGTCACGTTCGTAATGGTGAACAGCCCGACGGTGCCGAAGCCCGCGCCCTCGGCGCTGCGGGAAACCGTCTCGCCATCCTGCAACGCGCCCAATTCGACCGCAGTCAGCTGAACCGGCAATGTTTCACCGCGATACGTCGCCAGACCCGCTTCGCCTTCGCCACCCGGCGCAATCGACAACTCGGCCTCACCGGCCCCGAAGAACGGCTGGACCTCGAACTGGTCCATCGGGTGGATCGAAAGGCTGCCTTCGTAATCGTCCAGGTATCCGGCGATGAACGCCAGCACGGCCAACCCGATCAGCACAAACGCGATCATGCGGCTGCCGCCGCTCTTGGTCTCGGTATTGGTGCTCTCAGTCGCCATCCTGCGTCTCCGTTTTCGCGTCCGTCTGCCCGCGGGCCACTTCGGCTTGCTGAACCTCTTGCGCCGAGCGGATCATTGTCTTGACCCCGGCGATGAAGCCCAAAATCATGAACACGATCATCAGCCACGGCGTTGTGCCAAGCGCCCAATCGAGCCCGTATCCTATCCCGAAGCCGATGCCCATTCCGGCCACCAGCTCCACCACCATCCGCCACGCCAGCTGCGCCTGCGAATGGCCCTGATCCATGTGCTTGATCTCGGGCTCTGCCTTCGACTTTGCCGCTTCGATCCGCGCCTCAAGCGCGCGCATGCGGTCTTCGTCACTCTGGGCCATGCCGTCGGAACTCCCACACGGGAACTTGCGCGGAAGCTAGGCGCGCGTCGCAGCAGAGTCAACGCGATGGTTGAGCGCCTATCCCGTTGAAATAATACATCTATTTTCCGGTGCGACAGACCCGCCGCACCCCCCATTGCACCGCGGGACCCACAATTCGATATTCAACCATTTGGTTGACGATTGCGCCCAATGCCGCCAAATCGCCCCATGGCCCTGCCCGCAAAACCCACCCTCGACACTGTCTTCGCCGCGCTCGCGGACCCGACCCGCCGCGCGATCCTGCAGATGCTGCTGGAAGATGACATGGCCGTCACCGACGTCGCCGACCCGTTCGAGATGTCGCTTGCCGCGATCTCCAAACACCTCACCGTCCTGACCAATGCGGGCCTGATCACGCAGGAAAAGCGCGGCCGCGTGAAGTGGTGCAAGCTCGACCCCGACGCGCTCAAACCTGCCTCCGTCTGGATGCAGGGCTTCGGCCAGTTCGAGCCGGTCAACCTTGATGCGTTCGAGGCCTTTCTTGAACGCGAGTTGGGCGGCGATTAACCCCGTTTGAGCCGTGCGCGCACATATTTCGCCGCCGACCGAAAATGGCTCGCCCCCGCAGCCTCCGCATACCGGCCCCGCGTCCACCCGGTCCCACCCGGCATCGGCCCACCGTATAGCGTGTCGTCATCCTGCGCCGCGATCCATGCCCGCAACTGCGCAGCCTCCCGCGCCAACCCGTCCCGCGCCTCGGCCCACGGCACATCCGCGTAGCGCGCCCGAAGGCCCGCGTTATAGGCTTTCAACCCGTTCCACTTCACCCCGTGATCCGGCATCTGCGCCGTCGCGCCTTCCTCCAGCCACTGAAAGAACAGCCCGATCCAATGGGCGCGGTGCGTGAGAATATCCTTGATCGACGTGTTATCGGCGTCCTTCCCCTCGGCCAGCGCGTCCGGCACCTGATCCAAAAGCGTCTCAAGCTTTTGCCATTCCATGTCATGGGCGCTCAAAAGGTCGGCTTGGGTTGTGGCGGCTGGCATCCGGGCGCTCCTTTCGGGGGCAGGTTACGCCCCCTCCGGCCCGCCCGCTTTGATCCCCGTCAAACCCCGCATATCGGGTTAACAAAAGGTAAACGAAAACCGCTTTGTATCATTTTTTCAGAGGCTTAACCCAAGGTTGCAACCTTGCAACCACCCCCACCTCACTCCTTCAACAACAGCCCCAGCGCCAGCACCGTCAACCCGATCCCCCCAAGGATCAGCCCCCCCGGAACCGGCTGACCCAGCGCGATCTCCCACAAGATCACCCAGGACGGCGTCAGGTAGGTGTAGGCCATCACCTTCGACGACGGCAGCCGCATCGACGCGAACTGGATCAGGAACACCGTCGCAGCCGACGCAAAAATCGCCACATATCCGATCGCCACCCACACCATCGGCCTGAGCGCGCCCCAATCCGTCGCCGCCAAATCCCCCACACCCCAAACCGCGATGCACCCCGCACAGGCCACGAGGGTCAGGAACGCGAACACCAAGACCGGCTCGCCCCGGTTCAATCGCCGCACCATCGGTGTGTAAATCGCATGCGCCACACAGCCGACGAAATAAATCGCCTCCCCCCGTCCCACTTCAAAGGCCACAAACGCCTGCCAATCGGCCCGGAAAATCACCCAACCCGCCCCGACACCCCCAATCGCCAACGCCGCCGCGATCCGCCCGTTCATCACCTGCCGCAACAACAGCCAGCCGAACAAAGCCGACATCAACGGCGTCAACGTAAAGACTGCCGCCGCCGACACCGGGGGCGCCGTCTTCAGCCCCTCGAACATCAGCACGAAATAAATCGCAAACAGCCCGCCAAGGATCAGGTACCGCCAAGGTGCCACCAGCGCCGCCCGCACCGCGCCGCGCATGACCCGCCCCCGGGCCCAAACCACGGCCCCCATGATCACCGCCGCAATTGCGAACCGCACCGCATTCAACGCCGTCGGCGCAATCTCCGCAGCCACCTGTCCGCCAAGCGAAAACGATCCCGCCACCAGCGCCGAGAACAACAGCATCGCCAAATGCCCGGCCCGTGCGGCCCCCGGCGTGCCTGCCGCCCCAAACGGCTCCGACGGTGTCCTCATTTCGGGTCCGCGCATATGCGGCAGGCCCCTGCATTCGGCGCGCGCCTAGTCAACGGTCCAGGTCTTCACTTCATCCTTGAGGTGCTTCACGAAGGTCTGCACCTTTGCCGTGCGGTGCAAATCCATATGCGTCACCAACCAGATCTTCGCCGTCCAGTCTTCCAGCGGCGGCAACATCTCCACCAGATCATCGGTCCGGTCCAGATCCCACGATGCCACAAACCCGATCCCGATCCCCGACAGCACCGCCTCTTTCACCGCCACCATTGACGAGGCGCGGAAAAAGATCGTGTTCGACGGCACAGTGTCGTTCAACCACCGGAAATACGGCGCACGCGGGGTCTCTTCGGTGGTGCCGACAAAGCGGTGATCTCCAACATTGTCGCCCGTCAGCGTCCCGTAACGCTTCACATAATCCCGGCTCGCCACCAGTTTCAGCGTCTGGGTAAAGAAATGCTGCACGATATTGTCGGGCTGATCGGGCAATTTGCCTGCCCGGATCGCCACATGCGCCTCGCCGTATTCCAACCGGAACAACCGCGCATCCGAGATCAGGCGCACCCGAAGATCGGTATGCTTTTCCTGAAACCGCGCCACCGTCGGCACCAAAAGCGGCGACAGGGCCCCAAGCGACGTCACGATAAGATCGCCGGTCACCTCATCGCCGCGGCCCTTGATCCGGCTCACAAGCTGGGTGAACTGATCGTCCGCCTGTCCCGCAACGGCCAGCAGATCCTGCCCGGCCTCGGTCGCGGTATAGCCGCGTGCGTGCCGCTGGAACAACTTCGCGCCAAGCCGCCCCTCCAGCGCATCGATATGCCGGATCACAGTGGCGTGGTGCACCCCAAGCGCCTCCGCAGCTCCCGACACGGTGCCCAGTTTGGCCACCTGAAACGCGGTGCGAACCTCATCCCAATTGTCCATGGTGTCTGTGCGCTCCCTCACAAAAACAGGCGTTTGGCAAAGCATGCGCGCACAGATCGCGGAACGCAACGTTGGCCCGGATCAATAATTTGCAAGAATGCACATAATAGATGCGTTTCTGAGAAATTGCCTTTTCTTGCGCACGCTTCCAGGTTTTCGGACATCATTCATCCCACAAGGACCCGATCCATGACCGATACCATCCTGCGCATCGACGCCTCCGCCCGCCGCGACGGCTCTGTATCTCGCGATCTCACCGATAAGGTGATCGACCGCCTTGCTCCGAACCGGACCATCACCCGCGACCTCGCCGATGGCCTGCCCCTGATCGACGAAACCTGGGTCGGGGCCAATTTTACCCCCGCCGATCAACGCACACCCGCGCAGGCCGAGAAACTCGCCCTGTCGGACACGTTGATTACCGAGATCACATCCGCCGACACGTTGGTCATCGGCCTTCCGATCTACAATTTCGGCGTGCCCGCCGCGCTGAAGGCCTGGATCGACCAGGTCGCGCGCGCCGGTGTAACCTTCCAATACACCGAGACCGGCCCGAAAGGCCTGCTGTCGGGCAAACGCGCCATCGTGGTCGTTGCCTCCGGCGGCACCGAAGCCGGGTCCGAGATCGACTTCGCCACCGGCTACATCCGCCATGTCCTCGGCTTCATCGGCATCCATGACGTCACGCTTGTCACCGCCGACCGCCTGATGGTCGATGCCGATGCGGCCCTGTCGAGCGCTGCGGCCCAGGTCGAGGCATTGGCGGCATGAAAACCAAATACCTCACCCTCGCCGCGAAGGCCTTGCTGACACTGGCGTTTTTGGCCGCCGGTGTCGCCAAGCTCGCAGGGGCAGAGATGATGGTCGGCACGTTCGACGCCATCGGCTGGGGCCAATGGTTCCGCTACGTGACAGGCGCGATCGAAGTGAGCGCGGCAATCGTGTTGTGGGTGCCCGGCAAACAGGTGATCGGTGCGGCGCTTCTGCTGGCCACGATGATCTGCGCGGTGGGCTTTCACGTCTTGGTGCTTGGTCCTTCGGCCCTGCCCGCCGCCGTTCTTGGCGTGTTGGCCGCCTTCGTCCTCTATCGGCACCGCGACCAGATTTCGGGCCAATCCTCTTGATCCACCGGCTCCGGTCGCGCAATTTTTGCGGGGCCGGGGTTTCGTGCTACCCTCTTCCCATGCGTATGATCACAACCGCTCTGCTCCTCGGTTTGGCCGCTCCTGCGACGGCCCAGACCTGCACGCTCGACTTCACCATCGAGGTCACCCAGGGCGTCGGCTTCATCGCCCCCGGCACGCAACTGCCCGGCTCTGCGGAATTCACCACCGACGGGCGCACCTTCCGGCAGGAAGGCGGCACCATGGCCCATTACGCCACCGGGCGAATGTCCATCGGCGACGGAATATCGGGCCGGGTCTGGACGCTGATTGCCACCTCGCGCGGGTCTGCGGCGGATCTGATCGGGATCTATGCCTATGATGTCGAAGGCCTGAGCTTCGCCGGACAAACCTTCGACGGGCCCATGGCGCTCACGCTTTTTGGCGAGGCCGGCACCCGCCCGACCACCGCGCCGCCGCTCACCCAGGCCGAATGGGACGATATGAGCCTGCGCCGCTCCTTCACCCTGCATGCCGATGCCGACATGCTGGCCGGTGACGTCGTGGACCTGACCGCGACCTGTTCCAGCTAGGTTTGACAGCCCAACGGAATCCGCCTACACGCTGCCCTCAATAGCCGGAAAGCCCTAGCTTCCCGGTCCCGCGCGCGTTCGTAGGATCGCCCCCCGTCAGCGAGTTTCGCCCACGGGGGCCATATGCGTTTGGGACTTGGGAAACCGGGCCATGCCCCCCACGTTGGGGGCATCCGGCAACGTGAGAAGGGGCCACGCCCATGTTTGAAAACCTGTCCGAACGCCTTTCCGGCGTCTTCGACCGCCTCACCAAGCAAGGCGCGCTCAGCGAGGACGACGTCCGCACCGCCATGCGCGAAGTGCGCGTGGCCCTCCTCGAGGCCGACGTCTCCCTTCCCGTGGCCCGCGCCTTCATCAAAGCGGTCGAGAAAAAGGCCACCGGCGCTGCCGTCACCAAATCCGTGACCCCCGGTCAGCAGGTCGTCAAGATTGTCCATGACGAGCTGATCGCGACGCTGACCGGCGATAGCGATCCCGGCAAACTGAAAATCGACAACCCGCCCGCCCCGATCCTGATGGTCGGCCTGCAAGGCTCGGGCAAGACAACCACCACCGCCAAACTCGCCAAGCGCCTCAAGGACCGCGAGGGCAAGAAGGTGCTGATGGCGTCGCTCGACACCAACCGCCCCGCCGCCATGGAACAGCTCGCCATCCTCGGCACGCAGATCGGCGTCGACACGTTGCCCATCGTGCCTGGCGAAGACCCGGTGCAGATCGCCAAACGCGCCAAGACCCAGGCCGGCCTCGCGGGCTACGATGTCTATATGCTCGACACCGCCGGGCGTCTGCACATTGACGCCGAACTGATCGCGCAGGCCGCCGCCGTGCGTGACGTCGCGCAGCCTCGCGAAACGCTCCTCGTTGTCGATGGCCTCACCGGTCAGGACGCGGTCAACGTCGCCACCGAGTTCGACGACAAGATCGGCGTCTCGGGCGTGGTGCTGACCCGGATGGACGGCGATGGCCGTGGCGGTGCGGCGCTTTCCATGCGCCAGATCACCGGCAAACCGATCCGCTTCGTCGGCCTCGGCGAAAAGATGGACGCGATCGAGACGTTCGAACCCGAGCGAATCGCGGGCCGTATCCTGGGCATGGGCGACATCGTGGCGCTTGTCGAAAAGGCGCAGGAAACCCTTGAGGCCGAACAGGCCGAGCGCATGATGAAGCGCTTCCAGAAGGGCATGTTCAACATGAATGACCTGCGCTCGCAGCTGGAACAGATGCAGAAGATGGGCGGCATGCAAGGCATGATGGGGATGATGCCCGGCATGCAGAAAATGTCGAAACAGATCGAAGACGCGGGCTTTGACGACACCATGGTCAAACGCCAGATCGCCCTGATCAATTCCATGACCAAACGCGAACGCGCCAACCCAGGCCTCCTGCAGGCCTCGCGCAAGAAGCGCATCGCCAAAGGCGCGGGCCAGGAGGTCGCCGATCTCAACAAGCTCCTGAAGATGCAGCGGCAGATGGCCGACGCCATGAAAAAGCTCGGCAAGATGGGCAAGAAGGGGATGATGAAGGGCGGCCTCGGCGCGCTCATGGGCAAGGGCGGTATGGGTGGCATGCCAGGCGGAATGCCCGGCGGTCTGCCCGCGGGCATGGACCCCTCCAAAATGGATCCTGCCGCTTTGGAACAGGCAATGAAGGGCATGGGCGGTGGCTTGCCCGGCCTCGGCGGCGACAAGAAGAAATGATGTCCGGCGGCGATCATATCGGATCTCGCGCGACAGGCCACGCGGTGCGCAGCTTGGGGCACATCCCCGAGGGCTTGCACATCCGTGCGTCGCTCACAGGTTTATCCACCGATTCCGGGCGCATCACTTGCACAATTTCCGCCTTGTGGAGGGACTGCATATGATCCCCCGTCTTGTGGATATCCCCCCGCTAGAGACCGAGCGCCTGATCCTGCGCGCCCCCGAAGCGCGCGATTTCGACGTGCTCGCCCCCTTCGTCATGTCCGACCGCGCCAGCTTCATTGGCGGCGGCTCCGACAAGGACGCGACCGACGCCTGGCGCGTCCTGGCGATCCTCTCGGGCCACTGGCATCTGCGGGGCTACGGCGTCTACGTGCTGCAACCCAAGGGCTCCGCCAAAGCCATCGGCTCCATGGGTCCATGGAACCCCGAAGGCTGGCCCGAACCGGAACTCAGCTGGACGATCTGGGACGCCGAGGCCGAAGGCAAGGGCTACGCGTTTGAAGCCATGACCGAGATCCGCCGCTACGCCTACGACGTGCTTGGATGGGACACCGCCGTCAGCTACATCGACGCCGCCAATGCGCGCTCCATCGCGCTGGCCGAGCGAATGGGCTGCGTAATCGACACCGCCGCCTCCGGCCCGCATTCCGACGACGTCGTCTACCGCCACCCCTCCTTCGCAGAGGTGCTGGCATGAACAGCTTCCCAGCGCTTTGCGACCGGCACGCATCAGCATCGCGATGCACTACAGAAAAACTACAAAAAAACTACAGAAAAATGCAGGCGGTTTTCGCCGCGCCGGAGGCCCCATGACCCAAGACGCCATCACGCGCGCGGCGCAGGTTCTGGCCGGCCACCGCGACAGCATCGACCGCCTCGATGCCATCCTGATCTACACGCTTGGGGAACGCTTCAAGCACACCCAGGCCGTCGGTCACCTCAAGGCCGAACACGACCTTCCGCCCTCCGATCCGGCCCGCGAGGCCACCCAGATCGCGCGGCTCGAAGACCTGGCGAAACGGGCCGATCTGGACCCGGAATTCGCCAAGAAATTCCTACGTTTCGTGATCGACGAAGTCATTCGCCATCATGAGAAACACCAATCCTAAGGCAGCTGCCTTATTCAGCCAATTCAAGGAGTTATCACTCATGGCAATGAAAATCAGACTGGCCCGCGGCGGCTCCAAGAAGCGCCCCTTCTACCGCATCGTGGCCGCCGACAGCCGGATGCCCCGCGACGGCCGTTTCATCGAGAAGCTCGGCACCTATAACCCACTCCTGCCCAAGGACAGCGAAGAGCGCGTGAAGATGGATATGGAGCGTGTGCAGCACTGGCTCGACAAGGGCGCACAGCCCACCGACCGCGTGAGCCGCTTCCTTGAGGCCGCCGGTGTGCTTGAGAAAAAAGAGCGCGCCAACATGCAAAAGGCTCAGCCCGGCAAGAAGGCCGTCGAGCGCGCCGAAGAAAAGGCCGCCAAAGCCGCAGCAGCCGAAGAAGCCGCCAAAGCCCCCGCCCCCGAAGAAGCCCCCGCCGAAGAGGCTCCGGCTGAAGAGGCGGCGGCTGAAGAAACCACTGAATAATCAGTGTTTTGCAGGGGCCCGCCGGATCGGCGGGCCCCTCACAAATCCCTACGATCCGCCCCTTCGCAAACGAGTATCGCCATGGCCAAATCCGACCACATCTGCGTCGGCGCCATCATGGGCGCCTTCGGTGTCCGCGGCGAAGTTCGCGTCAAGAGCTTCTGCTCTGAGCCCTCTGACATCGCCTCCTACGGCCCCCTCTCCACCGAGGACGGCGCCACCACCTACAAGATTTCCCTGACACGCCCCGTCAAGACCGGATACGCGGTCAAACTGTCAGGCGTGCAGACCAAGGAACAGGCCGACGCGCTCAAAGGCACCCGCCTCTACGCGCCGCGCACAGCCCTGCCAAACCTGCCCGACGATGAATTTTATCACACGGACCTGATCGGCCTGACGGTCATGGATACCGGCGGCGAAACCATCGGCAAGATTGCCGCCGTCCTCAACCACGGTGCAGGCGATCTGCTAGAAGTTCGGGGCAAAGGTTTCATCAAAGGCGTCTTGATCCCCTTCACAGCCGAGATTGTCCCGACCATCGACCTGACCTCGGGCCGCGCGATCGTCGACCCGCCCGACGGCTTGCTTGATGATCCCAAGGCAACACCGCCCGACTGAGCGCGCGGGCCTGACTTCTTGCCAAACGCCCCGGGCGAGCCTGCAGGACAGGGGCAGCGCCCTCACCCCGACCCGATCATGCGCGAATGCGCCATCCGGTCTTGAAGATCCAACCAATCGTCAGGATGCAAGCACCCGTAAAGCCCAGGATCGCCACCAACGACCACCCCAGCGCCACGTCCGCCAACCCGAAGAAACTCCAGCGGAAGCCGGAAATAAGGTAAACAACCGGATTGAAGAGGCTGATGGTCTGCCATGCCTCAGGCAGCATTGTGATCGAATAAAACGCCCCTCCGAGAAACACCAACGGCGTGACCGCCAGAAGTGGGATCAACTGCAATTGTTCGAAATTCTGCGCCCAGATTCCGATGATGAAGCCAAACAAGCTGAACGACAGGCAGGTCAACACCAAGAACGTCAGCATCCAGACAGGGTGCAAGATCTGCAGTTCCACAAAGAAGAATGCCGTCACAAGGATGATCACTCCGATCATGAAACTCTTCGTGGCCGCTGCCAAAACATAGCCCGCCGTGATCTCCAGAAAGCTCGCCGGAGCAGAAAGCAATTCGTAGATCGTGCCGATGAATTTCGGGAAGTAGATCCCGAACGACGCGTTTGAAATCGACTGCGTCAGCACGGTCAACATGATCAGGCCCGGCACGATGAAGGCGCCATAGCTGACCCCTTCCACCTGGTCGATCCGGCTTCCGATGGCGGTGCCGAACACGATGAAATAGAGCGACGTCGATAGCACCGGCGAGATGATGGATTGCGCGATGGTCCGAAACGTCCGGGCCATTTCAAACCGGTAGATCGCGCGAATGGCTTGCAGGTTCATTGATCTGCCCCCTCTTGCACCAGCCCCACGAAAATCTCTTCAAGGCTCGATTGCTTGGTTTCCACATCCGCCACCTGCACACCGGCCTCCTGCAACGCACTCAGAAGCCGGACAATTCCGGTCCGCTCCGCGCGCGTGTCGTAATGGTAGATCAACCGCGTGCCACCGTCGCACAGGAGCAGGTCCCGATCCGCCAAAGTGGCCGGGATCGCGGACAGAGGCGCGGCAAGATCGATCCGCAACTCCTTCTGGCCCATCCGCGCCAACAGGTCGCCCTTCTCTTCCACCAGAAGGATGCGGCCCTTGTTGATCACCCCAACCCGGTCGGCCATCGCTTCGGCTTCTTCGATATAGTGCGTCGTCAGGATGATCGTCACACCACTTTCCTGCAGGCGGCGCACGACCTCCCACATGTCGCGGCGCAGCTCCACATCCACACCTGCCGAGGGCTCATCAAGGAAAAGAACCCGAGGCTCATGGCTCAACGCTTTGGCGATCAGGACCCGCCGCTTCATGCCCCCCGACAATTCGCGGATCGCATTGTCCTTCTTGTCCCACAACGACAGGTCGCGCAGGATCGCCTCGATCTTGGCCTCATCGGGGGGCTTGCCGAACAGCCCACGCGAAAACCGCACCGTGTTGATCACCTTCTCAAACGGTTCCAGGTTGATCTCCTGCGGCACCAATCCGATCAGCTTGCGCGCTTCGCGATAGGCGGTCTGGGTGTCATACCCACCCACCGATACGGCGCCCGATGTCGGTTGCACGATGCCGCAAATCGCCGAGATCAGCGTGGTCTTGCCGGCGCCGTTCGGCCCCAGCAGCGCTAGGATCTCGCCCTCCATGATGTCCAGCGACACGGCATCCAGCGCCGTGAAGCCGCCATCATAGGTTTTGGTCAATTGATCGACCTTCAGGATCGGGGCGTTCATCATGTCTCTCCTTGAACGCGCACAGCTATTGCGTTGTCCGCCCGGCGACAAGGCGCGGACCCGCAGGACACCTCTGCATTTGCGAACATCCCGACGGATCGGCCGGGTCATCGTGGCGTTGCTCCCGTCGCCCGGCGCGCGTAGACCCGGCTCATGAGCGAAAAAACCGCAAAATCGCATGGCCGCCTCAGCCAATCCGTCAGCCTGCAACCCCGCGCGCTGATGACCGACCGCCCGCGCCTGAAGGGGGCGTGGACGGCCAAGGTGCTGACGCTCTTCCCCGAGACATTTCCCGGCGTCCTCGGCGCCTCGCTGACGGGCAAGGCCCTCAAAGACGGGCTCTGGGCGCTGGAGCCCATAGGTCTGCGCACCTTCGGCACCGGTAAGCATCGGCAGGTCGACGACACGCCCGCCGGGGGCGGCGCGGGTCTGGTGATGAAGCCTGACGTCATGGGCCGCGCGCTTGATATGGCGCTGGCCGGTACGCCCTCCGACCCCGCCAAATGGCCACGTGTTTACCTTAGCCCGCGCGGCAAACCTTTCGATCAACGCGACGCCGAACGCTTTGCCGGGGCGGAGGGAATCACGCTGATCTGCGGACGTTTCGAGGGCCTCGATCAAAGGGTGATCGACCACTACGACCTCGAAGAAATCTCCATCGGTGACTACGTCCTGACCGGTGGTGAACTGGCCGCGCAGGTCCTTCTGGATGCCACTGTCCGCCTGATCCCCGGCGTTCTCGGCAACGCGGCCTCCACGCAGGATGAAAGCTTCCAGAACGACCTGCTGGAACATCCGCAATACACCAAGCCCGCCTCTTGGCGCGGTCACGAGATTCCACCCGTCCTGCTGTCCGGTGACCACGGCGCAGTGGACACATGGCGGCGCGAGCAGGCCGAGGCACTGACCCGTATCAGGCGACCTGATTTGTGGGGCAAATATCAACGCACCAAGGGTTGATCGCCGCGGCGCGCGCCCTTATACGCCGTCTATCCGGGGTCGGAATCGGCCATCCGGATCATGGGGTTTTGCCTGGTCGAACTTTCGAGGCCCATCATAGGCGGCACCAAAGACAAGCAAACGCACGCGCGTATCTCTGGCGGGCGCCCCCGAATGGGAACAAGGCGGACCCGGTCGAAGACCAGAGCTCTGCCGCGATACGAAACCTCCGCGGGCAAACCGTGGGCATCATGAAGGAGCGTATCAGATGGACCTGATCGCACAGATCGAGGCGGAACAAGTCGCCGCCCTCGGGAAAGACATTCCCGATTTCAAAGCCGGTGATACCGTTCGCGTGGGCTTCCGCGTCACGGAAGGCACCCGCACCCGTATCCAGAATTTCGAGGGCGTCTGCATCGCACGCAAGAACGGTGACGGCATTGCCGGATCTTTCACCGTGCGCAAGATCTCCTCGGGCGAGGGCGTGGAGCGCGTGTTCCCCCTGCACTCGACCAACATCGACAGCATCGCCGTCGTGCGCCGTGGCCGTGTGCGCCGGGCGAAGCTCTACTATCTGCGCGCCCGTCGCGGTAAGTCCGCACGTATCGCCGAAGATACCACCTACAAGCCGCGCAAAAGCGCCGAAGCGTAAGGAGATACGGATATGAAAAAGGATCTGCATCCCGAATACCACGTGATCAACGTGAAGATGACCAACGGCGACGTGGTCGAAATGCGCTCGTCCTGGGGCGCGGAAGGCGACACGCTGTCGCTCGACATCGACCCCACAGTGCACCCGGCTTGGACCGGCGGCGGCGCGCGCCTGCTCGACACCGGCGGCCGCGTGTCGAAGTTCAAGAAAAAGTACGAAGGTCTGGGCTTCTAAGCCAAGCTACCTTCCGCACGATTGCATACGCCGCCCTCGCACGGGGCGGCGTTTTGCGTTCCCCGGGCCAGCTTTGCTCGCTGAAAATGCAACAACCAAACGCTCGCAACAGGCATGCCACCCGACCCTCTCACGCCCAAACGCAAACGGTAAAGTCGCAACTCTGGGCACGCCGGACCTCAAGCGTATCCCGCCAGTGGCGCCGCCTCCGCAAACACAGGCCGTCGCGTCGCTGCAGCGCGCTTCGCTTCGTCTTTCCGCCCCAGCCGCAGCAGGCACAGCATCCACGTCAGTTCCAGCAAATCCCGCTGCGCCCGGCTGCCGCCAAACCGCGCATGATCCGCCATCACTGGCGTCAGCGCGTGAAGCGCACCTTCCCAATCCTGCCGCGCCACGGCCTGCCAGCCGCGCGCCACCGGACGCACCAGATCTGCCGCGAACCCGCCAGACGCCTCGGCCAGCTTCGCCAAGGCCTCTCCATCGCCCGCCATCGCATGGGCCAACGCCGCATGCATATCCGCAAAGCTTTGCCCCGGGTTGGCGAACCGTTCGGTGGCATAGGCGCTGACCGCCTGCCACCGCTCCGGTTCAATGGTCTGACCAGCCAGTTCCGCGCGCCAAAGCAGTGCCGCCGCATCCGTCAACACGTTGATCGGAAGCGCTGACCCGGGCCCCGTCCCTGGCCCGATACCCCCGTCGTACCAGCGCCAAAAGGCCGTCATATCCCCTTGCTCCAACGCCCAAAGAGCGGCGTGCCATGACAGATGCCCATGCAGCAAACCGCGCGCGTCATACCCCGTCATCCAATCGTCCAGATACGTCCGGCCCGCTGCCGTCTCGCCCATCTCGTATAGGGCATGCGCCTTGAAATGGCTTGCATTCGCGTTGCCGTCATACAACTCCAATGACCGCTCCATCACCTCCAGCGCTCGGTCCGGTCGCCCGTTCTCACACAAGGATTGCGCATGGACCGACAGAAACCACCAATCCTCCCCATAGGCCGGCGCGAGCGCGGACGTATAGGCCAGCATCTCTGCCTCCCGTCCCGCGCAGCCCGAAAACCCGATTAGGCCAAAGACCTGACAATTCAACTGCGCCACAAGCGGATCGCGCGGCCAGTCGCGGACGTGCAGGTGCACTGCGGCGCGCGCCTCAACCGGTTTGCCCGACATCAGCAACACGTAGATATGGATATGCGAGCGCTCCCGGTCGCTCAGCCCATGGCTCCGCGCTGCGGCTCGATCGACCGCAGCCCGCGCACCGCCCATGTCATTGGCATACATCAATGCCCGCGCATGCCCGATGTGACCCAGTGCAAACTCCGGATCCAAGTCCACTGCGCGCGCCATCGCCTCCACACCGCCGAAGGTATTGGCAAGAATATGGTCCACACCCTCGACATAGGCCTGTCCAGCCTCAGCCGATTGCGTGCTTAGCGGATTGTCATACCTATCATGATGCATGATCGCCCTCCCAGGTGCGGGAAAACCGTCGCACAGGCCGCACGATTCGGTCCACTGCAACGGCTTTCGCCTTAACAGGCGGCGCAGCTCTCGCTATAGTATGTACCAATACCTCGTGCCCCTGAATTGGTGGGCGCCAAGATATTGCGACAACGCGCAGAGAACGCAGGCACAAGGCGGGACAGGCAAATGGCACATATTATCGTGCTCGGGAACGAAAAGGGTGGCTCAGGCAAATCCACCACGGCCATGCATATCGCAACCGCTTTGGCTCGGATGGGCCATGTGGTTGGTGGTCTCGACCTCGATCTGCGTCAACGCAGTTTCCACCGGTATCTGCAAAACCGCGAAGCCACGATCAAACGCAAGGGCATGGACGCAGCCTGCCCACTTGTCCTTGATCTTCCGGATCTCTCTGCGGACGACATCGGCGAAGGCGAGAACATCTATGACCGTCGCCTGTCCGCCGCAGTGGCGCACCATGAGGACAGCTGCGATTTCATCGTCATCGATTGCCCCGGTAGTCACACACGCCTGAGCCAAGTCGCCCATTCGCTCGCGGATACGCTGGTCACCCCGCTCAACGACAGCTTCGTCGACTTCGACCTGCTCGCGAAGATCGACGGCGAAACCTATGAACTCAAAGGCCCCTCGGTCTATTCCGAGATGGTCTGGCATGCCCGCCAATTGCGCGCCAAGGCAGGTCTACAGCCCACCGATTGGATCGTGGTCCGCAACCGCCTGCCGTCCCAGCAGATGCACAACAAACGTAAAATCGGCAAAGCACTTGAAGAGCTCGCCAAACGGATTGGGTTCCGTGTCGCGCCGGGCTTTTCCGAACGCGTGATCTTCCGCGAAATGTTCCCGTCCGGCATGACCCTGCTGGACCTGCGCGATCTCGGCGTCGAGCGGCTGAACATTTCCAATGTCGCGGCCCGGCAAGAGGTGCGCGACCTGATCAGCTCCCTCAATCTGCCCGGTGTCAGCGTCGATTTCTGATCTGCACAGCATCGCTCGGACCGCTACCATAACCCCGGCCCTGCTTCCTTGTTTCAAAAATACTCCGGGGGGCGTCCAATGGACGGGGGGCAGAGCCCCCGCGTCCAGCGGCCAAGCCGATGGACCCGAGGGGCGCGAGGCAAGAACCTTGCAGGCCCCGCCTGCGCTATCGGATCAGAGGCGCGGCGTCTCAATCATAGCGCAGTGTCGTCGCCTTGCCCCGGAAGATGTAATATGCCAGCACCGAATATCCCGCGATGGTCGGCACCACGAAACACGCGCCCACGAAGATGATGAAGAGGCTCTCCGGCGCGGCAGCCGCGTCATAGATCGTCAACTGTTCCGGCACGACGTAGGGATAGAAGCTGTAGGCCAATCCGATATAAGCCAGCGCGAAAATTGAGGTGCTCACGGCAAACGGCAGCCACGACCGCGCGTCCCCTTCAAACGGCATGCGCCGGATCATCCGCCACAGCCACACCACGAGAACCAACGACAGGATCGGGATGGGCGCGAGATAAAGCGCATTCGGAAAATCCAGCCATCGGTCGAAGATCCGCGTCGAGACCAGCGGCGTCGCCAATGACACCGCCCCGATCCCGATGATGATCCCCCAAAGGCTCTCCTTCGCCCATTGCACGGATTTCAGCTGTAGGGCGCCATCTGACTTGTGGATCAGCCAGGTCGCTCCGATGAAACTATAGCCCACCGCAAGAGCCACCGCCGTCAGCGCGCCGAAAGCGTAGGTCGCCAGCGTCTGTTCGAGGCCCATGATGTAGAGGCCCAACATGAACCCCTGGCTGAGCGCCGTCAGGGTCGAGCCGATAAAGAACAGATTGTTCCAAAGCTTCTTGTGCTTGGCATGCGCTTTTGCACGGAACTCAAAGGCAACACCGCGCAGGATAAGGCCGATCAGCATGATAAAGACCGGTAGATACAGCGCCGTCAGGATCATGCCATGCGCACTCGGAAACGCCACCAGAAGCAGCCCGACTGCCAACACGAGCCAGGTCTCGTTTGCGTCCCAGAACGGCCCGATGGAACCAATCATCTTATCCTGTTCGGCCGCATCGGCGAGGGGAAAGAGGATCCCCACGCCTAGGTCAAAGCCATCGAGCACCACATAGACGAGGATGGAGAACCCCATCAGGGACGCAAAAGCCCAAGGCAGCCATTCGGCGGGGTTGGCAAAATCAGGAAACATGCGCGCTTACTCCGCCGGGCTCAGCGCAGCCACCTGCGCCTTGCCGGAATGGTCCATATCAATCGCCCGGCCATCATCGCCCCGCGCCGCTTTACGCGTCAGGTAGACGATCACGCTGATATAGGCGAACAGCAAGGCGCCATAGGCGACCAGGTAGCCAATCAACGTGCCCGCAACCATACCCGCCGGCACTTGGGCAACGGCCTCGGCGGTGGTTACGACACCGTTCACCAGCCAGGGCTGACGCCCGATCTCGGTCGTGTACCACCCCGCCAACGTGGCAACCCAGCCACTGAATGCCATCGGCACCAGCGCAATCAGGAACAGCTTCGGCAGTCCCTCCACGGCCAGCCAATGGCGCGTATCCGATGCCTCGTGCATGTGTCGACGACGCCACATCACGAAAACCGCAAGCCACGAGAGGGCCAGCATCGCCATTCCTGTGCCCACCATCACGCGGAAGCTCCAGAACACGGGCGCCACCGGCGGATGCATTACCGTGCCATCCTCGGCTACGTATTCGTTCAGGCCCGTCACTTCGCCGTCCCACGAATGGGTCAGGATCAGGGACGCGAGGCCCGGAATGCCGACCTCGGCGTGGTTGGTGCGCGCCTCTTCATCGGGCAGTGCAAACAGCAGCAGCGGCGCGCCGCGCTGCGTCTCCCAGATGCCTTCCATCGCCGCAACTTTCGCGGGCTGGTATTCCTTGGTGTTCAGGCCATGCAAGTCGCCCATGAAGATCTGCACGGGAATCAACATCGCACCCATCACAAGACCAACTTTGAGCATCGTCTTACCCTCGCGCGTGCGGTCCCCCATCAGACGGCGCAGCGCGCTGACACCTGCGATTAGGAAGGCCACCGTCAGGAAACTGGCCAGCATCATGTGGATGAAGCGGTACGGCATCGACGGGTTGAAGATGATCTCCCACCAGCTCGTCGCATAGGCCACGCCATCGATCATCTCGAAGCCCTGCGGCGTGTGCATCCACGAATTCAAGACGATAATCCAGAAGGCCGACATCGTCGTGCCGAACGCCACCAGGAACGTCGCCAGCATGTGAAGCCATCCCGGGACGCGGGAAAAGCCGAACAGCATGATCCCGATGAACACCGCCTCGAGGAAGAAGGCCGTCATCACCTCATAGGCCAACAGCGGCCCGGCGATATTGCCCACGGCCTCCATGAAACCCGGCCAGTTGGTGCCGAACTGGAACGACATCGTGATGCCGCTCACCACGCCCATCGCAAAGGACAGGGCGAAAATCTTCACCCAGAAGCGATAGGCATTCATCCACTTTTCGTCATTGGTCTGCGCAAAGCGCACGCGAAAGAAGAACAACACCCACCCCAAGGCGATCGTGATCGTCGGGAACAGGATGTGGAACGAGATATTGGCCGCGAATTGAATGCGGCTTAGGATCAGGGTGTCGAGGCCTTCCATCATTTCATCTCCTTGCGGCGGCCCAGGCTCAGGGCCCCGCTCGTTTTGTCGATCAAACCGGCGATCTTGCTTCCCAGCGTCATCAGTTTGACCAGGCGTTCGGTCTCCAGCTTCTCCATTTCGTCGTAGAAGCCGGTCATCAATTCGATCATCTCGCGCAGCTCGGCGATCCGGGCCTCGGCGTAATCGTCACCGACAGGTCCCTGCATCTCCATCTCGCGCAGCTTCGTCAGCGTCGGGTCAATTTCGCGCTTCTTGCGCTCCGCAATCAGGATGCGTGTGATTTCCCACATGTCCTCTGGGGTAGTGAAATAGTCCCGTCGGTCGCCCGGGAAATGCTTCATTCGCACAAGATTCCATGACTGCAGCTCTTTGAGCCCCATGGACGTGTTCGACCGGCTTACGCCGAGTCCCTCGGTGATTTGTTCGGCGTTCAGCGGCTCAGACGACAAAAACAGCAGCGCATAGATCTGCCCGACGGTGCGGTTGATCCCCCACCGGCTGCCCATTTCCCCGAAATGCAGGACAAACTCCTGCTGAAGCGGCGTTAATCTCATCTCGAAAACCCTGTTCGCATTGCCCCGTGCGGGACGTCATTTTCGGCTGTATCGCAAGTTTCAGTAATTTCTGAAATTGAGATAATGCTTGCAACCACAAAGGCAAAGGCCGAGCGGTGCGACACGTTGGCCATCTATAATGATTTATGCCCACACTAAAATCGCGTGGTGCCGAGGCGCAAATAAAAGGCCCCGCATCTTCGCGGATGCAGGGCCAGTGTTTTGGAGGTTCGGGCAAGGGGACAGAGGGCAATGCACCCGAACCACACGCGCAAGAGGCGTCAGACGGCGATCTGTCCGCCCCCCTGCTTCGTGACCACCACAACCGACGGGCGCGGTGGCATGTTATCGACAAAATCCGGCCAACGCGTCGCCGGATCCTCGAATGTCGATGCGCGTTCGAAGCCCGCGAAATCAGACGTCCCATCGGTGCCTGGATGCTGCACGGCCAGGAACAGGGTCTGATCGTTGTCGGCAAAGTACGGCCCGCACAACTCGCCGCCCACCGGGCAACGGAAGAACAGCTTCGCGTGACCGCGCAACTCGCCCTCCGTCTCAAGGCTGTAGAGACCGTCGGACTTGCCCGTCCGGCCCCAATTGCCACCCTGATCGGTCGAGATCCACAACCGGCCCGCCGTATCAACCGCGCAATTATCGGGCGAGGCGAACCAACCGTTTTCCGAGGTTTCCGGATTCCAGACCGCGCCCACATCATCAATCGTCGGATCGCCACATTGAACAAGGATATCCCAGGTCCCCGAAAGCGCCGCGTGGTCGCCGCCCGCCTCGTTCATTTGCAGGATATGGCCGAAGGCGTTGTCAGGCCGTGGATTGGTCGCATTCGCCTCTTCCCGGCGGGTGTTGTTGGTCAGCATGACGAAGACGGAGCCATCGGCGCGCGGCTCGATATCCTCGGGCCGGTCCATCGGGGTCGCCCCCAACAGATCCGCCGCCATCCGCGTGTCGATCAAAACGTCGCCCTGCGTCTCGAACCCGTTTTCCGCCGTCAGAGGGCCCTCGCCCTGCACCAGCGGTAGCCATTCGAACGTGCCGTCGTCATCGTAGCGCGCCACGTAAAGCGTGCCCTCCGATAGTAGCTGCATGTTGGCCGATCGGTCGTCGCCGACGACGCCCGCCGATACGAATTTGTAGACATAATCGAACCGGTTATCGTCGCCAGAATAGACCACGACCTGTCCGCTTGGCGCGATGATGCTTTCCGAACCCTCGTGGCGGAACCGACCCAGCGCCGTGTGCTTGACCGGCACGCTTTCGGGGTCGAGCGGATCGACCTCGACGATATAGCCGAAGCGGTTCGGCTCATTCGGCTCCGCGTCGATGTTGAAGCGTTCGTGATACTGACCCCATGCATACCACCGCCCCGGCACACCGTAGCGCTCGAACGAGGCCGCCTGCGCCATCTGCGACACATCAGGATCGCCCTCGCCATCCACAGTGTCGGTCCAGAAATAGCCGTGGAAATTCTCTTCGGCCATCAGATATGTGCCCCAGGGCGTGATCCCGCCGGCGCAATTGTTGATCGTTCCGAAGACCTGGGTGCCCGACGGATCGGCGCCGGTTTGCATCCGCGCGTGGCCCGCCGCGGGACCATCGATCCGCATCTCGGTGCCGGGGTGGATGCGACGGTTGTAGGGGCTATCGAGCACCACCTGCCACACGCCATCGCCGTTGCGCGCAATCTCGAAGATCGACCCGCCATGGGCGGCCATTTCAATGTCGACGATCTCTGCCGTCATGCCTTCGAAATCGGCGCGGTCCTGCCGCCCGAGACCAGGGAACATGACCTCTTCGTTGGTGTATTCGTGGTTCACGCACAAGACACCGCGGCCGGGCTCGAGCTCCACGAAACCGACATAGTCGTTGTTGTAGCCGAACCGCTGCAATTGATCCTCGGCGGATTGGTTCATCGGGTCGAAATCGGCCACATCAGGGAAAATCGGATCACCCCAACGGATAAGGACGTTGGCGTCATAGCCCTCCGCGATGTGGTGCGTTTCATCGTTGCCCCAGCTCAACTCGTCAAAGACAAAGCGATCCGCGCCGCTTTCGGCGCGCGCCCGCCCCGTGCTCAGCGCAGTGGACCCGAACAATGCGGTCGTCGCGGTGACGGCCAACGCGCCGCGCATCACTTCGCGGCGGCCATAGCGGCGGTTCACGACGTCGCCGATCGTGTTGCCGAGGTTGGGGTTTGTTGGAATGTCGTCGAAGGCCTCGAAGGCTTCGGCCTTGTTGTGGTGTTCAGAGCTGTCGATAATCGTTCTACGGTTCATCTGGGATCTCCCTGGACAGACAGACCGCCCCGCCGGACGCTTTGAGCCCGCGGCACCAGTCAATTAGAAGTGTGGCCCCAGTTGCGCCGCGACGTGTAACAGCTCTGTGGCGATTTTCTTACAGGACCAAGTTATCCCCAGAAATCCGCGGCGCCTGGCCGATCAAGGAGGCTCCCGGCGAGAGACCTCGCCCACTGCCCGCACCCGCTCGGTCAAATCAATTAACGTATACAATTCGAACAAAAACACGGTCCGGCGTCAATTTGACGTTTACTTGAACCCCGTAGCGTCCGGCTCTGGTAAATGTCGCAACGGGCATATGGTATGGTGAGCGCAATTCGAAAGCTGTCGGCCGCGTTGCGCGCGGCGCTCGGTTTTTCCGAGCTGCGCGGCGAACACCTTACCCCCGACGCCGCGAAGCGCTACCGCCGTGATCAGATCATGGAAACCATTAACCAGACACAGCCCCTGGTGCTCGGCAACACCATCTTTGCTCCGATCCTCGCTTATCAGGCTGCAGAACATGGGCCAAAGGTTCTGTTGATTGTCTGGACCATCGCGATGATCATCGCCTCACTGACGCAAGTCCTGTCCGCTGATCGACTGCGCAAGTGTACCGGCCGCGTCGTTGACCTCAAACGTCTCGAACTACGCGCGCTTTTCCTGGGCGCGATGTGGGCGATCGGATTTGCCTGCACTTACCCCCACGTGAGCGGCAACGAAAAGGTCATCGTTGCCATCATGCTCACCGGATCGGTCGCCTTGGGTACATTCAGCTATTCCCGCTCAGCAGGTGCCGCGCTGATTTACCTTTCGGCCACGACCCTCGGCATGGGGTTATCTGCACTGATAACCGGGCTGAACAACGGCTTGGGGAGCGACAAGATGGTCGCCGTTCTGTCGCTCTTCGCTTTTGCGACCCTCACCAAATCCGTGGTCGAGCGAGGGCGCGCAAATCTTGATGCCTTCCGCAATCTCGAACAACTCACCGAGAAAACCGAAGTGATCGAGCTTCTGGTCAAGGATTACGAGGCGCAGGCAACGGAATGGGTTTGGCATGCCGATGCTGACGGGCGCTTGATTGTTGGCCCCGACCTGATCGTGGAACTCCTCGGCGGGCCCTCCGCCCTCGACGGACACGAAGCCGTCTTGCACCGCGTCAAACGCATGATCAGTCCTGAAAGCCACGCCGCCCATGACCGTATGGCCGCTGCCGTGTGCAATCGGCAGGACTTTCACGATGTCGTACTGGCGTTCCCCGACCAAAACGGCGACGGACTGCGCTGGATTGCCGTAAAGGGCACGCCGCAATTCGACGATGGCATGTTCCACGGCTTCCGCGGAATTGTGGCCGATATCACCAAAACCGTCACGGCCGAGCGGCGCATTCAATATCTGGCCGAATTTGACAGCCTCACCGGATTGTTGAACCGAAATTCCATCCAGAAAAAACTGGGGGAGCTCGACCCGACGCGCGATCAGATGACCGCCGTGTTAATCGATCTCGATGGGTTCAAACAGATCAATGACAGCTATGGGCATGACACCGGTGATGCGCTTTTGTGCGCCGTGGCTGACCGACTGCGCGTGCTGGAAAACAACGGGGCATGGGCCGCGCGTCTGTCTGGTGATGAGTTTTTCATGCTGCTCGCCGATGACGAAGAGACAACCGCCGACACCCGCCTGACCCTGGGGCAGGAAATGTGCGACCGCCTGTCCGAGCCGTTCCAGATCAACGAATTCGAGCTGCAGATCTCGGCCTCCGTTGGTATGGCCCGCTTCCCGGCTGACACCGCAACCGGGCACGATTTGCTCTCACTCTGCGATCTGGCGCTCTATGATGCGAAACACTGCGGACGCAATCGCCTTCGCCTGTACGATGCCGCTTTGCTGGAGAAGCTGAACTGGCGTACCGCCGTGATCGAACGGCTCCGAAAGGCTGTCCGCTCGGGGCAGATCAAACCGTTTTATCAAAGCCAGCACCATCTCTCCGACGGGCGCCTGATCGGGTTCGAAGCCTTGGCTCGGTGGGACGACAAGGAACTGGGTCCGATCGGCCCCGACGTCTTTATCCCGATCGCGGAACAGACCGGCCTGATCGTCGATCTGGGCGAGCAATTGTTGCGCATGGCCTGTATCGACGCAAAACGCTGGTCCGATCAAATGGGCAGCGCGGCACCCGTGATCTCGGTCAATATATCGCCGGTGCAATTTGCCCGATCCGATGTGGCCGCCATGATAGACCGGGCGCTGACGGAAACTGGCCTGCCGCCCACCTTGATCGAAGTTGAAGTCACCGAAGGTGTCCTGATTTCCGACAAGAGCCGCGTTGCCTCGACGCTGCAACAACTCTCCGCAATGGGGGTTTCCGTCGCTCTGGATGACTTCGGAACCGGGTATTCCTCCCTCAGCTACCTCAAGGAACTGCCACTCAACCGCCTCAAGATTGACCGCAGCTTCATCGCACATCTTGAAGACGACCCCGACAGCCCGTTTGTCAGCACCGTGATCCAGCTCGGTCAAAACCTAGGGTTGAGCGTAATCGCGGAAGGCGTCGAAACCAAAAAACAGGTAAGACAACTGATCGATATGGGCTGCGATGAAGGACAAGGCTACCACTTCAATCGGCCATCGCCCGTAACGGAAACAGACGCCCTCATAGCGAAACTTGTTGAAGTTCATGCCGCAGGAGAGCGTAAGAAAGCCGGCTGATCCGATGCCGTTACCGCTTCACACAATGGCGCGATCCAGTCATTCCGGCCAGAGGGCAGTATCAGGGTGAAATTGCGACCACGCGAACCAGAAGGCCTCATGGCTGCCAAGATCCGCACCATCAGCGCCCACTGCACGCAGGCCGCCTGCCACCTGCACAATCCGCACATCCTCAAACGTCACCTCGGCGCCGTCGCTCAACGCGGCGAGCGCCAAGCCACGCGGAAACGCCACCGGACGCCCCGACCCGGAGAAAACACCCAAGATCTCCTCCTGCACCTCAAGGCGCGGGTCAACGTCACCAACCGGAAAGATCGGCCCATCCGCGTCGCGCGTATTGCGAAAATCGAAATCGCGCCCCAGCGCCAACTCTTCCACCAATACGGTCGTGTTCGGGTAAGCCGCCCGCCACGACGCCCAATCGGTGGTGATCACGCTGGCCTGCTGCAACTGCAACCCGATCTCAGACAACGGCCCGGTCAGCGCCTCTCCCGTGAACGTGTCGAACACCGACATCGACGTGATGTCGTACATCACCTTATTCGATCGGGTCAGCAAACCGGACGTGCGCAGCACCGGGCGCGCGACACCCAAAGGCAACTCATCGGTGAAATACGCCTGCGCGGCACCGCATAGCGTACAGTACGGAATGCCCAGATCCCGCCCCCCAAGCGTGTCGTTCACCATTTCGCGCACTTCCATGATACGCCGCGGATAGGCCCGCGCCTCGCCGTTGATCTCGATCCCGAACACGATCGCATCATCGTCCAGCCATGTCGCCTCCGCCGCCGTGCTGACCGGTGGATTGTCGGTCGCGGGGATGCATTGGCACGGCGTGCCGGTCGTATCGTAAGGCCGGTCATCGATCCGCACCCCGCCCCACGACACAAATCGCCAATCGACGGCGCCTTCGACCATCAATTCGTCCAACCCAGGCAGGTAATTCGTGAAAATATCGCGCTTGTGGGCGAGGTAGCCGGGAAAGGCCGGGATATCCCAGGCCATCAGGTGGTCGGCGATCTCCGCGCGCGGTCGAAACGTCTGTGGTTCCACCGCCAACAATGCGACACTCACGTCCCGCAACGCAGCAAAGACTTCAGGCCGCCAGGTGAAACGCATCAAATCTGTGATCAGCCATGCCGCCCGAGGATCGCCCGAGGCCGCGATGGTGTCATAGGCGCCAGTCTCGCGTAGGTCCCAGTTGGCCTGATCTCGCCCGATCTCGACGGCGCGCACCAAAGCGGCCTCCAATTCAGGCGACATCGGCCCGTCCGGGATAGCGGGCGGCAGGCCGAATTCCTCCACCACGTAATCGCGCAAGTCGGTCTGGGCCAAGGCCGCCCCGACAAACGCAGTAAAGGCCAACGACAAAAGGAAAAAACGGGCAAACGTCCGGATCACTGGCTGTCCCTCGTATGACTATCACGACCGCCATGCTACACGCGCCCGCCGTCAAGCCCGCATCACATTCGCTTCAACCCGCCCATCGCTCGCTACAAATCACCCCGTTTGTCACATAAAAAAAGGCCCCACCGTCTCCGGCAGGGCCTCCCGAATCTTCTACGGCGCGACAGGCTCAGTCGTCGTCCTGCTTCAGGGCCGCACCAAGGATATCCCCCAGCGATGCGCCCGAGTCGGACGAGCCGAACTGTTCCACGGCTTCTTTCTCTTCCGCGATCTCGCGCGCCTTGATCGACAGACCCAGACGGCGCGACTTGGCGTCGATGTTCGTCACACGGACGTCCACCTTGTCACCAACGCCAAAGCGTTCCGGACGCTGTTCCGAGCGGTCCCGCGACAGGTCCGAACGGCGGATGAAGGATTTCATGCCCTCGTAATCCACCTCGATCCCGCCGTCTTCGATCGCGGTGACTTCCACCGTGATGACCGAGCCGCGCTTCACACCCTCGATCGATTCGGCGAACGGATCGCCGTCCACGGCCTTGATCGACAGGCTGATCCGCTCTTTGTCGGTGTCGACCTCGGTGACAACCGCCTTGACGATATCGCCCTTGCGGAAATCGTTGATGATGTCCTCGCCCCGACCTTCCCAGGTCAGATCGCTCAGGTGCACCATGCCGTCGATCTCGCCTTCGAGACCCACGAACAAACCGAATTCGGTGATGTTCTTGACCTCACCCTCGACCTGCGTGCCCTCGGGATGGCTCTCGGCGAACACTTCCCACGGGTTGCGCATGGTCTGCTTCAGGCCAAGCGAAACGCGACGCTTCACGGTGTCGATCTCAAGCACCATCACTTCCACTTCCTGCGAAGTCGAAACGATCTTGCCCGGATGGACGTTCTTCTTGGTCCACGACATCTCGGACACGTGCACCAGACCTTCAACACCCGGCTCCAGCTCAACAAACGCACCGTAATCGGTGATATTCGTCACGCGGCCCGTGTGGGTCGTGTCGAGCGCGTACTTCGCCGAAACGGCATCCCACGGATCGTCCTGCAGCTGCTTCATGCCAAGGCTGATACGGTGGGTTTCCTTGTTGACCTTGATGACCTGCACCTTGACCGTCTCGCCGATGGTCAGAATGTCCTTGGGGTCGTTCACACGGCGCCATGCCATATCGGTCACGTGCAGAAGGCCGTCCACACCACCCAGATCGACGAATGCGCCGTATTCGGTGATGTTCTTGACGACACCGTCCACCACGTCGCCTTCGTTCAGCTTGCCGATAACCTCGGCGCGCTGCTCGGCGCGGGATTCTTCAAGGATTGCGCGGCGTGAGACAACGATGTTGCCACGGCGACGGTCCATTTTCAGGATCTGGAACGGCTGCTTGAGGCCCATCAACGGGCCCGCATCGCGCACGGGGCGCACGTCAACCTGGCTGCCGGGCAGGAACGCAACCGCGCCGCCCAGGTCCACGGTGAAGCCACCCTTCACGCGGCCAAAGATCGCGCCTTCGACACGCTCTTCCGCGGCATAGGCCTTCTCCAGACGATCCCACGCGGCCTCGCGGCGCGCCATCTCGTGCGACAGCACGGCTTCGCCACGGGCGTTTTCCACGTTGCGCAGGTAAACCTCGACCTCGTCGCCGACTTCGATCGCGGGCGCTTCACCGGGGTTTGCGAATTCTTTAAGCTCGACACGGCCTTCCATCTTGTAGCCGACGTCGATGATGGCCTGGCCCGCTTCGATTGCGATGACCTTGCCTTTGACAACCGAGCCCTCTTCGGGCGTGTCAATTTCGAAGCTTTCGTTCAGGAGGGCTTCGAATTCCTCCATGGTTGCATTTGCCATGTGGCTTTGGGTTCCTATTCGGTTTTGATCTGGCCGCGCGGTTGTCTCCGCCGGTCTTGGTTTCGTTTGCCCCGTCGCGTTGCGGCTCGGGCGTCGATTGGTCGTTTGGTGGCGGGGCCGAAAACAAAGAGGGCCGGATTGATCCGACCCTGCCCATCTCTTGCCCTCAACTTATCCGCCGAGTTGACGGCCGCGCGTATACAAGCCTTGTCCCGAACGTGCAACCCGCAGGCCTCTTGGCTCTCGCGTTAACCCCGAATTAACGCGGAACCTTTTCAATAAAGGTTAAACTTTATCGAATCTCCCTGACGGACACAGACCCCCAATGCGTATCGACCCCAAACACTCCAAGAAGGTTCAGGAACTTCGGGAGCATCCGCTCATCAACGGCGGCATCGCCAAATCACGGGTGGCGCCACGGCCAATCGACACCCAATTGTCGCACGATGCCCTGCGCGGGCTGGAGGAACTTGATGCCCGCACCCCGCCACCGGATGCAGAAACGCGTCCGGCGTTCTCGCCCGGCTACAAGGTCAACCCGCGACTGCACGGCGATCACGCGGCGGGTGGGGGCCTTGTCTCTGATGCCGATGGAGCCAAACGGCCGCATTATTGGGGGCATCGCGAACGTCTGCGGACCCGTTTCCTAAGTGGCGGCCACGCGGCGATGCCGGAATATGAGCTTCTGGAACTCATGCTGTTCAACGTCATTGCGCGCATTGATGTGAAACCTCTGGCCAAACGCTTGTTGGCTGCATTCGGCGATCTGAACGGCGTAATCGCGGCCTCCGAACACCGGCTGCTGCAAGTCGATGGGGCCACGCCGCGCGTCTACTACCAACTCCGCCTTATGGAGGCCTTTGCCCACCGCATGGGTCAGGCCAAGGTCCTGCAACGCGATGTCGTCTCGTCGTGGGATGATCTCGTCGCCTATTGCCGGACCGTCATGGCCCACCGCGACACGGAGCAATTCCGCATCCTCTACCTCAACCGCCGCAACGTCCTGATCGCAGATGAAGCCGCCGGGACGGGCACCGTTGACCATGTGCCCGTCTACCCGCGCGAGGTTGCGAAACGCGCGCTCGAACTGAATGCGACGGCAATCATTCTGGTACACAACCACCCCTCCGGCGATCCCACACCCAGTCAGGCCGACATCGACGTCACATCGCATGTGCAACTGGCCTGCGATGCAATCGGCGTGATGATCCATGATCACGTGATCATCGGGAAGGATCGCGAGACATCGTTCCGCGCCGATTTGCTACTGTGACGCTGTCGCCTCCGACAGTTACGCGGTACGAATCCAAGCAAACACTTGTGCATCTCACAGGTTTTCCGGCGAACAACACAGCCTGACGCTACGCTGAGCAGGCTCTCAGAGTTCCTCACCCAACTCCAGCAATTCCTGAATCAAACCGCGCGTGTCACCACCGCCGAACATAACAGCGCCCGAGGAATAGGTGTCCCCAAACGTCTGCGCCAGCGTCACCGTCTGTGCCACGCCCGAGATCAGCTGATCGGTTTCAAGCGGCGAAAGCGGGTGAATGAATGTCGCCCACAACCTGTTGTTCGCAATCGCATATCTTGCATCCAGCGCGGTATCGAAATTGGCCTGCATCAAGCGCAAGAGCGCGCCGTCATCCAATCCGTCCGCCGAGGAGATCGGCACCAGAATGCGCATCCGATCCGCGACCGGGTCCATGATGACGGTTACCGGTACATTTGCGATCGTGAACGACATCCCGTTCGGCTCGATAACCGCATCAGGATCCAGAACCGAAAAGACCTCCGCCATGCGCTGTGGCGTCATCGGCGGCTCGGCCTCTTGCGCGAGAAGTCCGGCAGGGGTTGATGCAATCACAACGGCAAAAGCAATGGCGCGCAGCATGTCGAAATCTCCGGCTAGCGTTGGGTCATGTACAGCCTAGCGCCAAAGCCCTGCCCGCCAAAGGCACGATTGCAGGTCACGCAGTCACGACATCGGCATCGGATCTAGCCAGGCTGCTTCGCCGCGACCGCAGAAACCGCGGCTGCGACCGCCTCGGCAATGCCCATATCGCTCGTGTCCAGGACCAACGCATCCTCCGCGGCCACCATCGGCGCGGTGGCGCGGTCGGCATCGCGCGCGTCCCGAGCCCGCACATCCGCCAGAACCTCTGCAAATTCGGCGCTCAGTCCGCGACCGGCCATTTCATCCAGCCGCCGCTGCGCCCGGACTTCAGCGCTGGCCGTCACGAAAAGCTTCACCTCGGCACGCGGGCAGATCACCGTCCCGATATCGCGCCCATCCAGCACCGCACCCCCTTGCCGGTTCGCAAATGCGCGCTGAAAATCAAGCAGATGCTCGCGCACTTGCGGAATAACTGCCACTTTCGAAGCCGCCTGCGCCACGTCGGGTGTCCGCAATGCCGTGGCGTCGGCAAGATCATCGGGGGATAGCGCCTGCGCCGCCGCCTCGGCGCGTTCACCGGCCAGAACCTTTGCGCCAACCGCGCGATACAGCAGGCCTGTATCAAGATGCGCAAAGCCGAAATGCTCGGCCACCGCGCGCCCGATGGTCCCTTTGCCCGCAGCCGCCGGGCCGTCAATTGCTACTGTGAATCTCATATGTCCGTTTTAACGCGCTTTTTTTGCGCGTGCCAGCGCGGGCCGACGCAGCCAAGCCTGTTGACCGGCTTTGTCACGTCACCGAGCGGTCGCTGCCCTCGGCACGGTCATCGTGCTCCATCTCGTCGCGCACCTCGCGGCGCAAGGCACGCGACGGGGGGCACACCTCCTGCATGAACGTCCAGAGGTGGCCAGCGAGGTTTTCCTGCTCCATGCCGTACAGAATGAATTGTCCCTCCCGCTTCTTCCAGATCAGGCCAGCCGACTCGAGCACCGAAAGATGCTTGCTGACAGCTGGCTTCGACATGTCGAACCGATCCGCAATGGCCCCGGCGTGAAGCGGCCTTTCCCTTAAATATGCAAGGATTTTCCGCCGCGTAGTCGAGGAGAGCGCTTCGAAGACTTTTTCAGGGCTTGACATATTTCACCAATTAACTCAAAGGTTAAATGAAGATTTCACTTATTAGTTAAATGCTGAACCGTGGAGACGCAAGCCATGAAGCAGGAATTAAGTGCAACAGACCGGGTGACGCCACGTCCCGACAGCTCCGCTACCCGGGCAAGCGTGATCTGGTCGCCCGCAAAGTCGCTCTGGTTTACGGGCATGGCGGCGATGGGCATCATCGGCGTGGCCTTCTTTCCATCGTGGGGCGCGGCGGGCATCACACTTCTGCTGATGCTGCTGACACTCTGTCTTGGCCATTCGGTCGGCATGCACCGCCTGTTGATCCACCGCAGTTTCGAAACCCCACTTTGGGTGGAACACGCCCTTGTTTACCTTGGCACACTTGTCGGCATGGCGGGGCCCATCGGCATGTTCAAGATCCACGAAATCCGCGATTGGCAGCAGCAGCAGCCCGACTGCCATTCCTTCGCCAAGCACGACGTCGGCTTTTGGCGCGACGCCCTGTGGCAAATGCATTACGAACAGATGCTCGTTCACCCCCCGGTTCTGCACGTCGAACCACGGGTGACCCGCGACCGCTTTTACCGGTTTCTCGAAGCAACCTGGCGATGGCAACAGCTTCCCCTCGCACTCGGCCTGTTTGCACTGGGAGGCGTTGGCTTCGTCCTCTGGGGGATCGGTCTTCGGGTGGCGGTGTCGCTGGCCGGGCATTGGATCACGGTCCATTTCGCCCATACCCGCGGCGAGCGGCCCTTTGTGCAGGACGATATCGCCATTGATGGTCGCAACCTGCCGGGCCTTGGCCTCGTGACCTTTGGCGAAGCATTCCACAACAATCACCATGCCTTTCCGCGCTCGGCGCGCATGGGTCATGACGCCAGTCAGATCGACCCTGGTTGGTGGGTAATCCGGACACTCGCAGCCCTTGGGCTCGCCTGGAACATCCGCACACCCGATGGCGTGACTGCCACCGCATGGAAGGGAGCCATCCAATGAGTCTGAGCGATACGGACCGCGTCTTTTCCGATGCACACACATCCGCCACCGAAGGTCGCATCGCTTGGGATGCGCCGAAATCCCTATGGACCTTTGCGCATATGGCGGGCGGGATTGCGGCGCTGATCTTGTTCCCAAGCTGGGGCGGGGTCGCGGCGTTTCTCACGCTCGCCGCGATCACGTTATGTGCAGGGCATTCCGTTGGCATGCACCGTCTTCTGATCCACCGAAGCTTCACGGCGCCCAAATCGCTGGAGCGGACGCTTGTTTGGCTTGGAACCCTTGTGGGCATGGCTGGTCCGTTCGGCATGATCCGCGCCCATGACATGCGCGATTGGCATCAACGGCAGGTCGCGTGCCCGCCGCACCCGTCGCACGGCGCGGGGTGGCTGCGCGATGCGTGGTGGCAGATGCATTGCCGCTTTGCCCTGACCCATCCGCCGCGTTTCGAGATCGAGCCCGAGATCGCTGGCGACCCAATCTATCAATGGGTGGAACGGCATTGGATGGCGCAGCAACTTATCCCGGCGACGCTGCTCTTCGCCCTTGGCGGCATCGGGTGGGTGCTTTGGGGCATCAGCCTGCGCATCGCAGTATCCCTGATCGGACATTGGGCCGTGGGTCATGCTGCACACAAGGGCGGTCACCAAGGCTGGGAAATCCGTGGGCTGCCGGTGCAGGGCTACAACCTGCGCGGGCTGGGGTTCCTGACCTTCGGCGAGAGCTTCCACGGCAACCACCACGCGTTTCCCCATTCGGCGCAGCTTGGTGTTGAGCGGGGGCAGCTTGACCCCGGGTTCTGGCTGATCCTGGGGCTGGAACGGCTGGGGCTGGCGTGGGACGTGAAGGGCCCGCATTCGCAAGACCCGCGTGAGGGGCTGGCGCGTGTCGCGCCCGCTTCCATGGAGCCGGGGACAGGTGGATGGCCCGAGCAAAGCAAGGGGTCTTACCCTGTGTGCGCACGCGTGAACACACAAGCGCCAAAGACTCAAATCTTTCAAAATCAATAGGTTACGCAAAATAACATTTCTACAATTATAGAAATGTTTTGCGCCCTAGCGGGACTGGTTCGCCCGGTCCAACCGCGCCCCAAGATCCCGCATCAGCCCCTCGAAAATCGGGAAAGACGTCGCAATCGGCCCGGCATCATCCACCGTGATCCCGTCCTGACTGGCGAAACCGGCGCACAGAAACGACATGGCAATGCGGTGATCGAGATGCGTGGCGACCGTCACACCGCCCTTGACCCCGCCCGGACCGCAGCCCTGCACGATCCACCAATCGGGGCCGTCCTCGACCGCGACCCCTGCCGCGCGCAGACCATCGGCCATGGCCGCGATCCGGTCGCTTTCCTTGACGCGCAATTCCTTGACGCCGCGCATCACGGTGGCGCCTTCGGCATTGGCGGCGACCACGGACAGGATCGGGTATTCGTCGATCATCGACGCCGCGCGCTCGGGCGGCACTTCGATGCCCTTCATGTCGGGCGAGAACCGGGCGCGCAGGTCGGCCACGGGCTCTCCGCCTTCTTCGCGCGGGTTTTCATAGGTCAGGTCCGCACCCATGTCGCGCAGCGTCTCGAATAAGCCCGCGCGCGTCGGGTTGAGGCCGATGTTGGGCACCAAAACGTCCGACCCTTCGGCGATCAACGCCGCGCAGACCGGGAACGCGGCCGAGCTTGGGTCGCGTGGCACGGCGATAGACTGCGGCTTCAATTCCGGCTGCCCGGTCAGGGTGATCACGCGGCCCTCAGGGGTAAGCTCGGTCGTGATCTCGGCCCCGAAACCCGCCAACATGCGCTCGCTATGGTCGCGCGTGGCCTCTTGTTCGATCACGACGGTCTCGCCCGGCGCGTTGAGGCCCGCGAGAAGCACGGCAGATTTCACCTGCGCCGAGGGCACGGGGGTTGTGTAGCGCACGGGCAAAGGCGCGGCCGCGCCGATCAGCGTCATGGGCAAGCGTCCGTTCGCGCGGCCATAGGCCTGCGTTCCGAACAGGGTGAGAGGGTCCGTCACCCGTGCCATCGGACGCGACCGGAGCGAGGCGTCGCCGGTGAACGTCGCGGTCATCGGACAGGTCGCCATGGCCCCCATGATCAACCGCACGCCGGTGCCGGAATTGCCGAAATCCAGCACATCGTCGGGCTCGGCAAACCCACCGACGCCGACGCCGTGGATGCGCCATGTGCCATCGTCCTCGCGCGTCACCTCGGCCCCGAAGGCGCGCATCGCCGCGGCGGTATCAAGCACGTCTTGCCCTTCCAGAAGGCCGGTGACCCGCGTTTCCCCCACCGCCATCGCGCCAAAGATCAGCGACCGATGCGAGATCGACTTGTCGCCCGGCACCTCGGCCACGCCTTCGAGGGCCGTGCCCCTGCGGGCGGTCATTGGCTGCGGATCACCGTGGGAGGACATGCGACGGCCTTTCATCTGCAATTGCGCGCTGGTGATAGACGCGGGCAAAGCGGGCGTCCACACCCCAATTCTTGCGGGGGTGGCGGCGGATGCGTTGCTTGGGGGCGCTGCCCCCGTCCTTTGGACTCCCCCGAGGTAGTTCGGAAGCAAAGAGGGCAAGGGGCGCGGTTGGCGGAGGTCAGGTTTTGCGGAAGGTCAGGTAATGCGGCACGCGACCTTCGCGCAGGGCCTTTTGTTCATACCGGGTGGACAGCCAATCGGACCACGGCGCGCGCCAATCGGATGCGGACTCGGCCAACCAATCGAACCCGGCGCGTGGCACTTCTTCGAGGGTCTGGCGCACGTAATCGGGAATGTCGGTGGCGACACGAAATTCCGCACCGGGTTTGAGCGCCCGCGCCAGAGGACCGAGGTGTTCGGGCGTGACGAACCGGCGGCGATGGTGGCGCGTCTTGGGCCAAGGGTCGGGGTACAGCAGGAACGCTTTGGCGATGCTGTCCTCGGGCAGAACGTCGAACAGATCGCGCGCATCGCCGGGGAAGACGCGCAGGTTGTCGACCCCTGCCTTGCGGATCTTGCCCAGAAGCATGGCGACGCCGTTGATGTAGGGCTCGCAGCCGATGATGCCGACATCGGGGTTCAGGGCCGCCTGATGCACCAGATGTTCCCCGCCGCCGAAGCCGACCTCCAGCCAGACCGCGCGCCCGCCAAAGAGCGCATCGAGGTCAAGCGGCGTGCGATCCGGGTTCGCATCCCAATCGACCGGACCGGGCGACAAGGCCGCCAGATCCTCGGCCAGGTAACGTTCCTGGCTGTCTTTCAGGTGCTGGCCCTTGCGGCGGCCATAGAAATTGCGGTGCGGGCGTTTCATGGATCACAGCGCGCGTTTGATCGCCTCCACCAGATCCGTCTGTTCCCACGAGAACCCGCCATCGGCCTCGGGCGCGCGGCCGAAATGGCCGTAGGCTGCGGTGCGTTGATAGATCGGTTTGTTGAGGCTGAGGTGTGTGCGGATGCCGCGCGGGGTGAGGTCCATCACCTGCCCCAGCGCGGTCTCGATCTCGGCCTCGTGGGCTTTGCCCGTGCCATGGGTGTCGCAATAGATCGACAACGGCTTGGCCACGCCGATCGCATAGCTGAGCTGAATGGTGCAGCGATGCGCGAGGCCGGAGGCGACCACATTCTTGGCAAGGTAGCGCGCGGCATAGGCGGCCGAACGGTCCACCTTGGTCGGATCCTTGCCGGAAAACGCGCCACCGCCGTGGGGAGCCGCGCCACCATAAGTGTCCACGATGATCTTGCGGCCCGTCAGGCCCGCGTCGCCGTCCGGCCCGCCGATCACGAATTTGCCGGTCGGGTTCACATGCCATTCGGTGTCGCCGGTGATCCAGCCAGCGGGCAGCTCTTCGCGGATATAGGGCTCCACGATGGCGCGCACGTCGTCGGAGGACAGGGTGTCGTCAAGGTGTTGGGTGGACAGGACGATGGAGGTCACGCCGACCGGTTTGCCGTTCTCATAGCGCACCGAAAGCTGCGATTTGGCATCGGGGCCAAGCGCGGGTTCGGCCCCGGATTTGCGCACCTCGGCCAGCCGTTTGAGCACAGCATGGGCGTAATGGATCGGGGCGGGCATGAGTTCGGGCGTCTCGTTGACGGCATAGCCGAACATGATCCCCTGATCGCCCGCGCCTTCGTCCTTGTTCTCGGCGGCGTCCACGCCTTGTGCGATATGGGCGGATTGTTCGTGCAGCAGGTTGGTGATCTCCACGGTTTCGTGGTGGAATTTGTCCTGCTCGTAGCCGATGTCGCGGATACAATCGCGCGCGATGGCGTCGATGCGGCCCATGTATTCTTTCAGCTTGTCCTGATCGCTCAGGCCAACCTCACCGCCGATGACCACACGGTTGGTGGTGGCGAAGGTCTCGGCCGCGACGCGCGCCTCGGGCTCCTCCGACAGGAACGCATCAAGGACCGCGTCCGAGATCCGATCACATACTTTGTCCGGGTGGCCTTCGGAAACGGATTCCGAGGTGAAGAGGTAGTTATCGCGCGCCATGGGGAATGCTCCAATGTGAGTGCCGCCCCACGTCAGGAAGCCGTTGTGGGGTTCGCCGGGGCTTACGCCCCTTTTCCGGTCGGTTCAATGGGCGTTGCGCCGGCGGGTCACAAGCAGACCCGTGATTGCAACGAGCACCGCCAGCACAAGTGCGGGCAAATCGCCGGTGCGCGCATAGAGCGTCGGCGGCAGCGCGGCGGGCAGCGGCGCATCAATCACGCCGTCCACATCCATCGGCAAAGCCTCCACCACGCGGCCACGCGCATCGATGACGGCGGATATCCCGGTATTCGCGGCTCGGATCAGTGGCAGCCCTTGTTCGGCGGCGCGCAATTGCGCCAACGCCAGATGCTGATGCGGCATCGCGAAACTGCCGAACCAGGCGTCATTGGTGACCTGAACCATCCAATCCGGCCGCTCCACACGGCGGACATAATGCGGAAAAATCGCTTCGTAGCAGATCATCGGAAAGGCCCGACCCAAGGGCCCAAGGTCCACAACGCCCGGCCCATTGCCGGGGTGGTACCCGCCCGCCAATTGCTGCGCCAAACCGGCGAGACCCAGATCATCGGCAACACCCCGCAGCGGCATGTATTCCCCGAAGGGCACCAGGTGGTGCTTGTCATAAACCTGCACGACCTCTCCGGTGTCGGCCAGATGGGCGAGGATATTGCGCGGCTCGATCCCGGCATAGCGTTGCGCGCCGATCAGCACATCCGCGCCACGTGCCGCGGTTGCGATGCGGTCGCGCGCCGCGTCGGAGCGGCGCAGGATCGTGGGCAGGCTGGTTTCCGGCCAGATCACCAGATCGGCAGGCCGGTTCATCGCGGTCAACGCAAGGCCCCGCTCGAAGAACACCGGGATCATGGCGGGGTCCCATTTCAACGCCTGCGGGGCGTTGATCTGAACCACGCGGATCAGGGGCGCGAGAGGCGCGGGCGTCGGCCCCATCCACGGCACAAGGCCCACGGCCAGACCGGCGATCAACGGAAGGCTTGCCAGCCCAGCGCCCCGCCAAAGGTAAAGCGCCGCAGACAGCGCCGCCGGACCCAGCACCAGAAGCGTCAGCGCCATCGGCCCGCCAAGGGCGGCAAGCGCCAAGGCTTCCGTCCCGACCAACCCATGCCCGGGCTGCGCCCAGGGCAGGCCCGACAGAACCCGCCCCCGCAGGGCTTCGGACATCACCAACAGCCCGCAAAAGACGAGAGCACGCGCCGGGCCGGACACGCAAACGCGCGCGGCCAACCAGGCGGCCAGCCCCCAAAACGACGCCAAACCGCCCGCCATCAACACAATCGCAAAGGGCGCCATCCACCCATGGGTCGCGGCGTCCACGAAGAACGGCTGCACGATCCAGTGCATCGCCACACCAAACCACCCGACCCCGGCACACCACCCGAACCACGCGGCGGCGCGGACCTCCGGCGCGCGGGCGATCAGCGCGCACAGCACCGCAAATGCAGGAAACAGAAGGGGCCAGACCCCGAACGGCGGCAAGGCCAACGCCGCGACCGCGCCACTCAAAACGGCGAGGAACCGGCCCCGCCACCGCCCGGGCGCCGCCGTGGCGACGCCCGCGCGCGCGCTCACTCCGCCGCCTCTTTCGGCAAGCGGACACGCAAGCGCTTGATCCGGCGCGGATCAGCGTCGATCACCTCGAACTCCACCCCGGAGGGATGCGGGACAACCTCGCCCCGGGTCGGCACGCGGCCAGAAAGAAGGAAAACGAGACCGCCAAGCGTATCGACCTCTTCCTCTTCCGCGTCATCGACCAGATCCAAGCCGATCTCGCCTTCGAACTCGTCCAACGGTGCGCGCGCCAGCGCAAGGAACGCGCCATCCTCTTCGCGCAACCACGGCTGCGCTTCTTCGATGTCGTGTTCGTCCTCGATCTCACCGATCACCTGCTCGATCAAATCCTCGATGGTCAAAAGCCCGTCCACACCGCCATATTCGTCGATCACCAAGGCCATATGCGTCCGCTCGGTCTGCATCTTCGTCAGAAGCACGCCGATCGGCATCGACGGCGGCACATAGAGCACCGGGCGCAGCACCTCGGACAGGGTGAAATCCTCGCCCTCACCGTTGAAGCCGTGTTTCAACGCGATGTCCTTGAGGTGAACCAGCCCCGCAGGCTCATCCAGCGTGCCGTCATAGACCGGCAATCGCGTCAGGCCGCTGTCGCGGAACACCTGCACCAGGTCGGACAACGACGCGTCTATGCCGACCGAGACAATCTCGGCGCGCGGGATCGCGACATCCTCGACCCGCATCTTGCGCAGGTTCGACATCGACGGCAGGGGCGGCCCGAATTGCTGGGGCGCCTCGCCATGTTCCGTTTGGGGGTCATGGTCAGGCTCTTCGGCGACAGGAGCCGTGCCGAACAGACGTGCAAAAAAGCCCGGCCTTTGGGCCGGCACTTCGTCGGTCTCGGGGGGCGCGCCACGCGCCGCAGGAGACGACGGATCAGGATTTGAGCTCATGGCTCCTTTCCAAGAAACAGACCGGGCCGAAATGCCCGTGGTTCTAATATGGGTCAGGGACCCCCAGGCTGGCAAGTATACGTGTTTCAAGCTGCTCCATGAGTGCTGCATCTGCCTCAGTTTGATGGTCAAAGCCAAGGCAATGCATCAGCCCGTGCACGATCAGATGGGTCGCGTGCTGCACCAGCGGTTTACCGCCTTCGCGGGCCTCGCGCGCGCAGGTGCCATGGGCCAGCGCGATATCCCCAAGCTCGGTCGGGGGGGCGTTCGGGAGGGCTTGCGGCAGATCGGGCATCGCACCGGGCGTGGCGGCGGCGCGGTTCTGCGCAGGCCACGACAGGACATTGGTGGGCGTGGGCTTGCCCCGGAAATCGGCATTGAGCGCCGCGATGCGGGTGTCATCGGCGGCCAGCACCGACAGGGCATAGCCGTCCGGATCAAGCGACAGGGCGGCAAGCGTCGCGCGCGCCGCGTCCTGCACCATGGTCTCGAGCCCGAGCGCGTCCCACGCGGCGTCTTCGATGAGGATGTCGATGTCCATGGCCTGCGCTTAGGCCAAGTCGGGCGTCGGGACAATCGCCCGCCCGCCGACCCGCGCGCACTTGGCTGGCAAGCATTAGGACAATCGTCAAAGTTTTGCCTCATTGTTGCGCGATTACCGACAAAAACGAAAAAAACGAGGCTGAGCAGACATGGAACATCTTCCCACGATCCTGATGGAATTTGGCGCATCCATTGCCACCATCGTGTCCGAAAACCCGATCCTCTTGGTCGTTGGTATCGGGTTCGCCACCGCAATCTGGCGCTTCAGCGGGCGTCCATCCAAACAGGAATAGGCGCCTGCTCAGCCCTGCGGCGCATCTTTGTCGTAGGCTTCGATGATCTTGGCCACCATCGGGTGGCGCACCACGTCTTTCGCGGTGAAATAGTTGAAGCTGATACCGCCGGTCCCGTTCAGGATGCGTTCCGCTTCGCTCAATCCGCTGGTCACACCGCGCGGCAGATCCACCTGTGAGCGGTCGCCTGTGATCACCATCCGACTGCCTTGACCAAGGCGGGTCAGGAACATCTTCATCTGCATCGACGTGGCATTCTGCGCCTCATCCAGAACCACGAAGGCATTCGACAAGGTGCGCCCGCGCATGAACGCCAAGGGCGCGATTTCGATGGTCTTTTCCTCAAGCAGCTTGGCCAATTGCTTGCCCGGCAGAAAATCATTCAGCGCGTCGTAAAGCGGCTGCATGTAGGGATCGACCTTGTCCTTCATGTCACCGGGCAGGAACCCAAGCCGTTCGCCCGCCTCCACCGCCGGGCGGCTGAGGATGATCTTGTCGACGTGGCCGCCCATCATCTGGTTCACCGCAACCGCAACCGCAAGATAGGTCTTGCCGGTGCCCGCCGGACCGATCCCGAAGGCCAGCTCGTTCTGGAACAGCGCGCGCACATAGGCCTGTTGCGCCTGCGTGCGGGGTTCGACGGTTTTCTTGCGGGTGCCAATCTCTAGATCGCCGCCCTTGAACATCTCGATCTGATCGCCGTCCCGCACACCGGTGCCCCGATCCGATCCATCCAGACGCACGGCCGCATCGATATCGCCGGGCTCCAGCGATTTTCCGGCTTCGACCCGCTCGTAAAGCGACTGCAACACGTCAACGGCGCGGTCGCGGGCTTCCCCAAGCACGGCCAGCGCATTGCCACGCCGCAGGATGTGAACCGACAGCAAATGCTCGATCTGCGCAAGGTTGCGGTCGAACTCACCGCACAGCTCGATCAACAGGCGGTTGTCGGGAAATTCGAGGGTGCGTTCGGTGGAATCGCTGGCCACAGGGGTTTCGCTGGAGGGATCTGGATGGGGCAGCGGATTGATTGCCAAGGAAAACTCCGGTCGCTGGCGTCGCCCCGGGCCATCCGAAGCGCCTGAATGGCTTGAGTCTGGCCCCTCACCCCCCGATTTGTCCACATCCGATCTGCGATTTTAACCAATATTTCGTGGCTCACGCCCCGGTCCAACGCCACACCTGCCATTCGCACAAGAAAAAGGCGGCCCCATGGAGACCGCCCGTTTCATCACCAAGACCCGCGTTCAGTTCAAACGCGGCACGCGATCTTCAATGCCCGGGCTGCCCGAGCTGAAGTCGCCCACAACCGACCCCGGAGGCGCAGGTTGCGTGCACACCGGCAGGCCCGAACGCGGATCAAGCCGCCGGGACCAATAGCCTTCCAGCCCGTCGTCGATCATCCAGATGTGGCAGCCATCGGGATCAATGAAGATCCCGGCCTCCAGCCGCGACAGCGGCCCGCCATCCGTGCCGGTGTCTTCGGCGATGGCCACGACGTTGGGTTGCCCGGCGGGCGTGTTGTTGCGCACAGCCCCTTCCGAAATGGATTCGACACATCCCGATGCCACAAGGCAGATCGCGAGGATGAATGAAGTTCTCTTTAGCATGGCCCGTTTCCCTTCACTCAGCGATAGCAGACGATTTCGACACGACGGTTGCGCTGCATGTTTGCGGCACTGTCGTTGGGCGCGATCGGGCGACGTTCACCATAGCCGATTTCGCGCGCGACGCGGGCCCCGACCGAGCGGGCCACATTGGCCACCGCAGCGGCGCGTCGGTCGCTCAGGCGCATGTTCGACTCGTCCGAAGCGCGGCTGTCGGTATGGCCGTAAATCGCATAGGCAAAGGCCCCGGCGCTTTGGAAAAACTCCCGCAGATGCGCGCGACCCGACGCCGTCAAACGTGCGCTTCCCGTCTGGAACATGGTGTCGGTGTTGGCCACGCCGCAGGGGTTCACGTCCAGGCAGACGGGCATGCCGTTTTCCGGGTTCACCCGCCCCTCCATGTACCCTTCGATCCCGCCATCCGCGACCCAATGCATGCACCCGTCGGGATCAATCCATATGCCGGGCTGCACCGTTCCGCTTATGATGACCTGATCCTGGGCCGCCGCCGGGCTCGCCAAGGACACAAACGCCCCCGCAACCAGCGCCGTTGCACCCATCGCACCCGAAAGCGCGCGTGTCAGAGAATTGATCACACCTACATCCCCCCTTTGTATCCGACCTGTCCGACCCTTCGGCCGCAGATTTTCGTCGGTTGTCTTGCCGTGGCAGCCGTCCGTCCAGGGCCTGGCAGGGCCGTGATCAAAACCGCCTGTAACCGGGCTACGATACCACCTTAACCGACCTTTGGAAGGCATATTCGCGCAGAGAGCTCCGGAGGCCACCCTGGCGCCTGGCTGCCTGACCTCGACAAACGGGCGCGACAGCTCAGATCAACCGACCGCGCAGGGAATTCGTGCGGCTCTCGACAATCTCCACCGGCGCGATCTGCCCGCGCAGCTCCGCCGGACCGTCCACATGCACCGCATGGAGGTATTCGGATTTGCCAACCATCTGCCCCGGTTCGCGCCCCGGCTTCTCGAACAGGACTCGCACATGGCGGCCCACCATCGCGTCCTGCGTGGCGCGCTGTTGCTCGCCCAGAAGACCCTGCAGACGCTGCAACCTGTCGCTGGCCTCGGCATCCGTCACCTGACCGTCGCGCTCCATCGCCGGGGTGCCGGGACGGGCGGAGTATTTGAACGAATAGGCGGTGCCGTATCCAACCTGCCGCACCAGATCGAGGGTCTGCTCAAAATCCGCCTCGGTCTCGCCGGGAAAGCCCACGATGAAATCGCCCGACAGATGCAGATCGGGCCGCACCGCGCGGATCCGTTCGATCAGGCGGATGTAATCGTCACGGGTGTGCTTGCGGTTCATCGCCTTCAGGATCTTGTCGGACCCCGCCTGCACCGGAAGATGAAGATAGGGCATCAGCTTGTCGCAATCGGCATGGGCCGCGATCAGGTCGTCATCCATGTCATTGGGATGCGAGGTGGTGAAGCGGATCCGCTCCAACCCGTCGATCCCGGCCATCTCGCGGATCAGGCGCGCAAGTCCCCATTCCGCGCCATCCGCACCGGCGCCGTGGTAGGCATTCACGTTCTGCCCCAGAAGCGTGATCTCACGCACGCCGCGCTCTACCAGATCGCGGGCCTCGCCCAACAGCCGTTCCGCCGACCGGGACACCTCCGCGCCACGCGTGTAGGGCACGACGCAGAATGAGCAGAACTTGTCACAGCCTTCCTGCACCGTCAGAAATGCGGTCGGGCCGCGCGACGTGCGCAGTTTCGGCAAATGCGCGAACTTGTCCTCTTCGGGAAAGTCGGTATCGAGCGCCTTTTCGCCATTCTCCAGCGCCTGCACCATCTTCGGGAGGCGGTGGTAGGTTTGCGGGCCCACGACAAGGTCCACCATCGGTTGCCGGCGCATGATCTCTTCGCCCTCGGCCTGCGCCACGCAGCCCGCCACCCCGATTTTCAGATCGGGGTTCGCTTCGCGCAACGGACGGAACCGGCCAAGCTCCGAATACACCTTTTCCGCCGCCTTTTCGCGGATATGGCAGGTGTTGAGCAGGATCATATCCGCGCCTTCGGGGCTGTCGACCTGCTCATAGCCCTCGCCGCCGAGGGCTTCGGCCATACGCTCGCTGTCATAGACATTCATCTGACAACCATAGGTCTTGACGAAAAGCTTCTTGGTCATGGCAAGGGCCACCTTCACGCCGGTAAGGGAAATCTCAACCGCGTCCGTGTATCCCGCCCCTGCCGGTGCATCAACCGATGCTTCAATTGCAAATCCGCGCCTTCGCGGGCATTTTGGACAAAACAAGCCACGAGCAGGCGGGAAATGGAATTCAAAACCCTCGACGCTTTCCGGGCAACTGCCGGATCGACATTGGGCAAAGGCCCCTTCGCGGTGCTGATCGTTGAAGATCGGGTAGAGTTCGAAAGCTCGCTCGACCACCTGCATTCGCTCGGCTTCAAGGCCATCTTCATCGTGGCACCGGACGACATCACCGTGCCCGAGGGCGCGATATCGGCCAGGGCAACGCAGCATGTCATTCGCCATCCCTCCCGTCGCCCCGGCGCGACCGAGGATGTGGTCAATGCCCTGATCGCAAAGGTGCCCGGCGCATGGATCCACTATTGCTACAACGGCGAATACCTCTTCTTTCCGTTTTGCGAGGATCGCAGTGTCGGAGAGCTGGTCACCTGGGTGACGGAAGAACGGCGCGAAGCCGTCCTGACCTATGTGATTGACCTCTACGCTGGCGATTTGACCGCACATCCCAATGCAGTCGACCTCGACGGGGCGCTGCTCGACAGCTCGGGCTATTATGCCGACACCCGCAAAGGCGGCGAGGACGGCGAAGAGGTCATGGAACGCCAGCTCAATTTCTTCGGGGGCCTGCGGTGGCGGTTCGAAGAACACGTCGCAAAACCCAAGCGCAAGATCGACCGTGTGGGCCTGTTTCAGGCCAAACCGGGCCTCATGCTGCGCGGCGACCACACCCTGACCGACGAGGAAATGAACACCTACGCCTGTCCTTGGCACCATTCGCTGACGGCGTCGATCTGTTCGTTCCGGGTCGCCAAGGCGCTGCGCACCAACCCCGGGTCACGCCACGACATCGCTGATTTCCGCTGGCACAAATCCACGCAATTCCATTGGTCGTCGATGCAATTGATGGAGCTCGGCCTGATGGAACCGGGTCAATGGTTTTGATCAAATCCTAAGCAAATAGCCGATCGTGCTTAACCCGCCCTTATGGCCCGGCATGTCCATATCCCACGCGTTGAAACCGGAACGCCAAGGATCATGGCATGTTACCCGTCCAAACATCAGACGGCCACCACACACCCGCCAAAGACCGCATCGCACAGACCATCGTGATCCGCGATGGCCATGGGTCCGACCGCCTGTCTTGCTTCGACCCTGCCACGGATGTGATCGCCTTCGATATGGCCGAGATTTCGGGCTATCCCGACGTCTTGTCACGCATGTTGGAACGCGGTGGGAACACGACCATCACCTTCGACAGCGGGGACCGGCTGACGGTGGCCAAACACCCAAGGTCCCACCTGACCCCTGCGAATTTCGCCTATTCTGCCGGGCCGATCAGCCTTCACGAAGGCACACCGATCCGAACCGAACGCGGCGATATCCCAATCGAATATCTCCGCCCCGATGATATCGTATGGACCAAGGATCACGGTTGGCAGGCCATCCGGATTGTGACCTTCGAACGCATGCGGTTCCACGACCGCGACGATCCGGCCAAGCCGATCTTCATTCCCGCAGGCGCGCTCGGCAGTGGCAAACCATCCCAGGATCTTATCACCTCGCCGCAGCATCGGGTGTTGCAGGTGCTCACGCGTGACGGCGCGGAAATGCTGGTGCCCGCAGTGGACCTTGTCGGCCAAAATGGCATCCGTGCCATGCGCGGTCGCAAGAAGGCCAATTACCTCAGCCTGGTGATGGAACGTCATTCGGTCATTCAGGCCGCCGGCTGTTGGGTCGAATCCATGCTGATCACGCCCGATTTCGTCGACCGGCAAAGCACGGCGGTGCAGCGTCTGCTCGACCGGTGCAAGGGTATGAAAGCCACCCGCCGGGTCGAAAAAAGGGGCGTGCGTCCACGACGGCTGAAGGTCGGATGAACGAAAAAGGGCGGCCCAAGCGGACCGCCCCAGAACCGTTTACTCAACCACCGCTCAGGCGTCGGCCGTCTCGGTCACTGCATCGGCCTCGATGGCCTTGGAACCGGAAGCTCCGATCTCGATCCGGCGCGGTTTGAGCGCTTCGGGCACCTCGCGCACAAGATCAATGTGAAGCATTCCGTTCTCGGCCACGGCCCCCGTCACACGGACATGATCGGCCAGCTGGAAGCGTTTCTCGAACGCACGCGTGGCGATCCCCCGGTGCAGGTACGTCCGCTGGTCTTCGTCCTTGTCCTTGCGCGCCGCAACGACAAGCTGATGCTCGCGCTGCTCCACGCTCAGGTCCGCCTCGGAAAAGCCAGCGACCGCAACCGAAATGCGATACGCATGTTCATCGGTCTTTTCGATGTTGTAGGGCGGATAGGTCGTGCCACCGGCGTCCTGAGTCAAGACCCGGTCAAGCATGTCTGCGACCCGGTCAAAGCCAACGGTTGCACGGTAAAGCGGCGAAAAATCATAAGTGCGCATGGGTTATCCTCCATTGAGCGACAACGATGTTTATGGGCTGCCCTGCTGTCAGGCACAGACCCGTTTGCGATGAATGCCGGCCCGCTCAGCGGCACCGACAGGTGAAATGTGGGAAACGTGTTTTGGGCTTTCAAGCCCCCCGCGCTACGGTCGGACGAACCGCGCGCCCATGTCGCCACGCGTGCCGTTGGACGGCGAAATGAAGCTCGTCGTCCCGCCTGACGTCGAAAACGTCGCCGCAGGTCCCGCCAAACGGGCCTGCGAAAGCAGATCCGACATCTGCCCGTCCAGCATCACCGCAAGCGAGATATCTTCGCCATCGACATGGCCGCTGGCCGACATCACGGCGATGACCTCGGCCCGGCCTTGATTGACCCGCAACACCGGAGAGCCGGACGCCCCCTGCACCACCGAGCAGTTCAGCGACCGCACCGGCCCGCGCCGCGCAAGAATTTCACACCCTTCCTCGATGGAGGCACGGTTTTCGCGATCCCGACCGTAGGACACCACTGTCACACGCCCGTCGCGCGCACGCCCCTCGGCGGCGCTGATCGGCGTGATTGTCGTCGGTGAGATCGGCTGGCGCAGCTGCAGCAGCGCAAGATCCCGACCAATCATGTCAAGCTCCGGGCCGCGTTCATGCACATAATCCGCCGGCACCATCGCGCGCCGGACCTGCCGGATCGCTTCTGCGCGACCATTGCGCAGGCCCGCGAGAAAGGTGAAATCCTCGGGCATCAAGGCTTCGTGGGTTTCCGGATGAAACACGCAATGCGCTGCCGTCAGCACAAGATCGGGCGCAATCAGCGTGGCCGAACAGAATGACACGCCGGTGTCGAGCCGCCCGACAGCGCGCCATTGCCGCGCCTCGTTTGCTCCGGACATGTCGCGCAGGCCATTTTCGCCATCCCCCGGCTGCACCTGCGGCAGGCTCTGCGCCAACAGCGGCGCGGCACAACAACAGGCGAACACAAATGCAAGGATACGGCGCATCAACACACTCCGGCAGACTGACACGTCGGGGAATAGAAGCGGACCGGGGCGAAAATATGGCCTTGGCGTTAAGCTTACCGCAAGATCGGCACCGCCGGTTCCACGCGTCCGCGGTCCAGCGCGGCCGGGCGCGGGCCGCCCGTCGCCCAGTCCAACAACTCCACCGTGTGCACGATCGGCACCTCGGTGCCCGACCCGATCTGCATCATGCAGCCGATGTTGCCTGCCGCGATGATATCGGGGCGCGTCGCCTCCAATGTCTCGACCTTGCGGGCCTTGAGCTGCTTTGAAATCTCGGGCTGCATCAGGTTGTATGTCCCCGCCGAGCCACAGCACAGATGCGCATCCGCCGGTTCCACAACCTTGAACCCGGCACGCTTGAGCAGATCCTTCGGGAAGGTCTTGATCTGCTGCCCGTGTTGCAGCGAACAGGCCGCGTGATAGGCCACACGCACCCCATCGCCGCTTTGCGCCACCGCGTCCTGGGGCAGAAGATCCATCAGAACTTCCGACACGTCCTTGGCCAGGCCTGCCACCGCCGCCGCATCCTCGGCCAGCGCGTCATCCTCGCGGAACATGTGGCCATAATCCTTGACGGTCGTGCCGCAGCCCGACGTGTTGATCACAATCGCATCGAGCCCGTCGCCCTTCATCTCCGCCGCCCAGGCCCGGATATTCCTGGCAGCCGTCGCATGGCTTTCCGACGTCTTGCCCATATGATGGGTCAGCGCCCCGCAGCATCCCGCGCCTTCGGCCACCACAACTTCGGCGCCCAGACGGGTCAGTATCCGGATCGTGGCATCATTGATATCAGTGTTCAGCGCCTTCTGCGCACAGCCCGTCATCAAGGCCACGCGCATCTTCTTCTGCGGCACTTTGAAGACCTGCGGATCGTCATTGCGGCTGACCGGCGGGATGTGTTTCGGCGCCATTTCCAACATCGCCCTGAGACGCGCATCGGGCATCATCCATGCAAACGGACGCCCCAGCTTGGCCCCCAGAAGCGCCAGCCGGAAGCGCGTCGGATAAGGCAGGATCTGCGCCAGCGTCCAGCGCAGCACCCGCTCGAAACGGGGGCGTTTGTAGGTCTGTTCGATGTATTCGCGCGCGTGATCCACAAGATGCATGTAATGCACCCCCGACGGGCACGTCGTCATACACGCCAGGCACGACAGGCAGCGGTCGATATGCTTGACCGTCTTTTCATCCGCCGGACGACCGCTTTCGAGCATATCCTTGATCAGGTAGATCCGACCCCGCGGGCTGTCGAGTTCATCGCCCAACACCTGATAGGTGGGGCAGGTCGCCGTGCAGAACCCGCAATGCACGCAGGTCCGCAGGATCTCGTTCGACCGCGCGGTCGCGGTATCCTTGAGTTGCTCGGGTGTGAACGTCGTTTGCATCGCCTCAAGCTCCCATAAGACCGGCGTTCAGCACGCCGCGCGGATCGAATTTCTGACGCAGTCCCGCCGAAAGACGCGCCACACCGGGCGCTTCGGGTTGAAACGCGGGCACTTGGCCAAGCACCGCATCGCGCGCGCGCATCAACGTGGCGTGCCCGCCCTTTGCAAGGCACGCCGCCTGCAACGCCTGATGGAGTGCCACGACATCGGCCTCTGCCGCGCCGTCGACCATTCGCACCCATGCCAGCCCACCGGCCCAATCCAGCCGATATTCCGCGCCCTCAAGCGCTTCGATCTGCTCCAACAGGTCCGTCGCCTTCATCGAAACACGCCACACCGCGGCCGAGCCTTCGGCGAAATCCGTCACATCGCGCAGCCGTTGCCACAGCTTGGCCGAGGCCACCGGATCGTCGATCACGTCGATCTCGCCCCCGATCAGGTCGCGCAATTGCCCAACGCGGTAGGCGACCGACGCCTCCAACCCTTCGACGCGGATATAGACCGCTTCGCCCGGCACGAAGCCCGCGCCGTTCACGTCAAAGGGCGAGGTCATCGCCTTGGTCATGATGTCCACGGCCTCGGACGGACCCGCCGACTGCACCGCCAAGGTGGCGCCGTTCAACTTCGGCAAAACGCGGAACGCGACCTCGCTCAATACACCCAATGTGCCCCATGAGCCGGCCATCAACTTGACCAGATCATAGCCGGTCACGTTCTTCATCACGCGCCCGCCGTTCTTCACAATCGTGCCGGAGCCGTCCACGAACCGCACCCCGATCAACGCATCACGGCAGGCCCCGGCCTGTAGCCTGCGGGGGCCGGCCGCATTGGTTGCGACCACACCGCCAAGGGTCGACGTCCCGTCGCGCCCCAGAAGGCCGCCCATATGCGGCGGCTCGAACGGCAGCATCTGCCCTTCGCTCTCCAAAAGCGCCTCGATCTCGGCCAGCGGCGTGCCCGCACGCGCCAGAAGCGTCAACGCCCCCGGCTCGTACAATTCGATCCCCGACATCGCCGCCAGCGACACGACCTCGCCCGGTGCAGGCGCACCAATCGCGCGCGTGCCACCGCCGACAATCCGCAGCGGGTCCGTGGCATCGGCCACCATCGCGGCCAATTCGGCCTCATTCGCGGGGCTCAACATCGCGCCCATCCCTCTTTGTTCCGAAAAATTTGTTGGGCGCGCGCGTGGGAACGCCCCCGCGCATACCTCGCCGAACTCAGGCGGCGACCTCGTTTTCCCTGCGCGCGCGCGACGTTTCCAACGGGAAAACCTTGGCCGGATTCAAAAGCCATGCGGGATCGAACACATCCTTCACCCGCATCTGCGCCTCCATATCCGCCGCCGTGAATTGCGCCCCCATCAGGTCGCGCTTTTCGATGCCCACGCCATGTTCGCCAGTCAAACACCCGCCCACTTCGACGCACAGCCGCAGGATATCCGCACCACAGGCCTCGCACAGTTCCAGATCACCGGGCTTGTTGGCATCGAACATGATCAGCGGATGCATATTGCCATCCCCCGCATGGAACACGTTGCCGACGTTGAGGCCATATTTCGCACTGATCTCCTTGATACCCTTGAGAACCCTTGGCAATTCGCTGACCGGGATCGTCCCGTCGAGGCACATGTAATCGGCCACCTGCCCGACCGCGCCGAACGCGCTTTTGCGGCCAAGCCAGATGCGCCCGGCCTCCTCGGCGGTTTCCGCCTCGCGCAGGTCCACAGGATTATGCGACCGCGCAATCTGCTTGATCAGGCCAAGCTGCGCGTCGATCTCGGCTTCGCTGCCTTCGACCTCAACGATCAAAAGCGCTTCACAATCCGGATAACCGGCTTTTGCGTGTTTTTCGGTGATTTCAAGGATCGGGCGGTCCATGAACTCGATCGCGACCGGCAAGACGCCCGCCTTGATGATGTCGCTGACGCAGGCGCCCGCAACTTCGTTTGAATCGAACGCGATCAGGACGGGCCGCGCGCCTTCGGGCTTGCGCAGGATGCGCAGGGTGGCTTCGGTCACGACGCCCAATTGCCCCTCCGATCCACAGATCAGGCCAAGCAAATCATAGCCCCCCGAATCCAGATGCGCGCCGCCGATCTCGATGACTTCACCTTCCATCGTGACCATGGTCACACCCAGAAGGTTATTGGTCGTCACCCCGTATTTCAGGCAATGCGCCCCGCCGGAATTCATCGCAATATTGCCCGCAATCGCGCAGGCCAGCTGGCTTGACGGGTCCGGCGCATAGAAGAAATCTTCCGCCTCAACGGCCCCGGTCACGCTCAGGTTCGTGCGCCCGGTCTGCACCCGGATGATGCGGTTGTCGTAATCGGTATCGAGCACGCGGTTCATCCGAGCCACGCCCAGAATGACCGAATCCGCCGTCGGCAAAGCCCCCCCGGCCAGCGATGTACCCGACCCGCGCGGCACAACCGGCACGCCTTCCTCGTGGCAGATCTTGAGCGCGGCGGCGACCTCTTCGGTATTGGCAGGCAGGATCGCGGCCAGCGGCGGGCATTTATACGCGGTCAGCGCGTCGCATTCATAGGCCAGCGTCTCGGCCGGATCATGGATCACGGCGGTCTTGGGCATGACCTTCTGAAGCCGTTCCACGATCCGTGCCTTGCGGGCGATGACGCTGGCGTCTGGCTGGGGCATTTCCATGGTCGGGCTCCACTTTGGTTGGAATTGGTAAAAATATATAACCAATCTGGCGATATGGCAAAGGAATTCCGCGCCGCACTGCGTCACAACTTGCGGTTGCGATAGTTTCGCCCCAAAAGCCTGTCCATGGAATGGGTCAAGGTGCTGCATCTGTTGTGCGTTTTGGGGTGGATGACCGGCATCTTCGCCGCCCCGCGCGCCATCATTTTCTGGAAACGCGAATACGCGGCCTCCGGCAGCTTTGGGCCGACAGGCGATCTGACGATCCGGATTTACCGCTTTTCCCTCGGGCTTGGCGTGATCGCGATTCTCTCCGGGCTCTACCTCGCGCATCTGTGGGGATGGCCCACCTGGAGCCATGCGAAAATCGCCGTCGTGATCGCGCTGGCGGCGCATTACGGATGGACGGGTCGGCTTGTTCTGCGCGCGCGCAAGGGGATCTTCACCGAAAGCGACCGCTGGCTCAGGGTCTATAATGAGATCAGCGTTCTCGGCGCCATCGGCGTCCTGATCCTCGTCGTCTACAAACCCTGGAGTTAGGCGTGTTGCGGACCGGACCCGCGCGGTGCCGCCGATTTTCCGCCTCGCGGCCATGTGATGTGTCATGGCGCGATGAGTTACGTAAAAACTACAAATGAACTACAGAATAATTCTCCTGCTTTTCGCCTTTCCCGCCCATGCCGACCCTGCTGAAATCGTTGGGGTCGAGGCCACACTAGGCGGCGACGGATGGCGCTTTTCCGTGACGGTTGCCCATGCCGATACCGGTTGGGATGACTATGCCGACGGCTGGCGGGTAGAGCTTGCGGACGGCACGATTGTTGGTGAGCGCCCCCTCGCCCACCCCCATGTCGAGGAGCAGCCCTTCACCCGCTCGACCTCCGGTGTGGTGATCCCTGACGGCACCGCCGAGGTCTTCATCCGTGCCCGCACGAATGTGGATGGATGGGCCGAGGGCACGCGGGCATACACCCTTCCGCAATAAGCACAAACGCTCTGCTTTTGTTGGGTTTTTCGAACCTAAATGGGCTGTGCGTCGCCTACTGGCGCCCTTCGCGCAGCCAACCGGCGAGCATCAGACCCGCCGCGATCAACAGGAACAACCACGCCGACACAAGCGGCGTCACGGTGACATCGGTGGTCACATAAGCCTCCCGCGTCGTCAGCCCCATCCAGCCGCGTCCATGGGCCACCCGGCCCTCGCTGACCCGGCGCAGATCCGGCAAGCCGTCTTCCAGGCGGAAGGATTGCCCGCCGGTCGCCTCGACCAACGGATCAAGCTGCCCCGCGCCCGCAATCGTCACCTCGAATTCCCGCGGCGCGGCGGGCCCCAAAGCGATCACACGCTCCAAATCCCCTTCCACCAACCGATAAAGCCCCTGCTCAACCCCTTCTATTTCGGCGGTAAATGCGCCCGGCGCCGTCTCTTGCAGCGGCACTTCGATCTCTTCGCCATCGGGCATCGTGATGGTCACGGCGCCCACGCTTTCGGCCAAGGTGCGTCGCGTGATCAGGATCGTCTGACCATCGACATCGGCCCGGAGTGCCTCTTCCTCAAGATCCGGCTCGCCCATCATCCAATGGGCCAGGCGGCGCAGCAGTTCCAACTGCGGCCCGCCGCCTTCATAGCCGCGATCCCACAGCCACGCATGGTCCGAGGCCAGGAGCGCCACGCGCCCCTCGCCGACCCGGTTGAGCATCAGAAGCGGCGCATCATTTGCGCCTTGCATCACGGTTTGCCCGCCCTGTTCAGTCAGTTCGATCTGGCGGAACCAACGGCCCCAGGGGTCATCACTGGTCGGTAACGGCGTGTGCTCCATCTCCAGGCCGGTCGTGACGGGATGGCGCTCACCCAGCGCGCTGATGGTTGGCAAAAACGGCTCTTCCAGCACGCGCGCGGTCGGGCGACCTGGCAAGATATCGGCCAAGGGCGTGCGAAACAACGATGATGCGCCCGCAAAATCCGGCCCCGCCGCCAGCAACAATGCCCCACCATCCTCGACATAGCGGCGAATGTTATCGAGGTAGAGCATCGGCAGAATGCCGCGCCGCTGGTAGCGGTCGAAAATGATCAGGTCGAATTCATCGACGGCTTCCATGAACAATTCCCGCGTCGGGAACGCGATCAGGGACAGCTCACTGACCGGGACGCCGTCTTGCCGGTCGGGCGGGCGAAGGATGGTGAAATGCACCAGATCGACCGACGGATCCGACTTCAAGAGGTTGCGCCACGTGCGCTGCCCGGGATGCGGCTCGCCGCTGACCAGGAGCACGCGAAGCCGGTCGCGGATACCGTTGATCTGCACGACGGCGGCGTTGTTGCGCGTGGTCAATTCGCCCTCGGCCCCCGGCACCGTGAATTGGATGACGTTCTGCCCGGCGTGTTCCAGCGTCAGCGGCAGATCAAGGCTTTCGCCAACCGGCACCACGTAGCTTTGGGGATCGCCGCCATCGACCGAGATGATGATCTCTGACCGCCCCTCAAGGCCTTCGGGGACCGCGCCCTGATCTTCCAGACGCAAGGTCAGGTTCAGTTCTTCGCCAATGATCCCGAAGGCGGGCGCGGTCTCAATCACAAGGCGGCGGTCCCAATCACCCTCGCGCCCTGTGATCAACGCATGGATCGGCGCGGGCATTTCCGGCACAAGTTGCGGATCATGCAGCCGCCCATCGGTGACCAGAACCGCCCCGGCAATGCGCGCGCGCGGCTCTTCCGCCATCATCCGTTGCAGCTCGCCCATCAAAAGCGTGCCTGCGTTGTCTTCGGCATCGTCGACACGCGCGATCCTGGCCTCCATGCCAAGGTCGGCAATCTCGGCCTCCAGCGTTTCCAGCGCCTCGGCCGTTTGCACGGGCCGGTCCGAAATACGCTGCGAGGCGCTTTCATCGACAACGACCAGGACGATATCGGTCAGCGGGTCCCGGTCTTCGTTTTGCAACGACGGGTTCACCAACGCCGCCAACAGCGCGACACCGGCCAGAAGCCGATAGAACCATCCCGACAGGCCACGCCAAATCGCCAGCGCGACGATCAGGACCACGGCGGCGGCCAGCATGTAGATCACCGGCCAAGCCAGCAACGGATCGAAAAGGATCTGGTTTGCCATGATTACTGCCCCAACCGATCCAGAAGCGCGGGCACGTGCACCTGATCGCTTTTGTAATTTCCGCTCAGCACGTGCATCACGAGGTTCACACCAAAGCGCAGCGCGATTTCGCGTTGCCGTTCACCAGTCTGCCCACGGCCCACCGGGAACATCGCGCGACCACTGGCGTCCTGCGCCCACGCGGCGGCCCAATCGTTGCCGCCAATCAGCACCGGCGTCACGCCGTCATTGAGGTTGCGAAACGGCATCCCCTCGATCTGTTCGGCATCGGCAGGCGCGGCCTCGACCCAGACATCGCGGCTCAGGTGGCGACCCGGGAAATCCTGCAACAGGTAGAACGTGCGCGTCAGGACGTGATCTTCGGGGATCGGCTCAAGCGGCGGAATGTCGAGCGGCGCGGCGATCACCTGAAGCCTGCGCCCTTCCGGCGTGCCGGACCCGAAGCGGCCCACATGGGCATCGCGCGTGTCGAACACGATCATGCCACCGCCGCGCAAGTAATCGTTCAGACGGCGGTACGCAGCCGCGGATGGGATATCCTGATCCGGGGTGATCGGCCAATAGATCATCGGAAAGAAGGCCAGTTCATCCAGCTCCAAATCGATCCCGATTGGCGGCGCGGGCTCGACGCTGGTGCGTTGGTAAAGCGTGTTGGACAGGCCCTGAAGCCCGGCGCGCGCAGTCTCGTCGACCTCTGTATCACCGGTCAGCACATAGGCCAGCGTTGCCTCGGACGTCGCCAGCAGGGCCAGTTCCTCTTCCACGGTCAGGCTCTGCGCATCGGCCCCCTGTGGCAGGCTCAAGGCCACCAAAAGCGCCGCCGCACGGGTCAGGCCACCCAGCCGACCCGCCAGCCAAAGCGCCGCTATCGCATCGATCAGAAGCAAGGCCAGCGCCCCGGTCAGGAAGGCGGACATCAGGTCCGTGGGTTCGATCACCACCATGCCTTCCACCGGGATATCATTGGGCCAACCGGCGGCCACCAGCGTGGCATCCTGTGCCAGAACATTGCGAGCAAGCCGGCGATCTTCGCCCGCGTAGAGGCCCGGCAAAAGCGCCGCTGAGAGGGGCGCGTCGGCCAATTCCTCACCCAGAACACCAGGCCGCGTCCCCGCATCGCGCAGCACGCCGAAGCCGTCGAGAACCTCTTCCGGGATCCACACGGTGCCTTCCAGATCCTCGGCCTCGGGCGCGACGGGGCGCGTGGAGACGGCAAGGCGTTCCAGCATCTGCACAAACAGGCCCGACAAAGGCAGGCTGGACCATTCCGCATTGGCCGTGACATGGAACAACACGACGCTGCCCTGCCCCAAGGGCGCGCGGGTCACAAGCGGGGTACCGTCAGTCAGGCTGGCGATTGTGCGGTCGGACAAGGTGGGGTCGGGCTGTGCGACGACTTGGCTTGTGACCTGCACATCATCGGGGATCGTCAGGCCGAAAAAGGGGGAGCCTTCGGTGAAAGGTTCGAGTTCCTTCGGCTCGCCCCAAGACATGGCACCGCCAACGGTGCGGCCACCAATGCGCAGGCGGACGGGCATCAACGGCCCGGCTTCATCCCGCGCCACGTCAGAGCCCGCCATACGAGTCCCCGCGAACCGCACCAGAAGGCCACCGGCCTCGACCCATTCGACAAGAGCGGCCTCTTCCTCTGGCGCGAAGGTGGCGACATCGGCCAGCATGATCACATCGGGTGAGGCCACCAGAATATCAGACAACGCCCCTTCCATCAGGTCCGCCGTCGGATCAAGCGCCTCGCGCAGGTAATGCAGCGGTGACAGGAGCGCCTGTTGTTCATCCTCGGCCCCGCCGGAGATCAGCGCGACCTGCCTGCGTTGCAGCGCGTCGTCGGTCAGCGCGATGGCCCCGGCGTGACGCTCGCCGTTCAACTCGAACCGGGTCAGCCGGTTGCGCAATTCGGGCGGCAAGTCGAACTCAACCGGGGCGACCATCGCCCCTGCCTCGAACGTCGCCGTTGCGCGCGCCAGGTCACGCGGCAGGCCGGATGGATCGAGCCCATAGGCCACCACCGGCACATCCCTTGGCGTATCGCTGCCGACCCGCAAAAGGTCGCCGCGGATCACGCCATCCTCGAACCGGGGCGGGGCCAAGGCGATCAGGTCGCGGTCGCCTTGGAACACCGAAACGGGCCCAAGGGTTTCAAACGCGGCCGTAAGGTCATCGCGCCCCTCATGGGCCACGCCGTCGGAGAACCAGAACACTTCTGCCGGTACGTCGATGCCTACGACCCATTCCGCCGCCGCCGCCATGTCAGGCGCATAGGGGGCCGGCTGCAGTGTCGGCACACGCGGCGCCCAGGCGCCCGCCGTTTGAAACGAGACCGCGCCGCTTGGCAAATCGGTCAATTGCACCACGGCAACCTCGCGTCCCTGCCGCCCGGCATCGTCGAGCAGCAGGCCTGCACGATCCAGCCGCAAAGGCCAATCCCGCGCCGAAGCCCAAGAGCTGTCCAGCACGATCAACAACGGGCCGTCGCCCGCGACACGCTCTTCCTGCGGGTTCAGAACCGGACCGGCGAACCCGATGATGGCCGCCGCAACAGCCAGCATCCGCAGCAACAGAAGCCACCACGGTGTCTTGTCCGTCTGACTTTCGTCGTCCTTGAGACCCAGCAACAACGCGATGCCGGGAAAACGTCGCCGGATCGGCGCAGGCGGCACGGCCCGCAGCAACCACCACAGCACCGGCAACGCCACAAGCGCCAGCAACAAAAGCGGAGTAGCAAAGGCGAGAGGTCCGATCATTGCCGCTCCAACACCTGATAAAGCCACAGCAGCGCCGGTTCTGCCGGGCCATCGGTATGGTGCACGTGGAACTGCCAGCCGGTGCGCCGCGCCATCATGCGCAAGGCATCCTTTCGAGCCGCGAGCCGCTCAAGATAGTCCTCCCGCAGCGATTTAGCCTTAAGCGTTTCGAACCGGATCGCACCGGACATCGATTCAAACAACGTGCGCCCGTCGAAGGGAAACGCCTCTTCATCCGGATCCAGAACCATGACCAGCGCGCCCTTCACACCCCGATCCGCGGCCCGGCCCAGGACGGTTTCGATGGCTTCGGGTTCACCCAGAAAATCGCTGAAGAACACGGCGCGCGCGCCATTGGGCATCATCTGTGGCTTCGGCGCGCCGTATTCGGGGCGGTCCTCGCCATCCATCAGCGCCGCCGCCATGCGCATCAGCTGAGCCTGTCCGCTGCGTGGCGGTTCCGCCAAATGCGTCAGCCCCACCCTTTCCCCGCCGCGGACGGCGATCACGGCCAAGGCCATGGCAAGCGTCTGCGCCCGGCGCAGTTTGGAGGGGCGTGTCTTCGCACCCGAATAGGTCATGGAGGCGGCGTCATCGACCCCGATCATGACAGCCTGCGCCGCCTGCCATTCGGTTTGCCGCAGGAAATGACCATCGGAGCGCGCAGACCGCCGCCAATCAATCGCACGGTAGCTATCGCCGGCTTCAGCCGGGCGGTATTGCCAGAATTCATCGCCCGTGCCCGCCCGCTTGCGGCCATGTACCCCCAGCAGAACAGAGGCCGACAGATGCTGCGCATCCGCCAAAAGCGCAGGCAAAGAGGCGGCCACCGCCTCCGAGCGCGATCTGAGCGTATCGGGCGTATGCAGGGAAAATTCGTTCAAGCGGCGGCCTCGACCCGGGTTGTGCGCGCGGTGACTTCGTCGATCACCTGCTCCAACACGGCGCCCTCTGCGCGCGCCGCAAACGTCAGCGCCATGCGGTGGCTGAGCACCGGGCGGGCCAGCGCCGCGACATCATCCGCCGAGGGCGACAGGCGCCCGTCAAGCAACGCGCGCGCGCGCGATGTGAGCATGAGTGCCTGCGCCGCGCGCGGGCCGGGGCCCCAAGCGACGGAATTTTTCACCACATCGGGCGCGTCCGCCTCGTGCGGGCGGCACGCACGGACCAGATCGAGGATCAATTCGACGACCGCCTCGCCGACCGGCATTTGGCGGACGACCTGCTGCGCCTTGATCAACTCAATGGCGCTGAACACTTCGCGCGACACGGCCTCTTCGGTTCCGGTCGTGGCGATCAGAATGCCACGCTCGGTCGCGCGATCCGGATAGGGGACGTCGATCTTCACAAGGAAGCGGTCAAGCTGCGCTTCGGGCAGCGGATACGTGCCTTCCTGTTCGATCGGGTTCTGTGTCGCCAAGACGTGGAACGGCGCGGGCAAGGGACGGTGCTCACCGGCGATGGTCACCTCGCGCTCCTGCATGGCCTGCAGCAGAGCCGATTGCGTCCGTGGCGAGGCGCGGTTGATCTCGTCAGCCATCAAGAGCTGACAGAAGATCGGCCCTTCGAGAAAGCGGAAATTGCGCGACCCGTCGTCGGCGGTTTCCAACACTTCCGACCCCAGAATATCGGCCGGCATCAAGTCGGGCGTGAACTGCACACGGTTCGCCGACAGGCCCATGACCGTCGACAGGGTATCGACCAGAAGCGTTTTGCCGAGGCCCGGCAAACCCATCAACAACGCATGCCCACCCGACAGCATCGCCGCCAGAGACAGCTCCACCACGCTTTCCTGACCGATGATGCGTTGCCCGATTGAGGCCTTCGCATCGCCCAGTTTGGCCCCCAGGGCCTCGATGTCGGCGACAAGTTGCGGGCCGGGAAGTTCAGGGGGGGTCATGGCAATGCTCCGCTGAGACGTTAGATATACACTCACTAGGTAGAGACCTATGCCGCCGACCACAAATGGCAAAAGCTTGAGGCGGACAAATGATCGTGAAACCGCGTGTGTCAGGGAGGGCCGCGATGAACCCGGCAACAGATCAGCTTCTCAAAGCCGCGCAAGACGCTCAAAAACAGGGCAAATTGCCCCCCGTCCATCTTTGGGACCCTGCGTTCTGCGGCGATCTGGATATGGTGATCAAGCGGGACGGCACTTGGTTTTACGAGGGTACACCGATTGGCCGGAAGCCATTGGTGCGGCTCTTTTCGACCATTTTGAAACTGGAGGACGGCAAGTATTTCCTTGTGACGCCGGTCGAAAAAGTCGGCATCCGCGTAGAGGACGCCCCTTTTGTTGCCGTCGATATCGACGCCGAGGGAACGGGACAGAACCAATCGATTTCTTTCACAACGAATGTCGGGGACACGGTCGTTGCTGGCAAAGACCATGCGATCCGGGTCCAGCGGGATGAGCGCGGCGAGCCGTCCCCTTACGTGCATATCCGGTCCGGGTTGGAGGCGTTGATCGACCGCAAGAGTTTCTACCGGCTTGTGGACCTCGGCGAGGCCCATGGGGTGGACGGGATCGAGATGTTCGGCGTCTGGTCAGACGACGTGTTTTTCCCGATCATTCCAGTGGCTGAATTGATGGCGTAGATCCTTAAAACAGCATCCCGACCATCGAATTATGAAGTGAAATCCAAACGCTAACTTAATACCACACGCGCTGCGACAGCCTCGTGACACAACCCTGTCAGGAGTCGGGTGTTAGACGGCCATCATCACATCCCTGATGGAGCAAAATCTGATATCGCACGCTTACGAAAACACCGGCTGCTGGTTCGAAATACCTGTCACAGACCTCGACGCGGCCCGCAATTTCTATGCAGAGGTTCTGCAAATCGACCTCTCCGTCTCGGAGGATGGCGGACCAAATCCGATAGTGTTTTTCCCCTACAACGACGACGCACCCGGGACCGGCGGCCACCTCTATCCCGGCACCCCGCCGCGGGACGGGAACACCGTTCACCTGATGGCACCTCCCGGTCTCGATGCCATGCGTGAGCGCATCGTCGCTGCCGGTGGCAGCGTCGAAAGCCCGGACATCCAGATCCCGACCGGTGCATTTTTCTACGCAAGGGACCCCGACGGCAACTCGATCGGTTTTTTTCAACTTCAACGCCACGCCGTAGGCTGCGGCCAAGCTTCGGCACATGCGGCGGGCTGTCCTCATCGGTGGCCCGCTTCCTCATTCACACAACTCGGGGTAGACCTTTGCCATGCGCCGCGCTGATCGCCTCTTTCGCCTGATTGACCGCCTGCGTCCGGGAAAGCTGACCACCGCCCGCGACCTTGCGCAGGCACTGGAGGTGTCCGAGCGCACGATCTACCGCGATATCGCACATCTTCAGGGCTCCGGCGTGCCCGTCGAAGGCGAAGCGGGCCTTGGGTATATGATGCGTGATGGTTTCGACCTGCCGCCCCTCATGTTCACCGAGGCCGAGATCATCGCACTCAGCGTCGGCGCGCGCATGGTGCAGACATGGGGCGGGGCCAGCATGGCCCGGGGGGCGGAGCAGGCGCTCGAAAAGATCACCGGTGTGATCCCCGAAGCGACCAGGATCAAGGCCGAGAAGCTGCAGTTCAAGGCTTGGGCCAGTCGCCCACTTGATGCAAAGACGCGGACAACAATCGACACGGTCGAGGCCGCTATCCGCACGCCCGAACGCGTGATGCTGGATTACGCGGATGAGAAAGGCGCAAAAACCAACCGACCCGTTCGGCCGCTTGGCCTGTGGTTCTGGGGCGCCGTTTGGACGCTCGTGGCGTGGTGCGAACTCCGCAAGGATTTTCGCATGTTTCGCCTGGACCGGATCGCGGACGCGACCCTTCTGGGCCCCTATGTGCCCGAGCCATCCCAAACTCTGGAAGCGTTCTACGAAAGTGACACGGCCGGGTATCAGGCGGCGGCAACCCACCGCTAGGCGGTGACGGCGCCGCCATGTGTTGCGACCGCGGACTTCATGTTTTCAAGGATCAGGTCCAGCTCCGCCTCCGCATCTTCGAGATCCTCGATAACCCCGTCGCATTCCGGCAGCATCGCGAAGGCTTCGAGGTCCTGCGTCACGGCACCGGACACGACAATCGCAAGCTCTGGCCGCCGGGCGCGCATCTCATCGACCACCCGCGTCAGGGCCGCAAACGAATGCCCCCCGGCACAACTCAGGCCCAGAATGGGGCGGTCGTCGGCAAGGACCTGGCGGCACAGGCTGTCGTGATCCAAGCCGACCAGAACGCCCACATCCCAATCCAACCTTCGAAAATGATCTGCCGCCATCAAGACACCCAGCGTATGCGTCTCGCCGGGCGTTGCGGCAAACACGGCGCCTCGGGTCGCATTCGTCAGGCAATGCGCCCGTTTTCGAGGCAGGTTGCGCAAAATCGCCTGCATCCTCGACGCTGCCAACGAGACGTCGGCAAACGGCAGGCGGTCGTCCTCCCACAACCGCCCCAGTTCCCTCGCGGCGGGCGCAAAATGCTGCAAGCAGAGGTCTTGAACCGTCACGCCGGCGTCCAGGAGCTCGGACACGAGGGTCTCGGCCTCCTGCGTGGACTGATCAGCCATCGCTGTAGCCATCGCCGTGACATGGGGCTTGGCAAAGTGGGCAACAGCAAGGTCCGAAAGCTCCGCAGTCGAGCGGCCTGATGCCAATTCCGCAAGGGCGAAAATGGCCAAGTCGCTGATCCCTGACAGGCGCAGCTCGTCGTCCGCGTCCCGCAAATCTACCGGGTCGTGCCGTGCCGAGTCCTTGTCGGTATGGGTCGTCAATTCCGGTCTCCAGCTGCGCGAAACATCGAATCGCCGGTCCATTGGCTATCCCGCAGATGTCATGACTGCATACCATAGCATTCACCTCATTGTGTCAACTTTTGTTTACATTTCTGGGTCTGCAGCAGCCCCTGCAAGTCCGGTCAGCTCCCTTGCACACAAAGGCGTCCCGCCCCAGTATCCGACCTTAGGAGGAACGGGATGCTTGATGTCGCCGGGTTCGATCTGAACGCCATTGATAGCGCCTTTATCGAAGCGCCCTACACGACGTTGGCCGAGCTGCGGCGCAGCAGTCCGGTGCACCGCAACCCGGATGGGTCGGTCTATCTGACCCGGCATGACGATTGCCTCGCAACCTATCGTTCGCGCGACATGCTGTCGGACAAGGCCGAGGCGTTCGGGGCAAAGTTTGGAGAATGCCCTCTGAAAGTGCACCATACGACCAGCTTGATTTTCAACGATCCGCCCTATCACACCGTAGTTCGCAAGCTGATTGCCGAAGCCTTTACCCCACGCAAACTGGCCGAGATGGAACGTTTGATCGAACGGATCGTCAATCGCCTTCTGGACCGCGTGGAGGACCTCGGCGAGTTGGACCTGATTGCGGATTTCGCGATGATGCTGCCGACCGAGATCATCAGCTTCATGTTGGGCGTGCCGGAAGCCTACCGCGCCAAACTGCGCGGCTATTCCATCGCGATCCTAGGTGCGCTCGACCCCGTAGTGCCACAGGCACGGATGGAGGCCGGCAATCGCGCGGTGGAAGAATTCGGCGCGATCCTTTCGGACCTGATTGACCACCGCCGCTGCAACCCCGACGCCGCAGGCGAAGGAGAGGTGTTGGAAGCGCTGATTTTCGGGGAGTACAACGGGCGCCGCCTGACGCAGGAGGAATTGGTGCAGAACTGCATCTTCCTGCTGAATGCCGGTCACGAGACCACGACGTCATTGGTCGGCAACGCCATCGCAACCTTCCTCGACCATCCCGATCAACACCGACGCTTGCTCGACGATCCTTCCCTGATCGGTACGGCAGTCGAGGAATGCCTGCGCTTTGAGAGCCCGCTTCAGATCGGCAACCGGCTGGCGGGCGAGGAGATCGTTCTACCCTCGGGAATGACGCTTCCGAAAGGGACCTATATCCACACCTCGATTGCCGGGGCGAACCGCGATCCGGCGGTGTTTGACGATCCCGACCGCTTCGATATCGCCCGCAAGCCGAACCCGCATATCGCCTTCATCACCGGCATCCATGTCTGCCTTGGCGCGTCGCTGGCCCGGATGGAGGGGAAGATCGCGCTGGGGCGATTCTTCGAGCGGTTCCCGAAACTGGCCGCGGACGGCCCGCGCGAGCGGTTGGGGCTGGCGCGGTTCAGGGGATATACGAGCCTGCCGATCCGGGTCAGGTGAGCCTGCTCACGGCTGAGAAAGAAGTTCAAGTCTCTGTATATAAATGAAAAAATCGTTATAGTATAAGAACCAAAATCGCGTTTTTCAGGCGGGGTTGAGGGACGCGTCGCTCCCCTCGGATCAGCGCTTAGTCGAAGATGTCGAGCAGACTGTCGAACATGCCACCGCGCTTGCGCCGTTGCGGGCGATTGTCAGAACGGCGTCCATGGCTTTCATGGTAATGGGCATCCTCGTACGCGTCCTGCTGCGGCACGCCGCCATCCATCAGCGCCTCTTCCCGGATCGCCATGATGATCTTCTCAAGCTCTCCCCGATCCAGCCAGATACCGCCAGAGGTCGGACAGATATCCATCTTTACGCCGTAGCGTTCGACCTCGCGCATGGGGGAGCCGTCGATCGGGGAGGTCATCAGGGGCATGGAATTGTCCTTTGTTCAGTGGAGCGAGGGAACTTTTGGATGGCTGGGAGAGAGGTATGCTCGACGGGGGCGATTGCAAGGCGCGGCAGTCGAGGCAACCGAGGCTCTTGGTGACGGCGCCGCAGCGAATGGCGCGTTTGAGCCAGAGTCACTGATGCTGCGGGATGCGGTGATGTCTGCTTTGGCAAGAAACGGCCCTATTGAATAGCGACTACTTGAACACTTCCGCGATACGGTCGAGAGCGCGTCGAATTTCGGGCAGATGGCGGTCGTCGTTGAGGGTGACAAGCCATTGCTCATGCCCAAGCTCTTCAACAATGTTTCCGGTTCTTGCCAGTTCACAGTAGGCATCACCGACAAAGGTCGGAACCACTGCTCGACCCAAGCCACCTAGCGCCAAGTCCAGTGCGAGGCGCGGTGTGTCCGTCTCGACAGCAACAGTCTCGCCACATCGCTCGGCGACCCATCGCGCTGACGCTGTGTCACTGCGCACGACAATCCAAAGGTCTGGGGCGTTCGGTGTGGCTTAGGGCGCAAAGGTAACGCGCCTAAGCCTGCGTCCGGCAAGGCCGTCGCCTTCGGGCTGTATGGACCGAAAGCCGAATGCGGCCTCCCGGCAGTCGGGGTGGATCGCGCCGTGCCATCCTCAAACGCGCTGATGCCAGTCTGAAACGGCTTCGGGTGGATGCCGTTGATCTTTATTTCGTTCACGGTTGGGACAATGAAACTGATGTGTCCGAGACGCTTGGCGCACTGGATGATCTCAGACGGGCAGGCAAAATCCACCATATCGGATGGTCGAACGTCACAGGCTGGCAATTGGAACGTATCTGCCGCACTGCAGAAGCGAACGGCTTGCCCATGCCCTGCGCCCTTCAGCCGCAAGTCTCTCTACTTGAGCGCGGTATCGAGCTGGAGATTTTGCCCTGCGCATTGGCAAACAATATCGGCCTGACACCGTGGTCTCCATTGGGTGGCGGCTGGCTCACCGGTAAATATACTGCCAACGAGCGCCCGACCAGCGCGACCCGCTTGGGTGAAGATCCAAACCGAGGCGTGGAGGCTTATGATAACCGCAACACAGAGCGCACGCATAGCGTGCCGGAGGTCGCCGCTGAGCTGGCGGAATGGCACGAACGCCCGATGTCGCACATCGCGCTGGCTTGGCTTGCCGACCGTCCCGGCGTTGCATCACTTCTCTTGGGTGCGCGAAACGTCGAGCAACTGGCTGATAACCTTGACGCGGCAAGTTTGGCTTTGAAAGACGATGATCTCAACGCTCTCACGGAGGCATCCGATACCATATTGCCTGACTATCCCTATGGATTCCTTCGAGACTGGTCCGAGGTTGCGCACCGGGACCGTTTGGGGCGTTCATAGGCGGCAGGGCGCAGTGCATCCATACCAGATCCCCGTAGTCGGACATCACGCATTTGTTCTTTCTATTGCAGACATTCGCGCGGGCGCAGCGAACGGGTGCTTCGTCCCGCAGAACCGTCCCTCGGGCCTTTCCCCAGCCGGTGGCCCGCCAGCGAGCCCCTTTCGGGCGTTATTGATGAACAAGGACACGGCACTTGCGTCTAGGCGGGCGACCATTCCGCGAGGCTCAGGCCACGGTCGGCGCAATCGCTCAGGACGGGGGAAAGTTTCCACGCCACCGGATCCTCGGCCTGTAGCGCGGTGATCCGTTCGACGATGTGGGGCACCCCCAAGGTGTCGGCGTAATGCATCAGACCGCCACGCCAGCGCGGGAAGCCGTAGCCGAAAACGGTGACCAGATCGATGTCGGCGGCGGATTGCGCGATGCCTTCGGCCAGCACATCGGCGGCCTCGTTGATCATCGCCAGGAGCAGGCGTTCGGTGATCTCGTGTTCTTCATATTCCGTCCGCTCGATCCCGGCGAAATGCGCCTCTTCCAGGGCCAGGTCAGCCACGATGGGATCCTCGACCTTGCCGCCACCTCCCGGGTAGCGATACCAGCCCGCGCCAACCTTTTTACCAAGCTTTCCAAGCTCATACATACGATCGGCGATAGGGATGTAGCGACGGTTCGGATCGCGCGTCGCATCCTGCCTGCGCCGCGCCGCATGGCCAATGTCGAGCCCGGAGAGATCCTGCACCTCATAGGGGCCCATTGCGTAGCCGAAGTTGACCATCGCCTCGTCGATGTCCCACGGGGTGGAGCCATCCATGAAAACCGTATCGGACGCTTCGCGATAGCGGGCATAGATGCGGTTGCCGATGAACCCGTCACACACGCCCGCAACGACGGGGACCTTCTTCAGCAGCTTGCCAAGGGCATACCCGGTGGACAGCGCGCGGTCGGAGGTCTGCGCGCCTTTCACGATCTCAAGCAGCCGCATGATATGGGCGGGGGCGAAGAAATGCAGGCCAAGCACGCGGGACGGGTCGCGGGTGCTTGCGGCGATCTCGTCCACGTCGAGATAGGAGGTATTGGTCGCAAGCACCGCATCGGGCGGCAAGGTCGCGTCGAGTTGCGCGAAGATGGCTTTCTTGACCTCCATATCCTCGAACGCGGCCTCAATGGCGAGCGGTGCATTGGCCGCTTTGGTGTAGTCACTGGTTGCCGTCAGCCGGTCGCGAAGGCCCTGCGCGCCGTCTTTGGAAAGGCGACCACGCGCGATGCCCGCCTCGATCAACTTGCCAACATTGTGGGTGGCGCGCTCCACACCATCGGTGTCACTTTCCAGAAGCGTCACCGGCAACCCAAGCGACACGCAGGCATAGGCGATACCCGCCCCCATCGTGCCACCGCCGACCACGGCGATCTCCGTCAGCTCCGGCGCATGTGGCAGATCCTTCGGCGGCTTTGCAGCGCGTTCCGCGAAGAACATATGACGCAGGGCGCGGGATTGATTGCCTTGTTTCAACTCAAGAAACGTAGCCCGCTCCAGGGCCATGGCTTCGGCAAACTCCAGGCTCAGCCCCTGCTCGATGACATCGACGGCGCGTAGGGGCGCGACTTGCCCGGGCGCACGTTTGGCGAGCGCATCCCGCACGGCGGCAAAAGCGGCGGCGTCATGGGCCGGCGGGGGCAGCTCCCACGTGGGCACAACGCAGCCGAGTTCTTCGGTGTTGACCATATCGGCGGCATCGACCGGGTCATCCTCGATGGCGTGGATCAACCCGGCCTTGAGCGCGTCCGCCGCCCGCAGCGGCCTGCCGAAAGCAATCATATCGAGAGCCTTTCCCAGACCGCACAGCCGCATCGCGCGTTGCGTGCCGCCCGCGCCGGGGATCACCCCAAGCGTCACCTCAGGCAGGCCGATCTGCGCCTTCGGCCCCGCGATCCGCATCCGGCAGGCCAGTGCGATTTCGGCACCACCGCCAAGCGCCACGCCGTTGATGGCCGCGATCCACGGCACGAAACTGCGCTCGATCGCGTCGCAAACATCGGGCAGGAATGGCTCCAACGCGGCACCATCAAATTCCTTCGCATCGGCGCCTGCGGCGAAGGCACGACCGGCCCCGGTTACGATGACGCGGTCGAAATTCTCGGCCTCGGCCCATTTCACCGCCTCCATCAGGCCGTCACGCATGGCTTTGCCGATGGCGTTGACGGGCGGGTTGTCGAGGGTGACGAACCCGGTCAGGCCGTCGGCGCGCATCGTGAGGCTCATGGGGTCTCCGGCTGTAGGAACGGGTTTTGGTCGATAAGGGCGAGCAGGTCGGCAAGCGACGTCTCAAGCGACGCGCCGGACGTATCAAGCACAGCATCGGCACGCGCGTAATCGGCCTCGCGCCCGGTCAGGATCAGGCGCAATTGCGCCATGGCTTGGGGATTGCCTTCCATCGGTCGCGTGTCGCCCTGGGCCTGCACGCGGGACATGTGTTCTTCGGGGCTGGCCTTGATCCAGATCGTATGGAAGCGGTCAAGCAACGCGTCAAACGTGCGCGCCTCATCCACGATGCCGCCGCCGACCGCGATGATGGCGCGATCCTGCTCGGCGATGATCGCATCGAGCGCATCGGCCTCAAGCTGGCGATAGCCCTGCGCGCCGTAAAGCGCCATGATCTCGGCGACCGGCATACCTCCCGCCGCCTCGATCGCGCGGTTCAACTCGATGAACGGCAGGCCCCGCGCCCGGGCAACAGCCGCACCAAGGGTGGATTTGCCCGCGCCACGCAACCCGATCAGGCAGATACGCCCGGCCTTCGCAGCGGTCCTTGGCGCAAGCAGGGCCCGAACCTCTTCCTGCGTGGTCGCGTCGGCGCGGGAGAACGCGCGGGCCAATTGCTGCGCTTCAGGGCAAAGCATCTGACGCGCGACAAGGGCGTCGATGGGCAGGTCAAGTGCCGAAGCCACCCGCAGCAGCAGGCCAATGGAGATATTGCCCTCGCCGGCCTCCAACTGCGCCAAATAACGTGGCGATACACCCGATACCTCGGACAATACGCGGCGCGACATTGCCTTAGTGGCGCGCGCGGCGCGCACACGGTCACCGACCTGAGCCTGAAGCTCGGCCACGGCGGCGTCATTGGCAATGGGTGGATGGGCGTTTTCGTGGGACATGTCAGGCCGGGATATGGGATTGGACAAGGGCGCGGATGTCATCCGGCGCGGGTTGCGATTTGAACTGATCAGCGATGATGAAGACGCTGGTGAACGCGCCTTCGAAACAGGTCACGCCATCCTGGACCCCGTCGACGCGGAAGGTGATCGACTTGGTGCCCAGAGCCTGCGGCCAGGTATGGCAGCGCAACATGTGGCGCGGTGTGACCGGGCTTCGGAAATCCATCTCCATCCGCACGAAAGGCGTGCCGATGTTGCGGTCCAGTTCCATCTCGAACCACCCGGCATCGGCGTAATGCGTGGCCCACCACGCGTTGATGGCATCCAACGCAAACCACGGCAGGCGCGCGGTATAGGCGATTTTCGCGGGGTCGCAATCGCCCCAGGTCACACGGATGTCGTGGACAAACGCCGTGTCGGGGCGAATGGGCATTCAGGCCGCCTGAGCTTTCGCGAGACCCATGATCTCCTGCGCCCATGGCACGGCCACATCTTCGGGCAAATCGGGCGACGAGGCGTCGTGGATCCCCCGCTCGCCGACCATCTTTGCGCCGCATTCGACCAGCTTTTCCATCAGGATCTTGGAGCCGAACGCGAAGGTTTCGGAAAACACCATGTCGCCCAGGCCAAAGATTGCGAATTTGACGTGGGTGAGGTCGGGCTTGTTGGCGTCGAGCTTGTCGAAGAACGGCTGCGCAGCCATGGGCAAATCGCCATTGCCATAGGTGGAAGTAACGACGAAATAGAACGTCTCGCCATCAAGATCAGACGGGTCGATATCGCCGATGGACGTGACCGTAGTGTCAAATCCGTCGCCCAGATCCGCCTCGATATCCTCGCACAGGATTTCGGCGGTGGAGGTTTCGGTGCCATAGAGAAAATGGATGTTCATCGCGCTTTTCCTTGTTGGGGCGCGGCCGAAACCGCGCCCGTCGGCCCTCAGGCCATATGCAATTTGACGTATTCGAAATCGCCGGGCTTGTTGTCGATGCCCTGCTTGGGCGGCGCGATCCAACCGGCAAACTCACCCGGCTCGTAGCAGGGCACCATCAGCGACTGGATATACGCGCCATCTTCCTTGGTCGGCAGCCATTTATCGACGTTGGCCTCCCACTCGGCCTGCCCAATCAGCGCGCCCTCGGGGTTGGCCTTGATCGCAGAGAACACGCCGATCTGACGGTGGAAGGCCTGATCCGGCAGCTTCAATTCGAAGTCGATGCCGGTGCGCTGGATCGTCTTGTTCCAGCGCCGCAAACCACCCGACGCATCGCGAATGTAATCATCGCGCAATCGCATGTTGATGGCCGTGAGCGCGGGCACCTCCTTGTCGAAGATCTTGCCATCTTCGAGCACTTTCACAACGTATGTCGCATCGGTCAACTTGTGATCGTCTTCGATCCGCGCCTCCATATAGCGCCCCTTGATGCCTGCGTTGAACGCGTTGGCCGCATTGGTGGAAACCTCCTGCCCAAACAGGTCCAGCGACAGCGAATAATGCAGGTTAAGCTTCTTCTGGATCGTCGGCAGGTCAATCACACCCAGATCGCGCACGCGCCCGATGTCGTAAGGGTCGGTGATCCCGGCCTCTTTCATCGCCTCGCAGGTACGTTGCACGATGCGGCTGACGCCGGTTTCGCCCACGAACATGTGGTGCGCTTCCTCGGTCAGCATGAAGCGGCAGGTGCGGCTGAGCGGATCGAAACCCGATTGCGCGAGGCTTTCGAGCTGCATCTTGCCGTCACGGTCTGTGAAGTAGGTGAACATGAAGAATGACAGCCAATCGGGCGTTTCCTCGTTGAACGCGCCAAGCATCCGCGGCGCTTCGTCAGACCCGGAGGAGCGGCGCAGCAGATCATCGGCTTCTTCGCGGCCATCCTTGCCGAAATATTTCTGCAAAAGGTAGACCATCGCCCAAAGGTGACGACCTTCTTCTACATTAACCTGGAACAGGTTGCGCATGTCATAAAGCGACGGCGCGGTGAGGCCGAGGAAGCGTTGTTGCTCAACCGAGCCCGGCTCGGTGTCGCCCTGGATCACGATCAGGCGCTTGAGCATGTTTCGGTATTCGCCGGGGACCTCCTGCCAGGCCGGCTGGCCGGCATGTTCGCCCATCGGAATGGTGCGGCCTTCCACCGGCGGGGCCAGCAACACGCCCCAGCGATATTCCGGCATTTTCACGTAGTCGAACTTGGCCCAACCCTTGGGATCGACGCTCACCGCCGTGCGCAGGTAGACCATGCTCTCCTGGAAATTCTGCGGGATCAGGCGGTTCCACCAATCCAGATAACCGGGGTGCCATTTCTCCAGCGCCTTCAAGACCTTGCGATCCTGCGAAAGGCCCACGTTGTTCGGGATCTTCGTGTCGTAGGAAATGTCGACTGCGGTCATGGTATCCTCCCAAATCAGAAACCTGCGGTTTCCCTATGCAATTTCGCGACTTGCCGGGCGCACCCCGGAAAACGCATCTTTCCGTTTGCGGCTTACACGGTCGCGCTTGCGGCCCTTAGACCCGCTTCATATTGAATTCTCCCCGGATACCGGAGCCATAGCGCTGCAGCGCGCCGTTTTCGCCGACCGCGTTCGGCCGGTTGAAGATCCAATTCTGCCACGCCGTCAGACGCCCGAAGATACGGGTTTCCATCGTCTCGGGCCCTGCAAACCTCAGGTTCGCTTCCATGCCGGTCATCGCGTCGGGGCTGAATGATGCGCGTTCTTCTATAATAATACGGATCTCATCTTCCCAATCGATGTCGTCCATGATCATCGTCACAAGCCCGTGGTCGTTCGCGTCCTCGGCCTCCATCGCGGTGCCGATCTCTTCGCGCAGGCCTTCCACCGTATCGGGCGTTGCCAAAAAGCGCGTTTGCAACCGCGTCAGGTCATTGCCCATCGGGTAGGTGCCGAAATTGTCCGGCGTCAGCGTGATCGTCGCCATCGGGCGATTGTCACCCTCGAATTCGTCTTCCATCATGTAAGACCGGTCGGCGGCCCAGATCAGTTCGGCCAGCACACCCGCAAAGCAGGACCCGTGTTCAACCAACGTCACAAGGCTGCGCGACGTCACGTCGAGGCGTTTGAGCGTGCGCTTCCAGTAGTGGCGCGTCTCATTTGCAAGCCAGTGATCGGCATTGTCGCGCAAGACCGCTTCGTGGGCGGCGACGCCTTCGGGATCGCCCTGCGTGCGCAGGGTCCAAAGGCCGCATTCCATCTCGTTCAGGCGCAAATGCAAGATCGCGTCTTCGAATTCGCGCGCCAGGCGCAACATGTAGGATTGATCGCCCTGCGCGTGGACCGCGTCCATGTCCGCGGGCGCGTCCTCAGACGGGCCGCTGAGCGTAATGGTGGCGGTGCGCGCGGCGCGGTCGACCTGAACCTCGACCAGCGAATAGGACAGTGACCCATCCTCCGCGACGGCCTTTTGCAACGGCGTCAAGGCGATACCCGTCGCGTCGGGCTTGGCGCTGGCGGCGGCAAATTCCCGGGCGCGCTCGGCCACGACCTCGTCGAACGTGGAGTTCGGCACGGCTTCGTCCACCAGACGCCATTCGACGGCGCGCTTGCCCTTCACGCCCTCTTCCGTGGCGCAAAAGACATCGGCCAGATCGCGGCGGACCATGCGCTTGTCGGTCACCCGGGTCAGCCCGCCGGTGCCGGGCAACACGGCAAGCAACGGCACTTCGGGCAACGACACAGAGGACGTCGCATCATCGACCAGCATGAGGTGATTGCACGCCAACGCCAGCTCATACCCGCCGCCCGCACAGGCACCCTTGATGGCGGCGATATATTTCTGCCCGGATTCCGCTTCAGCGGCCTCGTAGGAATTGCGCGTTTCATTGGTGAACTTGCAAAAGTTGACCTTGTGCGCATGGGCTGCGCCGCCAAGCATGCGGATGTTAGCCCCCGCGCAGAACACCTTGTCCTTGCCCGATTGCATCACGACGACCTTCACCTCGGGATGCTCGAACCGCATCCGCTGGACGACGTCGTTCAGCTCAATATCGACGCCCAGATCATAGGAATTCAGTTTCAGCTCGTACCCGTCAAAGAGCCCCCCGGTCTCATCAACATCCATGGTGAGCGTCGCAACGGGGCCATCATAGTCCACCCGCCAGTGGCGATATTTTGACGGATCGGTCTGGAATTCGATGACCTTGGACATGGGATTCTCCTGTTACGCGTGTGCAGAATAGCGCCAGAGATCAACGTTTCAAGCGCAATAATGCAGAAATGTTGCAGCTTTGCGCAATGCTATGCAATTTGTTGCATAAACCTGAGCAGCGCCGCGAGAGTCCGCTCGGGCTGCTCCAGATGCGGCACGTGCTGGCAATCGTCCAAAACCAGCGTCTGCGCAGACGCCACGTTGCGGCGCACGGCTTCGATCTGTGCGAGCGTGCCGTATTGGTCCTGCCGTCCCTGCAACGCCAGGATCGGACAGGTGATCTTGGGAAGCGCCGCCTCGATCGTCCAGGCCCGGAACTCCGGGTCCAACCAAGCATCGGCCCACCCCCGAAACGTGGCGGTCGGATCGCGGTGGTATTTCGCCATGCGCGTCGCCATGTCGGACCTGCGAAACTGCGTGTCGGCGCGGGCGATCTCGGCAATACCGACATCCTCGGTAAAGAAATGCGGGGCCATCAGAACGGCGGCCCGGGTTTCGGGCTGCACACTGGCGGCCAGGGCAGCGATGCTGGCCCCGTCGGAATGGCCGACGAGCGTCGGGCGGGTGATCGCAAAAGCGGAAAGAACCCGCGGCAGGATCTCAACCGCCTCGCGCGTCATCCAATTCAGTGGGCGCGGCAGGTCATCGGCATCGGATTGGCCATACCCCGCGCGACTATAGGCCAGAACGGGCTGGCTGGTCGCGGCCTGCAAACGCTCCGGAAAATCGCGCCACAGGGCCACGCAGCCGAGACCTTCATGGAGCAACACAATCGCGCGTCCGTCCGTCGGGGCCGGCCCCCAGCCGCGGTATTCCAACCGCTTGCCATCGGCCTCAACACTGCCCTCACCCCACATCAGCCGCGCAGCTTGAAACGCTGGATCTTGCCCGTCGCGGTCTTCGGCAAATCGGCGACAAAATCCACCCAACGCGGGTATTTCCACATCCCGATCTTGTCCTTGACGAAGGCCTTCAAAGCCTCCGCGTCAGGGGGTTCCGCATCGTCTTTCAACACGACGAAAGCGGCGGGCTTGTCCAATCCGGCGTCATCGGCGCGCGCCACAACCGCAGCCTCCAGAACCGCAGGATGGTCGATCAGCGCGCTCTCCACCTCGAACGGGCTGACCCAGATGCCTGACACCTTGAACATGTCATCGGTGCGCCCGCAGTAGATGAACCGTCCCTCCTTGCGCTCGTACTTGTCACCGGTCCGCGTCCATGCCCCCTCGAACGTGGCCTGCGACTTGCTGCGGCGGTTCCAATAGCCCTCGGCACTCGACGGCCCGCGCACCAGCAATTCGCCGACCTCCCCCTCCGGCACGTCAAAATCATGCTCATCGACAAGCCGAAGCTCGTAGCCTGGCACCGCCGTGCCGCTCGTCCCATAGACGCAGTCGCCGGGCCGGTTCGACAGGAAGATATGCAGCATCTCGGTGGAGCCCACCCCGTCCACGATCTCGGTCGCGGTCAGGCGTTGCCACCCTTCGCCCACTTCGCGCGGAAGCGCCTCCCCCGCCGATGTGCACAGCCGCAGGTGATGCTCCGGCGCGCTCGGCGCCGCCTGCACCATCGCCGCAAAAAGCGTCGGCACCGCGCACAGGATCGTGGGCTCAAGTTCTGCCATGATCCGATAGACCGCGTCGGGCGTGGGCCGGCCGCCGAACAAAACCGTCGTTGCCCCCACAGACATCGGAAACGACATGCCGTTGCCAAGCCCATAGGCAAAGAAAAGCTTCGCCACCGAATAGACGACGTCGTCTTCACGGATGCCCAGAACCTGATCCCCGAACGTGTCGCAGGTGGCTTTCAGCGCACCATGCACATGTCGCACCCCTTTGGGTTGCCCCGTCGAGCCCGACGAGTACAGCCAGAACGCCAGCTCGTCTTCATGCGCATCGACCGTGTCCACCGGCTCGGCTCCGTCGATGAAATCGCGGTAGCTTTCGGTCATCTCGGGCGCGTCGCCGATCACAAGGATCGCACGCAGGAACCGGTTGTCGCGGGTGGCGGGCTCGACCACTTCCCACATCTCTTCGGAAACCACGAGGATGGAGGCGCGGCTGTCACTCAGGATGGCCTCGTAGACATCTGCGGACAGCAACGTGTTGAGCGGCACCGGGATCGCCCCGGCCTTGAGCGCGCCCCAGAACACCACCGGAAACTCGATCTGATCGCGGACGATCATCGCAATACGTTCCTCGCGTCGGACACCGTGACGCCCCAACGCCCCGCCAAAACGCGCGGCATGATCGAACAGCGCACCATAGGTCAGTGACCGCTTCGCGCCATCGGCCTCGATAAAAGCCACCTTGTCCCCACGCCCTTCGGCAATGTGGCGATCCACGAAATACGCGGCGGCATTCCCGGTCATGTCATCTCCTCCCATCTCTCCCCTGACCCGGCGTCTCCCGCGCCCGGTCGCGGTATTCTTTGTGAACTCTCATTTGACCCGCAGGAGCACGGCCATCGCAGAATCCCCGGCCGCACAGCCCTGAAACAGGCCGGTGCCACCGCCCCGGATCGTAAGCTCTTCTATAAGTTCAATCATTGCGCGCAGACCCGTCGGCCCCTGCGGATGACCCCAGATCAACGAGCTCCCATAATTGTTCATATCCCGCCAATCGACGCCGAAGGCGCGGGCAAAAGCGATGTCGTTGACCGCAAACGGGTTGTGGGACTTGATCACATCGACCTGCGTAATCAAAAGCCGCGCGCGGTCCAATGCCGCGATACTCGCCTTGATCGGCGCGGCAGGCATGAAGCCCTTCTCTTCGCGGGCCTGCGCAATGGCAAGCACCTCGACCAGCGGATGATCGACCCCGCCGATCTCCTTCGCACGGCCCGGATCACCCACCACAACCATGCCAGCATTGCCATCGGCCGGATGCGTCTGGCTGGCAAACGTGATCGTGCCGTCGCGCATCACCGGGCGCAGGCCAGCAATCTTGTCGGCATCGGCGGGCTCAACGCCTTCGTCGGTCTCAAGCCGCCCGACACTCTTGCGAAACCTGGCATCCGGCACGTCGAGCACCGGCATAAAGCGACGTTGAAAAGCGCAGTTCTCGGCCAAGGCCGCATCGTATTGTGCGCGGCGATGCAGGGTCAGGTCATGCTGTTCCTCGGTCGTGATCCCCTCGCGTGCGGCGACGTTTTCGCCGGTCTGAATCATGGCGTTGCAGGCCCATGGATCATGGCCGAAATTGTCCATCACCACATCTTCATGCGCCCCGGTGCCTCCCGGTCCATGGGGTGCCGGAAAATAGACATGCGGGCCGTTCGACGTCCGGTCGCCCGACACGATCAACGCCTGCTGCGCGCCCTGCAAAACCTCGCCCACCGCAGTCGACAAAAGCCGTGCCCCCGTGGCGCAGGCCTGGCTCACCATCGGTGCAGCCAGCCCTTTGGCCCCTATCATCGCGGTAAACCATGGCCCGCCGAAAAAGCTGCCCTTCTGGATCACGGTCTGCCCGAATGCGGCAAAATCGAAGCTGCCAGGGGCAAGGTCCAACCGCCCAATCTGCGCGCGGGCGACATGGGCGGCGAATTCGACGGAATTCAGATGCGCAAGGCTGCCCTGCCAACGGGCAAAGGGCGTACACCAATAGGCACCATAGGGGATATAGGCCATCACGTGCCTCCGATCATCATGGTCGCGGGGTCCGCATCGTCATAGAGCCGTTCAATCAGGTCAGCGCGACCCGCCTTGATCCGGGCGAAGTTCAGGTTGCCCTTGGCAGTGATCTCGCCCTCGGCAATCGATGGCGGCTCCGCAAGGATCATGGCGCGGGTAAGCCTCTGCGCCGAGCCGCCGGTGAAGCCCGACAACGCCGCCTGGAACGGCAGCGGGTCGCAGATCAACGCTGCACCATCCTGTTCGGCGACCTCGCGCAACGTGGCGGCTGGTACAATCAAAAGGCCCACCTCATCGCGCCCCTCTCCGGTCAAGATGACATCCTGCGCCAACCCCTTCAGCACCGACAGGATCTCCAACCGCAACGTCGCCGCCCGCACCCAGATACCGGTGCCCAGTTTGAAATCCTCTGACATGCGCCCATCGAAGGCCAGGCCAAGGGTTGCATCCTCCGGGTCGACGAAGCGCATCGCGTCGCCGGTGATGAAATATCCTTCCGCATCGAAAGCCTCCGCCGTTTTGTCCGGCGCGTTCAGGTAGCTGTTGAAGATCGAGGGGCCCTTCACCCGCACCTCAAGCCGATCCTCCGCAGGGACCAGTTTCACATCGATCCCGGGCAACGGCACCCCAACCACGCCCGAGCGTTCGGTGGGTTCATGTTGCAGCAAAGCGGCGGGCGCGGTCTCCGTCAGCCCCCAGGACGAGGTGAAAAACGGCTGCGTCCCGGCATCCTCGGCCATCGCCCAAAGGTCAGCCCAGACATCCTGCGGAAGGCTCGCACCCGCATAAAACAGCATGTCGAGGTCTTCGAAAAACGCCCGAGCAAATCCCGGATCGGCCTTCATCGCATCGCGCAGAGCGGCAAAGCCCACCGGCACGTTGAAGCTGATCGTGCCCTGTTTGATCCGGTTGTTCTCGATCGTCTTTCCGATCAGCGCCGGAATGGGCTTGCCGCCGTCGATGTAAAGCGACCCGCCATTGGCCAGCACAAGGTTGAAATTGTGCGAGCCGCCAAACACGTGGTTCCACGGCAGCCAATCGACCAAGACCGGGGGCCTGTCGCGCAGAAACGGCAGGCAGGCGGCAATCTGCGCCTGATTGGTGCAGAGCATCCGATGCGTGGTCAGCACGCCTTTCGGGGCCGATGTGCTGCCCGACGTCATGAGGATCTTTGCAACGCTGTCCGGCGTCACCGCGACATCCAGCGCGCCGCCCTGCCGCGTCAGATCTTCCAGCGTCAGGCCGGGGCCGTGGGCCATGATCGGGCGGGCGTCGCGAAACGCATCACGCTCGAACACATCGGCCAGCGCAAATCCATCCTCTGCGAAGACAGCCGCAGGCTGAAGGAGCGTCGCGATCTCATCGAGCCGCACACGCGCCGCGGGGATGGCGGCGTATTGTTCGGCCACCGGGCAGAACGGCACACCGGCATATTGCGCCGCCAGGGCCAGCAGCCCATGGGCCACCGAATTGCCGGTCAGGATCATCAAAGGCCGGTCCGGCCCAAGCCCCAGTGACCGCAAGCCCGCGGCAATGCCTCGCGCCGTATCCCGCGCTTCACCGTAGCTGACCTCGCGCCAACCCTCCCCGCTGCGCTCGGCCAGAAACACGGCATCCGGAGTCGCATCGGCCCAATGCTCCAGCCAGTCGGTCGTGCGATCCGCGACATCGCCCAACCCGTCCCGCGCCTGCAGAAGGATCGTACCGTCGGGCCGGTTCTCGCAGATCACATCATGGGGTTTGAACGCCACGGCGCGCCTCCTCCTTGTCCTCCGCCTCAGCCTCCGGCCCGGCCGCCTCGACCGCGTTGAGCCCATCGATCAGCGCCCAGACCGCCGGCTCATCCAGCCCCGCGGTCAGCTTGCCGTCGAACGCGACAAGGGCCCCGCGCGCTTCGGTGTAGTGCGCCCGTCCCGCCAGCGTCGGATGCAGCTCATAGGCGCGCCCGTCATCTTCCGCGCGGCGCCGCGTGATCCAGCCTGCGCGCTCCAACGCATCCACGATCTGCACCAGATTGGGCCGCTCGATGGCCAGCACATCGGCCACATCCGCCTGCCGCAGGCCCGGCGTTTCCACCACAACCGACAGCACGGAATACGACGCCCGGCGCAGCCCGAAGGGCGTCAACACCCGGTTCACCGCCCCCATCACCGCGCTATGGGCGCGCTGGATATTGTAACCCACAAGACGGCGAAGCTCGCTGTCGCACATCGCGGGAGAGGTATCGGGCGCGGCTTGTCTCATTCGAAATTCGGCGTGCGTTTTTCAAGGAAGGCGCGAAATCCTTCCTCGGCGTCAGGCGAGGTTTGCGCCAAGGCGGTGCACAAGGCCTCGGTGAAAAGTCCTTCTTCCGGGGCCATCGCGTTGATCCGCGCCACACCTTGGATGGCAAAGTAATTCGAAAGCCGCGCGTTGGAGGCGATCTGCCCGGCCAATTCGCGCGCCGTCTCCATCGGATCCTCGTCGACGTAGTGGCACAGGCCCAGAAGCGCGCCTTCATCCGCGCCGTATATGCGCCCGGTCAGCATCATCTCGGTCAACCGATCCGGCCCGATGATCCGCCCGACGCGCACGGTCGCACCACCGCCTACGAAGAAGCCCCGCTTGCCTTCAGGCAGTTGGAATTGCACATCCGGCGCCGCGACGCGCACATGGCAGGCCGAGGCAATCTCAAGCCCACCCCCGATGACCGCACCGCGCATTGCCGCAATCATCGGCAGGCCGCCAAACTGCACCTTGTTGAGTTGGTCGTGCCACATGCGCGAATGGGCCATCGCGGCGTCGCTGGATCGCTCCGCCTGTTCCGACAGATCGAGACCGGCGCAGAAATGCGCGCCCTCGCCAGTCAGGACCGCAACCTTCACCCCCTCCGGCGGCGCGGCGCAGAACCCCGCCAGCTCCGCAAGCAGTGCGTCGTTCATCGCATTGCGCTTTTCGGGCCGGTTCAGCGTCAGAATGGCAAGCGGGCCATCAATCTCGATCAAAAGGCTCATCTCGGGGGCAACCTCGTGGCTCCATCAAGGCGAATGACCTCGCCGTTCAGGTAAGTGTTTTCGACAATCGCCGCGACCATCTGCCCAAACTCGGACGGGTCGCCCAAACGGTGTGGAAACGGCACATTGGCCACAATGGCCTGCGTCGTCTCCTCCGGCAGGCCTTCCATCATCGGCGTGTTGAACAGGCCGGGTGCTATCGCGTTCACCCGGATGCCCGGCTTGGCCAGTTCGCGCGCCAGCGGCAGGCACATCGACGCGATCGCCCCCTTGGACGCCGCATAGGCCGATTGCCCGACCTGCCCGTCCTGATACGCCGCAGAGGCCGTGTTGATCACCACCCCGCGTTCCCCGGTGTCAAGCGGCGGCAGGTCCATCATCGCCTGTACCGCGTAGGTCATCACGTTGTAGGTGCCGATCAGGTTGACCTCGATCACCCGGCGGAACAGGTCGAGCGAGGTCTTTCCCTCGCGCCCCACGATCCGCGCCGCATGGCCGATGCCCGCGCAATTGACGCAAATACGCGCCGCCTGCCCGAACCGTGCCATGGTGGAGGTCACGGCGGTCGCGGCATGTTCCGCGTCGGTGACATCGCATTGCTGGGAATATCCGCCGATCTCGGCAGCGACCTCACGCGCGCGGTCGCCGTCCATGTCGAGCACCGCAACATCCGCACCCCGCTCGGCCAGGTAGCGCGCCGTGGCCTCGCCCAATCCGCTGGCCCCACCGGTGACGATGGCGACTTGTCCGTCGAGTTGCATCCGGTCTCCCTTCCGTCCGCATCCAGATTGATATCGTTATACTACATAACTATCTTCGAGTCTCACCACGTGATGAACACCAGCGTGATCACCGGGAACGCCACGAGGAGAACCACCCGCAGCAGGTCCGAGGCGATGAAATACAACACCGCGCGGTAGGTCGCCGTCATCTTCGTCGTCTTCTCCATTGCGTTGATGATGAACAGGTTCATCCCCACCGGCGGAGTGATCAACCCGACCTCCACCACGATCAGCACGAGGATCCCGAACCAGATCGCAACCATTTCTGTGTTGATACGATTGAGCGCACCTTGGTTGACCCGCCGCAGTTCCAGCGCGCGGGTTTGATCGCGGGTCATCTCCGCTCCATCGGCCAGGGCCCGCAGCGCCCCGTCGAGCGGCACGATGTCGGCCCCGAAATGCGCCTGGATCGTGTCGAATTGCACCGTCTGCGCAAGGCTGAGCTGCGCCCCCTCGCGGTAAGCGGCCAAAAGCGCGTCGATGCTGTCTCGCGTCAGATCCGGCACCGCAAGCAACGCCTCCATCGCACGGTCGGCATGCAATTCGGCCATCGTCACAAACCCGAAATCGAGCCCCTGCATCACCGGCCAGAAGATCGGGATGGTCAGAAGGATCATCGACAGGCTGTCCATGAAACAGCCCAGGATCAGGTAGAAGATCAGGATCAGGATCAGCACGGTGTAGGGGCTGAAACCACTGCTGCCGACCCATTCCGCGATGCCCTGCGGCACCTGGGTCAGCGCCAGGAACCCGTTGTAGAACGCCGCGCCGAGGATGATGAAAAAGATCATCGCCGTGGACCGGCCCACCACCAGAAAACTCTCCCCGAGGGATTTCATGCCTAGCCCGCCGTTGGCCCAGGCGATCAACCCGGTGCCAAGCGCACCCACGGCCGCGCCTTCGGTCGGCGTGAACCACCCCGCGTAGATGCCGCCGACCACTGCGGCGAAAACCAGAAGCACGGGCCAGATCTTGGCCATCGCCACCATCCGCTCGCCCCACGGAATGCGCGGCCCGACCCCTGCGCTTTCGGGGTTAAGCGCCACGTAAACCCGGATCGCGATGATATATCCCAACGCCGCGATGATGCCGGGGATGAAGGCCGCAAGGAACAGCTTGGCAATGTTCTGTTCGGTCAGGATTGCGTAGATCACCAGCACGATGGACGGCGGAATGAGGATGCCCAACGTGCCCCCCGCCGCAAGTGCCGCGGTCGAGAACCCGCCGTCATAGCCATAGCGGCGCAGCTCCGGCAGGGCCACACGCCCCATCGTGGCCGCCGTCGCCAGCGAGCTTCCGCAAATCGCCCCGAACCCCGCGCAGGCACCCACGGCGGCCATGGCCACACCGCCCTTGCGATGGCCCAAAAACCCCTCCGCCGCCTTGAACAGGGCCTGCGACATGCCACCAAGCGTCGCGAAATGCCCCATCAACAGGAACATCGGGATGATCGTCAGCGAGTAGCTGGAAAAGGTTGTGAATGTCTCGGACTTGAGCCGTCCGAACGGCACCTGCGTGTCGCCCGTCACCATGATCAGGCCGACAAGGCCGGTGAAGAACATCGACAGGCCAATCGGCACCCGCAGGAAAATCAGCGTCAGAAGGAAGGGAAACGACAAGATCCCGATCATTTGGTCGGTCAATGTTCCGCCCCCAGATCAGGGGGCAGGATCATGCGGCCCGATACCATTTCAACGACGCGCACAACCGCAAGATAAACCGCAACGACAGACGTCAGCGCCGCGCCGACAAAGCCGATGGCGTAGGAATACCAAACCGGCAATTGCAGCTCCAACGTCGTCTGGCCGGAGTTGAACTTGGTCAACAACCCGCCGAACAGCTGCGTTGCGATCAACACCATGACTCCGGCGAAAACCACCTCCGTCACGCCGCGCAGCACCCGGTTGGCGCGCAGCGACATCCCCGAGGTGAACACATCCACCGTCGCATGCCCGCCGGTGATCTGGCAGATCGGCAGGAAGGCAAAGATCACAAAGGCCACGCCGGCCTCGATCAATTCGAATGTGCCAAGAATCGGACCCACGCCCGCGTCGATCATCCATTGGCCAAGCCCGGCCATGACCTCGGCCTCGACCATCCAGTGAAACAGCCGGTCCACCAGCCGCCCAAGGATCGCAAAGACCGTCAGAAGGATAAGCACCGACAGCATGATCCCGCCAAGGATCGCCATCAGGCGCGACAATAGCAAAAGCGCGCGGTACATGTGTGTCCCTTAGAAAGAAGGGGCCGCGTGATGTCGCGGCCCCTCCGTTTGCCTTACTGGCCAGCGCCGGCGCAATCGCCCGACATCAGCTCCCGCGCGCGGTCGATCAGGGCCTGACCGTCCAACCCGCTGCCCGAGACATCCTCGATCCAGCTTTGGTAGATCGGCTCGACAACCGGCATCCAGACCTCTTGGGCCGTGGCCTCATCGATCATGATGATGTTGTTGCCCGCCTCCACGGCCAGCTCGCGCGCCGGGCCGTCGGCATCCGCCTGCGTGCCGCCGGCGAAGATCGAGAACTCCAGCCCCGAGTTCTCGTCGAGGATCTGCTGCAGATCTTCCGGCATGTTGTTGTAGGCGTCGTTGTTCATCGCCAGCACGAAGGTCAGCGTATAAAGCCCGTTGCCCTCGAACCCGGTGTGGTTCTCGACCAGTTCCGGCACGCGCAGCGCGGCGGTGACCTCCCACGGGATTGTCGTGCCGTCGATCGTGCCGCGCGACAAACCCTCAGGCACCGCAGGCACGGGCATGCCAACTGGCGTCGCACCCGTCAGCTCAAGCAGCTGGTTCACAAGCCGCGAACCGCCCCGGATCTGCATGCCCTGCAAATCTTCAGGCGTCTCGACCGGATCTGCGGTGTGGAACATCCCCGGCCCATGGACCCAGGTGCCAAGCAGGTGAACGTCACTGAACTGCTCCTGCATGCCCTCTTCATACATCGTCCAATAGGCACAGGACGCGGCCCGCGCATCGGCAACCATGAACGGCAGCTCGAAGACTTCCGTCGACGGGAACCGGCCCGGCGTATAGCCCACAACCGTCCACACGATGTCGGCCACGCCGTCAATCGCCTGGTCCATCAGCTCTGGCGGGGTACCGCCCAACTGCATCGACGGATAGCGCTCGATCTCGATGCGCCCGCCCGAAGCTTCCTCCACTTGATCGGCCCAGACATCCAGAACCAGCGCGGGCACATTCGCCTGCGCTGGCAGGAATTGATGCAGCTTCAGCGTGACTTCCGCCTGCGCAAACGCACCGCTGGCCGCCATCGCGCCAGCCGCAACGCCGCCCAATGCCGTCATTAGGGTTTTGGTTTTCATGTATCGTCCTCCCTTAAGGTTGATGTCCGCGCAGGTTGGCCTGCGTCTTGGTCGGCCCCGGTTACACCGCGGTCCTGATAATTAGGTATGATGCATAACTATCTGCGTCTGTCACCATATTCGATTGATCTGCCCTATCTTTTGTCGCTTCTCCCGCAAAAGGAAAGCGCGCTTATCATCGTGCTTGGCGCTCTGCGTCCGAGCCGGTAGAATCACGCCATGTCTGAAATCTACACGATGCCCGGCCATCTGATACGGCGTTTGCAACAAATCTCGATCAGCGTGTTCACCGACCGTATGAAGGCGCTTGGCCATGATTTGACCGCGCCGCAATTCGCCACCCTGGCCGTCCTGTCGGAATCGCCCGGCATCGACCAGGCAACGCTGGCGGGCCGCATCGCCCATGACCGCCCCACCATCGGCGGCGTGGTTGAACGACTTGAAGCCAAGGGCCTTCTGACCCGTCGCCGCAATGCCAGCGACCGCCGCGCGATGGTGCTTGATCTCACGTCGGCCGGGGCCGACATGCTGGCCGCGCTGGTGCCCGAGGTGCGCGCGCTCCAGGTGGATATCCTGCCCGGCCTGACCGAGGCCGAGCGCTCTGAATTCATTCGTCTCGCCACCAAGGTCGCCACGATCGGCAACGCCAGTGCCCGCGCGCCGTTGGTGATGCCGGACCCCGCTCAAGACAGCGCCTGATCGGAGTGCACGGGACCAAGCGTGTCCAACAAGCGGGCCACCTGCGCCCGGCATCTCGCCTCGGCCCGGTCGGAGCCCAAAGCTGCCTCCGCCGCCGGGTTCGACCGCAACACCAGTCGTCGCCACCCATGCAGCACCAGAACCCGCAGCGCGAAGCGATCCAACTGGTTCTGCGGCAAAAGACTGTGCGACGGCAACGCATTCGACAGCGCGGTGAACGCCGCCTCACATGCGGCCTCATCCAACACATCCCGCACCCAGGCGGGCCAGCCCCGCGCCTCCGGCAAGGCCACCAGCCAGTCGTCCGGCACCTCGTCCTCCGGCCCGCACACCAGCGCAAAGCTGCGCGAGATCGGAACCGCCGAGAGCGCCTCGGGCAACAGTGAAAGCGCGTCGGGCGCATCCGGCGGGAAGCCCACCAACCGACATGGCCCGCCCGCGACCGCCGGGCCATAGATGCGCCCGGCCACCGCGCGGCTTTGCACCTGTCCGCTTTCGGTCAACCGGTGGAACCCAACCCGCCCTTCGCGGCGGCTGTCCACCCATCCGTCCCGCTTGAGCCGGTGCAACGCCACGCGCATCGCCTGTGGCTGCAAACCGATCCGCTCGACCATTGCCGACAGCACACGGCCCGACACCTCCGCCTCGCCGGCCTGCGCGCAATCGCCCAGGCAGGACACGATCACCGACCAGAGCTTCAGGGGGCTCGCCTCCGACAACGCCGCCGCCAGATCCGCCACCGGATCACCGGGATGAAGCGCCACGACGCTCACTTCGCCACCATCGTCAGAAGCTCGTATTCCGCCACCGCCTCGTCATCCTGATTGCGCACATCGGCGTGCCACCGGACCTCTCCATAATCCGCAGTCCGCGACTTTCGATCCAGCACCGTCAAATGCACCTTGATCGCATCACCCGGCGAAACCGGCTTCAAGAACCGCAAACCGTCCAACCCGGTATTTGCCAGAACCGGCCCTTCGCTCGGCTCCACAAACAAACCTGCCGCAAAGCTCAAGATCAGATAGCCATGGGCCACGCGCCCCGGGAAAAACGGGTTCCGCTTGGCCGCCGCCTCGTCCATATGCGCGTAAAACGTGTCGCCTGTGAAATGCGCAAAGTGCTCGATATCGTCGAGCGTGATCTCCCGTGCCTCGGTGGTGAGCGTCCGTCCGATCTCCAGCTCTCCGAACCGCATCTGGAACGGATGCGTGCCACTTTCGACCTTCGACGCCCCCGGAACAAACCGCCCCGTAACCGCAGACAGGATGTCGGGCGAGCCCTGCACCGCGACGCGCTGCATGTAATGCTTCACCGCGCGGATCCCGCCAAGCTCTTCGCCGCCGCCCGCGCGCCCCGGCCCGCCATGGGTCAGATGCGGCATCGGCGCGCCGTGGCCCGTGGCCTCCTTCGCGCTGTCGCGATTGTTCACGTAAACCCGCCCATGCCACGCTCCAATGCCGGTCACGACCTCGCGCGCCACATGGCCCGAATGGGTGATGAGCGAGGCCACAAGCGACCCCTCGCCCCGATTGGCCAAGTCGCAGGCATGACCCAGATCGCGATACGGCATCAGCGTGCTGACCGGCCCGAAGGCCTCCGTCTCGTGTAGGCTCCGCGCGGCATCCGGGTCGCTGCAGACGAACAGATGCGGCGCGACGAACGCGCCCTTTTCCATGTCTCCGCGCGGCGCAAACCCCTCCTGCCCGCCGAAGACCAACTCCGCCTCTCCGGCAATCACCCCGGCCTTCTCCAACACGTCCCGCCGCTGGCTCAACGACACGACCGACCCCATCCGGACGCCATCCGCCCTCGGATCACCCACCACGACCTTGCCAAGCTCCGCCGAAAGACGGTCCGCCAGAGGTTGAAGCAGGCTTTCGGGCACCATCACCCGCCGGATCGCGGTGCATTTCTGCCCCGCCTTCGTCGTCATTTCGCGCAGGATTTCCTGCGTCGCAATGTCGAATTCCGGGCTTTCCACCGTCACATCCGGCCCCAGAATGCTCGTGTTCAGCGAATCCTGCTCTGCCGTGAACGGCACTCCGCGCGGCAATCCATCGCCCACCGTCGCCGCGGTCGCCGCAGAGCCCGTGAACGTCACCGCATCCTGCGGCCCGAGCGCGTTAAGCCCGTCGCCAACGCCGCCTGTCACCAATTGCAACGCGCCGTCGGGCAGCACCCCCGCCTCCAGCATCAGACGCACGCACAGCTCCGTCACATGCGCCGTCGCCGTCGCCGGTTTCACGATGGAGGGCACACCCGCCAGGAACGCCGGGGCGATCTTTTCCAACATGCCCCAGACCGGGAAATTGAACGCATTGATATGGAATGCCACACCCAATCGCGGCGTGTAGATATGTTGCCCCCCGAACGCGCCCGTCTTGCCCAAGGGCTCCCATGGCCCGTCGATCAGGACATGGCCCTCCGGCATCTCGCGCCGCCCTTTGGACGCGAACACAAACAGCGTCCCGATGCCACCGTCGATGTCAAACGCATGGTCCCGCAGCGTCGCGCCGGTCGTGAACGACAGGTCATAAAGCGCCTGCTTGTGCTCGCTCAGATGCAGCGCCAGCGCCTTGAGCATCCGCGCCCGGTCGTGGAAATCCATAGCGCGCAAAGCCGGTCCTCCGACCTCGCGCGCATAGTCCACCATGCCCGCCACATCGAGCGTCTCATTGCCCGCCTCGGCGATGATCTCGCCCGTGGACGCATCGGCAATCGGTCGCGCACCCGGCCCGGCCGCGATCCACGCACCTTTTGCGAAGCTGCCAATACGTTGCATGATTTCCCCCTCCCGAAAAATCTTGTAACACTTTGCGAGATGCGGCAGGCTGACGCAAGGCCTGTGTTCAAGGCCACATCCGGGAGGGACAGATGACGCCGAAAGAGCGCGCGGAAAAAAGCGCCGCCGCCATGTGGGCGGGCGACCGCGCCTCGGCCTGGGTCGGCATGGAGATCGCCGCGGTGGATGAAGGCCACGCCGTCCTGACCCTCGAGATCCGCGAAGATCATTGCAACGGCCATGGCATCGGCCACGGTGGCATCACCTTCATGCTGGCCGACAGCGCCTTTGCCTTCGCCTGCAATTCCCGCAACGTCGCCACCGTCGCACAGCACAACACGATTAGCTTCCTTGCCCCGGTCCGCCTCGGCGATACGCTCACCGCCACGGCGACCGAGACCACGCTCAAAGGCCGCTCAGGCATCACCGACGTGACCGTCACCAACCAATCGGGCGACATCATCGCCCAGTTCCGCGGCGCCTCCCGCGCGCTCGGCCATCCCATCTTCGAGGACTAGGATATGCGCGACCTCACCCCGCCCCGGGACACGCTCGACCCGATCGAAATCGCCTCCCACGACGCAATCATGGCGCTCCAGCTTGAGCGAATGAAATGGTCGTTGAAGCATGCCTACGACAACGTCCCGTTCTACCGCGCGCAATTCGACGCCCACGGCGTACATCCCGACGATCTGCACAGCCTTTCGGACCTTGCGAAGTTTCCGTTCACCGTGAAATCCGACCTGCGCGACAATTACCCCTTCGGCCTCTTCGCCGTCCCCCGCGAACAGATCGCGCGCATCCATGCCTCGTCGGGCACGACCGGCAAGCCCACTGTCGTCGGCTACACCAAGGCCGATCTGGCGATGTGGGGCAACATGGTCGCCCGCTCGATGCGCGCCTCCGGCACGAAGCCTGGCGACATGATCCACAACGCCTATGGCTATGGCCTGTTCACCGGCGGGCTTGGCGCGCATTACGGAGGCGAGGCCTTGGGGTGTACCATCGTGCCCGTCTCCGGAGGCATGACCGCACGACAGGTCACTCTTATAGAAGATTTTCAACCGACCACGATCATGGTCACACCGTCCTACATGCTCAATATTCTGGAGGAATATCACCGCCAGGGCCTCGATCCGCGCTCCAGCAGCCTGGAGGTCGGCATCTTCGGCGCGGAGCCCTGGACCAACAAAATGCGCGCCGAAGTCGAAGCCGCCTTCGACATGCATGCCGTCGATATCTATGGCCTGTCGGAGGTGATGGGGCCGGGCGTCGCCAACGAATGCGTGGAAACCAAGGACGGGCTACATATCTGGGAAGACCATTTCTATCCCGAGATCATCGACCCCCAAACGGGCGAGGTTCTGCCCGATGGCGAGATGGGCGAACTGGTCTTCACCACGCTAACCAAGGAGGGCCTCCCGATCATCCGCTACCGCACGCGCGACCTGACCCGGCTTCTGCCCGGCACCGCGCGGTCGATGCGGCGGATGGAAAAGATCACCGGGCGCTCCGACGACATGATCATTCTGCGCGGCGTGAACGTCTTCCCGAGCCAAGTCGAAGAGCAGGTTCTGACCATCGACGAGCTCGCGCCCTATTATCAGATCGAGCTGGTGAAAGACGGGCGCATGGATGCGATGAAGATCCATGTCGAAAGCCTGCCGGGCAGCGCCGACGGCGAAGCCCAGGCCGTGCAGGCCGCAACGCTGGCCCATCGCATCAAGGAAGTGGTGGGCGTCACTGCGGAGGTGATCGTGGCCGACCCGGGCTCTGTCGAACGCAGTCAGGGCAAGGCGCGGCGCGTTGTAGACAATCGCGGTAAGCGCGAGTGAACGACGTCTGCGCCAAGTCGCAGGCCGCTGGGGAGGGCGATGCCTCCCCCAGACCCACACCCCAGACCCACACCGAGGTATCTTTGACCAATGGAAGTCAGGGCGCGTCACGTTACCGTTTTTTGCGATACTGGGTCGAGGTGTAACATTTTGTTGGACGCGATGGGGCAGTCTTGATATCATCGGCGCGCGAACGGGAGGTCCGCCATGTATGCTCAAATGATCAAATCCGAAGCGACGCAGGACGATCCCGCGCAGCTTGACGCGTTTCAGGCCCGCATCGATGCGGGCGACAAGATCGAGCCCAAGGACTGGATGCCGGAGGGTTATCGCAAGACCCTGATCCGACAGATCGGGCAGCATGCGCATTCCGAGATTGTCGGCCAATTGCCCGAGGGCAACTGGATCACCCGCGCGCCGAGCCTTGAGCGCAAGGCGATCCTTCTGGCCAAGGTGCAGGATGAGGCCGGCCATGGCCTCTACCTCTATTGTGCCGCTGAAACGCTTGGCGTGAGCCGCGATGAGATGACGGAAATGCTTCTCGATGGGCGGATGAAATATTCGTCGATCTTCGCCTATCCCACGCTGACCTGGGCCGATATGGGCGCGGTCGGTTGGCTTGTGGACGGGGCCGCGATCATGAACCAGGTGCCGCTGCAGCGGACGTCGTTCGGCCCCTATGCCCGCGCGATGATCCGCATCTGCAAAGAGGAGTCCTTTCACCAGCGGCAGGGCTTCGACATCATGATGAAGATGTGCGCAGGCACCGCCGCGCAGAAACGCATGGCGCAGGACGCCTTGAACCGGTTCTGGTTCCCGGCGCTGATGATGTTCGGGCCGTCCGATGCCGAAAGCACCCATTCCGCGCAGAGCATGGCGTGGAAGATCAAGATGAACACCAATGACGAGCTGCGCCAGAAATTCGTCGATCAGACCGTGCCGCAGGCGGAATATCTGGGCCTCACCGTGCCGGACGAGACGCTCGCGTGGAACGAAGAAAAGGGCGGCTACGATTTCGCCGAGCCCGATTGGGACGAATTCTTCGAGGTCCTCAAAGGCAACGGCCCCTGCTCAGTGGAACGGATCGCCACGCGCCGGAAGGCCTGGGACGACGGCCAATGGGTGCGCGAGGGGCTTATGGCGCACGCGGCCAAGAAAGCTGCGGCGCAAATGGCGGCGGAGTGATGCATCTCGCCGAGATCAACATTGCCCGCCTAAAGCACGATATTGACGATCCTCGTGTGGCCGAATTTGCGGACAATATCGCGCGCATCAACGCTCTCGCCGAGCGCGCCGATGGGTTTGTCTGGCGTAACGAGGCCGAAACCTCCGATCCGATACAGGGGGACACGCAGATGATTGCGACGATCTCTGTGTGGGAAACGATCAAACAGCTTGATCGTTTCGTGTTCGGCACTTTGCACCGCCGCTTCTTCGACAAACGCCATGCGTGGTTCGAGGTCCTTGACGGGATAGGTGTGGCGATGTGGTGGGTCGCGCTTGGAACACAGCCCAGTCTGGCCATGGCATTGGATCGGCTCGAACATCTCGCCAAGCATGGCGCATCGGATGATGCGTTCGGTTGGGACTATGTGGCCCCGCTACCGTTCCGGGCCAAGGTTATGGAGGCCGCACAATGACCGACCAACAAGAATGGCCCCTTTGGGAAATCTTCATCCGCGGACAACACGGCGCCTCGCACCGCCATGTCGGATCACTCCACGCGCCCGATGCGGAAATGGCGATCAAGCATGCGCGCGACGTCTATACCCGCCGCAAGGAAGGCGTCTCGATCTGGGCTGTACCGTCGGCGCAAATCGCCGCCTCCAGCCCGTCCAAGAAGGGCCCGATGTATGACCCGGCGGAGGACAAGACCTACCGGCACCCGACCTTCTTCGACATCCCCAAAGACGTGGGCCCGATGTGAGCCAGCCTGATCCGCTTTTCGAATTCCTGCTGCGGATGGGTGACAACGCCCTGATCCTTGGCCATCGCCTGTCGGAATGGTGTGGCAAGGGACCGGTGTTGGAGGAAGACATCGCGCTCGCCAATACCGCGCTCGATCTGATCGGGCAGACACAGATGTGGCTTGGCCTCGCCGGGGAAGTCGAAGACGCGGGCCGCTCCGCCGATGATCTCGCCTATTTCCGTGACGCCTACGATTTCCGCTGCTGCCTGCTGGTGCAGCAGCCCAACGGCGACTTTGGCCAAACGATCATGCGGCAGTTTCTGTTCGACCAATGGCACCTGATCGCGCTTGGCGATCTAAGGCATTCCGCCCATGACCAGATCGCCGCCATCGCTGCCAAGGCCGAAAAGGAAGCCCTCTATCATGTTGAACGTTCGGCCGAGCTGGTGATTGGGCTTGGCGACGGGACAGAAGAAAGCCACGCCCGCATGCAGGCCGCGCTGGGTCTGCTCTACCCGTATGTGGGCGAGCTCTTCGATCCCGACGCCGCGGATCACGCCGTGGTTGCCGAAGGCATCGCCTGTGATCCTGCGAGTTGGCGCGAGCTCTTCGACACCCAGGCCGGGCGCGTCTTTGCCGAGGCAAAGCTCACCCCACCCGAAAGCCGTTTCTTCCACAAAGGCGGACGCACGGGCGCGCGCCATTCCGAACATCTGGGCCACCTTCTGGCTGTAATGCAAAGCCTGCCCCGCAGCCACCCGGACGCGACCTGGTGACGCCCGCCACCGAGCAGATCTGGGGTTGGCTCGATGCGGTCCCCGACCCGGAAATCCCGGTGATCTCAGTGGTCGACCTGGGCATCATCCGCGATGTGCGATGGAAGGGCGAGACGCTGGAAGTTACCCTGACGCCCACTTATTCCGGCTGCCCCGCCACCTCCGTCATCGAGATCAGCGTCGAACAGGCGCTCCGCGACCATGGCCTCGACAATGTCACCCTCAAGCGCCAGATCGCGCCGCCCTGGACCACCGAATGGCTGTCCGACAAAGGCCGCGCCAAGCTTGAAGCCTATGGCATCGCCCCCCCCAACCCCGCAGGCGGCCCCACCCGTTGCCCGCGCTGCCAATCCACCAACGTCAAACGCATCAGCCAATTCGGCTCCACCCCCTGCAAGGCGCAATGGCAATGCCGCGATTGCCTGGAACCCTTCGACTATTTCAAGTGCATCTAAGGATACGCCCCCGTGGCCAAGTTCATCCCCCTCAAAGTGACCTCGGTCCACCGCACCACGCCTGACGCCATCGCCCTGCGCCTCGCGCCCGCCGACGGCTCCACCCTGCCGTTCACGCAGGGCCAATACCTCACCTTCCGCACGACCATCGATGGCACCGAAATCCGTCGCGCCTATTCCATCTCCGCCGGTGTCACCGACGAAACCATTGAGGTCGGCATCAAACGGGTCAAAGGCGGCGCGTTTTCCACCTGGGCCCATGCCCATCTCAAACCCGGCGATACGATCGATGCGCTCTCGCCGATGGGGGCCTTCCACACGCCGCTCGCGCCCGACAACGCCAAACATTACCTGGGCTTTGCCATCGGCTCCGGGATCACGCCAATCCTGTCGATCCTGCGTTCGGTCCTTGCGGTCGAGCCGCACTCCCGCTTCACGCTGATCTACGCCAACCGCGCCGCGCGTGACGTGATGTTCCGCGAGGAACTCGAAGACCTCAAAAACGAACACCTCACGCGCCTGAACATCGTCCATATCCTCAAGAACGACCCGCAAGGCATCGACCTTTTCACCGGCCGCATCGACGCCGAAAAACTCGACGCCATGTTCAAAACATGGGTTCCCGTCGCCCGCGCCGACGCCGCCTTCATCTGCGGGCCGGAACCTGCGATGGAGACCATCGCCGACCGACTGCACGCCCACGGCATGGCCAAAGACGCGATCAAATACGAACTGTTCGCCAGCGCGCAGCCCGGCCAGCTCCCGCAACGCGCCACGCCCGATGACACTGCCAAGGGCACCCGGGCCACCGTGATCCTCGACGGCACCGCGCAAGAGATCGACGTGGCCCCCGGCGAAACCCTCCTCGCCGCCGCCCTGCGCGCGGGCCTTGATGCGCCCTACGCTTGCCGCGCCGGGGTCTGCTCCACCTGCATGTGCACCATCCGCGAAGGCGAAGCCGACATGCTCACCAACCACGCGCTGGAAGACTACGAAGTCGCCCGCGGCGTGGTGCTCAGCTGTCAGGCCGTGCCAACCTCCGACAAAATCACCGTCGAATACGTGGATCACTAGTCCCCGACAAACGAAACGCCACCCTCACAGGGGCAGCGTTTCGCCTTTCAGATCGGCCTTGGGTCGTCGCTTGACCGGAAGAGGTCACAACCGTCACGTGCGCCACTCAAAGGCCAGACCAAAATCACTCAACCGGCTTAGCTCACGCAAAACTCGCATTCGATGGCTTGCAAAAACCCAAGCCTTTGCGCCGGGGAAAGATGCTGCATCGTGGGGTTCGTCCAATCCGCTGCCAACACGCTCAACGCAACGGCATCGCGGTTGATTGCCAGAATGAACGCCTCGACATAGGCCACTCCCGGCGCATCGATCACCACATAATGCGCTCCGTTTTCGGTGAAGCGCTCCAAAAGTGTGACATGGAGCGTCTGCATCAATCGCGGGTTTGCATCTTGATAGGCCTCGTCGATCCGCACGGCGAATTGTTCGGCGGCGGCTGGGGCCGCGATCATCGTTGCAAGGGCGGCGGCGGCCATCAGGGAGTGTTTCATGGGGTGTTCCTTCGCATCTTCCGGGTTTCGATGAACAAAACCTGCGGCTCAACCACCCCTGTGACAAACGAGATTGCTTTCCCACTTGGGCAAGTTCACCTTGTGTCAAATGAACCGACGCCTGCCATCGCTCACCTCACTGCGCACGTTCGAGGCCGCGGCACGACATCTGAGTTTCGCCCGCGCCGCCGATGAGCTTTTCGTAACACCCGCAGCCGTCGGCTTTCAAATCAAGCAGTTGGAACAGGAATTGGGCGGCGCGCTGTTCACCCGCAAACACCGAGCCGTCGAGTTGACCGACAAGGGCCAGCTTCTCCAAAAACGCCTCGGACCGGTGTTTGAAACCCTGCAAACCGCGTGGGACGAGGCGCACGAACCGCTCACTGAAACTGTCCTAAAGGTGAGTGGTCCGGCCAAGGCCGTGCACAGCTGGGTGATACCCGCACTGACCCAAGCCAAGGACCAGCGACCCGATATCCGCATCTCATGGGATCTCAGCAAACAGAACCGCGATCTCTCCAACAGCGATTTTGACATGGGCTTGCGATGGGCGCGCGAGCCCGAGGGCGATTTGCATTGGGAACCTCTCCTGCGGACATGGTTCACCCCCCTTATGCGCGCGGATGTCGCCCGCTTCGTGCGCACCCCTGCTGACCTGCACAAACAGGGATTGATTGACGTCGAATACAAAGTCGATGCCGATCGCCGCGACACGATGTGGAACGCATGGCACCGCGTCAGCGGGCTCGATGCGCCCGCTTCCTACACCATCAGTTGCACAGACACGGCCAGCGCCATCGAAACCGCAGTGGCCACCGGTCATGTCGCCATCGGCGGCTCGTTTCTTGCAGCTGAGCAGCTCAAATCCGGTACGCTCGTTACACCATTCAACACCGCAATCGCCCCCTATTCGCGCTTCTGGCTGGTTTGTCGCGATGGCGTGCAGGATACGTCGGAATATCAATGGTTCCTGACGGCTGTGCGTCAAGGCGCGCGGACATTCGATGCCGCAAATGCAGAGATGCAATTGTTCTTTCCCAACGGCGACGCGGTCGGGTGAAGATCGAGTTCGAAATGCGCTTTCTCATGGGCAACGCGTCGAGACTGAATATGGCCATATGATGAACCGGACATTTCTACAATCATAGAAATGTTATGAGCTCTAAACCGTTGATTTTATTTAATTCTATGCTTGAGGCACGGCCTGTGCACGCGTGCACTGCCCCCCCTCAAACCGCCTCCAACGCCACCGCGATGCCCTGGCCCACGCCGATACACATCGTGGCCAGCGCCCGTTTTCCGCCCCGCAGTTTCATCTCCAACGCCGCTGTACCGGTGATCCGCGCGCCGCTCATCCCCAACGGATGGCCCAGCGCAATCGCGCCCCCATTCGGATTCACCCGCGGGTCGTCATCCGCCACACCCAGCTCCCGCAAAACCGCCAGCCCCTGCGCCGCGAAGGCCTCGTTCAACTCGATCACGTCAAACTCCTCGATGCCCAGCCCCAGCCGCGCCATCAGCTTGCTCGACGCAGGCGATGGCCCCATCCCCATGATCCGAGGTGGCACGCCCGCAACCGCCCCGCCAAGAACGCGCGCGATCGGGGTTAGCCCATGCTTCACCGCCGCCGCTTCTGAGGCCACGATCAACGCCGCCGCCCCGTCGTTCACCCCGCTCGCATTGCCCGCCGTCACGCTGCCGCCATCGCGAAACGGCGCGCGCAATCCGGCCAGTTTCTCCAATGTCGTCGCCCGCGGATGCTCGTCCGCCGAGACCACCACATCCTCGCCCTTGCGCTGCGGGATCGACACCGGCGTGATCTCCTGCGCCAACCGGTCCCCCGCGCCCGCCGCCTTCTCCTGCGAGCGTAGCGCGAAGGCATCCTGATCGGCGCGCGACACGCCGTAATCCTCGGCCACATTCTCCGCCGTCTCGGGCATGGAATCGATTCCGTATTGCGCCTTCATCACCGGATTCACAAAGCGCCAGCCGATCGTCGTGTCGAAGATTTCCGCCTTGCGCGAAAACGCCGCTTCGGCCTTCGGCATCACGAACGGTGCCCGCGACATCGACTCGACTCCGCCCGCGATCATCATCTCCGCCTCGCCCGCCTTCACCGCGCGCGCGGCCGCGATCACCGCGTCCATGCCAGACCCGCAAAGCCGGTTGATCGTCGTGCCCGGCACGCCCTCCGGCAGCCCCGCCAGAAGCGCCGACATCCGCGCCACATTCCGATTGTCCTCGCCCGCCTGATTGGCGCAGCCCAACCAGACATCTTCAACGGCCTCCCAATCCACGCCCGCGTTGCGCGTCCTCAATGCGCGCAATGCAACCGCCCCCAGATCATCCGCCCGGACCGAGGCCAGCGCCCCGCCGAACCGGCCGATCGGTGTACGTATGTAATCGCAGATGAATGCTTCCGGCATGAACGTCTCCCCTCGCTTCACGTCACGCTAACAGGGCTCAATCAACGAGGAAACGCAGAATGGACCCGCGCATGACCAGCTGGACATCAAAGCGTTTGGAAGGAGGAATGGCGCGCTGGGGAGGATTCGAACCCCCGACCCCTTGATTCGTAGTCAAGTACTCTATCCAACTGAGCTACCAGCGCACGATGCGGTCGTTTAACCCCCGCACAAGAGCAGTGCAAGGGGCAATCAGGCGGTCATCCCACCGGGCAGGAACAGGGTGAAGGTTGTGCCATCCGCGTCGCTTTTCTTCAGGTCCAGCTTACCGCCATGGCCGCGCACGATTTCCGAACAGATCGCCAGCCCAAGGCCGGTCCCGCCCGCTTTCTGGGCCGAGGAAAACGGTTTGAACAGGTTCTCGCGCGCCTTTTGCGGCAGGCCCGGACCGGTATCGCAGATCTCGATACACCAACCCTTGTCCATCGCATGGGCCGAAATGCGCACTTCGCCGGGCTGATGCGTCGCGGCGATGGCCTGTCGCGCGTTGCGCACAAGGTTCGACAGCACGCGGTGCAGCTGCTCGCCATCGGCGCGGACGACGATGTCGCGCGGCACATCTGCCATGTAGCTCACATCGCCGTCGCCTTGCGCAAGGTTGTCGTTGTCGAGCACATCATCCACCAGCGGCTCCAACGGCACCCGGTCGAGCTTGGGCGCGGGCTCTTCGGCGCGACCAAACGCCAGCGTCGCCTCCGTCAGGTTGATCGCGCGGTTGAGCGAATTGATCAGCTTCGGCGCGATGCGCTGCACCGTCGGGTCGGGCACCGTCTCAAGCCGGTCGGCCACAAGCGTCGCCACCGACAACATGTTGCGCAGGTCATGGCTGATCTTCGCGACCGCCTCGCCCAGTTGCGCCAGACGCTCGCGTTGCCGCAGCAGCGAGGTCAACTGCGTCTGCATCCCGTGCAACGCCTCTTCGGCATTGCGCAACTCCCTCACCGAGCCGCGCGGCTGTATGATTCGCCCCGCGTCATCGGGGGCTTCGGCATAACTCATCATTGATCCGACAACGCGCTTGATCGGGTTCACCATCAGGATGCGCACCGCCACAAACAACAATAGCGCCGTGAACACCGAAATCGCCGCCGACAGCACCAGGATGCGCCGCCCGTAGTCGATCATCGCCATGCGCATCGGCGCGGTTTCCATCGTCACTTCGATCAACAGACCAGCCTCGCGCACCGGCTCCCCGATGACGCGAATATTCTGATCCTCGCGCTCCAGAAGCCGCTTCGTGGCATCGCGGATCAGGTCCCACGCCGGGGCATCACGCAAATCAAAACTGCCGGACACCGGCTCCATCTGATCGGTCGACAGGATCAACTGGCGCACGGCATCGCGCCGCAGCACGACGTTGAGAACCTCGGCATTTTCCAGAAGCTCCGCTTCCAGATCGTCATCGATCATGCCGTCGGTCGCCAGCAACGCCAGCGACGCAATCTGCGCCCGCTCCAGACGCGCGAGAAGATAATCCTCCCGGAATCGCGCAATGGACGGCACGAAAATGAAAATCTCGGCCAGCATCACGAAGATGATGGTGAGGATCAGAAACCGACCTGACAGTGAGTTGGCCAAACGCCGCCCCCCAAGATGGACCCTGTGGTCCTGTTATGCGCCGACCGCCCCCGATCAGGGGCGACCAAACTTCTGTACGAACCGCACGACCGTCTTGACCGTCTTGCTTTCGAACAACTTGGGGGAGAAATAAGCGCTCGCGACGCGTTTGTTAATCTCTCCGAGCGTCGGGTAGGGCGCAATCATGCCCGCCACCGCACTCATCTTCATCTTGCTGGCGATGGCAAGCGACCAGATTTGGATCAATTCACCGGCCTGTGGTCCAACAATCGTTGCGCCGACGGGCTTGCCCTTGACCACCATGACCTTCGCAAAGCCCCGGGTCTGGCCCGTGGCGATGCCGCGATCGTTGTGGTGGAATTCCGCCTTTGCCACGAACACCTTGTCGCCGTGCTGCGCCTTGGCCTGCGCTTCGGTCTGGCCGACCTGTGCAATTTCGGGCGCGGTATACGTGGCCCAGGGGATGTGATCAGTGCGCGCCTTTGCGGGCAGGCCAAACAACATCGGGCGGATGATCACACCGGCATGGTAGCCCGCGACATGGGTGAACTGATATCCTCCGGCCACGTCGCCCACGGCATAGACCCGCTTGTTGGTGGACCGCAGGCCCGCATCGACCGTGACGCCGCGCCGATCGTAATCGACCTTCGCCTTTTCGAGGTCCAGCTTGTCGACATTCACCTGCCGACCGACCGCCACCAGAAGATGCGTGCCCTCGAAGCTCTGCCCATCTTCGGTTTCGACCTTGATCGCGCCCTCGGTGCCGCTGATCTGGCTGGCCTTGGCACCTTCGACAATCGCAATGCCCTCGGCGCGCAGGGTCTCAAGAACGATGGCTGCGGCCTCCGGGTCATCCTTGCCCATCGCCTTGTCGCCTTCCAGCACGGTTACCTGACTGCCCAGTCGTTGATGCGCTTGCGCCATTTCAAGCCCGATGGGGCCGCCGCCGATCACGATCAGATGCCCAGGACGCTCACGCAGATCGAAAATCGTCTCGTTGGTGTGGTGCGGCACACCGTCCAGGCCGGGGATGGGCGGCACAAACGGGCGCGATCCGGTGGCTATCACAAAGCGACGCGCCGTGATGGTGTCGTCGCCCGCTTGAACCTCGGTCTCAGAGATAAACCGCCCGAACTCGCGGATCACATGGACCCCGAGGCCCTCGAAACGGTCCTGACTGTCGGCCGGCGCAATCTCGGCGATCACGCCATGCACATGGTCCTTCGCGGCGGCGTAGTCGGCAGCCGAAGGGTGACCCGCGACGCCGAACGCGGCCTGTTCGGTTTCATGGGCCTTGTGCCCGGCCGCCAGCAGCGCCTTTGACGGAACGCAGCCGTAGTTCAGGCAATCACCGCCCATTTTGTGGCCTTCCAGAAGCACAACCTTGGCGCCCATCTGGACCGCGCCCGCAGCAACGGATAGCCCGCCAGAGCCGGCGCCAATGACGCAGATGTCCGTTTCAATCGCGGCCATGGGATCAAACCCCTTTCTTGCCGCGGATGGCTTTCAGCGCGACGGGCAGAGCGGCCAACGCACACAGGCCAAGGATCGGCAAAAGCACATGCGGCTCGAAAATGATGCCGAGGTTGGGCGTCTCACCGCGTGCGAACACGTCGCCAAGACCTGCCCCTACGGATGTATAGACCACCGCACCGGGCATGATACCCAGAAACGTGGTGATCATGTAGCGGCGCAGCGGCACCTCGAACAACGCGGGCAAGACATTGGCCACAAAGAACGGCACCGCAGGCACAAGGCGCAAAAGGAACAGGGCGGACCACTGGTTCTCGTCAATCGCATCCTTGAACCGCTTGGTGATGCCTTCCGAACCTTCCAGCCGCGCGCCGATCCGGGCGCCGAAACTGGTCTGGGCCGCAAGAAAAATCGCCGTTGCACCGATCGTGGCGCCGGTGATGTTGTAAAGCGCGCCGGGGAATGTCGCGAACAGGAAACCACCGGTCAGTGTCGCAATCGTCGCGCCCGGAAGCGAGAAGGCCACGATCAGCGCATAGGCCACCACAAAAATACCAACCGTCAGCAGGTAATTCGCATCGCGGAAGGCGATCAGCGCCTCGCGATTGTCGGCCAATGCCTGAAAGCTCAGGTAATCGCGGAAGAAGTAATACCCCACGCCCGCGCCAATAAGCACAGCAACAAGCGGCACATAGCGGCCAAGTCCCGAGATTTGCATTTGTGGCACGCTGTCCGACATGTCGATGGTTCCTTGTCCCATGAGTTGCACGCTTGATGCGACATTGCACGCAACGGCGATATCCCTCCTCACGCGGCAGTGATGGCCCGTGACGCGAAGCTGGGTTTTCGTGACCTTCTCGGCGCATTCCAGTAACAACCCGGCATGTGATGTTTCAGTTCCCGGGGGGCGAGGTGGAAAAGATTCTGGTCAGTGCCTGCCTTCTGGGCGCGCCTGTGCGCTACGATGGACGGGCCAAGACGCTGGATGATGTGCTCTTGAGCACCTGGAGGGCCGAGGGTCGATTGATCAGCCTCTGCCCCGAGATCGCCGCAGGTCTGCCCACCCCGCGCGCGCCTGCCGAGATTGCGCCAGGCGCCACCGCCGACGATGTTCTGCGCGGGCGCCGGTCGATCTATGATTGCGATGGCGTGGATATGACGGCCGATTTCATCAACGGTGCCGCCCTTGCCCTGCAGGTCGCGCAGGACCATTCCTGTCGCTTTGCGCTTCTGACCGATGGCAGCCCGTCCTGCGGGTCCACCCGCGTCTATTCCGGCGATTTCAACGGCCAGTCGCATGCTGGCGAAGGCGTCGTCGCTGCGCGCCTCCGGGCTGCGGGCGTGCGTGTCTTTGCGCAGCACCAGATCAGCGCCCTGGCCCGCGCCCTCGAAGACGCGGAAAATTCCGCATCTTAAGCGCTGTGCTTTGTTGACTCCGCCCCGACCATTGCCTATTGGCGGGGCTTCAAACGTTTTCACGCCGTTCGAGGGCCGCATCCGGCGCCCTCCGGCCCCAACACTTCGGAGCGAGACCCATGTCCAAACGCACGTTCCAGCCGTCGAACCTCGTACGCAAGCGTCGTCACGGGTTCCGTGCGCGCATGGCCACGAAAGCCGGCCGCAAGATCCTGAACGCCCGCCGCGCTCGCGGCCGGAAGTCGCTCAGCGCCTGATTGGCCTGACATGTCAGATGTGATGCCTCCGCCGAGCGCTGCCTCGCCGGAGGCTTTTTCTGTTGAAACGCTGCGCAAACGCGCCGATTTCCTGCGTGCCGCCTCCGCCCGCCGCGTGCCCGCCCCCGCTTTTCTGCTGCAGGCGCGCGAACGCACACCTGACGAGCTTGCCAACACGAAAACCGGCATCCGCATCGGCTACACCTGCTCCAAGAAGGTCGGCAATGCCGTCGCCCGCAACCGCGCCAAACGCCGCCTGCGCGAGATCGCCCGGGCGATCCTGCCCACCCATGGCAAGCCCGGCTGGGATTACGTTTTGATCGGCCGCCGCGACGCCACGGCAACGCGCCCCTTTACCGAGCTTCAGGCAGACCTCGTCCGCGCACTGCGCAAGGTGCACGGATGAGCCCGCTGGCATTTGTCATCTCGCTGCCGATCCGCCTCTACCGCGCCGCGATCAGCCCCTGGCTCGGCTCCAACTGCCGCTTCCACCCAACCTGCTCCACCTATGCGATGGAGGCCCTGCGCAAACACGGCGCGATCAAAGGCACATGGCTCGCCGCCCGCCGCATTGCCCGCTGCCACCCCTGGGGCGGCTCGGGCATCGACAACGTGCCGGATTGATCGGCATCTCACGGGATCAACGCATGATCCGGCGGGCTGGGGGCAACGCCGCGTTTGTCCGATGGCTTGCCCTGCAGCGTCAGCGACAAATCCCTCAAGAACGATTGATCGGCAAAGTAGAACCGGTGACTGGCGTTGGTTAAGGTCATGCCACTGTTGACGAAATCCCAATAACGGCTGGTGCAATCCACATCCGTGAAGCCGTTCGCCGTTGGGTGCGGCAATCCCGTCTTGCCAATCCGCGATCCGACCCGCTTGATCAGCGCCGCCAGACCAAGAGGACCATCCTCGATATTGTAGTAATTTGTGAAATGGCTCGACCATGCGCCGAACAATTCACTCGATCCTTGTCCGGGCACGAACCCATCCCGGCGCACGTCCCCGGCAAAGGTACAAATACGATCGAAAGGCCGCCCGCCCAACCCGTTCAGACAGGTTTTCAACGCATAAGCCCCCATGGAATGGCAAATCGCGTGCACCCTCTGCTGACCCGGAAGTTCACGGATCGGTTCCGCCCCATCGTCATAGATAGAGCGTGCCGTGCGCCGCACCTTGTCGTGATCCTCGATATACTTCTTGAGCGGCCCGCCCTGCCCCGTGGGCCATGCAAATCCAACGACGTCGCCCTTGAACCCATGCGCCTTCAAACCGGCCTTCAGCTTGCGCAGCGACCACAACATCCGCGTGACCGGGGTGTTGAACCCGTGAACGAAAATCGCCACGCCATGCGGACCAATCTGCGGCTTCAACATGTCCAGCCACATCGCCTGATCGACCGGCGTGACCGCATTGCGGCCCTCATGCTTCAAAACGAAATAACTGCTATGCGGCGCGACATCGTTGCCAAACGTTCCCTTTGCGGCGTTGAACGGGCGGCGCGTAAAAAAGAAATGCATCGAAAAACTCCTCTTAAAAAAGAAGCTCAGTCTACCGCATCTCCATCCATTCCCAAAATCGTCGCCAAAACCTCAATGCCGCTCGAATGTGATGATCACTTCGCCAATCGGCACCCCGAACCGGCTCATGTAGGCGCGGTTCAGCAAACGGTCGTCGGTCAACAGCCACATCCAGTCGTCAAACGTCACCCTCAGCGTCTCGTTGCCCGGGATCGGCAGATCGATGGTGTATTGCCAGTTGAACGCATCGCCGCGCTCCTGTCCCGTCGCGGTGCCGATCACGCCGGGGGCGGTGCCCTGCCACGTATCGGGCGAGGTCTGGCGCAGGGTCCAGATCCGTTGCTCCGTTGATCCGTCTTCATAGACGAAATCTTCCACCAGCCGCAGCGTCTCGCCGTCCCAGCTGCCTTCGATCTCGACGACAAACCGCCGGCGCACCTCGCCGAAGACATCCTGAAACTGCCCGTGGGCGGTCAGGTTTCCGTCAAAGAACTCCTCAAGGTGCAACACCCGATCGCTCAACGGCGGATCGGTCAGGGACGGGCGGCCACAGGCGGCAAGTGCCACCAGACCAAGGATCAGAAACAGTCGCTTTATCTTCATGGTCCGGCACCTAATGCGGCGCGCCGAGGGGGCAAGTCACCTTGACGCTGGCCACCTCCGCCGCATAGCTGCATCCATGCTCGATTCAGATACCGATGACATTCATCCGCTCTTTCACGGCGCCCCCGCAACAACGGAATTCAAGAAGCTGCGCAAGCGGTTGATCCGCGACACCCGTGAAGCGATCGAGCGCTACGCCATGGTGCGCAAACAGGACCGCTGGCTTGTCTGCCTGTCCGGCGGCAAGGACAGCTATACGTTGCTCGCCGTCCTGACCGAGCTGCAATGGCGCGGGCTTCTGCCGGTCGACATCCTCGCCTGCAACCTCGATCAGGGACAGCCGGGCTTCCCTGCGACCGTGCTGCCGGAATTCCTCGAACGCATGGGTGTGCCGCACCGGATCGAGTATCAGGACACCTATTCCATCGTGGTCGACAAGGTCCCTGCGGGCCGGACCTATTGTGCTTTGTGCTCACGGTTGCGGCGTGGCAATCTCTACCGCATCGCACGCGAGGAGGGGTGTTGCGCCGTTGTGCTTGGCCATCACCGCGATGACATTCTCGAGACCTTCTTTCTCAACCTGTTTCACGGTGGAAAACTCGCAACCATGCCGCCGAAGCTCGTCAATGACGAGGGCGATCTAATGGTGCTGCGCCCGTTGGCCCATGTCGCCGAAGCCGATTGCGAACGGTTCGCCCGGGCGATGAACTACCCGATCATTCCCTGTGACCTGTGCGGCTCGCAAGACGGGCTGCAACGTCAGCAAATCAAGGGGATGCTCGATGAATGGGAAACGCGCAGCCCCGGTCGGCGCGGCAAGATGTTCTCGGCCCTGATGAACGCGCGGCCGTCGCACCTTCTGGATCCTGATCTGTTCAATTTCGAGGGCCTTTCGCCGCGGTCCGGTGGCCCTGATCCTGACGGCGTACCGCGCCTTTAACGTCGCTGAAACCTTCGCGCGCTAGGCCTGCACAAAAACCGGCCTCAGCGGGAGAAGACCTATGGCGCGACCACAGATCGCGATAACGCAGTGGATCGGCCAGCGCGCGCAATCGGGGCTTGGCCGGATCGAGGTGTTGGCGCTGTTTCCGTTGATCGTGCTGACCGCCGATTGGTTCGGGTTCGACAATATCGCGCTTGTAACCGCCGTGGGGCTCTCGGCTCTGCTGGCTTGCGCGGTGATCCTTCCCGCCCGGCGCACGGTTCCCGCCGCGAAGGCCGATACGCGCATTGGCAAGGCCGGCCTGCAAGAGGCGCTCGACGCTGTCACCGCCGCCGATGGACGCGACACCGTCTGCCTGATGGTCGAAATTGACGCCTGGGCCGATATCATCAGCACCTGGGGGTTCGATGCCGCGCTCGGCATCGCGCAACGCACCGAGGATCGGCTCAGGACGGCGCTTCGATCCGCCGATATCCTTTGCAAACTGGGGGACGCGCGATTCGGCATTGTCCTGGCCAGCATGCCCGCCGCGCGCCTCGGCATTCGCGACACGATCACCGAGCGCCTGTCTCAGGTCACGCAGGACCCATTGCCAGTGAACGGTGCGGTCCTCCGGATTAGTGTCGGGATCGGCCATTCCTCCCTGCGCCGCCGCGCAGCGAACCCCGCCGACGCCACGCTGAAGGCCGCCGAAGCCGCCTTGACGGAGGCGCAATGTCACGGACCCGGCTCCATACGCGCCTATGCGGATGGCATGGGGCGCGCGCGCAGTGCCGCATCGCAATTGAGCACCGAGGTGGAAGATGCCCTGCAATCCGGCGCGATAGACATCTGGTATCAACCGCAGATCTGCGCCCAAACCGAGGCTGTCACCGGGGTTGCCGCCATCCCGTTCTGGGATCACCCCAAGCATGGGCGCCTGTCTCCCGCCGAGATGGAGGCTGCCCTCAGAGCATCCGGCCAGATGGGGCAGCTCGGTCGCACCATGATCCACTGCGCCACCAAGGCGCTTGGCGGCTTCGATGCGGCCGGCGCCCGTGTCCCCGCTGTGTCGATCGGCCTGTCGCGGGACGATCTGCAGGATGCACAACTCATCGACACTTTGAACGCCGAAGCGGTCCGATATGGGCTCGCACACAACCGCATTGCCATCGAAGTCACTGCCGAAACCATCGCACATAACGCCGACGATACAACCGTGGCCAATCTGGCAGCCCTGAAGGCCAACGGGCACCGGATTGATCTCACCACACCAAATTCCGCGGCCGTGCCCCTTCTGGCCCTGCAACGCTTCCGCGTGGATCGTCTCAAGATCGACCATGCCCTTGTCCTGGGCCTTCAAACCGACCCAAAGAAGGACCAAGCCTTGCGCGCCACGATCGCACTCGCGTCGGCCATGACCATGCAAACCATCGCAACCGGCGTCGAAACGCGCGACGAAACAGCCCATTTGGCGAGGCTCGGATGCGATCACGTGCAGGGCTTCGGCGTGGCACGCCCGATGCGCGCCGATCAGCTCGCCGACTGGGTGCGCGCGCGCGACGCGGCCGGCAAACCGATCCGCCTCGACGACCGGCGCATGGGCTGACCCAACTGCGCCATTGAACCCGCATCACCGCGGCCCAAAGCCCCCCGCCGCGCCGATTTCGCCCCTTGACCTTCCGCCGCCCCTTCTGTTGAACCGCGTGGGATTGGCCCATTCCGTCTTGGATGGGCCCAAAAGCCTTCTAAGTAAGGACAAACGCGCGGAGAGGTGTCGCCGAAATGGACGATCAGAACAGAAACCTGATCCTCGCCACGGGCTTGAGCTTTGTGGTGATCCTTGTGTGGTTCCTGCTGTTCCCACCACCCGAGCCGCCACTTGACGATCCCAACGCCATCCCGCCATCGGCGGAAACCGGAACCGGCACTGCACCCGCCGATACCGGAATCGCGCTCACACCCCCCTCCGAAGAGGCGACGACAGCCGCCGCAGGAACCGGTGAAACCCCGGTCGAAGTTGCGCTTGCAGAGGCGGACCGCATCCAGATCGAAACGCCCGCCGTCGAAGGCTCCATCTCGCTTCTGGGCGGACGCATCGACGACCTGTCGCTGCGCAATTACTTCACCGAAGTCGATGGCGACGAAATCGTCCGCCTGCTTGCCCCCGTCGGAAGCGACGACCCCTATTACGCGCTCTACGGCTGGCGCCCCTCGTCGGGCATGACCTACGACGACGTGCCCACCTCGAACACCCCATGGGAAGTCGAGAGCGGCGCGACTTTGACCCCCGACAGCCCCCTCACGCTGAGCTGGGACAATGGCAGCGGCCTGATCTTCCGCCGCACCATCGAGATCGACGAAAACTACATGTTCCAGGTCACCCAATCGGTCGAAAACACGACCGACACCGAGGTGAACCTTGCCCCCTACGGCATTGTCGCCCGCCATGGCCTGCCCTCTGATCTGCAGAATTTCTTCATCCTGCACGAAGGCGTCGTGCGCAAAGTGGACGGCCAGCTCGACGAAATCGGCTATGACGATCTGCCCGACCTCGACCAGATCGCCCGCGAAGGCGCTCCTGCCGAACTCGTCGACGTGGAGGCCAACGGCTGGATCGGCTTCACCGACAAATACTGGATGACCACACTCATCCCCGAAGATGGCCAGGGCTTCACCACCGTCATCAAATACGTCCCCTCCGCCGACATCTACCAGACCGAGGCGCGCCTGCCGTTCATGGCCATCGCGCCCGGTCAAAGCGCCGAGGTGACCACGCAGCTCTTCGCAGGCGCGAAAGAGGCCGAGGTGATCCGCGATTATGAAAACGCCGAGCCGGGCTTTTTCGCCTCCCTCTTCGGCGCCGAACAGGAGGCTGACCGCCCGCAGGTCGCGCGCTTCATCGATTCCATCGACTGGGGCTGGTTCTACTTCCTGACCAAGCCGATTTTCTGGCTGCTGCATTGGCTCAACGGTCTGATCGGGAACATGGGCGTAGCGATCATCGCGCTCACGTTCATCATCAAGGCGATCCTCTTCCCGCTGGCCTACCGCTCCTACGTGTCGATGGCCAAGATGAAAGAGCTTCAACCCGAGATGGAAAAGCTCAAGGAAAGCGCCGGCGATGACCGCGAGAAGCTCCAGAAAGGCATGATGGAGCTCTACAAGAAGAACAAGGTGAACCCCGCCGGTGGCTGCCTGCCGATCCTGCTGCAGATCCCGATCTTCTTCTCGCTCTACAAGGTGATTTTCGTCACGCTGGAACTGCGCCACGCGCCGTTCTTCGGCTGGCTCAATGACCTCAGCGCGCCGGACAGCTCGTCGATCATCAACCTCTTCGGCCTGCTTCCGAACGCCGCGCCCAACCCCGAAAGCATCCTTGCCCTGATCTTCATCGGCATTCTCCCGATCCTTCTGGGCATCACCATGTGGCTGCAACAAAAGTTGAACCCGGCGCCCACCGACCCGACGCAGGCGATGATCTTCGCCTGGCTGCCCTGGGTGTTCATGTTCATGTTGGGTGGTTTCGCCTCGGGCCTGCTGGTCTACTGGATCGCCAACAACACGCTGACCTTCATGCAGCAATACGCGATCATGAAAAGTCAGGGCTACACGCCCGATATCTTCGGCAACATCCGCTCCAGCTTCAAAAAGAAGCCGAAAGACGGGGCATGACCTGGACCCTCGACCGGATCTGGCGGCACCCGATCAAGGGTATTGGCGCCGAGCCGCTGGACCGCGTCGATCTGGCCGCAAACCGTCCCGTGCCCGGTGATCGTGCCTGGGCGGTGCTGGAAAGTGGCGGCGATGCGTCCGACGGCTGGCGGTCGTGCCGCAACTTCCTGCGCGGCGCCAAGGGTCCGTCGCTGATGGCGGTCATGGCCCGGTCGGAGGGGGAGGTCTTCCACTTCTCCCACCCCGACCGCCCCGACATCACCGTCGACCCGACCCGCGACCATGCGGCCCTGTTCGACTGGCTCGCTCCGATCTACCCCGCCGAGCGCCCCGCGCCTGCGGCCCTTGTTCCCGCACCGCCCGAAGGCATGAGCGATGCGCCCTTCGCCTCGATCTCCATCCTCAACGCCGCCTCCCTGCGCGCGCTCGGCCAGAAGCTTGGCCAAAGCCTCGATCCGCGCAGGTTTCGCGGCAACCTTCTCGTCGAAGGCCTCGCGCCGTGGGAAGAATTCGACCTCGTGGGCAAGACCCTGTCGATCGGGGATGCCCGGCTGGAGGTGATCGAACCCATCACCCGCTGCCGCGCGACCGAGGCCAACCCCGAAACCGGCCGCCGCGATGCCAACACCCTGCGCGGTCTCGAAGACGGATGGGGCCATCAGGATCTCGGCGTCTACGCCATGGTGCGCAGCGCCGGCACCATCGCGACCGGTGACACGGTGACCCGCACATGAACGCGCTGCCCTTCCCCCTCGCCGATGCGCCCGATGACGCCACCGCCGAACGGGGCCGCAAACTCTTTGCTGCCGGGGCCGAGTTCCTCAAAGGCGTCGTCGCCATGGACGGCCTGCCCCCTGCCGACCGCACGGAAGTCTGCTTTGCCGGGCGCTCCAATGTCGGAAAATCGACCCTGATCAACGCGCTCACCAACCGTAAGGGCCTTGCGCGCGCCTCCAATACGCCGGGCCGCACGCAGGAAATCAACTATTTCACCCTCACCGACAGCCACTACCTCGTCGATCTCCCTGGCTACGGCTATGCCGAAGCGCCCCTGCCCGTCGTCAAGCAATGGCAGGCCCTGCTGAAAGCCTACCTGCAAGGCCGGGCCACCCTGCGCCGTGCCTTTGTGCTGATCGACGCGCGCCACGGCGCGAAATCCGTGGATGACGAAATCATGTCGCTCCTCGATGTGGCCGCCGTCCCGTTTCAGGTCGTCCTGACCAAGGCCGACAAGGTCAAGGGCAAGGACCTCGACACCTCGCTTGCCCGCACCCGCACGGCGCTGGCCAAACACCCCGCCGCCTTCCCCGAACTGATCCTGACCTCGTCGGAAAAAAGCGACGGCATCGCCACCCTGCGCGCCACCATCGCCACATTGTAACCCACGCATCAGGTCCGCGCGCGCGCGCCCTCTTTGCTTCCCAAACACCTCGGGGGCTTTGGGGGCTGGCCCCCAAGTCGTCGCCACAATACCCTCACGCCCGACCCGACGCGATTCCGGCCTCCGCATGAGAAAACAAATGACCCGCGACTACCTCGCCACCGCCCGCACCCTTTCCGAGGCGCTGCCCTACCTGCAACGCTTCAACGATGCGACCATCGTCGTCAAATTCGGCGGCAATGCCATGGGCGACGATGCCGAAATGGCCAGTTTCGCCCGCGATATCGTGCTGCTGCGGCAGGTCGGCGTGAACCCCGTCGTGGTCCATGGCGGTGGACCGATGATCAACGACATGCTCGCCAAGCTCGGCATTGAAAGCCGGTTCAAGGACGGCAAGCGCATCACCGACGCCGCCACCGTCGAGGTCGTCGAAATGGTCCTCTCGGGCCGCGTCAACAAACGCATCGTGCAGGCGATCAACGCCGAAGGCGGCCGCGCCGTGGGCCTTTCGGGCAAAGACGCCAACCTGATCCTCTGCACACCCGCCGATCCCGATCTCGGCTTCGTGGGCGAGCCCGCCGATGTCGATCCCGCCGTGCTCAACAACCTCTTCGAAGACGACATGATCCCCGTCGTGGCCCCCCTCGGCATCGGCCAGAACGGCGAGACGTTCAACATCAACGGCGACACTGCCGCCGGTGCGATTGCCGCCGCCCTGCAAGCCGATCGCCTGCTTCTGCTGACCAATGTCGCGGGCGTGAAGAACGCCGACGGCGACGTCGTCACCGAACTCAGCGCGGCGGATGTCGACGCCATGACCGCCGATGGCACCATCGCGGGCGGCATGATCCCCAAAACCGAAACCGCGCTCAAGGCCGTGCGCGCGGGCGTGCGCGCCTGCACCATCGTCGATGGCCGCGTGCCCAATGCCGTCCTGCTGGAGCTGTTCACCGAACACGGCGCCGGCTCCATGATCCGGGCGTGACGCACATGGATTACGACAACATCGCCCGCGCCGCCGCGCCCCATCACCTGACGATTGTGGGCGCGTTCCATCCCACCTCCGACGACGCCGTACCCCACGGCACCGGTACGCTTGTGCTGCTGGCCCCGTCCGAACCCGGCTTCTGGCCACATTTCAACACCGAACCCGAAGCGCGCGATGGCGAACCCGACCCGATGAACCGCTGGTCGACCCGCGTGATCACCGGCATCGCCGAGACGCTCGACGCCGCCGCCCTGTTCCCCTTCGGTGGCCCGCCGTGGCATCCGTTCATCTCCTGGGCGCTCAAATCGGGCTCCATCCATGCCAGCCCGGTCTCGCTTCTGGTGCACAACGACCAGGGCCTGATGATCTCGTTCCGGGGCGCGCTGGCCCTGCGCGAAACCATCGACCTTACGCCGCCGCGCCTCACCCCGTGCCTGATGTGCCACGCCCCTTGCGAAACCGCCTGCCCGGTCGATGCGCTGAGCGAAGATGGCTACGACACCGCCGCCTGCCACGCGTTTCTCGACACGCCCGAAGGGGCCGATTGCATGGAAAACGGCTGCAAGGCGCGCCGCGTCTGCCCGATCAGCCAGGACTTCGCCCGCAACACGGACCAATCGGCCTACCACATGCGGCAGTTCCACAAATGACCCGGACCCTCATCCTGATCCGGCATTGCAAATCCGACTGGTCCGCCAATCAGAACGACCATGACCGCCCCCTGAACCCGCGGGGGCGCCGCGCCGCCCCTCGGCTCGGCGCGTTTCTGGCTCAACACGACCTCTGCCCGGATCAGGTGCTCTGCTCCGACGCCATGCGCACCCGCGAAACCTACGCCGGCATCGCCACCAGCCTGCTCGACGCGCCCGCGCCCACGCTCTCCCGCGCCCTCTACCTCGGAGAGCCGGATATCATGCTTGGCGCCTTGCGGGCCGCCACCGGCTCCTGCGTCGCCCTTATCGGCCACAATCCCGGCATCGCCACGCTCGCATGGCAACTGGCCGAGACGCCCGCCAATGACGAACGCTTCGCGATGTATCCGACCGGCGCCACCACGGTCCTGACCATCGACACGCCCTGGACCAAACTGTCCACCGGCACGCTCACCCACTTCACCACGCCGCGCGACCTGCCTGATCCGGGCTGATCGCCGACCATCCTTGTTCCCTAAACATGCAATGAAAAACGCCCGCCTCCTCTCGGAAACGGACGCCTCTGATCTCGCGTGATGTGGCGCGTCAGTGACCCAGGATCTGGCTCAGGAACAGCTGCGTACGCTCGCTTTGCGGGTTGGTGAAGAACGGCTCTGGCTCGTTCTGCTCCACGATCTGACCCGCGTCCATAAAGATCACGCGGTTCGCGACCTGCCGGGCAAAGCCCATCTCGTGGGTCACACACAGCATCGTCATGCCTTCCTCGGCCAACTGGATCATCGTATCCAGCACCTCCTTGATCATCTCCGGGTCAAGCGCCGAGGTCGGCTCATCGAACAACATGATCCGCGGCCGCATGCACAGGCTGCGCGCGATGGCCACGCGCTGCTGCTGACCACCGGAAAGCTGGCCGGGGTATTTGTCGGCCTGCTCGGGGATCTTTACCTTCTCAAGGAAATACATGGCCGTTTCTTCGGCTTCCTTCTTGGGCGTCTTGCGCACCCAGATCGGGGCCAGCGTGCAATTTTCAAGGATCGTCAGATGCGGAAACAGGTTGAAGTGCTGGAAGCACATGCCAACCTCCGACCGGATCTTGTCGATGTTCTTCAGGTCGTTGGACAAAAGCGTGCCATCGACTGTGATCGACCCCTGCTGATGTTCCTCCAGCGCGTTGATGCATCGGATCAGCGTCGACTTGCCCGACCCCGACGGCCCGCAGATCACGATCCGCTCACCGCGCTGCACCGTCAGGTTGATGTCGCGCAGGACGTGGAACGTCCCGTACCACTTGTTCATCCCCTGGATATCAATGGCCACCTCATCGGAGACCTTCATTTGCGAGCGGTCGATTGTGCGCTCTTCTGCCATGTTCGTATCAGCCATGGATCAGGCCTCCTTTAACGATGATCGGTGCGAAGCTTGCGCTCCAGCCACTGCGAATAGCGGGACATGCCGTAGCAACAGATGAAGAAGCACAGCCCGATGAAGATGAAGAGTTCCCAGTAAATCCCGTTCCAATCGGTTGTGGCCCGGATCAGGTTGGAGAACCCGATGGGATCGCTGAGGCCCACGAACACCACCAGAACGGTGTCCTTGAACAGGCCGATGAACGACGACACGATACCGGGGATGGAGATTTTCAGCGCCTGCGGCAGGATGATCAGCTGCATGGACTGCCAGTAGTTGAGGCCAAGACTGTCGGCCCCCTCGTACTGCCCCCGCGGCAGGGCGGCGAGCCCCCCCCGGATCACCTCGGCGATGTAGGCCGAGGAGAATAGCGTCACCATGATGATCACCCGCAGCATCAGGTCGAAATTGGTCCCCGGCGGCAGGAAGTAGTTCAACAGAAGCGACGCCGTGAACAGCCACACGATAAGCGGCACGCCCCGGATCACCTCGATGAAGATCACCGAGAACTTGTTGATGATGAACAGATCCGATTGCCGACCCAGCGCCAGGATGATCCCCAAAGGCATCGACAGGATGATCCCCGATGCGCCAATCACAAAGGCCAGGAGGAAGCCGCCGAAATCATCCGACGGCACCGCTTCGATCCCGATGGGCAGGATACCCGACAATCCGCCGGCCACTGGCCCGGCCACGAAAAGCCAGTACAGGATCGGCACCACGATGGCCCCGATGGTCGCCCCCAGCGTTCCGATTGCCGGCACACCGAATTTGTAGACCGCCCACCCGATGACAAAGCCAAGCGCAATCGCGATCGGGCCCCAGATGGTCCCACCCCACAACAGCCACGCGCAAACGAACGGCGCGGCAGCGGTCAGGATGAACATCTTGCGCGGCAGCGTGTCGAACAGCACCGGCGCAAGTGCCAAAAGGAAGATCGCAAACGACAGGATCGGCCGCCAATAAAGCTCCGACGGATAGAACCCGAACATCAACTGATGCCACCGGTCCCCCAGCACCGCCCAACAGGCAACACCTTCGCCATGTTCGCCACTGCCGCCGCGCGCATCGCGGATTTCGCGACATTCGCTCAGGCTGCCTGCGTCCCAGATGCCATTCACCATCCAAGGCAGGATCCCGCTCAGGACGTAGTAGATCACGAAAACCGACACGATGGTCAGGATCGCGTTCAGCCACGAGGAAAACAGGTTCTCCCGCATCCATTTGACCGGCCCCGCCGCCGTGATTGGTGGCGTCTGCTCGGGCAACATCTCGGTGCGGACATAGGCGGTTTCTGCGTGAATTTCACTCATATCACCGCTCCTGCAACTTGACGGAATTGTTGTAGATGTTCATCGCGCCCGAAATGATCAGCGACGTGATCAGGTAGAACACCCCCAACAGAAGCATCCCCTCCAACTCGCGACCCGTCTGGTTGATCGTGATCCCCCCAAGCGTCGAGCGCACATCCATGTAGCCCACGGCAATCGCCAGCGACGAGTTTTTGGTCAGGTTCAGGAATTGCGAAATCAGCGGCGGAATGATCACCCGCAAAGCCTGCGGCAGGATCACAAGGTTCATCGTCCAGCTTGGACGCATGCCAAGCGCGAATGCGGCCTCGGTCTGCCCCTTGCTCACGGCCAGAATGCCAGCGCGCACGATCTCGGCGATGAAAGCACCGGTATAAAGGGAAAGAGCAAACCACAGCGCGATCAGAGAATTGCGCATATGGATGCCGCCGCTGAAGTTGAACCCGGTCAACTCGGGATAATCTAGCGTCGCACCCAGCGCAAAGAGCACGATGATGGCGGGCACGAATATCGCCCCCAATCGCATCCAGAACGTCCCAGGCGGCCTGACCCCCGTGCTTTCCTGGATCGCCTTGGCCCGGCGTCCGATGTACCCCGACGCGACAAACCCGGCGATGATCACCGCCAGAAGCAGAAGGATATCGCCGGTGCTGGCCGATGCCACGACCGCACCGGTCTCGGCGTCGACCTCATTGCCGCCAAGCGAGCGATTGAACACAAGGTTCGGAATGTAGATGCCGCGGTTCGTGATCGCGACCGACTCGCCAAGGATCATCGACGCTTCCGGGTTCTCGCCCCGGAAATCGCGCGGCTGCGGGGTGCCTTCGGTCATCACCGCGAAGATCACCAGGATCCACAAAAGCAGCGGGATGTTGCGGAACCCTTCCACGTAGACCGACATCAGCTGTGACACGATCCAGTTCTTCGACAGGCGCAGGACACCGGCAATCACGCCAAGGATCGTCGCCGCGATACAGCCCAGAACCGCAACCAGAAGCGTGTTCAGGATGCCCACAACAGCCGCACGGCCGTGGGTGGAATCGTTGGAATATTCGATAAGACGCTGGTTGATATCGTATCCGGCACGGTTGCCAAGGAACCCGAAATCGAAATCCTTGCCAAGCGCCTGAAGGTTGCTGACGACATTGTTCGCCAACCAAACCAGACCCAACATGATCAATAAGAACGCCACCACCTGAATGGTCATCGATCGGTAGCGGGTGTCGTAGATAAGCTGGCTGAGCCGGAACCCCTCTGCCGGCGGGTCGGAAATCGATGCCATCGTCTGGCCCCCTGTCGTTGGTGGCGCCCGCCGCGGCTCGAACCGTCTTGTGCGGTTCCTGTGGTGCCTGAGCGTGGCGTGGGTCCTTAAGTGAGAAGGGCGCGAGCTTTGTGCCCGCGCCCTTCGCTATTGGATCTTACCGGAACGGCGGGCTGTAGAGCAGGCCGCCATCGGTCCACTGAGCGTTCAGGCCACGGGCCAGACCGATCGGGGTGGATTCGCCGATGTTGCCTTCGAACAGCTCACCGTAGTTGCCGACAGCCGCGATGGCATTGGCCGCCCAGTCAGCTTCGAGGCCAAGCATTGCGCCCAGTTCACCTTCGGTGCCCAGAAGACGCTTGATCTCGGGGTTCTCGGTGGAACCGCCGATTTCGCCGACATTGGCCGAGGTCACGCCCAGCTCTTCTGCCGTGATCAGCGCATTCAGCGTCCAGCGGACGATGTCGCCCCACTCGTGGTCGCCGTGGCGAACCAGCGGGCCGAGCGGCTCTTTCGAGACGATCTCAGGCAGAACGACATGTGCCGCCGGATCTTCGAACGTGGCGCGCGTCGCGGCCAGGCCGGAGGCGTCGGTGGTGTAGACGTCACATGCACCGGCCAGGTACTGCTGCTGAGCTTCGGCGTTGGTCTCGATCGGCACGGGCTCGTAGCTCATGTTGTTCGAGGCAAAGAAGTCAGCCAGGTTCAGCTCGGTCGTGGTGCCGGTCTGGATGCAGACGGTTGCGCCGTCCAGTTCCAGTGCCGAGGACACGCCCAATTCGCGCGGAACCATGAAGCCCTGACCATCATAGTAGTTGATGCCGGTGAATTCGAACGCCAGATCGACGTCGCGCGAGAAGGTCCACGTGGTGTTGCGAGCCAGCATGTCGACTTCGCCCGATGCCAGCGCGGTGAAGCGGGTCTGGCCAGTGGTCGGAACGAATTCAACGGCGCTCGGATCGCCAAGAACAGCCGCGGCAACCGCGCGGCAGACGCCGACGTCGAAGCCTTCCCACTCGCCTTCGGCGTTGGGAGCTGCGAAGCCGGTCAGACCGGTGGTCACGCCACAGTTCAGCGAACCACGCTCCTGAACCTCAGCAAGTGTTTGGGCCGAGACAGCACCGGCAAGCAGTGCGCTGGCCGCAAGCGTGCCGAGAAATACGGATTTTTTCATTGTTTACCTCTTCCTGTGGAAACGCCCTACGGGATCATTTTGGTCGCCCGTCGGGCCTTGGCATATGCCGGGAGGGCCTTGTCCACCCTCGCCACCCCCAAAATGGGCAAATCCTGTGCATAAGGTCAAGGGTAAGGCGGTCCAAAAGCAACCCGGAAACAGTTCTTTCCCAAGGCGTTTTGCGGCTCATGCCTGCAATTTATGCAACCAGTGCTGGACGGTGCATCGCTCGGCATCACTCGGCGAAGCACAGGCTCCAGAACGATGCCGCATGCACAAGTTGGGCGCGTTTGGCATCCGCCATGCGCTGCTCTTCGTCATCTTCGCCCCATTGGGAGATCTGCCACTGCTCATCGATTCGGCTCAAATCCCAACCTTTATTGACCGAAATATGCCCTTCCGCGACCGCGAGGCCCACCACCAGCGACCCGGTCAACGTGATCAGGTCATGCAGCGCCGTCAGCGGGAATGCCTCGATCCGGTGCACCTCCGCCCGCAACGCAGCCAGAGCGGCGGGGGCCTGATCGACCGGCAGAACTCCGGCGATGCTCACAAGCCGCGCTCCATACCGTGACTCCGCCCAATCAAGCAGCGGATCCCACGCTTCAGCCTGACTTCGCGTCAAGGCCTCCGGACCCGGCGCACGGTAGCACAGAAGGTCGGTCTCGCCGTAGGCGGCCAGCATATCGCAGACCTCCGCATGCTGCGGCATCACCCGCTCCACCGCCGAATTGGCCGAGCGCGTGTTGGGCATCGTCAGCGGCTGAAGCTCCCCCTCCTGCGCGCGCCATTCCGCGGCCACCGCCTCGGCCAGCGCCCGCGTCGGCAACACCAGCGGCAGCTTGCCCGGCGTGCTTACAACCCGTCCGTCAAGCAGCACGGAATATCCACCGCGCTCGCTCGGCACCACATCCACCGCATCCCAGAACCGTTTCGCTTTCCATTCCGTCATGCCAGCGCCCAAACCTCTTCTATCGCCTCGGGCAAGTCGTCGAACCGCGACAGGTTCCGCGCCGCCCCCGCCGCCGCCAGATCCTCCGCCGGGTGATAGCCCCATTCAACGCCCAGCGCCGCAATGCCCGCCGCGCGCGCCATCTCGATATCGAACGTCGTATCGCCCACCATCACGGCCGCGCCCGCCGCCACGCCCGTTTCCGCAAGGCAGGCCTCCACCATCGACGGATGCGGCTTGGACGGATGGAAATCCGCCACCTGTACCGTCTGGAACACCCGCGCCCAGCCGTGCAGGTCGATCAAATGATCCAACCCCCGCTTCGACTTCCCCGTCGCCACCCCCAACAGCAGATCATCGCGCTCTGCCAAGGCGCGCAGCACCGCCTCTGCACCGGGGAACAACGGCGACAACACCGCCGCATCGCCCGACATCCGCAGCCCCGCGAACGTGTCCTTGTAGGCCGCGGTCAGCCCCTCCCACAGATCCCCGCGCTCCGGCACCAGCCGCGCAAAGGCCTGCGGCAGCGACAGGCCCACGACCCCCAGCACCGCTTCGCGACCCGGCACCGCCAGGCCATGCGCCGCGAACGCGCCCTCCATCGACGCCAGGATATGCGCCTGGCTGTCCACCAACGTCCCGTCCACGTCGAAAATCACCAGCCTCAGGCTCAAAACGGCTCCTCCGCGAAGGGATCGGCGGGCACATCCGACGCATGCCAGCCCAACGTGTCCCACGTCTTCGCCATATGCTCGGACAACGGCGCGACAAGGTTCACCATCGCCCCCGAAAACGGATGCTTGAACGACAACGACCGCGCATGCAGATGCAGCTTGCGACTGATCTCTCCGCCCAATTGCGCGCCCCAACCGTCGCCCAGATTCTCCTGCCCGGACCCGCCGTATTTGCCGTCGCCGATGATCGGATGCCCGATCTCGGCCATATGCGCACGCAGCTGATGCGTCCGCCCCGTGATCGGCACCAACGCGCACCAACTCACCCGGCCGCCAAGGTTCGACAGAACCGCGTAATCCGTCTCGGCGCGCTTGGCACCTTCAACGTCGCGCACCTCGTCGGGCATCACCGCGCGCATCTTCTCGTTCTCTCCGCCGCGCCCATGCCCCGGCACCTTGACCAGCCCGTATTTGATCGTGCCCATCTTCGGCAACGGCGTCCCCGCCACGGCGGCCCAGTAGATCTTGCGCGTCTCCCGCGCCCGGAACGCATCGGTCAACGCCTTGGCCGACACCCGCGTGCGCGCCATCAACAACACCCCCGACGTGTCCTTATCAAGCCGATGCACCAGCCTCGGCTTGTCCTCCAATCCAAAGCGCAGCACCTCGGCCAATCCATCCACATGGCGGCTCTGCCCGCTCCCGCCCTGGCTCGGCAAACCGGCCGGCTTGTTCAGCGCAATGATATGATCGTCGCGGTAGATCACCGCGCGACGCATCATCTCCGTGTCCGCATCGCTGATCTTGGGCGCGCGATGCACCACCGGCGCGGCGCCATCGGGCAACGGCGGCACGCGCACGCTTTGCCCGGCCTCGACGCGCGTAGCACTCTTCACCCGGCCACCGTCGACGCGGATCTCGCCCTTGCGGCACATCTTCTCGATCCGCCCCTGTGGCACATGCGGGAACCGCTTGCGGAACCACCGGTCCAACCGCTGGTCGCCCTCGTCCGCGCCCACTTCAACCGTCTGAACACCACTCATGCGAAGATCCCCCGCGCCAGCCAAAGGCCCGCCATCAAACCACCAATCGACAACACCACCGACGCCGCCACATAGGCCGCCGCCTGCCCCACATCGCCCCGCTCATACAGCGTCACCGCCTCCAGCGAGAAGGCCGAGAAGGTCGTGAACCCACCCAGAAGCCCCGTCATCACCAGCGGCGACAAATGCGTCAGCCCGCGCTGCGCCGCGACCACCACAAACACCCCCATCAGGAACGATCCGATGATGTTCACCGTCAGGATCGGCAACGGAAACGCCCCCGCCCCGAACAGGCGGATCATCCCGACACCCGTCAGGTATCGAAGCACCGCGCCAATGGCGCCGCCGAGGGCAACTTGCAGGATCGCTGTCATAGAGGCGGGATGGGGCGCGCCGCGCGGGATGTCAACGGCAGCCCCGCTGTCGCCGACCCGGCGGGATGGCGATCCAACAGTGATTCAAGGCACTTTATGAATGCCAGATCAGGACTCCGCCCGTACGAGGCACCAAGCCCAACCAAATCGCCAACCCGGTGGGACGGGTCGGCAATAGCGGGGCGGGCCTTCAGCCCGCTGCTAACCCGCTGGGGCGCAAAGCCGCCCCATCACCCCTTCCGCTTCTTCCGCAACCCGTCAAACCACTCCACCCGCTTTTTCAACTCGCGCTCGAACCCGCGCTCCTTCGGCTCATAGAACCGGGCGCGTGACATCGTATCGGGGAAGTAATTCGCCCCTGAAAACCCATCCTCCGCGTCGTGGTCATAGGCATAGCCTTCGCCATAGCCCTGATCCTTCATCATCGACGTTGGCGCATTCAGGATATGTTTGGGCGGCATCGCCGACCCAGTCGACTTCGCGCTTGCCCGCGCCGCCTTGTAGGCCACGTAATTCGCGTTCGATTTCGGGGCGAGCGCCAGATAGATGATCGCCTGAGACAGCGCCAATTCCCCCTCCGGGCTGCCCAACCGCTCGTAGGTTTCCCATGCATCAAGGCACACGCGCTGCGCCTGCGGGTCGGCCAATCCGATATCCTCCACCGCCATCCGCACCATGCGCCGCGCCAGATATCTTGGGTCCTCGCCCCCCTCCAACATCCGCGCGAACCAGTACAGACACGCATCCGGGTCACTCCCGCGCATCGATTTGTGCAGCGCCGAAATCAGGTTGTAATGCGCATCGCCCGACTTGTCGTATTGCGCCGCGCGCCGTTGCAACCGCGCGCCCAGCGCCTTGGTATCGAGCGGTTCGACCTTCCACGCGGCGACCTGCTCCACCAGATTCAACAACGCGCGCCCGTCCCCATCGGCCATCTCGCGCAACGACACCCGCGCCTCGGGCAGCAGCGGCAGCTTGCGGTCCAACTCCGCCTCCGCCCGCGCCAGAAGCGCCTCAAGATCGTCGTCGCTCAACCGTTCCAGCACCATGACCTGAGACCGCGACATGACGGCGGCGTTCAACTCAAAGCTTGGGTTCTCCGTCGTCGCCCCCACCAAAAGGATCGTTCCATCCTCCATATGCGGCAGGAAACTGTCCTGCTGCGCTTTGTTGAAGCGGTGGATTTCGTCAACGAACAACAATGTGCCGCGCCCGTTCTCGCGCCGCATCTTCGCGCCTTCGAACACCTTCCGCAGATCCGGCACGCCCGTGAAAATCGCGCTGATCTGCACGAAATGCAGATCGGTTTCATCTGCCAGCAGCCGCGCAATGGTCGTTTTGCCAACGCCCGGCGGTCCCCAGAAGATCAGGCTCGAAAGCGATCCACTGTCGAGCATCACCCGCAGGCTGCCCTCCGGCCCAAGCAGGCGGCTCTGCCCGATCACGTCCGAAAGCGCGGCAGGCCGCAACCTGTCGGCCAAAGGGCGCGGCCCCTTCGGCGCGTCTTGCGCCGCCGCAGATGTATCGAACAGATCCGCCATGATGCGCGAGGCTACGCCCGTGCTTGCGGGGCAGCAAGGGTTAAGAAAGTGTAAACAAGATGGAATTTATCTCATTATATCTGTTGGTTAGGTGGGGGTTGCAACCTTGCAACCCCCATCAACCACGCGCCGTCAGTGCATTTTCGACGCCATCGAGACGAAGTAGCACCGATGCGCCACGCCGCCGATCTTCATCGTCGGCCCACCGGCCTCCATATCAATGCCCAGCCGACGACCCAACCGCGGGATCCCGATCGGCAACAGCCCCAGAAGCGTCGTCGCCCCCAGTTCCCGCGCCGAGCGCACCATATGCCCCATCAGCGACATCTGAACATCGCGCCGGATCTCCGTCTCCACGCCCTCGGCCACAAACAATCGGTTCGCGTCCCAGATATGCTCCGCAACCGGCGCTGGCTCATCGAGAAGGTTCGCCGGGATCGAGTCGAGCAACCCCCTCTGCGCATCCCGCACCATATAGCTGTAGATCCCGCAAGATGCCGTCGTCGGCGTCAACCGCACCCCCGCCAGAACCCGCAGGCCATCATGGACACAAACCCACCGGCTCTGCGCGGTGTCGTATTGATCGAACTCCATCCCGTCTTCTGACGGAATTTCCCAGCCCATCTCCTCGATGAATGTCCGATGGCGGGCCTTGAGCATGTTCGTGAACAGCGGCCCGTGCCGGTGGAAGTTCTCGAACGAGAGTGTGGTCATTTGCATGTGCGCCTCCGTGAGGTGAATCGTAATCAACGACGCACCGCGCAGATGGCTCTCATGCACGACTGCTGCCCGTTCGGCTCAAATCAATCCGTATTCCTTGGCCCTTTGCACGGCTTCCGCCGTCGTCCGGGCCATCAGTTTCTGACGTGCGGACGTCAGGCGCGCCTTGAACGCGCTTTCGGATATGCCGAGCTTGGCGGCTGCAGCGGCATGGCGGTCCCCCTCCGCGATGCGTTTTAGTGCGTCGGCTTGCGCCTTGGACAGGCGGGCCGGCGGTTCGGACAGATCGTGCATGCGCTGCACGATCCGATGTACAAGCTCCATTTCATCTTCGGTGAATTCGCGGTCGTCCCGGCTGGCCCCGGCAATCGTGCGCGATGACATCGGACCGATGGATGCGATCATCCCGTATCTCAGTCCGTATTCGGCCCCTTCTTCCAGTATGCCGAACGGGTCCGGAAGGCCGATCTGGCTCCACCGTCGCGTTCCGGTATGGCTCAAGCCCCAGGCAAGTGTCGGATCCCTCAGCCCGTAGAGCTTGGAGGTGTAAACCTCCTGCCAGGCATCGGGGTATGTGTTGACCATGATTAGCGGCGAGACGTAGCGAATGTGTAAACCGACTGCGAAGCCTGCGGGCGCCGCTAACGATAGCTCGTGCAGCAAAAGGTCTAGAACCGGCGCTTTAGTCATCTAACCCACCAAATGGACATGTCCATTTAGATAGGTTGCTCGAAACGCGGTCAAGCGGGATCATTAAGCCTTAGTTTAAAGGTGAGACGAATGATCAAAAGGATCGAACCCGGTCTTTTCGCGCGTCTCATGAAGATGTCTTCTGAACCGCGCCGCGACCTTCTGGAATTCCTCGGCGAAACGCCGGTGGAAACCGATGACATCGTGCCGCGCAGGCCCGGTGGCGACGACGCCGAACCTGCAGCGATGAATCCGTCCGAGCGTTAGGCCGACCGCATCCGAACCATTGCCCAAACGAAAAACCCTCCGACAAGGCCGGAGGGTTGTGACTTTTGGCGCTGGTGCGGTGTATCAGTCTTCGGCGACTTCTTCCGCTTCGACACGAGCGCGGTCGCCGGCACCTTTGGCATCGACATCGCGGTCAACGAATTCGATGATCGCCATCGGGGCCATATCGCCATAGCGGAAGCCCGCCTTCATGATGCGGACATAACCGCCCGAGCGGTCAGCGTAGCGGGGGCCGAGAACGTCAAAAAGCTTGGCGACGAACGGATCCTGCTTTAACTGCGATGCTGCCTGGCGGCGCGCGTGCAGATCGCCGCGCTTGGCCAGCGTGATCAACTTCTCAACGATCGGACGCAGTTCCTTTGCCTTGGGCAACGTCGTCTTGATCTGTTCATGTTCGATAAGCGAGCCGGCCATGTTCGAGAACATCGCCTTGCGATGTTCGTGGGTCCGGTTCAGGCGGCGGTATCCGCGAGCGTGACGCATTGTATATCTCCAAATTCGGTGCCCTCTACGGGCGTTTTTGCTTTGTCCGGGGCCCCATGCGTGCGGGGCCCTCTCCTTGGGCCAGCGGCCTAAGCCGCAAGCCATATTTTCCCCGGATCAGCCGGGCATTTTACATTGGATCAGAAGTTGTCTTCGTACTTCTTCGCCAGCTCTTCGATGTTGTCGGGCGGCCAATCCACGATATCCATACCGAGGTGCAGGCCCATGCCGGACAGCACTTCCTTGATCTCGTTGAGCGACTTGCGCCCAAAGTTCGGCGTGCGCAGCATCTCCGCTTCGGTTTTTTGAATCAAATCACCGATATAGACGATGTTGTCGTTCTTCAGGCAGTTCGCGGACCGCACCGAAAGCTCCAGCTCATCAACCTTCTTCAGCAGAAGCGGGTTGAATTCCAGATCGTCTTCGTCGTCCTGACGTGTGGCCGATTCCGGCTCGTCGAAGTTCACGAAGATCGAAAGCTGATCTTGCAGGATGCGCGCGCCATAGGCCACGGCATCATCCGGCGTCACGGAGCCGTCGGTCTCAAGCTTCAGCGTCAGCTTGTCGTAATCCAGAACCTGGCCCTCACGGGTGGGCTGCACGTCATAGGACACCTTTTTGACCGGCGAATAGATCGCATCGATCGGCATCAGGCCGATGGGCGCATCCTCGGGCCGGTTCTTGTCGGCGGCGACGTAGCCTTTGCCGGTATTGACCGTCAGCTCGATGTAGAGGTCGGCGCCATCGTCGAGGTGGCAGATCACGTGATCCTTGTTCAGGATCTCGATCCCCGCGGACTCGGAGATATCACCCGCCGTCACAACGCGCGGCCCTTTCGCGGAAATCGAAACCCGCTTGGGCCCTTCGGCTTCCATGCGGATCGCGACGCCCTTGAGGTTCAACACGATGTCGGTGACGTCTTCGCGCACACCGGGCACCGACGAAAACTCGTGCAGCACGCCGTCGATCTGAACCGACGTGATGGCCGCGCCTTGCAGCGACGACATCAGAACGCGGCGCAGCGCGTTGCCAAGCGTCAGGCCAAAGCCCCGCTCAAGCGGTTCCGCGACAACCGTCGCCTTCCGCGCAGGGTCATTGCCCGGCTGGACTACCAGCTGTGTGGGCTTGATCAGCTCTTGCCAATTTTTGTGGATCATGCGTCGCCTCCATGCTCGTGTCGGGGGGATCCATCCCGGACACACTCGAGGTAAAAATGACGAATCCGGGCCGCGCGAAAACGCAGCCCGGGAAGAAGTCCGGCCACCTTAGACGCGGCGGCGTTTGGGCGGGCGGCAGCCGTTGTGGGCCATCGGGGTCACGTCGCGGATGGACGTGATCTGAAAGCCAAGGGCCGCCAGGGCACGCAGCGCGCTTTCACGGCCCGAACCGGGGCCCTGCACTTCGACCTCAAGCGTTTTCACGCCGTGGTCCTGCGCCTTCTTGCCCGCGTCTTCGGCGGCCATCTGGGCGGCGAACGGCGTGGACTTGCGGCTGCCCTTGAAGCCCATCGTACCGGCGGACGACCATGCGATCGCATTGCCCTGTACGTCAGAGATCAGGATTTTCGTGTTGTTGAACGAAGAATTCACATGCGCAACGCCGGTGGCGATGTTCTTGGAAACCTTCTTCTTTGCGGGACGACGATCACGTGCCATGTGTCCAGCCCTCCCTTATTTCTTCTTGCCGGCAATGGCCTTTGCAGGGCCTTTGCGGGTGCGTGCGTTGGTGTGGGTGCGCTGACCGCGAACCGGCAGGTTGCGGCGATGGCGCAGGCCACGGTAGCAACCAAGATCCATCAGGCGCTTGATGTTCATCTGCGTCTCGCGGCGCAGGTCACCCTCAACGCTGTAGTTGGCGTCGATGTGCTCGCGGATCTGCAGAACCTCTGCATCGCTGAGCTCGTTGATACGGCGGGTCCCGTCGATGCCAACCGCTTCGCAGATCGCTGCGGCGGAGGTGTGGCCAATCCCGGTGATGTAGGTCAGCGCAATCGGGACGCGCTTGGACGTGGGGAGGTTAACCCCGGCAATACGTGCCATGTGTGGCATATCCTTCGGTTGCGAGCCCGTAATCCCAGGCCCTGTTTTCACAACGTAAGCCCGGGCGATTTTTCCCGGGCTTCTATACGCTCCGCCCAGAGTGATTCCTGCGGAGATGGCGGTAACTATGACTTGGCGACCGAAAGGTCAATAGCGGCCGATCAGCTGTCGAGAACGGCGGCAATTCCACCTGCAACCTCGTCGATATCGCCCAGACCCGGGACCCAGCGGAGCTGACCCTTGGCGTGGTAATATCCGATCAGGGGAGAGGTCTTTTTGTAGTATTCCATCAACCGCGTGCGCAGGCTTTCCTCGTTATCATCCGCGCGGCGCTTGAAGCTTGACGCACCGCAATTGGTACACGTCCCATCTGCAGGGATCGGCTTGGTGATGTCGTTATAGACCTCCCCGCACATGCCACAGGTGGCGCGCGCCGTGATCCGTGTGACGAGTTCGTCGTCGTTCACTTCCATCGCCACCACATGATCAAGCGTCTGACCCACCTCGGCCAGCAAATCCCCAAGCGCGTCGGCCTGTGCCAGCGTGCGCGGGAAACCGTCGAAGATGAACCCCGTGCCGCCACCTTCCAGCTTCTCGCGGATCAGGCCGATGACGATCTCATCGGTGACAAGCTCGCCCCGCGCCATAACATCGGCCACGACCTTGCCCATCTCGGTGCCGCTGTCTTTTGCTTCACGCAACATGTCGCCGGTGGACAGCTGTGTCATGCCACGGCCGTCAACCAAGATGCGCGCCTGTGTTCCCTTGCCCGCTCCCGGCGGGCCCAAAAGTATGATGTTCATCGACGCGCCGGTCCCTTCCGCGGTTTCTTGGCGCCACTCTTGCGCCCGCGGAGTTGGGACTTTTCGAGCAGGCCTTCGTATTGATGCGCCAGCAGATGCGATTGGATCTGCTGAACCGTATCCATCCCCACCGAAACGATGATGAGAATCGAAGTGCCTCCAAAGTAAGCAGTAATTGAAAGGTTTGTCCGCACAATTTCTGGCATCAGGCAAACCAACGCAAGATAGGCCGAACCAAGGACCAGGATGCGGCGCACCACATATTCCAGATATTCCGCCGTCCGAGCCCCCGGACGAATGCCCGGAATGAAACCGTTCTGGTTCTTCAGATTGTCGGCCACGTCCTCGGTCTTGAACGACACATTCAGCGTATAGAAATACGTGAAGAAGATGATCATCGACGCAAAGAACAACAGGTAAAGCGGCTGACCCGGTCCGAAGTTGGCAAGGATCCAGCCCATCACCGGGCCGTTGCCCTCGGCCCCACCGAACGTCGTCAGCGTGGTCGGCAGCAGCAGAAGCGACGAGGCGAAGATCGCCGGGATCACGCCCGCCGGGTTCACCTTCACCGGCAGGTGGCTCGACCCGCCATCGTAAACCTTCATGCCGACCTGTCGGCGCGGGTACTGGATATGGATCTTGCGCAGGGAGCGCTCCATGAACACCACGAAGAACAGCGTCCCGATCAGCATCACGATTACGCCCAGGATCGCAGGCGTCGACAGCGCGCCCTGACGGCCGGATTCGAAGAATTGCGCCAATGCGGCGGGGATTTCGGCGATGATGCCGACAAAGATGATCAGCGAGATACCGTTGCCGATGCCGCGCTGGGTGATCTGTTCGCCCAACCACATCAGGAACATCGTACCGCCCACCAGCGTGATCACGCAGGCCGCGCGGAAGAACCAGCCGGGATCAGTCACCAGACCGCCCGATTCCATGCTCACGGCCAGGCCATAGGCCTGCGCCGTGGCCAGAACCACCGTGCCGTAGCGCGTCCATTGGTTCAGCTTCTTGCGCCCCTGCTCGCCCTCTTTCTTGAGCTGCTCCATCGCAGGCACCATGGCCGCCATGAGCTGTACGATGATCGAGGCCGAAATGTAGGGCATGATGCCAAGCGCGAAGACACCCATCCGGCTCAACGCGCCGCCGGTGAACATGTTCAAGACACCGCCAAGACCGGCTGCCGCCTGATCAAAGAAGGCTTGCAATTCGACCGTGTCGATACCGGGCACGGGAATATAGGTGCCGATCCGGTAGATGATCAGAAGGCCCAGGGTAAACCAGATGCGCTGACGCAGCTCGGTGGCTTTGCCAAACGCGCTCCAGCTCATGTTGGAGGCCATTTGCTCCGCTGCTGATGCCATGCCGTCTCTCTTATGCGCTAAAGCCGCCGGCCCCATCATGGGGGCCCTGCGGCGCAAGAATTCCTAAGGATAGGATGTAGGCGGAGAGGTCCCCGCCCACAAGCGTTACGAGGTCACAAAGACCCCGAACGGGTTACTCCGCCGCAACAGGCGCTGCCGTGGCAAGCGATCCGCCGGCTTTTTCGACCGCCTCGACTGCCGCCTTGGATGCGCCGGTGACCGAAATGTTCAGCTTGGCCGAAACCTCACCCTTCGCCAGAACCCGCACGCCATCAAGCTTGCGGCGTACCAGGCCGGATGCGACCAGCGCATCTTCGGTAATCTCGGATTTCGCGTCGATCTTGCCCGCGTCGACGAACTTCTGGATCAGGCCCAGGTTCACAACGGCAAATTTCTTGCGGTTCGGCTTGGTGAAGCCGCGCTTGGGAAGCCGTTGGTAGAGGGGCATCTGGCCGCCTTCATAGGCGTTGATGGCTACACCCGAACGGGACTTCTGACCCTTGATACCGCGACCGGCGGTCTTACCGGTGCCCGAACCCGGGCCACGGCCCACGCGCTTGGGCTTCTTGGTTGCGCCGGGATTGTCGCGCAATTCATGCAGTTTCATATCGCTTCTCCTTCAAGCCGGACGCGCCCCCGGAAGCGAAATGGGACAGCCACGGCATTTCTTGATGACGCACCCTTGGTGCGCGTTTGGTTTTGATGGTGCGCCAGAGGCGCGCGCATCACTGCGACGGCCGATTCCGGCCACCGGGCGCGTATATGGGCTTGGCGGCAATCAGGCAAGACCCGTCTGGCCCCTGCAGCGATACAGGCCCCGACGCCATGTCCTCGGTGCCTGCGCAAGCTATACCTTGGCCGGGGTTGCGGGAAGAAAGGTTTCCACCCTCAACAGATGCGCAATGCTCTCATGCGGCAGCTCCAGCGCGTCCATAGCCTCCCGCTCGGTGCGAAACACCTCGACCTGCGTGCCTCCGGAAATTTCCGCCAGTGTCTGATACATGCGGCCAATCCCGAACGCCGTCTCATCAGGCGCATAAATGATGCTTCGGGTGTTCACGATCTTGCCCGGCGCCTGTTCATTGACCTGACGCACCATGGACCGGACCAGATTGAAATTGATATCGATCGAGGTAACGGCTGCAAGGTCGATCAATTCCGGACGGCCCGCCCGATAATTCGCATCCTGGAGGTAGCGGACGAAATTGGCTTGGAATTGGTCGTAATTGACCGCACCGCTCCAGCGGGCATAGAGCAGATCGTGCTCCAGGGATGTTGAAAATTCTATTGGCACGCGAACAGGACCCAATTTGCATAGGTTAGAGTAACAAATAAACCGCAGCGACGCTGAAATATTCGATCCGATAGCCAAAGAGACACAAAAGCCCCGGAAAATCCGGGGCTCTGCGGTACTTTGATGTCGGTCCGTGAGGGGCGGTTTAGCCGCGTTCCTCGACGATTTCGACGAGATGCGGGATCTTGTTGATCATACCGCGGACCGAAGGGGTGTCCTCCAATTCGCGGGTCTTGTGCATCTTGTTCAGGCCCAGACCGATCAGCGTTGCGCGCTGATCCTGGGGGCGGCGGATGGGCGAACCCACCTGCTTGACGACGATGGTTTTTGCCATGGGTCTCAGGCCTCCTCGGTCTCTGCGGCTGCGGGCGCATCATCGCGCTTGGGCAGGATGTCGGCGACCTTCTTGCCGCGACGTGCCGCCACCTGACGGGGCGAGCTTTCCTTGCGCAAGCCGTCCAGCGTGGCGCGGATCATGTTGTAGGGGTTCTGCGAGCCGGTCGATTTGGACACAACGTCCTTCACACCCAGCATCTCGAACACGGCACGCATCGGACCACCGGCGATAATCCCGGTCCCTTCCGGCGCCGTGCGCATCACGACCTTGCCCGCGCCATGACGGCCCAGAATGTCGTGGTGCAGCGTGCGGCCTTCCTTGAGCGGCACGCGGATCAGGTTGCGCTTGGCCTGCTCGGTGGCCTTGCGGATCGCCTCGGGCACCTCTTTGGCCTTCCCTTTGCCAAAGCCCACGCGACCGCGCTGATCACCAACGACGACAAGGGCTGCAAAGCCGAAACGCTTACCACCCTTCACGGTCTTCGAAACGCGGTTGATCGCGACCAGGCGATCGGCAAATTCCGGCGTTTCCTCTTCACGGTTGCGACCGCGGCCGCGCCCTCTGTTCTCACGTTCTGCCATATGGCAATTCCTTCAAATCGAAGCGCTCGAAAGCGCCGGAGTTATCTCAATCCTCGTGAGCCCAAGACCCCGGGATCATCGAGGCGGCCCCACCGGAGCCGCCTTCAAGTCTTCAGAACTTCAGACCACCTTCACGTGCGGCGTCGGCCAAGGCCTTCACACGCCCGTGGAACAGGAAGCCGCCACGGTCGAAATAGCATTCCTCGACCCCAGCCTTCTTCGCCCGCTCGGCAATCGCGGCGCCCACCTTGGTGGCGGCCTCCACGTTGTTCTTGCCGACCACGCCAAGCGACGATTCCAGCGAAGAAGCCGACGCGAGCGTGCGACCTTCCACATCGTCGATCAGCTGGACGCTGATGTTCTTGTTCGAACGATGAACCGAAAGGCGCGCGCGCCCTGCAGCCATCTTCTTCATTTTGTTCCGGTTGCGCAGGCGGCGCTTCTGGAACAGATCGCGTTTGCTCATAGCCATAGTGCCAGCCCTTACTTCTTCTTGCCTTCCTTACGGAAGATGTACTCACCCTTGTAGCGAATGCCCTTGCCCTTGTAGGGCTCCGGCGCACGCCACTCACGAATGTTCGCAGCCACCTGACCAACAAGCTGTTGGTCGTTGCCCTCGATCACCACTTCGGTGTTCTTCGGGCAGGTGACGGTCACACCCTCGGGCACGTCGAAATCGACATCGTGGCTATACCCCAGCGACAGCTTCAGGGTGTTGCCCTGCATCTGTGCACGATAACCAACACCCTGGATCTCAAGCTCTTTCTTGAAACCGTCGGTGACGCCGGTGACGAGGTTCTGCACCATGGTGCGGCTCATGCCCCATTGCTGACGCGCGCGCTTGGACTTGCCGCGCGGCTCAACATTGATGACATTGCCGTCCACCGTGACGGAGACATCGTCGGTTGCCTTGAAGCTGCGGGCACCCTTGGGGCCCTTCACTTCGATGGTCTGACCCGACACGGAAGCTTCAACACCCCCGGGCAGCTCGACCGGTCTTTTACCAATACGAGACATGTGTCACCCCCTCAGAAGATCGTGCAAAGCACTTCGCCGCCAACATTCTGGCTGCGAGCGTTTGCATCGGACATCACGCCCTTCGAGGTGGAGACGATCGACACACCCAGGCCCTGACGGACCTGCGGGATGTCGCCCACGCTCATGTAGACGCGGCGGCCGGGTTTCGACACGCGCTTGAGCTCACGGATCACCGGGGTGCCTTCATAGTACTTCAGGCTGATCTCGAAGGCCGGGTGTCCGTCCTTGCCGGTGGCGGGCTCATAGCCGCGGATGTAGCCTTCGTCCACCAACACATCCAAGACACGCGCGCGTTGCTTGGAGGCCGGGGTCTCGACCGTGGATTTACCGCGCATCTGGCTGTTGCGGATGCGGGTCAGCATATCGCCGATAGGATCATTCATCTTATCTGCTCCTCACCAGCTCGACTTGACCATGCCGGGGATCTGACCGTTGGAGGCCAGATCACGCAGCTTGATGCGCGACATTTTCAGCTTGCGGTAATACGCCTTCGGGCGCCCGGTCAGCTGGCAACGGTTGTGAAGACGGGTGGCCGAGCTGTTGCGCGGCAGTTTCGCCAGTTTCAGACGCGCCTTGAAGCGCTCTTCCATCGGCTTGTCTTCGTCATTTGCGATCTCTTTCAGCGCAGCACGCTTGGTGGCATACTTCTCCACCAGGCGCTGACGCTTGAGCTCACGTTGAACCATGGAAACTTTTGCCATTGGTCTATTCCTCTCGCGTCAGGCGTTGAAGGGCATGTTGAAGTGCTTCAACAGCGACTTCGCCTCGGCGTCTGTGTCCGCCGTTGTGACAATGATCACGTCAATGCCCCAAACCTCATCGACCTTGTCGAAGTTGATCTCGGGAAAGACGATGTGTTCCTTGATGCCCATGGCAAAGTTGCCACGACCGTCAAACGACGGCTTCACACCACGGAAGTCGCGAATGCGGGGCATTGCGATGGTGGTGAGGCGATCCAGGAAATCATACATGCGGTCGCCACGCAGCGTGACCTTCGTGCCAAGCGGCATGTCTTCACGGACGCGGAAGCCAGCGATGGACTTCTTGGCCTTGGTGATGACGGCGTGCTGGCCTGCGATGGCGGTCAGATCTTCCTGGGCCGATTTGGCCTTCTTGGAATCCCGAACCGCTTCCGCACCGGCGCCGATGTTGAGAACGATCTTCTCAAGACGCGGGATCTGCATGTCGTTCTTGTAACCGAATTCCTCCTTCATCGCGGCCTTGATGGCGTCGCGATAGGCGGTCTTCATACGCGGGGTATATGTTGCGGTGTCCAGCATCAGATTGCGTCCCCCGTGGTCTTGGCGAAACGTACCTTCTTGCCGTCTTCCATCTTGAAGCCGACGCGGGTCGCTTTGCCGTTGCTGTCGAGCAGCGCCAGGTTCGACAATTCGATCGGCATCGGCTGTGGGATGCGACCGCCCTGCGAGGATTGGCTTTGCTTGGTGTGACGGATGGCGATGTTCACGCCCTCCACGATGGCTTTGCCGGCCTTGGGGTTCACGGAAGCGATCTCGCCTTCCTTGCCCTTGTCCTTACCGGCAAGCACGACGACCTTGTCGCCTTTCTTGAGCTTGGCAGCCATCTTACAGCACCTCCGGCGCGAGCGAGATGATCTTCATGAAGTTCTTCGCACGCAGCTCACGAACAACCGGCCCGAAGATACGGGTGCCGATCGGCTCGTTGTTGTTGTTGAGAATGACGGCGGCGTTGCGGTCAAAACGAATGGCGGTGCCATCGTCGCGACGCACTTCCTTGGCCGTGCGAACGACGACGGCCTTGCGGACATCCCCCTTCTTCACGCGACCACGCGGAATAGCCTCCTTGACCGACACCACGATGATGTCGCCCACAGAGGCGTATTTGCGTTTGGAACCACCCAGAACCTTGATGCACTGAACACGGCGCGCGCCGCTGTTGTCAGCAACATCCAGATTTGTCTGCATCTGGATCATATTGGTTTCTCCCGACGTCCCGGACCGGCTGTTTGCACATTGGCCCGGGGGTTTCGATCAAACCGAGATGTGAACGCTTAGGACGCGATCACCTCCCAGCGCTTGGATTTCGAGACGGGGGCACATTCCTGAATGCGGACCTGGTCCCCGACCTTGAAAGTGTTCTCCGGATCATGCGCCCGATACTTCTTGGACTTCCGGATGGTCTTCTGCATGACCGGGTGCTTGAAGCGGCGCTCCACGGATACGGTCACGGTCTGCTCGTTGGCGTCGCTGGTCACGGTGCCGGTCAAAATACGCTTGGGCATAGATCAGGCCTCCGATGCGGCTGCGGACGAAGCGTCCGATGCAGCGACTGCTGCTTTTTCGTTCAGAATGGTCTTTACCCGCGCGGCGTCGCGGCGCACCTGGCGCATACGGGCGGTGTTCTCAAGCTGGCCAGTGGCCTGCTGGAAGCGGAGGTTGAAGGCCTCCTTCTTCAGGGCCGTCAACTCGTCACGGAGCTGATCCGGCGTCTTGTCACGCATTTCCTGGGCGTTCATCGCCTTTGTCCTTCTCTCACATCACGGGGGCGCCCTGTTGGCCGGATCGACCAAGGTCACGCTGATTCCCGTGGAGTTCGGTGAATAGAGGGCGCGTATAGGGGGGATGGGAGGGGTTGGCAAGGACGGATTAATCGGACGTTTTTTCTCTCTCTGGCTTGGGGGTGTTCCGCCCGCCAAGCTCATACTCCAGCCAATCAACCGGAGCCACATCAGCAGCCTGGAGTGTTCTGATCCAAACCTTCTCGCAAGTCCTTGTAACTGAGTAGAAGAAGAACAATCCGCTCGGGATGCCTAACGTTGTCGCAAATATTTGGCGATAGCTTGCCCATTCACCAAATTCGTCGATACGGCCATTATCCTCAAGAAACCAAAAGAGTCCGGAAAACACTTCGAAGCCAGCCCAAGCCCCGAGTATATGGAGCGCGAACGGCGTCGCGCGAACGCAGCAAATTTCCCAAATAGAGAAACGCGCTCGATCAAGGAAGCGGCGGTCGAACGCTTGATTGCAGGCCGCAATGTACTCTGGGCCCCTGAGGACTGCTCGTGCGACCAGGAACAAGGCCAATGCTCCGGTCAACGTGACAAGCCCTTGAATAAGGCCTAAAATCAGCAAACTGTTTCCCTACCTCAAAACTGCGCAGCATTAATGCGACTCCGCCAAGCCGGCCCGTCCTCCGCACCATAATCCCCCCTCACAAAAACGTCACCCCGGCGGTCCGAATAAACTCCGACGCCCAATCGTTCTCCCCATACACACCGCACGCCCGTGCGATCAATCGCAATGAAAAGGGAGATCTCCATGAAAACCACCGCTTTTACCGCCGCCCTTCTGGCGCTCGTCGCAACCCCCGTCCTGTCCGAGACCTGGACCCTGAACGCAGAGGGCTCGCATCTGGCCTTCGCGTCGGTCAAGAACGACTACATCGGCGAGGTCCACACCTTCGACGGCCTGTCCGGCACCGTGTCCGACACCGGCGCGACCGATATCGAGATTGACCTGACCACCCTTGAGACCATGATCGACATCCGCAACGAACGCATGGCCGAGCATGTCTTCAACGCCGTGCCCGCCGCGCGCCTGACGACCGAGATCGACATGGCCGCCACCGAAGCGCTTGCCGTCGGCGACATGATGGAGATGGAAGTGGACGCCGTCTTGTCGTTCATCGGCACCGAGCTGGACCTGACCACCGATATGGTTGTTGTCCGCCTGTCCGAAGATCGCGTTATGGCGATGACCAGCGACATGGTGTTTCTCGAAACCGATGTGGCCGGGATCGACGCGGGCATCGACGTTCTGCAAGAGCTGGCCAGCCTTGATCACATCTCGCGCGCCGTGCCCGTCACCATGCGCCTGATGTTCGACATCGAAAACTGACCCTGCCCGGCCGCAGGCCGCCCCTCCGCAAGCCGTCGTCGCTCACTTCGGCTTGCGGACCATCTCGATCGCGACGCTTTCGGTCGAGAAACTGATATACCGGTAATCGCCCTCTTTCAGCACCTCGGTCAGCGCCTTGTATTCATGGTGCCGCCAACCCGGATAGCCGTAGAGCTCGTCGAACAGGATCACCGTCCCCTTCACCAGCCGCTTCTTGATCGCCTTCAGCGCAAACAGCGTCGGCGTGTAGGTGTCCATATCCATATGCACAAAGGCGAACGGCCGCGCCCCGGTGTCCTTCAGATACCCCGGCAGCGTGTCCTGCACCCAGCCTTTCACCAAAGTCACGTTGTCGGGCACCTTCGGCATTGCGCCCCCTTGGGTGAACGCGCCCGCTTCCCGGCCAGATTGGATGCCGGTCCAATCCTCTTCCAGCCCCTCGAAACTGTCGAACCCGGTCAGCGTCTGACCATGGGGCTGCAACGCGTCCCCGAACAAGCGCGATCCAGCACCACCGGCGACGCCGAATTCCACGAACAAGCCGTCCTTGATCCCCGCCTTGATCGCCCGCCCCACCGCGTAGGACCGGTTCTTGTCGCGGTTCCGGAACAGCATGGATTGCTCCATATGCGCCTTGAAATGCGCGAAGCTTTCCTGCTTTGACGCCTCGGTGAGGTAGCTGATTGGGTTTCCGCCCGCCATGTGCCTGTGCCTCCTGCTCTTGTTTTGCCGCACCAGAACACGCCACGCGCCCCTCATGCAACACAGGCGTCAAGACCAGCTGTAATTGAAGCTCACACTGATGCGGTCGTCTTCATCCATGTTCATCGGCACCTCATGGCGGAGCCACGATTCCCAAAGCAACACATCCCCCGCCTGCGGGTTCGGATAGACAAACGCCTGCAATTCCGCGCGCGCGTCGGGTTTGCGTCCGGGGGCAGCCATCATCATCGCGTGGCGCGGATCTTCAAGCTTGATCGACCGCGCCCCCGGCGGCACCGCCACATAGGTCGTGCCCGAAATCACCGAATGCGGGTGGATATGCGACGTGTGTATCCCCCCCTCGGGCAGGATATTGATCCAGATGTCTTCGAGCTTGAGCTCCCGCCCCTCCAGATCGAACTCCAGGTCTTCGGCAAAGGCCGCGACATGGGCGTCCAACGCCTCCACCACCGAGGCAAAGATCGGAAACCGCCACGGCAGATCGGTCAGCGACGCATAGGACGTGTATCCGGGGAACCCGTTTTCCGCGCACCATTGCTGCCCCGCCTGGTCGTCATCGGCGATGGAAAAGCACGACGCCATCAACTCGTCCTCCTCCACCTGCGGGCCAAATTCGGCGAGCTTGGCATGGTAAAGACGCGTCGCAAAAAGGGATTTGATCGTAGCCATGGCCCGTCTTTAGGCGCGTGGAAACGGATTTGAAAGGTATTGCCGCCACATTGCCCGCCAAGAGTAATCCTGCGGGAATTGGCCAGAATGGCGAACCGACTGTATGGGGCCTTGTTCCTGCCCCTCACGATCATCTTCCTTCTCACCGGTCTGGCCAAGGCCGATGTCGCGCCCCTCGTGGCCCGCGCCTCTCCGCTTATCGACGGCTCCATCGGCGCAAGCGGCCCTGGCACCGGTTCGCTTTTTGCGGGCACTCGCGACGGTAGCCTCTTCGCCCCTTTTCCGGTCCGCACCCGCCCTGATCCGGTCGGGCAATCCGGGCCCATCGGCCAATCCGGACAGGTCGCGCTCCTTTTCAACCTCATCGCCCGGGCCGAGGCCGGGGCCGCGGGCTATGATGCCTACAACCGCGGTGCGCGCATTCCGCCGCCGCGGGCACCCACGCAAATGACGTTGGGCGAGATCTACGCCTGGATCGCCGCCACCCCCGGACAACCCCACGCCATCGGCCGGTATCAGTTCATCCCCGACACCCTGCGCCGCGTCGCGCGCATCCGCGGCTATGGCCCCGAAGTGCCGTTTACGCCCGAGGTGCAGGATAGCCTTGCCACCGTTTTGTTGCACGAGGCCGGGCTTGAGGGTTTTGAAGAGGGCACTCTTGGCCGTCGTGATTTCATGCACAACCTTGCCCGCATCTGGGCCGGCCTGCCGCTGCCCAACGGGCGCTCCTATTACGAGGGCTACGCCGGCAACCGCGCCACCATGTCCTGGGCCGATTTCAACGGCGGGATGGAGGCGATCTGGCCCTCCACCTGACCGCCGCGCGGCTTGACCCATCGCCAACGGGCGGCCTTACTGTCGCCCATGACCAACGCACTCGACACCGCCTTCCGCCGCCTCGACGCCCTCGACCTCTCCGCGATCCAATCGACCGGCGATTGGGACCTTGGCCGCACCTTCAGCCACCTCGCCCAAGGGGTCGAATTCTCAATGTCCGGCTACCCTGAACAGAAACCGAAACTGTTCCAGATGACCGCCGGGAAACTGGCCTTTACCGTTTTCAAATTGCGCGGACGCATGAGCCACGGCCTTGACGAACCCATCCCCGGCGAAATCATCGGCGACGTGACCGCCGATGCCGGGCTGCACCGCCTCTGGATCGCGCTGGAACACTTTCGCGATTTCGACGGCGCCCTGCGCCCCCACTTCGCCTTTGGCGCGCTCGGGAAGGATCACTTCGCTTTGGCCCACCTGATGCATATCGACAACCATTTGGAAGAGGTCCGGGGGCGTTAACCTACCCGCCGCACGTATAGGTCTTCGCGACAAACAGCACACCAAACGGCACAACAATCACACAAAGGCGCATTGCTTCCTGAGCGTTCGTCAAGAACACCCTTTTGACCCCAACTGCGTCTAACAAAGCCTCTCGCACGCTCAACGCATGGCACCGTCCAATGTGGATGGTGAACGGCAGGGCAAGGCACCAGAATGCGATGGCGGCGAAGATAACTGCGCCCTCCAGACAAGCGCTCATCGCCACCGGTTCCAACGCTCATAATTCTCGAAGAACGGGTCACCGAACCACGTCGCCCACTCCTCCTGCGGAACGGGAACTTCGCCGATGTATTCAGCGCCGCAGGCCTCAAAGGCTTCTGTGGTTTGCTGGAAGGAAGCCCGGTCCCGCATCGACTCCAGCACAGGCACCGGTTGCAGCCGCACATCGTAGACAAGCGGCTGCTCGCCCCGAGTATCCACCGCGAACACCCATCTGCCCCGTGTGGAGCGTCCAATCGTGAGTGTCGTAAAGGACTCCGATCGCTCAATGACGCGGGCATTAAAGCGCGCCTCCGTCGTGGGTCGCATGATTAGGTAACTCGGAGGCGGCTGGTCGTTGACGCAATTCGCCAGATCTGTTGCAGGATGCGCCGTGTTTATGATCGGGGGCGGCGGGGATAGGAAATCCCGTATGGCAACCTCGCGCATGGTGAATACGAGAAAGAACGCCGCAAAGCCAAAGGCCGCAATGCACGCAATGGATTGAATGGATTTTTTCAATACCGCCATTCGATCCCACTACATCTGGAATTTGAACAAAATAAGACCCCCGCCGATCGCTCGGCAGGGGCCCTGAACTCTCAATCAGCCAGAAAACGCAAAAGCGCCTTCGACCTTACCAGTCTTCGCGGACCACCGTGCGGGTCTTGACCGGAAGCTTCATCGCAGCAAGGCGCAGGGCCTCGCGGGCGACGGGCTCCGACACACCGTCGATCTCGAACATGATCCGGCCCGGCTTGACCTTGCAGGCCCAGAAATCGACCGACCCTTTACCCTTACCCATACGCACTTCGACGGGCTTGGAGGTCACCGGCGTGTCCGGGAAAATCCGGATCCAGACGCGACCCTGACGCTTCATGTGGCGCGTCATGGCCCGACGGGCGGCTTCGATCTGGCGTGCGGTGACGCGCTCGGGCTGAAGGGCTTTCAAACCGTAGGTGCCGAAGGTCAGGTCAGACCCGCCCTTCGCTTCGCCCTTGATCCGGCCCTTGTGCATCTTGCGGAACTTTGTCCGTTTCGGTTGCAACATGTCTCAGCCCCCCTCAGCGATCACGGCGCGGGCGCGAGGCCCCACCGCTTTCCTGAAGCTCCTGCTGGCGACGGTCACGGGCACTGGGATCGTGCTCCATGATCTCACCTTTGAAGATCCAGGTTTTGATGCCGATGATGCCGTACGGCGTCTTTGCCTCGGCATGTGCGTAGTCAATGTCCGCACGCAGGGTGTGCAACGGCACGCGGCCCTCACGGTACCATTCGGTCCGCGCGATCTCGGCGCCGCCAAGGCGGCCCGCGACGTTCACACGAATGCCCAACGACCCCATGCGCATGGCGTTCTGCACGGCCCGCTTCATGGCCCGGCGGAACGAAACGCGGCGCTCAAGCTGCTGCGCGATGGACTCAGCCACCAATTGCGCGTCCAGCTCGGGCTTGCGGATCTCAACGATGTTGAGGTGCAATTCGCTGTCGGTGATCTTCGCCAGCTCCTTGCGCAGACCCTCGATGTCCGACCCCTTCTTGCCGATGATCACACCCGGACGTGCCGAATGGATCGTCACACGGCACTTCTTGTGCGGACGCTCGATGATGATCTTGGCGATCCCGGCGTCACCGGGGTTGCGCTTGTCCCGCTTGGCGACAAATTCCCACCAGCCCGTCTTGATGAACTCGCGGATCTTGATGTCTTCCAGCAGCAGATCACCGTATTCCTTGGTGTTTGCGTACCAACGGCTGTCCCAGGTCCGGTTGACCTGAAGACGCATGCCGATCGGGTTTACCTTATGTCCCATTAGGCGGTCTCCTCAACCTGGCGGACCGTGATGGTCAGCTCTGCGAACGGCTTGTGTATGCGACCGAACCGGCCACGCGCCCGCGGACGGCCACGCTTCATCACAAGGTTCTTGCCCACATAGGCCTCGGTGACGACCAGTTCGTCGACATCCAGACCGTGATTGTTTTCGGCATTAGCGATGGCCGACTGAAGGCACTTCTTCACGTCAACCGCGATGCGCTTTTTCGAGAAGGTGAGATCGGTCAGCGCCTTCTCCACCTTCTTGCCGCGAATGAGGCCGGCAACAAGGTTGAGCTTCTGCGGGCTGGTCTTCAGCATCCGCAGCTTGGCGCGCGCCTCGTTATCCGCCACGCGGCGGGGATTTTTATCCTTGCCCATGGCTTACTTCCTCTTGGCTTTTTTGTCGGCCGCGTGCCCGTAATACGTGCGCGTGGGCGAATATTCCCCGAATTTCTGACCGATCATGTCCTCGGTGACGTTCACGGGCACATGCTTGTGGCCGTTGTAGACACCGAACGTCAGACCGACGAACTGGGGCAGAATGGTGGAGCGGCGCGACCAGATCTTGATGACCTCGTTGCGACCGGATTCCTTGGTGGCTTCGGCTTTCTTGAGGACATAACTGTCGACAAAAGGCCCTTTCCAGACGGAGCGGCTCATGACTTAGCGCCCTTTCTTCTTGGCGTGACGCGAGCGGATAATCAGCTTCTGCGACGCCTTGTTCTTGTTGCGGGTGCGCTTGCCCTTGGTGTCCACACCCCAGGGCGTAACCGGCGTACGGCCACCCGAGGTCCGACCCTCACCACCACCATGGGGGTGATCGATCGGGTTCATGGCCACACCGCGCACGCTCGGGCGCTTGCCCATGTGACGCACACGACCGGCCTTACCAAGGTTCTGGTTCGAATTGTCGGGGTTCGACACCGCGCCAACCGTTGCCATGCATTCCTGACGGACGAGGCGAAGCTCACCACTCGACAGGCGGATCTGGGCGTAACCGCCATCCCGACCGACGAACTGGGCATAGGTGCCCGCGGCGCGCGCGATCTGACCACCCTTGCCGGGCTTCAGCTCGATGTTGTGCACGATTGTCCCGATCGGCAGGCCCGAGAACGGCATCGCGTTGCCCGGCTTGATGTCGGCCTTGCTGGACGAGATCACCTTGTCCCCAATCGCCAACCGCTGCGGCGCAAGGATATAGGCCTGCTCACCATCGGTGTATTGCACCAGCGCGATGAAGGCGGTCCGGTTCGGGTCATATTCGATCCGAACGACGACTGCTTCGACGTCGAGCTTGGTGCGCTTGAAATCCACGATACGGTAAAGGCGCTTGGCCCCACCCCCACGACGACGCGCCGTGATCCGTCCGGTGTTGTTCCGGCCGCCCTTCTTGGTCAAACCCTCAGTCAGGGATTTGACAGGACGTCCTTTCCACAGCTCCGAACGGTCGATCAGTACCAGCCCACGCTGGCCCGGCGTCGTCGGCTTATACGACTTGAGTGCCATGTTAACTGTCTTCCGTTTGCTTGAAGGACCGGCATGAGGCCGACCCCGATGTTAAAGGCCCCCGGAGGTGCCCGTAGAGTTGGTCATGAGACCAAAAACGACAGCCCCGGACGAATCCGGGGCCATGCCGATGCGTGCGTTTAGGAGGTTGGGCGGTGGGGGTCAACACCAAGCACACAATGAAATGCGTCACGCCAAAGCTAGGGCCGGATCCTTACGACCCCAACGTCATCAAATGCCCTGTCCGACGAAACGCATGTCATGTTCTCGGACAAGGCCGTCGCCGCGATTATTCGGTCGAACGGGTCTCTGTGCGCCCAATCCAGATTGGCGGCATTCAAAGCCAAATCTGCCGTGATCGGCAAAACCCCAATATTTCCCGTGTTCGCGGAGGCAACAAGGTGCGGAACGATGTCATCGACGTCAGGCCACTTTCCCAACCTGGATTTTTGAGCGATTTCGTAGAAGGAAATGGCGGATACAAACACCGTGTCGCCCTCACTCAAGGCCATGCGTGTTGCGGGCGTCAGGCGCTCACTCCCAAGCAACAGCATAACGAACGGCCCTGTATCGAGAATGATTGAGGCCATTACCCGCCTTCCCAAAGTCGCAACTCTTCCTCAGACATCGGTTCTTCGAGGGCATCGATAAACGCGTCGACCACTTTGGGGTCCACCTTTCCCGCCAAACTCCCGAAGACCACACCACCCCTCTTCGGCGGCACCAGCTCCGCCGCCGGCTTACCATGTTTGGTGATCACGACACGTTCACCGCGCGCCACCGCTTCAAGCAGCTTTGACAGGTTCGTTTTCGCTTCATGGACCGAGGCTTGCATCGGGTCTCTCTGAAAATATGGCTAAGTCTTAGCTAAGTCAAAATACCCGAAAAATCAATGCTCCCTCAAAACAACATCCCCATCACCCCAAGCGACACCACCAGAAACAGCACCGTCATGATCCCGCCGCTCTTCATGAAATCCTTCACCGTGTAGCCCGCCGGCCCCATGATCAGCGCGTTGACCTGATGCGTCGGGATCAGGAAGCTGTTCGACGTCGAGATCGCCACGGTCAGCGCGAAGATCGCCGGGTTTCCGCCCGCCGCCACCGCAATCGACACCGCCAATGGCACCAGCAACACCGTCGCGCCGACGTTCGACATGATCAGCGTGAAGATCGTGGCCAGCACCGCCACCCCCGCCTGCAACGCCCAGATCGGCCACCCGTCCAGCAGGAACAGGATGCGGTCCGCGATCCATGCCGCCGTGCCGGTGCTCTGCACCGCCAGCCCCAGCGGGATCAGGCTCGCCAACAGGAACACCGTGCTCCAGCTCACCGATTGATACGCCTCGTCAATCGACAAGACCCGCGTCAGGATCATGCCCACCGCCCCGGTCAGCAAACACAGCGACAACAGGATGTCCGTGAACAGGATCATCCCCAACGCCACGCAGAAAAACGCCAACGCCCATCCCACCTTCGTCGGGCGCAGCTCTTCCTGCGGGAAATCCGTCGTGACCACCACGAAATCGCGGTTCTTGGTCAGGCGCGTCAACGCTTCCCATGTCGAATGGAGGACCAGCGTGTCGCCCGCGCGGAACGGCACTTCGGCAATCGCGGTCGGCGCGTGGTCTTCCGTTTCGACATAGCTGAGCGTTTGCTCGTCGCGGTGAATGGCCAGCATGCTCGCGCCATATGTCTTGCGGAACACCAGATCATGCGCGCATTTCCCGATGATGGATGAGCCCGGCGGAATAACCACCTCCGCCACGCCGGATTTCGTCGGCGCATAATCCTCGGCAAAGACGTCGAGGCCCGAATGCATCGTCAGGCCACGGTCCAGCACCATCTCGTTCACATCCCGCCCCCGGCCCAGAACCGCCAGACGGCACGGCGTCGTGATCGGCGTGTCGATCGTGGGCGCGAACCAGCGTTGACCGCGATAGGCGCTGCCGATGATGTAGACGTGGTATTCCTGCATCAATTCGTCAAACGTCATCCCCTCGCAGGGATGGCCGACCGGGATGCTCACCTCGAAGATATCGGCATGCAGGCCATAAAGCTTCCGCAGGTAATCGCTCAGCGATTGCGCGCTGGTGCCGTCGTCCTCATCCGGCGCGCCGGGAAGCACCCAGCGCCCCAGCAGCATGAAATACAAGATCCCCGTCAGGATCAGCGCGATCCCGATGGGCGTCACATCGAACAGGCCGAACTGCTCCATTTGCTGGTCGGCGGGCAGGCTTTCGTTCGCATTCTGGATCAGGTCATTCAGCAGGATCAGCGGCGACGAGCCCACCATCGTCATCGTGCCGCCCAGGATCGCGCAGAAGCCCATCGGCATCAACAATCGGCTCAGCGGGAGTTCCGTGCGCACCGAGATCCGGCTGACCACCGGCAGGAAAAGCGCCGCCGCGCCCACGTTCTGCATGAACGACGAAATCACCCCCACCGTGCCCGAGATGATCGGCACGATCCGCGCCTCGCTCCGCCCGCCGTGCTTGAGGATGAAGGCCGCGACCTTCGACATGATCCCCGTCTTGTCGAGCCCTGCGCCGATGATCATCACCGCGATGATCGACACCACCGCGTTCGATTCCAGTCCCGAGAACAGCTCGTCAGGGTCCGCGATATTCTCCAGCCCCGGCACCTGGCTCAGCAACCCAAGCAAAACCAGCACCGCTATCGCGGCCAGGTCGATGCGCACGACCTCGGTCACGAACAGGGTCACGGTCAACGCCAGCAGCCCCAAGACCACCGTCATCTCCAGTGTCAGTCCAATCGCGTCCAATCATGCCTCCCTTACCCCATTAACCCCACATCCGCCCCCGCGCGAAAGGGCCAGATCCCGACAAAACGCAAGACAGCGGGTTTGCAGACACACACGCAACGAAAAACCCCGCCGCGGCTGCGACGGGGTTCCCCGAATTCAGGCGATCGCTGGGATCAGAGGCCGGTCGACACGTCGATCGTATTGCCCTCTTCCAGCGTCACATAGGCCTTCTTGACGTCCCTCCGGGTGCCCAACTGGCCCCGGAAACGCTTGACCTTGCCCTTGGTGATGGTCGTGTTCACGGCCTTCACCTTGACCCCGAAGACCGCCTCGACGGCCTCCTTGATCATCGGCTTGTTCGCGTCGATGGCCACCTCGAACACAACGGCACCGTTTTCCGAGGCCATCGTGGTCTTTTCGGTGATCAGCGGCTTGCGGATCACATCGTAATGCTTGGCGTCTGCACTCATTTCAGGCGAGCCTCCAATGCTTCGACACCCGCCTTCGTGATCACCAACGTGTCACGCTTGAGGATGTCATAGACGTTTGCACCCATGCTCGGCAGCACATCGAGACCTTCGATGTTGCGCGCCGCCTGGGCGAAGTTTGCGTCCACGTCGGCACCATCGATGATCAACGCACGCTTCCACCCCATCTCCTTGACCTGCTTGGCCAGGGCTGCGGTTTTCGCGTCCTTCATCTCGATCGAGTCGATCACCACCAAACGCCCCTCGGCCGCCTTGGCCGACAGCGCATGGCGCAGACCCAGCTTGCGGAACTTCTTGGGCAGATCGTGGCCGTGGCTGCGTGGTGTCGGACCCTTGTAGATGCCGCCGCCGCGGAAGATCGGAGCCGACCGCGCGCCGTGGCGAGCGCCGCCGGTGCCCTTCTGGCGATAGATCTTCTTGGTGGAATAGCTGACTTCCTTGCGGGTCTTCACCTTGTGCGTGCCGGCTTGCGCATTGTTGCGCTGCCAGCGGACGACGCGATGCAGGATATCGGCGCGCGGCTCCAGCCCGAACAGGGCCTCGTCCAGGTCGACCGAACCGGCTTTCTTACCGTCCAGTTTGAGTACGTCGACTTTCATCATTCACCGTCCTTCTTCTCGGTCTCACCACCCTCGGGGGCAGCGTCACCTTCAGCAGCGATTTCAGCTTCGGCCTGTGCAAGGGCTTCGGCCTCGGACGCGGCCTGCTCTTCAGCAAGGCGGGCCGCTTCTGCTTCGGCCTCAGCCGCCGCCGCAGCAGCCGCCTCTTCCGCAGCCTTGGCCGCTTCCGCCGCCGCCGACGCCAGTGCCGCAGGCAGAATGGCGTTGTCGGGGAACGGCTTCTTCACCGCATCCTTGACCGTCACCCAGCCGCCCTTCGATCCGGGCACGGCGCCCTTGATCATGATCAGGCCGCGGTCGCTGTCGGTCTTCACAACCTGCAGGTTCTGCGTGGTCACCCGCGCAGCCCCCATGTGACCGGCCATCTTCTTGCCTTTGAAGACGCGGCCCGGGTCCTGACACTGACCGGTGGAGCCGTGCGAACGGTGCGAGATCGACACACCGTGCGTCGCGCGCAGACCACCGAAGTTCCAGCGCTTCATCGCACCAGCAAAACCTTTACCGATCGAGGTGCCCGTCACGTCGACGAACTGACCCTCGAAGTAATGGTCGGCGATGATTTCCTCGCCCACATCAAGCAGGTTGTCCGCATCGACGCGGAATTCCACCAGCTTGCGCTTGGGCTCCACGTTCGCCTTGGCGAAATGGCCGCGCATCGGCGCCGACGTCCGCTTGGCCTTCGCCGTACCGGCACCAAGCTGAACAGCCGAATAGCCGTCGCTGTCGGAGGTCTTCTTGGCGACCACCTGCAATTTATCCAATTGAAGAACGGTCACAGGGATCTGCTTGCCGTCTTCCATGAAAAGGCGGGTCATCCCGACCTTTTTCGCGATCACACCAGAGCGCAACATATCCGAAGCCCTCCCTTAGACCGAAATCTGAACATCAACGCCCGCCGCGAGGTCGAGCTTCATCAGCGCGTCCACGGTCTGCGGGGTCGGGTCAACGATGTCGAGCAGACGCTTGTGCGTCCGGATTTCCCACTGGTCGCGGGATTTCTTGTCGACGTGCGGGCCACGGAGAACCGTGAACTTCTCGATCTTGTTCGGCAGCGGGATCGGACCACGCACCGTCGCACCTGTGCGCTTGGCCGTGTTTACGATTTCCTGCGTGGAAGCGTCGAGAACCCGATAATCAAACGCCTTGAGGCGGATACGGATATTTTGGCTGGCAACTGCCATGCTGTTCCCCTTGCTTTAGGGGTTCCAACGGATTGGACGATGTACGCTCATCGCACACCCTCTTCGCGTCTTCGTCACACCAAAGGTGTGTATGGTGTCGTACCCAACTAAAAAAGGCACGCACGCAGCGCACCCTTGTTGGATGTGCGGCGTATAGGCGGAGTCGGAGGAGGGGGCAAGGACATTCGCCAGATTTTACACGCCCGGATAGGCGTATTGCGGAGCCACGCCGTCGTCGCACTGCCCGGCAGGGTCTTTTGCACCGCAAAAGGTCCCGATAGGGGGGCCTGGGTTCGGCGATGGCGGGGCGGGCGTTGCCCGCTGTTAACCCGCTGGGTGCATTGATCAACTCGTTGCGGGTATGATCGGCTGATCTGAGGAATGCGGGCCAGGAACATGCCCGGCGGAAACTACTGACGACGCCCCAAGAACATGTTTTTCTTGATCATCGAAAAAGATATGTGCCTGCATCGCATCAAGAATTGGCGATTTTTCGTTCGGACCCACAAAGTGTACTTCATCGACAGGTGTGCCCCAGACTCTGAGTGTTTGGATCACACGCTCATGTGCTGGTGCGTTGCGAGCAGTCACAATTCCAATTCGAACTTTGCTAACGCCGGGTTTGACGAGATGGATTTCCCGTAAAAGTGAGAGTTTCTTTAGAAACTTCCCAAATGGACCCTGCGACATTGGCTCGGACGCATTCTCAGTTTCGTGCTCTAGAAATGCATCCAGACCTTTGTCTTTGTAGATCATGTCCGACTCTGCACTGAACACAACGGCATCGCCGTCAAATGCAAATCGGACTTCTCTATCGTTATCTTGACCGGTTCGAATTTGGGGCGAAGTCAAAAGTTTTGCTGCCGCAGTTCCTGCAGCTGCCGCAGCTTGGACGTCGGCGGCCTCGTTAGAAAGAAAAAGGTCGATACCCCACGCAGGAACAAATGGACCGAGAGAACGGCCACTGGTGAAACTGCCGAGCCTAACGTTCAGACCGAGTTCTTTGATGGAATGGAAAGCCCGTAGGGAAAGGTCTGGAGAGTTTCGGGAGAGCACAATAACCTCGACCTGTGGCTTTTTGCCGATTTCATTAAGATCAAGTAATCTCTCGACGACCTCGTAACCCGAACCCTTTCGAAGCGGCTGTTTTTCGAGCTCTCTTTGCAATTTGCAGTAGGCTTCAACACCTTGCTCGACGAACACACTGTGCTCTTCTTCCAGATCAAACAGAGCCCGCGTCGATACGCCGATCCTCAAGGGCTCTTTTTCGAGTTGTTGCTTGATGTCCAATCCATTTCCTCTCTGCGCACAGGTCTTCATTCGCATTTAGGCATTCATGACATCACTACAAGCGGGGCAGCCGCTTCAACTAAGCGCCCCCCCTCCGATCATGGTTAAGCGTTCGTTAACAGAAACGGGTTTTCCGTTTTGGATCAGAGGGATGACCCCTTTGTGCACGCGTGCACAAAGCACGGCGACGGACGCAGAAAGGCCCCGCCGGTGGGGCGGGGCCTTCTATATCGTCTCAACCGAGGTGGTCGGTTCTCAGATCAGCCTTTCATGACAAAGGCCCCCGTGGGGGCCTTTGCATTACCGGCTTCGCGCATCGGCCCGTTGGGCCGCTACGCTTACTCGATGATCTTCGACACAACACCAGCTCCCACAGTCCGGCCACCTTCGCGGATAGCAAACCGCAGGCCGTTCTCCATCGCGATCGGCGCGATCAGCTCCACGTTGAACTTCAGGTTGTCGCCCGGCATCACCATCTCGGTGCCCGAAGGCAGCTCAACCGTGCCCGTCACATCCGTCGTGCGGAAGTAGAACTGCGGGCGGTAGTTGGCGAAGAACGGCGTGTGACGGCCACCCTCTTCCTTGGTCAGGATGTACGCTTCCGCCTCGAACTTCGTGTGCGGCGTCACCGAGCCGGGCTTGCAAAGGACCTGGCCCCGCTCGACGCCTTCACGGTCCACACCACGCAGAAGCGCGCCGATGTTGTCGCCCGCCTCACCACGATCGAGCAGCTTGCGGAACATCTCGACGCCCGTGCAGGTCGTCTTCGACGTGTCGCGGATGCCCACGATTTCGATCTCGTCGCCCACGTTGATCACGCCACGCTCCACACGGCCGGTCACAACCGTACCACGGCCCGAGATCGAGAACACGTCTTCGATCGGCATCAGGAACGGCTGATCCACAGCGCGCGCAGGCGTCGGGATGTACTCGTCCACGGCCGCCATCAGCTCGGCGATCTTCTCCGACCCGATGTTGTCGTCACGGCCTTCCAGAGCCGCCAGGGCCGACCCCGCGATGATCGGAATGTCGTCGCCCGGATACTCGTAGGACGACAGAAGCTCGCGGATCTCCATCTCGACCAGCTCAAGCAGTTCCGCATCGTCAACCTGATCGACCTTGTTCATGAACACGACCATGTAAGGGATGCCAACCTGGCGACCCAGAAGGATGTGCTCACGCGTCTGCGGCATCGGGCCGTCGGCCGCGTTCACAACCAGGATCGCGCCGTCCATCTGCGCCGCACCCGTGATCATGTTCTTCACGTAGTCCGCGTGGCCGGGGCAATCAACGTGCGCGTAGTGACGGTTCTCCGTCTCATATTCCACGTGCGCCGTCGAAATCGTGATCCCGCGCGCCTTCTCTTCCGGCGCACCGTCAATCTCGTCATACGCCTTGAAGTCGCCAAACTGCTTCGTGATCGCAGCCGTCAACGTCGTCTTGCCGTGGTCAACGTGACCAATCGTGCCGATGTTCACATGCGGCTTCGAACGTTCAAACTTTTCCTTTGCCATGATGGCCTCCTTGAAGAGTTGCGAGCCTAGGGCTCGTTTGGTGGGGCGGGCGGCGCAACCGCCCCGCCGTTATGCGTATTTCGCCTGGATCTCGTCCGAGATGTTGTTCGGAACCGGCTCATAATGGTCGAACTGCATCGTGAACTGCGCGCGGCCCGAAGACATGGACCGCAGCGTGTTGATGTAGCCGAACATATTGGCCAGCGGCACGAAGGCGTCGATCGCGATGGCGTTGCCGCGCGTGTCCTGGCCCTGCACCTGACCGCGACGCGAGGTGAGGTCGCCGATGATGCCACCGGTGTATTCCTCGGGCGTCACGACCTCGACCTTCATGATCGGCTCCAGCAACTTGGCGCCAGCCTTCTTCATGCCTTCACGCATGCCCATACGGGCCGCGATTTCAAAGGCCAGAACGCTGGAGTCCACGTCGTGGAACTTACCGTCGACAAGGGCCACCTTGAAATCGATCACGGGGAAGCCGGCCAGCGGACCGCTATCCATGACCGAATTGATGCCCTTTTCCACGCCGGGGATGTATTCCTTCGGCACGGAACCACCGACGATGCGGCTCTCAAAGGAATACCCTTCGCCCGGCTCGGTCGGCGTGATCTCAAGCTTGACCTCGGCGTATTGACCAGATCCACCCGACTGCTTCTTGTGGGTGTAGGTGTGCTCGACCGCGTGAGAAATCGTCTCACGGTAAGCCACCTGCGGAGCACCGATGTTGGCTTCGACCTTGAACTCGCGCTTGAGGCGATCGACGAGGATGTCGAGGTGAAGTTCGCCCATGCCCTTCATGATGGTCTGACCGGACTCCATGTCGGTCTCCACCCGGAAGGACGGGTCTTCTGCGGCCAGACGGGCCAGACCCTGGGACATCTTCTCCTGGTCGCCCTTGGTCTTGGGCTCGACCGCGATCTCGATCACCGGATCGGGGAAGGTCATCGTTTCCAGAACCACCGGATCGCTCTTGTCGCACAGCGTATCCCCGGTTGTGGTGTTCTTCAGACCACCCAGTGCGATGATGTCGCCCGCAAAGGCTTCTTCGATCTCTTCGCGGTTGTTGGAATGCATCATCATCATCCGGCCGACACGCTCGTTGTTCTCCTTGGTGGAGTTGAGCATGCTGTCACCCTTCGACAGGGTGCCGGAATAGATGCGCACGAAGGTCAGCGACCCCACGAACGGGTCGTTCATGATTTTGAACGCCAGGCCCGAGAAGGCCATATTGTCGTCGGCACGGCGCGGGATGTCGCGGGTTTCCGTTTCATCACCGGGCTTGAAGCCCATGTAATCCACAACGTCGAGCGGGCTCGGCAGATAGTCGATCACAGCGTTCAGAAGCGGCTGAACACCCTTGTTCTTGAACGCGGACCCACCCAGAACAGGCACAAAGGCCATCGCGAGCGTCCCCTTGCGCAGCAATGCACGCAGGGTCGGCACGTCGGGCTCGGTGCCTTCCATCAGGTAGGCTTCCATCGCGTCGTCGTCTTGTTCGACGGCGGCTTCGATCATCTTGCCACGCCACTCGGTGGCCATGTCCTGAAGCTCGGCGCGGATCGGGGCCTTGACCCAGGATGCACCAAGATCTTCGCCCTGCCACAGCCATTCTTCCATGGTCACGAGATCGACCAGGCCTTCCAGCTCGGTCTCGGCCCCGATCGGAATGCCGACGGGAACGGCGCGCGCACCGGTGCGGTCTTCGATCATCTCAACGCAGTTGAAGAAATCGGCGCCGATCTTGTCCATCTTGTTGACGAACACCATGCGCGGAACCTTGTAGCGGTCGGCCTGACGCCACACCGTTTCGGTCTGCGGCTCCACACCCGCGTTGGCGTCAAGAACGCAAACGGCGCCGTCAAGAACGGCCAGCGAACGCTCGACTTCGATGGTGAAGTCCACGTGGCCGGGCGTGTCGATGATGTTCAGGCGGTGCTTTTCGGAATCTGCGGATTGACCGTCTTCGGTGCGTTCCCAGAAGGTGGTCGTCGCAGCCGAGGTGATGGTGATCCCGCGTTCCTGCTCCTGCTCCATCCAATCCATGGTGGCCGCACCATCGTGCACCTCACCAATGTTGTGGGATTTGCCGGTGTAATACAGAATCCGCTCCGAACAGGTGGTCTTGCCCGCATCAATGTGGGCCATGATCCCGAAGTTCCGGTAACGGTCGAGGGGATAGTCGCGTGCCATGGGAATGTCCTCAGGCTTGAGATTGCAAACGGAAGACGGCCCCCGGGCGGGGCCGTCGAAGCCTTACCAGCGGTAGTGGCTGAACGCGCGGTTGGCGTCGGCCATCTTGTGCGTGTCTTCGCGCTTTTTCACGGCGGAGCCACGCATGTTGACGGCGTCGATAAGCTCGCCGGCCAAACGCTCTTCCATCGTGTTTTCGTTGCGCGCGCGGCTGGCATTGATCAACCAGCGGATCGCCAGCGCTTCACGACGCTCGGGGCGCACGTCGACGGGCACCTGATAGGTGGCACCACCCACGCGGCGCGAGCGCACTTCGACAGCAGGCTTCACGTTTTCCAGCGCTTCGTGGAAGACTTCCACAGGCGCCCGCTTGAGCTTGCCTTCGACGCGATCGAACGCGTTGTAGACGATCTTTTCTGCAACCGACTTCTTACCGTCGATCATCAGATTGTTCATGAATTTGGTCAAGACGGTGTCACCGAACTTGGCGTCGGGCAGCACCTGGCGCTTTTCAGCGGCGTGACGGCGGGACATGGCGGTATCCTCTTACTTGGGGCGCTTGGCGCCGTATTTCGAACGACGCTGGCGACGATCCTTGACGCCCTGCGTATCGAGCACACCGCGCAGGATGTGATAGCGCACACCGGGAAGGTCTTTCACACGACCGCCACGGATCAGGACCACGGAGTGCTCCTGAAGGTTGTGGCTTTCACCGGGGATGTAGCTGATCACCTCGTAGCCGTTGGTCAGGCGCACCTTCGCAACTTTCCGCATGGCGGAGTTCGGCTTCTTCGGCGTCGTGGTGTACACACGGGTGCACACACCACGCTTCTGCGGGCAGCTCTCGAGGTGCAGCGACTTCGAGCGTTTCACTTTGGGCTGCCGCGGCTTGCGGATCAGCTGTTGAATAGTTGGCATTCGGGGTCCCCGTCTTGCTCTCTCATCATGTCGGCGGTGCCCCCGTGCGTGCGGCCAGACCACACAGAAAACACCAAAACCGCATGCATCCCTTCCCTACCTGGAGGACGCTGCGGTGGAAGTTCCAGAGGATCGGGGCGGCAAAATTGCCCGGATCGTGGCCACTCAGATCTGTATTTCGGCCACGCTGGATGCGGATGCGCACCCGGGCCAAGTGGCGCGGGGTATAGGGGGTTGCCGGAAGGGTGTCAACAGCACCTGATCAGGCGTCGGGCAACGCGCTCCACTTGGCCTGAAACGCGGGCAAATCAACGCAAAACCGGCGCTGCAGGAGCGAGACGATTTCATCCTCCGGCACGCTTGTGGGCAAGGCCGCACCAAACGGTGTGCGCGCGTCGTTATGACCGTGGTCGCCGCGGATGAACATCAGCTGTTCGGTGAGGTTCACAAACGGCACCCGCGCCCAGATCTTGTGATGCGGGAAGTCCATGATGATCTTCTCGTCATCGGGCCGCAGAAAAAGCGCAAGCCCCGCAGACCAGCAATGGGTGTTGAGCACATGCGGCGTGATCCCACCGCCGGGCACCGCCTCCAACACCAGCCCCTTGCCGTGATCAAGCGCCACACGACCGGCGACATTTGCAATCCGGCGAAGACGCGGCCAGGACCGGCGCAGCTGCTGCACGTAATCCACGGCCACCGCGTCATCGTCATCCAATCGAAACTCGGCCACCACGTCCCGCATTGCGTCGCGACCGCGCCACAGCACATCGCGGCAGATCGCCCGGTGATCGCCCGGTGCCCGCCAATGGGCATTGATCTGCGGGATGTCTCGGATCGCATCCTCCACCCGGCCGCGCCACGGCTCGGGCAAATCCTCCCCCAACAGAAGGTGCATGGAAAAGTCAGCGTCGGTCTGCGCCCGGATCGACGGCATGAAGATATGCTCGAACCAGAGCGTCCGGGTGTCGAGCCGTCTGGGCGCATAAAGCGCCGCGCGCCGGTCCTCCAAGCTCTCGTGGTACTTCTTGAAGCCCCCTGTGCAGGGGAACGAAAACCGGCACAAGCCCTGCACCTGAACCGCTTCAGCCACGCGCCACCCTCCGCTCGCGGATCAAGGTGAAGACCCCGGTGGCAACCACGATGGCCGATCCGGTCAGCGCCAGCGCATTGGGAAACTCCGAGAACACGACCACGCCAAGGATCAACGCCACGACCAGCGCCGTGTAGCGAAACGGCGAGGTCACGGACACATCGCCCACCCGCATCACGAAGATCGACAGGACATAGCCCCCGATGATCGTGATTGCACATGCCAGAAGGTAGGCGACCTCCGCCGCCCCCATCGGCGCCCATTCGATCGTCGTCGACATGACCCCACCAAAGGCCCCGACGCCCGCCGCCGTAATCACTGCCACTGACATCAATGGTACATCGTTGCTGAAGGCGCGCGTGGTCAGGTCGCGACCGGCCACCAGAACCACCGCAATCAACGCCAGAAGCGAATAGGAATTGAACCCCGCCATCCCCGGCTGCACGATCAACAACACGCCGAACGCCCCGATCAGGATGGCGGTCCACCGCCGCCAGCCCACGGGCTCCCGAAACAGGATCGCCGCGCCGAATGTCACCACCAGGGGCAAGGCCGCAAGGATCGCGGCGGCATTGGCGATCTGCATGTTCACAAGCGCAGTCAGAAACGTCACCACCGTCAACATTTCGAACCCCGTGCGCAGGGCAACCTTCCAGCGGTCTCCCTTCGGGATGCGAAACGTCAACTTGCCGAACACCGCCACGGTCACGGTCAGAAACAGCGTCGTCAGGATCCCGCGCAGGAAGACGATTTGAAACAGCGGCACCGTCTCGGCCAGCAGCTTCACAAAGACATCGTTCAATGTGAACGCCGTCATCGATCCCATCATCAACAGCGCGCCTTTGAGGTTTGGCGTCATGGCTTGCCGCCACCCCGCGCGATGTCAGCCCGCGCCTCATCCGCCAATTTTTGCGCCATGCCCGAGCCGTCTTCCTGCAACTTCTCCATGATCGGCAAAAGCCGCTTGGGCGCCAGGCCAAAGCGTTCCCGGAACAACTTGCGCGCCTGCCAATCCGGCAATTGCCGCGCGCCGGGCGGGATCGAGCGTCCGCTGTCGTTGTGACCATGCAGCGTGCGCACGAACATATATTCGTTCGGATCAATCCAGCAGCGCGCGTTGCACGCCAGCTTGCGGTGGTTCCAGCGGAAGATGTTATGCGTGCTGTCGGGCGTGTGGATCATCGCGGACGCAAGCCCAAGCGGCTGCGGTTCGGAATAATCCCAAAACGGGTCGTCCTTGCGCGTCATGTCCCAATAGATCCCGCGATGGAAACACACCGCCGCGGGCGTGTCGGCGGTGGCCCAGTTCATCGCGATCAATGCATCGGCGACCGCGCGCGTACGCTCGATGTAATCGCAGGCGACGGCGTCGTCGTCATCAATGCGAAAGCCGGTGATGAAATCGGTTTCCTCGTCAAGGCCGCGCCGAAACGCCCGCCGGGTGGAATTGACCGGCCCCGCCGCCTCAAGCGTGCAGACCCGCAAATACGGGTGTGTTTCCGTCAGGCGCTTGAGCCGCTTGCGAAAATGGAACGGCATCGTGTCCCCGATCAGGGCGACTAGAACGAAATCGGGGTCGGTCTGCGCATCGAGCGACGGCAGGCAGATGTTCTCGAAATACGCGAAGCGGCGCTGCATTCGCGCAGGCGCGTAAAGCGCCTTCGCCGCCGCCTCCGGGCCGCCATCAAGCGAACGGAAACCGTGCTCTCCCAAGTAGGAAAACCGGCACACTCCGATGATCTTGTTCACTGCCATTGTCCGGCCCTTACCCGCGCCATGTACGCGAGGTTAGGCGAATTGGCGGACGCAGGGAATCCCCGGTGTCAGCCCGGGGTCCATACGGCCATTTCAGTGCCGCCCGGTTCGCGAAACTGGAACCGGCGACCACCGGGAAAGTCGAAGATCTCCTGCGTGATCTCGCCTCCCGCCGCCACAACCCGCGCCAGCATCGCTTCCAGATCATCGGCCTTGAGAACCGGAAGCGGTGGACGCAACGGCCCGCGCTCGATCCCACCGCCCAGACCCGCGCCCTGCAGATCGCGGTAGTCGGGGCCGTAGTCGATGAAGCTCCACCCGAAAGCCTCGGCGAAGAAGCTTTGCGTCTTTTCCAGCTCGGGGGAGGTGAATTCAAGGTAATCCAGCGGTGGATGGGCGTCGTTTGGCATCGGGTTTCCAGACGGGATGTGGACAAGGGACAATCCCATGCGCGCATGGGGCATCCGGCGCGTCAAGGTCCGCATCAGGAATGGGGCCCACAGCCACGGGGCGTCATGCACGCCCCCTCAATCGCCCATCTTTCGCCAATTTCGCCCCCTACACACAGCACCGATGCTTGACGGAAACGAGAAGTCATTGCTGTTCATCGGCATTCTGGTGGCGGGCTTCATCAGCCTCGCCTCTCAAAGCCTTGCGCCGGATGACGGCGGGCCGGTGCAACTCGACATCGCCGACCTGCCCGCATTGCCGGCAATCTCCAGCGCCGATCTTGCCGGCGCCGCGCCGCTGCAACTGGACTTGCCCGCACAGACCCATCGCCTGACCGACGACATGCAGGCGACGCTGCTCTATTCCTATGTGCTTGAAGGAGAGGTCGTCTCCCGGCGTCGTTTTCGGGGCGAACAGCATAACGCGGTCTCCCCCCTTGATCTCGGGATTGTCTGGGGCAATTTCGACACCACCGGGTTCGAGTTTACCGCCGGCAATCGCGTGCTCTGGTCGCGCCCGCCGCGGGGGGCCGCCCTCCCCCATGATTGGGATGACCACATCACCAACAACCACCTCCTGCCCGCCACAAACGCAATCCGCGCGGACCTCATGGCTGTTGAAGTGGGTCAGCGCGTCCGTATCGAGGGTTACCTCGTGGAGGTGACCGGCGACCGGCTCAGTCCCTGGCGCTCGTCCACGCTCCGCAACGACAGCAGCATAGGCGGCGGGTGTGAGATCATCCTTGTGCGCGGGGTCGAAATCCTCTCGGACGCCGCGGGATAACACCACGCGCCCAAAGAAAAGCGCCCCACCGTTTCCGATGGGGCGTTTCGATCTTGATCGCGGGGAACGGTTTACTCCGCCGCATCCCCTTCGGCGGCCTCGGGTGCGGCCTCGACGACCTCCTCGGGCGCGGCAAGGGCTGCGGCCTGTGCCGCCGCCGCCTGCTGCTCCTCGATCACGTCCATGTCGCGCGACTTGGCGACGCGCTCGACCTTCTGCGTCGCGCCACCGGTGCCCGCCGGGATCAGGCGGCCCACAATGACATTTTCCTTCAGGCCGACCAGCTTATCCCGTTTGCCCTGAACCGATGCCTCGGTCAGCACGCGCGTGGTTTCCTGGAACGACGCTGCCGAGATGAACGACCGGGTCTGGAGCGAGGCCTTGGTGATCCCCAGAAGGATCGGCTCACCCTGCGCCGGACGACGACCATCGGCGATGGCCTTCTCGTTGGCCGCGTCGAATTCGGCCTTGTCGACATGCTCGCCCTTCAGAAGCGTGGTTTCGCCAGAATCCTGGATCTCCCACTTCTGAAGCATCTGCCGTACGATGACCTCGATGTGCTTGTCGTTAATCTTCACACCCTGAAGGCGGTAAACGTCCTGCACCTCGTCGATCATGTAATCGGCCAGCGCCTCGACACCCATCACCGCAAGAATGTCATGCGGGGCCGGGTTGCCGTCCATGATGTATTCACCCTTCTGGATGAAATCACCCTCCGCCACCGGGATGTGCTTGCCCTTGGGCACCATGTATTCGACCGGCTCAAGGCTCTCGTCGGCGGGGACGATGCTGATGCGGCGCTTGTTCTTGAAGTCGCGGCCGAATTTCACATAACCGTCGAGCTCGGCGATGATGGCGTGATCCTTGGGACGACGGGCTTCGAACAATTCGGCCACACGCGGCAGACCACCGGTGATGTCCTTTGTCTTGGCACCTTCACGCGGGATCCGCGCGATCACGTCACCGGCTTCGACCTTCTGCCCTTCTTCGATGGACAAAATGGCGTCGACCGACATCGTGTAGGTGACCGGGTTGCCCTGATCGTTGCGCATCGGCTCACCGTCTTCACCCGCGATGATGATCTCGGGCTTGAGCTCGTTGCCCTTGGGCGCGGTGCGCCAGTCCGACACGATCTTCTGGGTCATGCCGGTCGCATCGTCCGTCTCATCACGCAGCGAGATGCCCACGGTCAGATCGACGAACTTCGCGGAACCCGCCGCCTCGGCGATGATCGGCAAGGTGTACGGATCCCATTCGAACAGGCGATCGCCACGGGCGATGTCCTGCCCGTCTTTCACCAGCACATTGGTGCCGTATCCCAGCTTGAACGAGGCGCGCTCTGCGCCCTGCTCATCCACGATGGCCAACTGCATGTTGCGCCCCATGACAACCGTCTGGCCGTCGCGGTTGGCCAGCAGGTTGGCGTTGCGGAACTCGATCTTGCCTTCGACGTTGGCTTCCTGGAACGACTGCTGGCCACCCTGGGCCACGCCGCCGATGTGGAACGTCCGCATCGTCAGCTGCGTGCCCGGCTCACCAATCGACTGCGCCGCGATGATGCCCACGGCCTCGCCGGTGTTCACCTTCGTGCCGCGCGCCAGGTCACGACCGTAGCAGGTCGCGCAGACACCCTCTTCCGCTTCACAGGTCAGCGGCGAGCGCATCTGCATCGTGGTCACACCGGCCTGCTCAACCGCATCGGCCTTGCGTTCGTCGATCAGCTCGCCCTTGGCAACGATCACCTCATCGGTGCCGGGCACCAACACGTCTTCCCCGGCCGTCCGGCCCAGAATACGCTCGGCCAGCGACGCCACGACCTCACCGTCATTGACGGCAGCCTCGGCCTTGATCGTGTTCTCGGTGCCGCAATCGTCCATCCGCACGATGCAATCCTGCGCCACGTCCACAAGACGCCGCGTCAGGTAGCCCGAGTTCGCCGTCTTCAACGCCGTATCCGACAGACCCTTCCGGGCGCCGTGGGTCGAGTTGAAGTATTCAAGAACGGTCAGACCTTCCTTGAAGTTCGAGATGATCGGCGTCTCGATGATTTCACCGTTCGGCTTGGCCATCAGGCCGCGCATGCCGCCCAACTGCTTCATCTGCGTGACCGAGCCACGCGCACCGGAGTGGGCCATCATGTAAACGCTGTTCGGCTCCATTTCGGCGCCTGCATCGTCCCGCTTGGAGGCCGAAATCGTGCCCATCATGGCATCCGTGACCTTGTCGTTGGCTTTCGACCAGGCATCGATGACCTTGTTGTACTTCTCACCCTGGGTGATCAGGCCATCCATGTACTGCTGTTCGAATTCCTTGACCTGACCGCGGGTGTCATCGACCAATTCCCACTTGTCCTCTGGAATGACCATGTCGTCCTTGCCGAACGAAATGCCCGCCTTGAACGCTTCGCGGAAGCCCATCGTCATGATCTGGTCGCAGAAGATGACCGATTCCTTCTGACCGCAATACCGGTAGACGGTGTCGATGACCTGCTGCACCTCTTTCTTCCGCAGAAGACGGTTCACCAGATCAAACGGCGCCTTGGCGTTGAGCGGCAGAAGCGCGCCAAGCAACACACGGCCCGGCGTGGTTTCAAACCGCACCATGACCTCGTTGCCCTCTTCGTCGATCTGCGGAAGGCGGGCGTGGATTTTCGAATGCAGGTGAACCTCACCCGCATCCAGCGCGTGACGCACTTCGTCCACATCCGCAAAGATCATGCCTTCGCCCTGCATCCCCTCACGCTGCAGCGTGACGTAATACAGACCCAGGATCATATCCTGCGACGGAACGATGATCGGCGCGCCGTTGGCGGGCGACAGAACGTTGTTCGTCGACATCATCAACACGCGGGCTTCCAACTGTGCCTCAAGGCTCAGCGGCACGTGAACGGCCATCTGGTCACCGTCGAAGTCGGCGTTGAACGCGGAACACACCAGCGGGTGAAGCTGGATCGCCTTGCCTTCGATCAGAACCGGCTCGAACGCCTGAATGCCAAGACGGTGCAGCGTGGGCGCGCGGTTCAGAAGGACCGGATGCTCACGGATCACCTCGTCGAGGATATCCCAAACCTCCGGACGTTCCTTTTCGACCAGCTTCTTGGCCTGCTTCACGGTCGAAGACAGACCCTTGGCCTCAAGCCGAGAATAGATGAACGGCTTGAACAGCTCCAACGCCATCTTCTTCGGCAAGCCACATTGATGCAGCTTCAGCTCCGGACCCGTCACAATCACCGAACGGCCCGAGAAGTCGACGCGTTTCCCCAGAAGGTTCTGGCGGAAACGGCCCTGCTTACCCTTCAGCATGTCCGACAGCGATTTCAGCGGGCGCTTGTTGGCCCCCGTGATCACGCGGCCACGACGGCCGTTGTCGAACAGGGCATCGACGGATTCCTGCAACATCCGCTTTTCGTTACGGATGATGATGTCCGGCGCGCGCAATTCGATCAGGCGCTTGAGGCGGTTGTTGCGGTTGATCACGCGGCGATAGAGGTCGTTGAGGTCCGACGTCGCGAACCGACCCCCATCCAGCGGCACCAGCGGGCGCAGCTCTGGCGGAATCACCGGAACCACGGTCAGAACCATCCATTCCGGCCGGTTGCCGGACTCAAGGAACGATTCAACGATCTTCAGACGCTTGATGATCTTCTTCGGCTTCAGCTCACCGGTCGCTTCCTTGAGGTCCTCGCGCAGGTTCTGCGCCTCACTATCAAGGTCGATCTGGGACAGCATCTCGCGGATCGCTTCCGCGCCGATATTGGCCTGGAACGCGTCGGAGCCATAGGCATCCTGCGCGTCCATGAACTCTTCTTCCGACATCAACTGACCGTATTCCAGGTCGGTCAGGCCGGGCTCGATCACCACGTAGTTCTCGAAATACAGGATCCGCTCAAGATCACGCAGCGTCATATCCAGCATCAGGCCGATGCGCGACGGCAGCGATTTCAGGAACCAGATGTGCGCGACAGGTGCGGCCAACTCGATGTGGCCCATCCGCTCACGACGGACCTTCTGCAGCGTGACTTCCACACCGCATTTTTCGCAGACAACGCCGCGATACTTCATCCGCTTATACTTGCCGCAGAGGCATTCGTAATCCTTGATCGGCCCGAAGATACGGGCACAGAACAGGCCATCACGCTCGGGCTTGAACGTGCGGTAGTTGATCGTCTCGGGCTTTTTGATCTCCCCGTAGGACCACGACAGGATCCGCTCGGGCGATGCGAGCGAGACCTTGATCTCATCAAACGCCTTAGGCGGTGTGAGCGGGTTGAACGGGTTGTTTGTCAGTTCCTGGTTCATATCAGTATCCAATCCCCTGCGAAGCAGGTGTCATCCAAAACGCACGGCAAACAAAAACAACGCAAACAGCGCGATGAAGCCGAACAAGTTGGGGAGTGTTGCGAGAAGCTCTCTCCACAAGAAGGCAAGCGACCAAGTCCTTATGTCCAAAGGATTGACGCCCATCTCCATGCGAAGCCTCAGCGACCGTGCCAACATGTTCATCAGGTTGGCAAAGGCCGCCAAAGCCAGGATTGCGAAGAAAGCTAGCTGCCAATTCACTCCGCCGCGATGCCTCCTTCGTCTTCCTCCGCATCCAGGAGTTCCATGTTGAGGCCCAGGCCGCGGACCTCTTTGACGAGAACGTTGAACGATTCCGGCACGCCGGCCTCGAAGTTGTCCTCACCCTTGACGATGCTTTCGTAGACCTTGGTCCGGCCCGCGACGTCATCCGACTTCACCGTCAGCATTTCCTGCAAGGTGTAGGCGGCGCCGTACGCTTCCAACGCCCAGACCTCCATCTCACCGAAGCGCTGACCGCCGAACTGCGCCTTACCACCCAGCGGCTGCTGCGTGACGAGGGAGTACGGCCCGGTTGAGCGGGCGTGGATCTTGTCGTCAACGAGGTGGTGCAGCTTCAGCAGGTATTTCACACCCACCGTCACCTGACGGGCGAACTTCTCGCCGGTGCGGCCGTCGAACAGATCCGACTGACCGGATTCCGAGAACCCGGCCCGCATCAACGCATCGTTCACATCGGCCTCTTTCGCACCGTCGAACACCGGCGTTGCGATCGGGACACCTTTGGTCACGTTGCCCGCCGCTTCCAGCAACGAGTCCTCGTCACGGTCGGCAAATGCCTCTCCGTAAACCTCGTCGCCATAGGCGATCTTCAGGGCATCGCGCACCGGGGTCATGTCGCCCGAGCGGCGATATTCGTCCAGCGCATCGTCGATCTTCAGGCCAAGGCCGCGCGCGGCCCACCCCATGTGGGTTTCAAGGATCTGACCCACGTTCATGCGCGACGGCACACCCAGCGGGTTCAGCACGAAATCAACCGGCGTCCCGTCCGCAAGGAACGGCATGTCCTCCATCGGGACCACCTTCGAAATCACGCCCTTGTTGCCGTGACGGCCGGCCATCTTGTCGCCCGGCTGAAGCTTGCGCTTCACGGCGATGAAGACCTTGACCATCTTCATCACACCCGGCGGAAGATCGTCGCCGCGACGCACCTTCTCGACCTTGTCCTCGAACCGGTGATCCAGCGCACGTTTCTGCGCGTCGAACTGTTCGTTCAACGCCTCCACCTGCGCCGCGTCCTGCTCGTCTTCAAGGGCAAGCTGCCACCACTGACCGCGCGACAGCTGCTCGTCCAGAAGCTCGGCGGTGATCGGCGCATTGGACTTTACGCCCTTCGGACCCTTCACCGCGACCTTGCCTTCGATCATGCCGCGCAAACGGGCGTAGATGTTCCGCTCAAGGATCACCAACTCGTCGTCCCGGTCACGGGCCAGGCGCTCGACCTCTTCGCGCTCGATCTGAAGCGCACGTTCGTCTTTTTCCACACCGTGGCGGTTGAAGACGCGCACCTCCACAACCGTCCCGAAATCACCGGGCGGCAGGCGCAGCGACGTGTCGCGCACGTCAGAGGCCTTTTCACCAAAGATGGCGCGCAGAAGCTTTTCTTCCGGCGTCATCGGGCTTTCACCCTTCGGCGTGATCTTACCGACCAGAATGTCGCCCGGCCCCACTTCGGCGCCGATATACACGATGCCCGCCTCGTCGAGGTTGCGCAAAGCTTCCTCACCGACATTCGGGATATCGCGGGTGATTTCCTCGGGCCCAAGCTTCGTGTCACGGGCGGCGACCTCGAATTCCTCGATGTGGATCGAGGTGAAGACGTCGTCCTTCACGATACGCTCGGAGATCAGGATCGAGTCCTCGTAATTGTACCCGTTCCACGGCATGAAGGCGACGATGACGTTCTTGCCGAGCGCCAGTTCCCCGATATCCGTGGACGGGCCATCCGCGATGACCTCACCCTTGCCGACCTTGTCACCGACCTTCACCAGCGGACGCTGGTTGATGCAGGTGTTCTGGTTCGAGCGCTGGAACTTGCGCAGGCGGTAGATGTCCACGCCCGCGTCGCCCAATTCCAGATCCTCGGTGGCACGCACAACGATACGCTGCGCATCGACCTGGTCGATGACACCGCCACGCTTGGCCATGATCGCCGCACCGCTATCCTGCGCCACGATGCTTTCGATGCCGGTGCCCACGAAGGGGGCATCCGCCTGCAACAATGGCACAGCCTGACGTTGCATGTTCGATCCCATCAGCGCGCGGTTCGCGTCGTCGTTCTCAAGGAACGGGATCAACGATGCCGCGACGGAGACCAACTGCTTCGGCGACACGTCGATAAGGTCAACGCTTTCACGGGCGTTCAGCGTGTATTCACCGGACATCCGCGTGTTGACCATGTCGTTGACGAACATGCCCTTGTCATCAAGGTTCGCGTTCGCCTGCGCCACGGTGTGCCGCATCTCTTCGGTGGCAGACATGTAGACCACGTCATCCGTGACCTTCGCATCCTCGACCCGGCGATACGGCGTCTCGATGAAGCCGTACTTGTTCACCCGCGCATAGGTCGCAAGCGAGTTGATCAGGCCGATGTTCGGCCCTTCCGGCGTCTCAATCGGGCACATCCGGCCATAGTGCGTCGGGTGCACGTCGCGCACCTCAAACCCCGCGCGTTCGCGCGTCAGACCACCCGGCCCAAGCGCCGACAGGCGGCGTTTGTGCGTCACTTCCGACAGCGGGTTGGTCTGGTCCATGAACTGCGACAGCTGGCTGGAGCCGAAGAATTCACGCACCGCCGCCGCGGCAGGTTTCGCATTGATCAGATCCTGCGGCATCACCGTGTCGATCTCGACCGAGGACATACGCTCTTTGATCGCACGCTCCATGCGCAACAGACCCACGCGGTACTGGTTCTCCATCAGTTCCCCGACGGAGCGCACACGGCGGTTGCCGAGGTGGTCGATGTCGTCGATGTCGCCACGCCCGTCGCGCAATTCGACCAGCGCCTTGATACAGGCGATGATGTCTTCCTTGCGCAGCGTCCGCATCGTGTCTTCGGCATCCAGGTCGAGACGCATGTTCATCTTCACGCGACCCACGGCCGAAAGGTCGTAACGCTCGCCATCGAAGAACAGCTGATCGAACAGGTTCGACGCCGCTTCAACGGTGGGCGGCTCGCCCGGACGCATCACACGGTAGATGTCCATCAGCGCGGTTTCACGGTTCAGGTTCTTGTCCGCCGCCATGGTGTTGCGCATGTACGGGCCGACCGTGATGTTGTCGATGTCGAGCACCGGAATCTCGGTGATGCCCGCGTCCAGCAGCTCTTTGAGCGTACCGCCCGAAACTTCACCTTCCTTGTCGACTTCCCACGTCAGCTCATCACCGGCCTCGACGTAGATCGCGCCGGTTTCCTCGTTGATGATGTCCTTCGCGGCAAAGCGGCCCACGATACCGTCGAACGGCACCAGAAGGTTCTCGATGTCGCCCTCGTCGATCCACTTCTTGACCGCGCGCGGCGTGACCTTCTTGCCCGCCTCGGCAATCACTTCGCCGGTTTTCGCATCCACCAGATCCGACACCGGGCGCGTGCCCCGCACACGCTCGGGGAAGAACTTGGTGGACCATCCCTTGTTCTTGACCATCTTGAAGGTGACGGTGTCGTAATAGGCATCCATGATGCCTTCCTGATCCAGACCCAGTGCATAAAGCAGGGTGGTCACAGGCAGCTTGCGGCGACGGTCGATGCGCGCGAACACGATGTCCTTGGCGTCGAACTCGAAGTCGAGCCACGACCCGCGGTACGGAATGATCCGGCAGGCAAACAACAACTTGCCCGAGGAATGCGTCTTGCCCTTGTCGTGGTCGAAGAACACACCCGGCGAACGGTGCATCTGCGATACGATCACACGCTCGGTGCCGTTCACGATGAACGTCCCGTTCGGCGTCATCAGGGGCATGTCGCCCATGAACACGTCCTGTTCCTTGATGTCCTTCACGGACTTCGCGCCGGTATCTTCGTCGATATCGAACACGATCAAGCGCAGCGTCACTTTCAGCGGCGCGGCATAGGTCAAATCGCGCTGTTGGCACTCCTCAACGTCGAACTTGGGCTGTTCCAGCTCGTATTTGACGAACTCAAGGACCGCGGTCTCGTTGAAATCCTTGATCGGGAAAACCGACTGGAACACGCCCTTGATGCCTTCGCCATCGGCGGGCTCGGGCTGATCACCAGACTTGAGGAACAGGTCGTAAGACGACTTCTGCACCTCGATCAGGTTCGGCATCGCGAGGACTTCCTCGATCTTGCCGTAAAATTTGCGGATACGTTTCTGGCCTGCGTAGGTCTGAGCCATGGTTGTCGCGCACCTTTCTGTCTCGCGCGGCACTCCCGCCGCCGGGGCCTCGGCGGAGCGCTCGCAAGATAATAGACGTGACGGATCAATCTGTTTGCCGTCCCACCGACAAAGCCCGACCCTCTTGTCACCGCCTAAGAAAAAGCCCTCTCACGCGAAGGCGCTTTCTAAGACGACGATAGCTGGACCCGGAAATTCCGGATCCAGCCATATGTAATACGCACCTTCCGGCGCGATGGACCAATCAGGCCAGCTCGACCTCGGCGCCAGCTGCTTCCAGCTTGCCCTTGATGTCTTCGGCTTCGGCTTTGTCGACGCCTTCCTTGATCTTGCCACCGGCTTCGACCAGATCCTTGGCTTCTTTCAGGCCAAGACCGGTGATGCCGCGCACTTCCTTGATCACGTTGATCTTCTGTGCGCCGGCGTTCTTCAGGACGACGTCAAATTCGGTCTTCTCTTCGGCTGCGGCGCCGCCACCATCGGCAGGGCCAGCCATCATCACTGCGCCGCCAGCGGCGGGCTCGATGCCGTATTCATCCTTGAGGATGGTCTTGAGTTCCTGGGCTTCCAGGAGGGTCAGACCAACAATCTCTTCTGCGAGTTTCTTAAGATCAGCCATTTTTCAAGTTCCGTATGTAAGTTTGTGTTCCAACGCCGCAAGGTGCGGGTCTCAACGATTTGCTTACGCCGCCTTCTCTTCGATGGTCGAAAGGATGGAAGCGATATTCGAAGCAGGCGCGCCAACGGCACCGGCGATGTTGGAGGCAGGGGCGCCGATGCAGCCTGCGATGGAGGCAATGAGCTCCTCGCGGGACGGCAGTTTGGCGACAGCCTTCACACCATCAGTGTCCAGTACGTTTCCGCCCATCGCGCCGCCGAGGATGACGTATTTGTCATTCTCCTTGGCGAACTCGTCCGCAGCCTTTGCAGCTGCGACCGGGTCTTCCGAATAGGCAAGAACGGTCATGCCATCCATAAGGTCCGCGATGCCGGCGGCAGGCGTCCCCTCGAGGGCAATCTTGGCGAGCTTGTTCTTGGCGACACGCACGGATCCGCCCGCGTCGCGAACGCGACCACGCAGATCCTGCATCTCGGCAACCGTGAGGCCCTGGTAGTGTGCAACCACCACGACGCCAGAGCTTTCGAAGATCTGGCCGAGTTCCTCGACCACTTTCTCTTTCTGGGCTCTATCCACAGGTTATCTCCAATTTGGCAGGCCCCCTCATCGTGAGGGAGCATCTGCCGGCTCAGGTTGTTACCGGATCGCTCCGGCGCTAGTCGGTCCGTATCGCAACGGAACCAAACCACGCCCGGGCGCTCAAACGGATCTGAGCCCTGAAACACATGTCTGATCCCGTCTCAGGCAGGATTTATCGGGGCTATATGGCCCCCACCCACCGTCTCGGACGAAACGCAAAAGAGCGCCCGACGAATCGCACGCTCCAATGCAAGGGCGTCCCTAAACCGCTTGGTGCGATTTGCCAAGGGGCATTCCCCAGGCGCGGCCCTGCCAACGGGCCGGTTGTGCAGCGCGCTAGAGCACGAAACTCTCCGCCTCGGACGTCTCGTCCGACCCGCAACTCGGGCACCCATTGCCACCGCAGGACGGGCAGCCCTCCGCGATATCGGGGAACGGCACAAGCGGCAGACCGACCAACTCCTCCAATGCCGCCGTCATTGCAATCGCCGACGCATCCGCCGGGGCGATCTCGGGCACGGCCTCTTCCGCGTCCTCTTCGCCGAACGGCATGCAAGTGCTGCACCCCGCGCCACCGCACGATGGGCATCCCGCAAGCGAACTGCCGAAGAAACTCTCATCAAGCGTCGCGGTCGCGTCACGGCTCGGGGCGATGCTCGATGGCGGTGAAACCTCCGTCAAAACCGTCTCTTCAAATGCAGGCGCACATGTGGCACATCCCGCGCCGCCGCAGGCCGGGCAGCTGGTGAAGGCAAACGGGTCGCTTTCCGCCGCATCGGCAGTGTCTGCGGCATCTTCGTCGTCCTCGCCGTCCTCGTCTTCCGGCTCATCGACCTCACCGAAGGCCAGCGCCGTACCCACGGCCGCACCGCCGCCGCCGCCGCCAAACAGGCCAAGCCCCGCAAGCGCCCCGCCAAACAGCCCGGCGATGCTGCCGAACAGGGCCAGCAATACGCCGATCCCAAGAAGCGCCGCGATGCCACCGGCCCCGCCGTCGTCGCCGTCGTCTTCCATCACAATCGGCACAGCCTCGGGTTCCGGCTCATCCTCCGGCTCCGGCGCCGCGTCAGGCTCCGGGTCTTCCACAGGCGGCTCGGGTTCTGGCTCCGGCTCGGGCTCAGGTTCCGGCTCGGGTTCTGGCTCCGGCTCAGGCTCGGGCTCAGGTTCCGGCTCCGGTTCCGGCTCGGGCTCCGGTTCAGGTTCCGGCTCGGGCTCGGGTTCCGGCTCGGGCTCAGGTTCGGGCTCAGGCTCAGGCTCGGGCTCCGGTTCAGGTTCCGGCTCGGGCTCAGGTTCGGGTTCCGGCTCGGGCTCCGGCTCCGGCTCGGGCTCCGGCTCCGGTTCAGGCTCCGGCTCCGGTTCAGGCTCGGGCTCCGGCTCCGGTTCAGGCTCGGGCTCCGACACCGGCGCAGGGCCATAGAGCGCCCGGATACCATCCAGATCGCCGTCGCCCAACTCGTCCGTTGTGATCGTCGGGTTCATGATCTCGGTCGGGTCATTCACATGCCCCAGGCCGATCGCGTGGCCGATCTCGTGTAGCGCGACTGCGTAGAAATCCGTGCCGCTCTCACCTTCGGGCGACCACACGCGCGGGTCGTCGAACGTGATCCGCGCTGCCGTCAACTCTTCGAAATCCCCCCCCGTCTGGCGGAACGAGAACTGCGCAACCCCGACCGTGTTGCCAGACAGATTGCCGGCTGCAAAGGTGATATCGGCCGGGTTCGCCGCATCGGCCAGTTCGAAATCAATGCCCGACGCGTCTTCCCAAGTCTGGAACGCACGGGCCAGCGCATCAATGAATTCCGCTTCGGAATACAGGGTCCGGTCGAAATCCAGCTCCCCGACAAACGTGCCCGGATCCCAATACACCGGGCCACTGGGCGTGCCCCCGTCCGAGGGGCCCCATTTCTGTCCATTCAGCGCAAACATCGTCGTCCCTTTTCTCCGACACACCTGTGGACGTTGAAAAGATCCACCGGCTCCCCTGTCTCGTGTTCACTTTCTGGCAATCAGTGCGGCGAAAATGAGGCGGAACCGAAGCGCTGCGTTAACTTTATGGCCACCTCGGCAAAAAGCCGCGTAATAACGGGGGGTGTCGGCGAGAAATCGACGTTTGGGCACACGAAGGGCGGGCGTCCCGTCCCTCTGCGCCGGATCTGGCGTCACGCCTCGGCCCTGAGATCGAGGCCGTCGCCCGCGCCTTAATCCGGTATCGAGATCAGCTGCCATTCGCCCGCGATGGCAACCGGCATGCCGCCCTCCGCGATCCGATCCGCAATCGCCCCACTTTCACTCAACGGGCAGCCCACGAGGGTCGCCGTATGGTCGAGATACTCCTGCGTTGCCGGGCTTTCGCCGACCACGAGACAGACATCCCCGGCGCTCGGATACGCACGGACCGGCACAAGGCCAGAGTCTTCGGGCGGGCTGTAGGACGCCATCGGCAAGCAGCCGGTCAGAACCACGAAAGCAGGTAGAAAAACGGGAAGTCTGAACATGTCTATATCCTCCAATACCCGAAGTCTGCAGGCCGCCGCGCGCGCGCGCAAGAAAAACGGCGCGAAGGCTCTCGCCCCGCGCCGCTTTGCCGAAATCCCGTACCAGCTCAGTTGCCGGTCGCGTTTTCCACGTTGATCGACACACCGCGACCCATGGTCGACGAAATGGCGATTTTCTTCATGTAGGTGCCCTTGGCGCCCGTCGGCTTGGCCCGGTTCACCGACTCGACAAACGCGCGCACGTTCTCGACCAGTTGGGCCTCATCGAACGATGCCTTGCCGATGCCCGCGTGCACAACACCGGCCTTCTCGGCCTTGTACTGCACCTGACCGCCCTTGGCGGCTTCAACGGCTTCCTTGACGTCCATCGTCACCGTGCCGATCTTCGGGTTCGGCATCAGGTTACGCGGCCCGAGCACTTTACCCAGACGGCCGACAATCGGCATCATGTCCGGCGTGGCGATGCAGCGATCGAACTCGATCGTGCCGCCCTGAACCGTCTCCATCAGGTCCTCGGCACCAACGATATCCGCACCGGCGGCCTGCGCCTCTTCGGCCTTGGGGCCACGGGCGAACACGGCCACACGGACCGTCTTGCCGGTGCCGTTGGGCAGGTCAACCGTACCGCGCACCATCTGGTCGGCGTGGCGCGGATCGACACCGAGGTTCATCGCGATTTCAATCGATTCGTCGAACTTCGCAGTCGCGTTGGCCTTCACCATCGCCACGGCCTCTTCGACACTCACATCTTCCTTGCCTTCAAACGCGGCCGTTGCGGCGGTCAGGCGCTTTCCCACTTTTCCCATGGTCTTACCCCTTTACCTCGATACCCATCGACTTGGCCGAGCCAAGGATGATCTGCATTGCGGCTTCCACGTCGTTTGCCGACAGATCCACCATCTTGGCTTCCGCGATCTCGCGCAGCTGCTTGGCGGTGATCGTGGCGACCGTTTCGCGACCGGGCGTTTCGGCCCCGCGCGGACGGTTGCGCTTGCCCACCGGCTTCAGGCCAGCGGCCTTCTTGAGGTAATACGACGCGGGCGGCGTCTTGATGTCCATCGCGAACGACTTGTCCTGGTAATACGTGATCACCGTGGGGCAAGGCGCGCCCTGTTCCATCTCCTGCGTCTTGGCGTTGAACGCCTTGCAGAATTCCATGATGTTGATGCCGCGCTGACCCAGCGCAGGGCCCACAGGGGGGCTGGGGTTGGCTTGACCTGCAGGGATCTGCAGCTTCATCGTGCCAGCAAGTTTCTTGGCCATGATTGACCTCTCCTTTTTGCAACAGCCGCCGGGCGCGCCCTTTGGCCTTTGTCGATGTGGTCCGGTCCGGGCACCGCGGTGCCCTCGCCTCCCACATTGGAATGTCCGATACCTCGGACGCGCGGGGTATGGGCGTTCTGGCGTGAAATGGCAAGGCCGCGTTTGACGCCCTACCGAAGGTGCGAAAACAACCGCGCATACCGCGGCGCAAAGAACCGCGCGAACGCCTTCACCTCGGGCCTGCGCCACGCTTCGGGCGAGATCAGCATCAAATGATCCGCCGCCCAGGCCTCGGGTGGATCAAAACACCGGATCAAACGGCCCTCCGCCTCATCCTTTTCCGCCATGCCCAGGTTGTTGATCGCCAATCCCTGCCCCGCCCGCACGGCGGCATCGAGCATTCCGATTTCCGTGTAGGTCCGCGAAATCTCGGCCTCCGACACGTAGTGCTGCAACCACGTATGAAGCACGGGTGCCATGCCCTTGCGCACCACCGAAAACAGGGTGTGACCCGCCATATCTTCGGGCGTTGCGGGCAGGCCGTGCCGCTTGGCATAGGCCGGCGCGCCGTAAAGCGTGAAGCGTGCCTTGCCCACGCGGCGCGAAATGAGGTCGGGCGGGTCCCCCCCGAAGGTCAGCCGAAGCGCGATATCCGCCTCCCCCGCCATCAGGTCGTATTTGCGCGTCCCGGGCAGAAACTCGAATTCGACATCCGGATAATCGGCGTGGAAACCGGCGATGATATCGGTGAAGGCATCGTTGAAGTTCCTCTGGAAGGCGGTGATGCGAATGACCTGCGGCGCGTGCAAGCCCTGCGCAATCCCGGTCAGCCCCGCCGCCGCCGCTTCCATCGCCTCCGCCCCGGGCAGCAACGCCTTCGCCGCGTCGGTGGGATGGAACCCGCGCGTGTCGCGCTCGAACAACGTCAGCTTGAGCGCATGTTCCAGCGCCTCAATCCGCCGCGCCACCGTGGGCTGCGCCACACCAAGACCCTTCGCGGCGGCCAGGGTCGACCCCTCGCGATAGACCACAAGAAAGACCCGAAGGTCGGACCAGTTGGAAATCTCGCTCAACATTTTTGTAGAGCAGCACAATTTCAACGCCAGTTCCAGCACCACGTCACCCGCGCCTAGCTTGGGGGCAGTTCAACGCCATCCCCGAAAGGCTTCACCTGATGTCCCTGACCCTGCCCGCCCTGCCGTTGCCCGCCCTGCCGTTGCTTGCCCGGTTCCGCCGCCCCGCCTTGCCCGAGGCCGGTCCGATGAGCGCCCCGGAAGACACCGATGAGACGCGCGCGGGCCGCGCCGCCGCCATGAACCTGATGGACCATTGCCCGGACGCGCTCGCCAGCGAGAACGATTTTCACGCCATGATGTATGTCTATGCGGGCCGCTACTAGGCGCTCGCCCCAAGGCGGGCCGCCCGTATAGTACGCCTTGCGATGCCGCGCCTCCCACGGGTTTAACGGACGGGCACGCAGGCCAATCCGAAGACTGGCTTGCAAAATGGGGGGATCGCACAGGAGGCAAATGGAATTTGCGCCCCGCTTTCACGCCTGCGGCCTCACGCCCTCCGCCTTCACGTTTTATAAACACGCTCCAGACAATTTCGCGCCGGGTCCGCGATCCCGCGATCCTCAACCTCGGCCAGGCGCTGCAACACCGCCGCCATCCCGTCCACCGGTTCCTGCATCTCTGTTGCGCACAACAGCGCTTCCCAGGTCAGGCCCGCGTCGATCATCTTGTCCACGAACGGCGGGTCAAGGCAGTAATGCTCATGCACCGGAAACCAGAACCCCTGCGCGCCGGGAAGGTGGACCTCGGGCACCGGGTCCGCGAAGATGCGCATCACCCAGCCATCCACATCATAGCCTTCAAGGCGCGGGTCTTTCTTCAAATCGACAAACACGTTGTTCCCGAAGTCATCAAGACCGTGCAAAAAGCCCCCCGCCACGGCACGGCGGTTTGTCGCAAGCGCGCCGATATGATCGAGGATGTTCGCCAAGGGCTGCGGCGTGCCGTTGTTGAACGACCGCTTGGTGTCCTTGTAGACCCTGCCAACGAACCGCCCCGCACAGCCCGCAATCAGCGGATGCGGATCGTCGAATTGCGGCAAGATCTCATGATCCATCGCCTTGCGGCTGACCTTTTGCCTGCCCGACTGCGCCAGAGAGGCCAGTGCAAACCCGCGCCGCAGGGCCTCGCCGGTGTTGCCAAGGCCAAGGCCGAGCGCGTCGATATCGGCGATCCAATCGTTGAAAATTACGTCGAACGGCGCGGCGGGGTGTTCTTTCACGCTCCAGCACAGGGGCAGATGCGACAGCGGCGCGTCGTCCAGACGCGCCTCCAGCATCTGCAGATACGGCAGCGCCAGCGCGCGGGCCTCCTCCAGGTCCAGGGGGAAATGGGGCAGCGGCGAGTGCGGATCAGAGACGTAATCAGGCAGCGGACGGTTGAAGGCGCTGACATGGTCCAATGATCCCTGCCGAAACGCGCGGGAGTCCCCATGGGGGTCCACGAAAAACCCTTCGATCAGCGTCTTGACCTGCCAGCGGAGCCGCCAGACATCCCGGTTTTCATCGCCGCCGGGATAATCGGGCCAGCGATCAAGCACCCCGTAGCAATGGGCAAAGATGCCACGGATCTGCTCACCCGTGAACATCACCTCATTGAACGGGTGTACCTCGGGATAGCGTGGTCGCCGGTGATTTTCCAACGCCCCAAAAGCCGCGCTGACAGCGGCAGCATCCGGCGCGGGACTGGCCATTTCGGCATCCAGTGCCGCCAGTGCTGCCTCAACCTCAACCGCGCCCATCCGTGCCCTACCCACTCTTCTCTTTGCGCGCGATGAACGTCCGGGCGGCCTCGGCCAACTCGGTCTCGCCCGCCACGATCCGATCCAGAACCGGGCGCACAAGCGCCAACTCAGCCCCTTCGGTAGCGCACATATACGCTATCCAATCGTGGCCTGCATCCAGAAGGCCAAACATGAAATCCACATCTCGCCAGTAATATTCGTGCACGTGAAACCAGAACGCCTGCGCGCCCGGCACGTAAGGCTCACCCAGCGGATGCGCCAGAATTTCCATCACCCAAGCGTCCAGATCAAACGCGTCGCCCAGGTCCTCCACCAGATAAGGCATCTCATCGAACGCAACCACAAAACCACCCGCCACGGCGCGGCGACAGCCTTGCACATGGGTCAGATGATCCATCATCTTCGTCAAAGGCCACGGCGTCGTGTTGCCAAACCGATCCATGTCAGGCGTGTAAAGCGAGCCCACCAGCTTGCCCGCACAGCCTGCCACCATCGGGTGTGGGTGCTCCAGCTTCGGCAACAGCACATCCTCGCAGGTCTGCCAGCCCACCACCTGCCGGCCCTCTTGCGCGATCTTCTCCAGCGCCTGCGCCTCTCGCAACGCGGGCAAGCTGTCGCCCGTCCCCACACCGCGCGCGTCCAGATCGGCCAGCCAATGCTCAAAAACCACGTCAAACGGCGCAACCGGGCGGCGGAACACATCCCATGCCAGTTTCAGGTGACTATAGGGCTTTTCGGCAATCTCGGCCTCCAGCCGCGCCAGATAGGGGGCGACCAAACCCGTGGCCTCCTCCAAATCCATCGGCACATGGGGGACAGGCTTCACAGGCTCCGGTGGCTTGCCGCCCCGGTCAAACCCCAGCGCCAGATACCGATTCACGCCCGATTGCGTGGCGGCGCGATACCCGGCGGCATCGTCCGTCACCGTGGCCTCGATCAGGCCGATGCAAATCCAATGGGCGCGCCAGCCGGGCGTTTGCGGCTCTGCCGTGCGCGCCTCGGCAAACCGATCCAGCGCCCAATAACACGCCGCAAACATGCGGGTCAGATCATCGCGCGAAAGCAGCGCCGTGCGGTTGGGCTTCAGCGTCGCCAGCGCCTCCACCACCACATCGCCATCGGGCGTGTCAGCCTCCCGCTGAGCGTCCAACACATCCAGCGCCGCGCGGAACTCGACCATCCCCATGGGCGCATCAGCCCTGCTTGGTGACCTGCGTGAATTCCAACTCCACCGGGGTCGCGCGGCCAAAGATCGACACCGTCACCTTCAGGCGCTGGTTGTCTTCGTCCACTTCCTCGACCATGCCGTCGAAATCCTCGAACGGACCGTCGGAGACCTTGACCTTTTCGCCGACCTCATAGGTGATCGTCGACCGCGGCGCGGCCTCGCCCTCTTCGACGCGGTTGAGGATCGAGTTCACCTCTTCATCGCGCATCGGCATCGGGCGGCCCTGCGGCCCGAGAAACCCCGTCACCCGCTGGATCGAGTTGATCGCGTGGTAGCCCTCGCCGGTCATCTCCATCCGCACCAGTACGTAGCCCGGCATGAACCGGCGCGGCACCGTGACCTTCTTGCCCCGGCGGATCTCGATCACGTCCTCTTCGGGAACCAGAACCTCTTCGATGACGTCCTGCAGGCCCTTCTCCTCGACGGCGGTGCGAATCTGCTCTGCGATACGCTTTTCGAAGTTCGAAAGAACCGACACCGAATACCAACGCTTGGCCATGGCCTTATCCCCTTTGCGTGGGGCGCGTGTGCCACCCCGTCCAACATGGTCCCTGAACATCCGGTAGAGACCCTTCGGGCCAGTTCTACCATAATCATGTCAGGAAAGTTGAAGCCCGATACCGCCGCAGGCCCCAAAACGCAAGGCCCCCGAAAACGCAAAACGCCCGAAACGCAGCGCCTATCCGAACGAGGTCAGGATCAATTCCAAAGCGGTGCGGATCACCCAATCGACGCCGAAAAAGAAGATCGCCGCCAGAACCGCCATCACGAAGACCATCGCCGTCGTCACCAACACCTCGCGCCGCGTCGGCCAAACCACCTTGGCGATTTCAGAGCGGGTCTGCTGGAGGAACTGGAACGGATTGGTCATGATGGCGCCACTTGCTTGGGTTGAGGGGCATATACGCATGGGGCAGACAGCATGCAAGACGGCACAATGACCGCGATCGTCGTTCTTGGGGCTGCGGTCTGGCCCGATGGCCCCTCGCCCACACTCCGACGCCGCGTGGCCCATGGCGCGTCGCTTTACCATGCGGGGGCCGGTCGCGTGGTGATCTGCTGCGGCGGGCTGGGGCGCCACCCGCCGTCCGAGGCCTCGGCAATGGCCGACCTGCTGCGCTCTGCCGATGTCCCCGCTTCCGCGATCCACCTTGAAGACCAATCCACGAACACAACTGAAAACCTGCGCTTTGCCCTGCCGATCCTGCGCGATCTGGGCACAAACCGCGTTCTGATCGTGTCTGACGCGTATCACCTGCCTCGGGCGAGGCTGATCGCGCGACGGCTTGGCCTGCACGCCTCCGGCACCGCGCCTTCGCTCCACGGGGCCCGCCTCTGGCCGCAACTCAAGGGCTGGCTGCGCGAGGGGCCGGGGCTTTTGGCCATTCTCCTGCGCATCCGCTGACACGACGCTTGCCGCCACCGACACGCAGGGGCCGCCTCAACACCGCTCCTTTGGGAAAACCGGCCTGGCAGGGGCAGCAGGATTCGAACCCGCGACCTACGGATTTGGAATCCGTTGCTCTACCAACTGAGCTATACCCCTATGGCCGTGGGACCGATTAAGCCGATTTCGAAACCGTGTCCAGATGTGAGCAGCGGATTTCCGGCGTGACCCTATATTCGAACCATACAAACCCGCTGTTCCCTTTTTGGAGTCTTTTCAGATGCGTAAGATTGCCCTTGGCCTGTCCCTCGCGATGGCCCTTCCGATGATCCCCGCCATGGCCACCGCCAACACCAACGGCTGTCACCAGCTTCGGCTGACCGTCGAGAACCGCGCGCCGTTGACCCTGCGCAACCTGCCCTACGATGCGCTGAGCTGTGGCGGCATCAGCCAGATCTATTCCCTGATCGTGCTGCGCTCGACCAACACGCACGGGCGACTTGAGGACCGCATCGAAGCGGTGTTCCGGCGGCAGGGTCTGATCCGCTGACCCCTTTGGCTGGCGCGCCCGCGCCCTTGCCCTCCTGCCGCGCGCCAGCCTCTCTTCCCGAAATCCCCGCTTCGAACCGCAATCTGTGGTAAGCTCCGCACATTGAAAGCTGCGGAGTGTCCCATGCGTCCCCTCATTTTGATTCTGTCCCTTGCCCTCGCGCTGCCCCTGGTGCCAGGCGCGGCGCAGGCCACCAACCATTCGTGCAATCAATTGCGGCAGACCGTGTTGAACCGTGCCCCTGCCTCCAGCCGCACCCTGCCGTATGGCGCTTTGCCCTGTTCCGCCATCAGCGAAATCCACCTCCTGATCGCGCGCCGTGGGAACATGTCGATGGGCCGTCTGGCAGACCGCATCGAAGCGGTTTTCCGCCGCGAAGGCCTGATCCGCTAGGCCCGGACAACCGAATTTCTCAAAACTTAATATTTCATTTCAGGGACTTACTAGATATTTCCCCGAGTTCTTCGGATTCATTTGGAACATCCAACGGGGGGTCTGCGTCGTCTATCCGACCGCCGCGATGATGTGGTGGACGTGAAGACAATAAGGAGAATTCCTATGAAACGCCTGATGCTTGCAACAACCGCCGCTATTGCCTTGACGGGTCCGGTCGCAGCTCAGACGAGCGCCGATGCCCTGGTCGAAAGCGAATTGACGACGATGGGCTATGACGCGGCAACCATCGACATGCTGACCGACGCTCAGATCGCTGAGCTCTACATCGCAATGACCTCCGAAGATGAAAGCGCCGTGATGTCGCTTCTGCGCGGCTACGAAGCAACGCAATCCGACGGTCCAGACGCCATTGTGGACACCGCCCGTGATGACGACACGCGTGCCATCGTGGTCGAAGCGCTGGCCGAAAACGGCATGGCGCCCGGCGTGGCCGACCTTCTGTCAGACGGTGAATACACCGAGTTGTATCTGGCCGCGTCCGGTGAAGACCAGACCGCCGTGCAACAGGTGATCGCTGGCTTCGACTTCGGCAGCAACGACGATGGGGCAATCGAAATCGCCGCATCGAGCGCCGAGCGCCGTGTGATGAGCGCCCTTGAAGCGCGCGGCTTTACCAGCGCCGAGTTGAATGAGATCGAAGGTGCCGAGATCACTGAGATCTTCGTGGCATTGGTCTCCGGTGACGAAACCGAGATCAGCAACGCCATCGAGAGCGCATTGAACTCGTAACGACGCGCTGCTCGTAGACACCGAGTAACCAGTACGATCCGGGGTGCGTCCGCGCATCCCGGATTTTTTGCGTCTCCTGCAAGATAGACCGCCCTGCCGTCCCGACAGCGGCGCAAGCCTCCCGGCCCCTCCTCCAACCTCCGATTGTCCTCGCAGCTGCGCTGTTTTGGGCGGGGCGGTTATGGGTGGGGATCGTGGTTAAGCGTTCGTTAACAGGAATGGGTTTTCCGTTTCGAAACAGGGGCTTGACCCCGGGTTGCAACCTTGCAACCGGCGTGCGGGGAAAGCAAAAGGCCCCGCCGGTGGGGCGGGGCCTTTTCGATAATGGCTAATGGGTGCTGCACCCTGCTCTCGGGATCATTTGGCCTTGCCAAATAACCCTGCCACAGGGCGCCCACGGTTCAGCAAAATCACTCGATGATTTTGCTGACCACACCAGCTCCCACAGTCCGGCCACCTTCGCGGATAGCAAACCGCAGGCCGTTCTCCATCGCGATCGGCGCGATCAGCTCCACGTTGAACTTCAGGTTGTCGCCCGGCATCACCATCTCGGTGCCCGAAGGCAGCTCAACCGTGCCCGTCACATCCGTCGTGCGGAAGTAGAACTGCGGGCGGTAGTTGGCGAAGAACGGCGTGTGACGGCCACCCTCTTCCTTGGTCAGGATGTACGCTTCCGCCTCGAACTTCGTGTGCGGCGTCACCGAGCCGGGCTTGCAAAGGACCTGGCCCCGCTCGACGCCTTCACGGTCCACACCACGCAGAAGCGCGCCGATGTTGTCGCCCGCCTCACCACGATCGAGCAGCTTGCGGAACATCTCGACGCCCGTGCAGGTCGTCTTCGACGTGTCGCGGATGCCCACGATTTCGATCTCGTCGCCCACGTTGATCACGCCACGCTCCACACGGCCGGTCACAACCGTACCACGGCCCGAGATCGAGAACACGTCTTCGATCGGCATCAGGAACGGCTGATCCACAGCGCGCGCAGGCGTCGGGATGTACTCGTCCACGGCCGCCATCAGCTCGGCGATCTTCTCCGACCCGATGTTGTCGTCACGGCCTTCCAGAGCCGCCAGGGCCGACCCCGCGATGATCGGAATGTCGTCGCCCGGATACTCGTAGGACGACAGAAGCTCGCGGATCTCCATCTCGACCAGCTCAAGCAGTTCCGCATCGTCAACCTGATCGACCTTGTTCATGAACACGACCATGTAAGGGATGCCAACCTGGCGACCCAGAAGGATGTGCTCACGCGTCTGCGGCATCGGGCCGTCGGCCGCGTTCACAACCAGGATCGCGCCGTCCATCTGCGCCGCACCCGTGATCATGTTCTTCACGTAGTCCGCGTGGCCGGGGCAATCAACGTGCGCGTAGTGACGGTTCTCCGTCTCATATTCCACGTGCGCCGTCGAAATCGTGATCCCGCGCGCCTTCTCTTCCGGCGCACCGTCAATCTCGTCATACGCCTTGAAGTCGCCAAACTGCTTCGTGATCGCAGCCGTCAACGTCGTCTTGCCGTGGTCAACGTGACCAATCGTGCCGATGTTCACATGCGGCTTCGAACGTTCAAACTTTTCCTTTGCCATGATGGCCTCCTTAGCTGGTAGCGGACCCGAGGCCCGACAAAGAGTTGCGGGCCTCAGGCCCGACGGCACCCCGTGATTTTGGGGTCATGCAGACCAAAGGTGCCGCAGACCCATTTTATCATCGCGCGCCACCTATTCGGGCGGCGCGGAAAAATCAAGACATGTTGATGATGACGGAGCGGATCAGTTCGCCACTTCAGCCTCTTCGACGGCTTCTTCGATCTCGGCGGCCTCTTCGGCGGCCTCGGCCAAGGCTTCGACACTGCTCAGCGCTTCGGCGGCTTCGGCGTCCGTGATGTTGAACCACTCGGGGTTCTCCAGCATGAACAACTGCACGCGACGCGCAGCGTTGCGGGCGAGGATTTGCATCTGCTCGTTGCGGTTGCGCGCGATACCCGAACCCACAATCAGCGTCTCGGGCGAGGCGCCTTCAAAGACGATGATCTGCTCCGATTCCTCGTGCAGCTTGCGCCCCAGCTCATCGTCCCAGATGTTGACCGACAGAACCAGAACCGACCGCGGGCTCAGCACGATCGGGATGCCCGGAGGGGCAAGGGAATAGCCGTCGACGGCAATGCCGATGTGATACAGACGCTCGCCCTCGTACCCGGAAAAGCGGCGGTCAATCTCGGCCACCAGAATCTCTTCCCATTCCTCCGGCGTGGCGTTGCGCGACGGCGGAACCTGCTGCATGTTGTCGGCCACGACGATGTTGTGCGCCAAGCGGAAGTCCCCCATCGGCGGCAGATCTTCGTCGAGGGGATCCCCGGCGGCGCAGGCCATGAGGAAAAGGGCGGGGGCAAGCGCGGCGAAGCGGGCCAGTCGAAGCATCTTGCGAACTCCTGAGATCATTGTTGCGCGGGAAACTAAGGGGCGGCGCGGTGCGGGTAAAGGGGGCGCGGAAACGCGGCCACATGGAGCGGGGTTGCAAGGTTGCAACCCATATCTAAGATCTTGATATATAGTCTTATTGCCATTTTTGGTAATGGTTTATTTACCACTGACATCCCAAAATTCCGCCCCAAAATCCCAACCGGATCGCCACGCAGGCAATCCCCACGCTCAGGTGAAGCGATTGTCTCGCGGGAAGCCGCGCGGCGCCATGCGACCGGCGGAGGCGCGTTTGGCCGTCCATTCCGCAAGCTCGGCCTCGGTTCGGGTACGTCCGGCGGGGTCGTGCCATGTGAGGCCATCGGCGAGATCAAACGTGCGCGCATCAGAAAGGCCGCCGTCCTTGAACTTCTGCAGCCGCACGCCTTTGCCGCGCCCCATCTCTGGCAATTCCTCCAGCGGGAAGATCAGCAGTTTGCGGTTTTCCCCGACGGTGGCGACATGGGTTTCGCCCGCAGCAATGGCACGACACACCAGCGCGGTGATCCCCTCCCTGACGTTCAGAACCTGTTTGCCGGATCGGGTCTGCGCCAGGATCTCTTCCTCGGCCACGACAAACCCATCCCCGGCGCTGGACGCCATGAGGCGTTTGGTGCCCGGCACATGGGTGAAGAGGTCGACGATCTGCACTTCGTTGGGCAGATCGACCATCAGGCGCACCGGCTCGCCCAGACCGCGCCCCCCCGGAAGCCCATTGGCGGAGAGCGTATAGACGCGCCCCTGCGACCCAAGGATCAGAAGCTTGTCGGTGGTCTGCGCGTGAAAGGCAAAGCGAGGACCATCGCCGTCGCGGAACTTCATCTCGGACGACAGGTCCACATGACCCTTCATCGCGCGGATCCAGCCCATCTGCGAACAGACCACGGTGATCGGTTCCTTTTCGATCATCGCCTCAAGGGGCACGTCCTCGACCTCCCCCGCCTCTGCAAAGATCGTGCGCCGCGCGCCGCCGTCTGCCTTGGCGCCGAACTTCGTGCGGACCTCGCGCAGTTCGTCGGCGATCTTGTTCCACTGCAAGCCTTCCTCGGCCAGCAAATCATCAAGGTTGGCGCGTTCCTCCATCAGACGATCACGCTCGGCCTGCAACTCCATCTCTTCAAGACGGCGCAAACTGCGCAGGCGCATGTTGAGGATGGCCTCGGCCTGAACCTCGGTCAGTTCACCCTCGCCCTCACGCGGGCTGACGTAATCGGCCTCGGACGTGGCACGGACGAACTCCTGATCCCACGTCTCGCGCATCAATGCGGGCTTGGGCGCGTCGTCATAACGGATGATGTCGATCACGCGGTCGAGGTTGAGGAACGCAATCAGGAAGCCTTCCAGCACCTCAAGCCGGTGGTCGATCTGCGCCATGCGGTGCTTGGAGCGTCGGATCAACACGTCGCGACGATGATCGAGGAAGGCGCGCAACACCTCCTTCAGGGAACAGACCTTGGGGGTGCGCCCGTCGATCAGGACGTTCATGTTGAGGCTGAAGCGGTTTTCCAGATCCGACTGCCGGAACAGCGTGCCCATCAGCACCTCGGGGTCCACGGTCTTGGCGCGCGGCTCCAGGACGATGCGGATATCGTCGGCGGATTCGTCGCGCACATCGGCGAGGATCGGGACCTTCTTGAGCTGGATCAGCTCGGCCAGCTTCTCGATCAACTTGGATTTCTGCACCTGATACGGGATCTCGGTGACGACGATCTGCCATTGGCCACGGCCCAGATCCTCGATCTCGTATTTCGACCGCAGGCGGAAGCCGCCCTTGCCGGTGCGATAGGTCTCGGCGATGGAGTCGGGCGGCTCGACAATGACGCCACCGGTCGGAAAATCGGGGCCCTGCACGTAATTCAGAAGCGTGTCGTCGCGCGCATCGGGCGTCTTGATCAGGTGCAGGCAAGCGGCGATCAATTCGTCGAGGTTGTGCGGCGGGATGTTGGTGGCCATGCCCACGGCGATACCCGAAGATCCATTGGCCAGAAGGTTGGGCACCTGCGCCGGCAGAACCTCGGGTTCCTGCAAGGTGCCGTCATAATTGTCGCGGAAGTTCACCGCATCCTCGGACAGCCCCTCCAGCAGAGCCTCCGCCATCGCGGTCATGCGCGCCTCGGTGTAGCGCGAGGCGGCGGGGTTATCGCCGTCGATGTTGCCGAAGTTCCCCTGCCCGTCGACCAGCGGATACCGGATGACGAAATCCTGCGCGAGACGGGCCATCGCGTCATAGATCGCGGCGTCGCCGTGGGGGTGGTAATTGCCCATCACATCGCCGCTGATCTTGGCCGATTTTCGGAAGCCGCCGTTGGAGGCCAGCCGCAGTTCGCGCATCGCATAGAGGATGCGCCGATGGACCGGCTTCAACCCATCGCGCGCGTCCGGAAGGGCGCGGTGCATGATCGTCGACAGGGCATATTGCAGATATCTTGAGCCAATCGCTCGGCCTAGAGATTCCTGTTCCTGACGGTCATCTTGTGTGTCGTTATCACTGCTCATCTAGATCATGTGCATATCCCGCGGGCGCTTGCATCGGCAAGGGATCAAAGAGCACGAAACAACGTTTTTCCCCTGAAAAATCACTATTTTCGAATCGGCTGAGCGCTTATCCACAGGCTCTGCGGGGGCAAACTGAATTGAAGGGGCGTGGGGATGATCCGCCTGACCGTCACGTTGATCGTGGCTATCTATGTTGTTTTGATCGTGGTTCCCGGTGAGGAGCACGGCGCAAATGTCACCGCCGCATCTTCGGGTGGGTCGAATTGGCTGATCGAGATCATTTCCTCGGCCGAGGCAAACGCGCAACGCCCAAGGGCGCAGCCGGTCTATGCGCGCGCCTACCGCACACGGCTGAGCGATGCGCTGATCGAGGACGGCGACGGCTACGTGATGGAAACCGCCGCCGGTGAGACATTGGAAATCACCGCCGTGATCGACCCCGCCGACCTGATGCCGGAAGACTCCAGCGCGCAGATTGCCACCGTTTCGGTGGTGGACAGCGGCGTGGTTGAGATTGCGCGGGCGCAGGCGCGTGCCAATCGCATCGTGTGGCGGGTGACCGGGAACAACGTGAATTTCCGGGCCGGCCCTTCGACCAACACCGCCGTTCTGGCCGGGCTGGTTCGCGGCGATCAGCTTGAGTTCATCGGCAACGGTCCGGACGGGTGGGCGCATCTTCGGGTGCTTGATAGCGGGCTTGAAGGTTACATGGCCGCGCGGTTTCTGGAGCCCGTGAACTGACTTGCGCGCCCCGCGCCGGGTGATCTACCCATGAGCCACCACGACGGCGCGGGCAGGTTCAGTGACAAAATCCATACTGATAACAGGGTCCTCAAGCGGGATCGGATATGCGGCGGCCCATGCGCTGACCGCGCGCGGCTGGCGCGTGTTCGCGAGCGTGCGCAAACCGGACGACAAGGCGCGGCTTGAGACCGAAGGGCTTGAAAGCTTGCGTCTGGATTGCGCCGACACGGTTAGCATCGAGCGCGGGCTGGCCGAGGTGCTTGAGCGCACTGGCGGGCGGCTGGACGCTGTGTTCAACAACGCGGGTTTCGGCCTACCGGGTGCGGTCGAGGATCTGCCGACCGAGGGGTTGCGCGCCACGTTTGAGACCAACGTGTTCGGCCTGCACCACCTGACCCGCGCGGTGATCCCCACGATGCGCGCCCAGGGACACGGCCGGATCGTGCAGCATTCGTCGGGCTTCGGGCGGCATGTGATGAAATGGCGCGGCGCCTACAACGCCTCGAAACACGCGCTGGAGGGGCTGACCGATACGCTCCGGCTTGAGATGCGCGGAACGGGCATCTTTGTCTCGACCTTGAACACCGGGCCGGTCACCTCGAAATTCCGTCTCAATTCCATCCCGCAATTCGAGCGCTGGATCGACTGGGAGAACTCGGCCGATCCGGACCGCTATCGGCGCGAGCTGCTGCGCCACCTTTATGAGGACACCGGGCCCGCGCCATTTCAGCGCGAACCCGACGCCGTGATCCGCCACCTGATCCATGCGGTTGAATCGCCGCGCCCGCGCCCGCGCTATCATATCACCGGCGCGACCCATATCGCCGAGGGCCTGCGCCGCATCCTGCCGCAGCGCGCCCTCGACGCAATCGCCGCGCGCCTCTAGCCTTTTTCGCACGACCCGCTAGGTAGGATCGGGCATTGAGCGGAGTTACCATGACTGACGACCCCCTACTATTGATCGCATTGCTGGCGTGCGCCGCGGTGCTCGTGATCTTGCTTCTGGGCATCAACTCTTTCCGCAAGGGCGGGGTCGAGGCCAGCAAGGAAAGCAACAAATTCATGCAATGGCGGATCGGGGCACAGTTTGTGGCGGTCCTGTTGATCCTCGCTTTCGTTTATTTCCGTCGCCAATCGGGGGGCTGATCCATGGTGGTTCTGAACAAGATTTACACCCGCACCGGCGATGCCGGCGAAACCGCTCTGGGCGATGGCAGCCGGGTGGCGAAGCATTCCGCGCGCGTCACGGCCTACGGCACGGTGGACGAATTGAACGCGACGCTCGGCGTGGCAAAGCTGCATGCCGAAGGTGTGATGGCCGACCGTCTGGCGATGATCCAGAATGACCTGTTCGATCTGGGTGCCGATTTGTGCACGCCGAACATGGAGATGGACGCGGATCGCGACTATCCCCCCTTGCGGGTCGCCGACGCCCAGGTGGATCGGCTGGAAGCGGAGATCGACAAGATGAACGGCAAGCTGGAGCCGCTGCGCTCCTTCATCCTGCCGGGCGGCTCGGCGCTTGCGGCGCATCTGCACATCTGCCGGACCGTGGCGCGGCGCGCCGAACGGCTCAGCGTGGAATTGGGCGGCGTGGAATCGATCAACCCTGCCGGGGTGAAATACCTCAACCGCCTGTCCGACTGGTTCTTCGTCGCGGGCCGCATCGCCAACAACGACGGCAAGGACGATGTCCTCTGGGTACCGGGCGCGAACCGCTAACGCGGTCTTTCGGTTCGGTAGGCCGAGTGGGGCGCCGCCAGAAGCGCCGCATCGCGCCAATCCAGCAGGTTCGACAGGTACTGCATCCACTGCTGATCCCGTGCGCCCATGGCGTAGCGCAGGATCAGCGTCTCGACCTCGGGCGCGGCCAGCGCGTCGATCAGGCGCTGCCGACCCTCGGGCTGCATACCCCTGTAGAACAGGTGGATATCGGTGCCACGCTGGGGTCGGTTCGGATCATGGATACTGTTGACCTGCGCGATTGTGGACCAGAAGCGCAAGTGGTGACGCGGCGGCCCGGTGCGGTAGTACCGGATCACTTCGGGCAATGCGTCGGTGAACACGGCGAGGTAGGTCAGAACATCCTGGATGAAGTAGGTGCCCCCGGCGACGGCGTAGTGCGTCATATCCAGCAGATAGGCCCGGATCCGCGCCGTGGTGGCGGGCGGCAAGGTGTCGAGCACGCCGGTGTCGAGCAGGTAGGGCAACAGGTAGTCGCAGTCTGCATAAGAGGACATCCGAAGGCTCATCTCGCGCGCCTGATCCAGCGGCAGGACGATCATCTGGCCCATCAACCGCAAAACATGGGTCAGGATCACGCGGGCCTCGTAAATCGCCTCGGGTGTCTGCACGGTTTCGACCGCCGCGACACCGCCGAAATACTGGCTGATGTGCTGCTCGGTCAGGTCGGGCGGCGGCGTCTTGATCAGCTGCGGATAGATATCGGGGGCGATACAGTTATCGCAGCAGCAGGCCAGTTCGATCTGCCGTAACGGCTCCGGCGGAAGGTCGGCGACAAGCGTATCGCCCCGCGTTGTGATGCGGTCGGCAAGCGTCTTGAGTAACTCTTTTTTGATGCCCATCTTCACGGCCATGACGTCACGACACCAAATTGTTTCCGATTGTTTACGTGGTTGTTAACCAGACTTGGTCTACACTCAACCGCATGTCGCATGTGAAACCCAATCGCGAATACAGTCGGGCCGAGTATATTTCGGACGCTGTTGTGCATGGGATGGGCATCGGAAGCGCATTGATCGCCGGGCCTGTCCTGGTGACGCTGACCGCCGTCTGGATCGGGGATCCGGGCATCATCACGGCCGCCGTGGTGTATACCATAACGATGCTGGCAATGTGGATCTGCTCGGCGCTTTACAACCTTGTCCAACGGGAAGACCTGATCCCGGGTTTGCGCCGGTTGGATCAATCGGCGATCTATTTCAAAATTGCAGGCACCTACACGCCGTTCATCGCGTTGGCCTCCGGGTCTCTGGCATTCATGGCGGGGATCTGGGCCACGGCAATCGCGGGGGCTTCGGTGATCCTGCTGTCGAGGCGCAAGTTCATATGGCTTGCCATCTTGCTCTACCTTGGCCTCGGTTGGGCGGGGGTCGTATTGGGTGGACCGTTGGTCAGCACCCTGTCCCCCGCGGCCTTCTGGCTGCTGGTGGCGGGTGGCCTGACCTATTCCGCAGGCGTGGTGTTCAACGTCTGGGGCAGCCTGCCGTTTCACAACACGATCTGGCATGTCTTCGTCCTTGCCGGGACCAGCCTGTGCTATGCCGCCATCGCGGCAGAAGTCGCCGTAACCGCCTAGACCCCCGTAACGCGGCGTCGGAACACCACACCGCGTCGATTTTGGCCTATTTTCCCGCGCCGCTTGGGTCTATCTCTTCTGCCAAGGAAATTGCTTGGGTCCGTCCCAGCCTGTGACAGAGGGAGAACGCCATGAAGGTCCTGGTGCCTGTGAAGCGCGTGATCGACTACAACGTGAAAGTTCGTGTCAAAGCGGACGGTTCCGGGGTTGATCTTGCCAATGTGAAGATGTCGATGAACCCGTTCGACGAGATTGCCGTCGAAGAGGCCATCCGCCTGAAAGAAGCCGGAAAAGCCGACGAGGTCATCGCCGTGTCCATCGGGGTGAAGCAATCGCAGGAGACCCTGCGCACGGCTTTGGCCATGGGAGCGGATCGCGCGATCCTAGTCATTGCCGCCGAGGATGTGCATACCGATATCGAACCGCTCGCGGTCGCCAAGATCCTCAAAAGCGTGATCGAGCAAGAGCAGCCGGGCCTCGTTCTGGCCGGCAAGCAGGCGATCGACAACGACATGAACGCCACCGGTCAGATGCTTTCGGCGCTTCTAGGATGGAGCCAGGCAACCTTCGCCTCCGAAGTGGATGTCGATGGCGACAGCGCCAAGGTGACCCGCGAAGTGGACGGCGGGCTGCAGACCATCGAGGTGAAGATGCCTGCCATCGTCACCGTCGACCTGCGCCTCAACGAGCCGCGGTATGCGTCGCTGCCCAACATCATGAAGGCCAAGAAAAAGCCGTTGGATGAAAAGACCGCCGCCGATTATGGCGTCGATGTCACGCCGCGCCTTACGGTGGTCAAGACAACCGAACCTGAAGCGCGCGCCGCTGGCGTCAAGGTCGGGTCGGTTGACGAACTTCTGACGAAACTCAAAGACGAAGCGGGGGTCATCTGATGGCTGTACTTCTCCTTGCCGAAGTGAACGCGGGCGAACTGGCGATGGATGCCACCGCCAAGGCCGTCTCGGCGTCCCAGCAATTGGGCGATGTGACCGTGTTGTGCGCCGGGGCCTCGGCCAAAGCCGCCGCCGAAGAAGCCGCGACCATTACCGGCGTGTCCAAGGTGCTCTGCGCAGAAGATGCGGTCCTCGGCCACCGGCTTGCGGAGCCGACCGCCGCGCTGATCGCCGCGCTGGCCGCGGATTACGACCATATCACCGCGCCCGCCACGACCGACGCCAAGAACATCATGCCGCGCGTCGCGGCATTGCTGGATGTGATGGTGATCTCGGACGCCTCCGCCGTCGTCGATGCCGACACGTTCGAACGCCCGATTTACGCGGGAAACGCAATCCAGACGGTGAAATCGTCGGATGCAAAGAAGGTCGTGACCTTCCGCACATCCACCTTCGATGCCGCAGAAACCGGAGGCTCCGCCGCCGTAGAGATGATCGACGCGGCTGGCAATCCCGGCTTGTCGAGCTGGGTCGAAGACAAGGTCGCGGCCTCGGATCGGCCCGAATTGACCTCTGCCGGGATCGTCGTCTCGGGGGGCCGTGGCGTCGGCTCGGAAGAGCAGTTCGCATTGATTGAAGGGCTGGCGGACAAGCTGGGTGCAGCGGTCGGCGCATCGCGCGCGGCGGTTGATTCCGGCTACGCGCCGAACGATTGGCAGGTCGGGCAGACCGGCAAGGTCGTCGCGCCCGAGCTTTATGTTGCCGTTGGCATTTCCGGCGCGATCCAGCACCTCGCGGGGATGAAGGATTCGAAGGTCATCGTCGCGATCAACAAGGACGAAGAAGCCCCGATTTTCCAGGTGGCAGACTACGGCCTGGTCGCGGACCTGTTCGATGCGGTGCCGGAACTGACCGGAAAGCTCTGAGCCAGAGGTCGTACCAAAGACAAAAAGCCCCGCCCGATCACTCGGTGCGGGGCTTTTTTCGATTGCGGTCAAAGCCTGCGGATCAGTTCAGCCGTTGCGTAATCGTGCAACTTCGGTCCTGGCAGCAGGCGGGCTGCGGCCTCTTCCCTCGGGCCGAAAAACTTGCCCTGCAGGTCGTCGGTGCTGGACGCCTCGTCCGGGGTCACGATCGTCATGCTGGCGGCATGTTCGGCAACCTGTTCCAACATCGGGGACGTTACGAACAATGGGTCGACCGACATGTCACATGCGTCGCTTTGGTCCGGTGAGCGGTTCGAAAGCCACAACAAATGCACTGGTGCGACCGTCTGATTGAGGAACCGGATTATGCGCGCGCTCCATGCCGATTCCAGTTCGGTCCGCAGGATTTCAAAGCGGTCTGCCGACAGATCATGCAGATGCGTCAGCATATGCCGCGTGAAGTTGAATTCCGTGAAATCGACCTGAGGATAGATCGTGCGCAACATGGTGCTGGCCGTCAGAAACCGATCGTTGCGGCGCGGATGCACTGTGTAGAACCGGTTCGACATGTTGTGGGCCGAAATGATCTGGAAAACGACGGCTTCCGCGTCGTCCAATGCCCCAAGGATCGCCGGATCCGTTAGCAAAACATCCAGCCCCGCGTTCATCACACCCAGGTTCAACACAGTCCCATCGCAGGCATCGTCCAGCTGCGCCGGGAACGGCGCATTGATGAACCGCCCGAAGGTCTCGGACCCTCCGATGCACACCACAGACGGCTGGCGATCGGTTGCCAGGGGCCCCCGAAACCGAAGGGCCGAGCCTGGTAAGGCCACAGGTTGATAGTCGAGGGGCAACCGCCCTCGTTGTTCAATACTCATATCTCTCGCTCCGTCACAATTGGAGACTCACCCACCACAATGTGTGCATGACAAATATTGACGGATCGCTAAACCTCTGTTTTACAGTGATTTTTAGGAAAATCTGGTCGGTTCACCCGTGCGCAATGGGCGCGGCATGCATGGCTTTTCTTTGCCCGCGACCAAGCCTAACCTGCGGACAACGCGCGGAAATACAAAGGGGCCGGTCATGGCAATCCAAAGCATCGGAATCGTCGGAGCGGGCCAGATGGGCAACGGGATCGCCCATGTCTGCGCGTTGGCCGGGTATGACGTTGTGATGTCCGATGTCAGTCAGGATGCGCTCGACGCCGCAAAGGCGCTGATCAACAAGAACCTCGAACGACAGGTCAGCCGCGAAAAGATCGGTGCAGCCGAAAAATCCGCCACCATGGACCGCATCCGCACAACGCTGAAGCTGCCGGATGTTGGCCCGACCGACCTGATCATCGAGGCTGCAACCGAACGTGAAACGGTCAAACAGGCGATTTTCGAAGACCTGCTGCCGCATCTGAAGCCCGAGACGATCCTGACGTCGAATACATCGTCGATCTCCATCACCCGGCTGGCCAGCCGCACCGACCGGCCCGAAAAGTTCATGGGGTTTCATTTCATGAACCCGGTGCCGGTCATGCAATTGGTCGAGCTGATCCGTGGCATTGCAACCGATGAACCCACATTCGAGGCCTGCAAATCGGTGGTCGACGCCTTGGGCAAGACCGCGGCCACGGCCGAGGACTTTCCGGCCTTCATCGTCAATCGCATCCTGATGCCGATGATCAACGAGGCGGTCTATACGCTATATGAGGGGGTCGGAAACGTCACCTCAATCGACATGGCGATGAAGTTGGGGACGAACCATCCGATGGGCCCGCTGGAGCTGGCGGATTTCATCGGGTTGGATACGTGCCTTGCGATCATGAACGTGCTGCATGACGGCTTGGCCGACACCAAATACCGCCCCTGCCCCCTGCTAACAAAATATGTCGAGGCCGGATGGCTGGGGCGCAAAACGCAGCGCGGGTTCTACGATTATCGGGGCGATGCGCCGGTTCCGACCCGCTGACAAACGCCTATCTGTCTGGGTTTTCGCGCAGTGACAGGGTCCGCTCACGCAGCCAAGCCATGAATTCGCGGGGCTTGCCAATGCGGTCGGCCCATTCGTCGGGGGTGATCGGGTTCCCGATTATCGGCGCTTGCGGCTGGTCAAAACTGCGCACAACCTCATGGATCAGCAAGCCCTGCCGCAAGACGGGGCTGATGCGATTGGCAATCTGGTAGATGCGGCTGTTCTGACCGGTAAAGAAACACGGCACGATCGTCGCCCCGGAATTGCGGATCATCTTGGCGGTGAACACGTTCCACTCACCTTCGATGGGTTGCCCCATCATCCGGTCCGAAGCCGCGACCGCGCCGGACGGAAACAGCGCGATCAAACCCGCCTGCTTGAGATGCGTCATCGCCTGCGCGCGCATATCCAACATCTTTTGCTGCGCATCAGATTCGTGCGGGAACGGGACCGAGATCATGTAACCCGATGCCGCCTCGTCAATTCCCGTCAGAAGTGCGCGGGTCAGGATGCGGTAATCATTGCGCCGCCGCCCGATCAGATCGGCAAGGATCATGCCATCGACAAGGCCGTGAGGATGGTTGGCCACGAAGACAACCGGCCCCTCGGAGGGAATGCGCGCCAGCTGGTGCTCGGGCGTCTGCAGGTCAATGCCCATCACCTTCATCGTCGCAGGCCAGAATGCCTGACCCTTGAACTCGCCCAGTTTTTCGAACTTCCGAACCCGGTTGATGATGGTCAACTTGCCCGTCATCCACTCGATCGCCTTGATCGTGTAGCGCACAAACGGGTTGGGGAAGGAGTTGGCGTAGGTCAGGGAACGACGGTCATAGGTCCCGCCCGGACCGGGTGTCCGGGTCGGCGCAGGAGCCGAAATATTTCGGGAACCCAAATCGGTCAAATGCCCTCGTCCCTTCCAAAGTGCCCCACCCCCGGGGCCCCGTTTCGCTCCCCGTTCGGAGCCGGCGCCAACCGCGTCCGGTTGATCAGGTTTCCTCGCCGAACCGGTCGGCGACCAGAGCTTGCAAAGCGTCTGCCAGGCGCTCTGCCTCGGCCCCGCTTGTTTCGACCTCAATAAAGGTTCCCATGGAAGCTGCCAACATCAAAAGGCCCATAATACTGTCTCCGGCGGCGCTCAGCCCATCCTTTCGGACCTCTGCCGTTGCGTCATGGTCTTCGACCACCTCGACAAAACGCGCCGATGCGCGGGCGTGCAACCCCTTGGTGTTCACGATTTTCAGTGTCCGGGTGGTGGGGCTGCTGTCGATCATGGGGGGTCGTCTTTCTTAGTCCGGAGCGCCGTCAAAGCTGTTGATGTAGCGCCGCCCGGCCTCGGCAGCGCGTGAGACGGCTTCATCGACGCTTAACTGCCGCGACTTGGCCAATTTCACCAGCATCGGCAAGTTCATTCCCGTCAGGATCTTGCGATTGGCCGGCCGACAGGCGCGCAACGACAGGTTCGATGGGCTGCCGCCGTACATGTCGGTCACCACAACCACGCCGTCGCCAAGATCCACCGCATCCGCCGCGTCGCAGATTTCGCGCGTGCGCAGGCTGCGATCGTCTTCGGGACCGATGGAAATCGCGACCATGCCAAGCTGTGCACCCACGACATGTTCGGTGGCGCGCTTGAGCTCGGTCGCAAGCCCACCATGGGCGACGATGACGATGCCGATCACGGTTTGCCTGCCTCTCCGTCAGTGACCGATCCGGGCTGTCGCGTGGGCGGCAGCGGGCGATCTCGGTCAGTGTCCAGGTCCCGGTGCCGTATAGACACCTGCCAGCCCGCTTGCGCAAGGTTTTGCCCGACAGTCTCGGTCAACGTGACAGAACGGTGCTTGCCCCCGGTGCATCCGAACGCGACGGTCAGATGGCTTTTCCCTTCGGCGCGGAAAGCGGGCAGCAACAGATCGAGCATGCTTTCGACCTGATCGCGAAACGGGGCAAAGCGCGCGTCCTCCGCCACGTAGGATTGCACCTGTTCGGCACGTCCATCGAGCGGGCGAAGTGCCATGTCCCAATGCGGATTGCGCAGGAAACGGCAGTCGAACACCATGTCGGCGGCCTGCGGCACTCCTCGGCGATACGAAAACGAGGTGACCTGGATGGCCATGCGCGCGCCACTTTCTGAAACGAAAACCTCCTCGATCCGGGCGCGGGTGTCATGCACGCTCAGGCTTGTCGTATCGATCAGCACATCCGCCCGCGCCCGTAATGGCGCCAGCATCCCACGTTCAAGCGCAATGCCATCGGCAGGGTCCGCATCGGGCGCAAGCGGGTGCCGCCGTCGCGTCTCCGAATACCGGCGCAGCAATGTGGCCGGCTCGCAATCAAGGTACACGAGATCAACCATGTAGGCCGGATCTTCCTGCAGCGTGTCATAGGCCGCCAATAGCTCTTCTGCGCCGAAATCGCGGGTGCGGGGGTCAATCCCCAGCGCGAGGGGGCGATCAGGCGGTGTGCCTTTGAGCAGACGCGGAAGCAGACGCAGGGGCAAGTTATCAATGGCTTCGAAGCCAAGGTCCTCCAACGCGTTGATCGCGGTACTGCGACCTGCGCCGGACGGGCCAGTAACGATAACAACATGTGCGGTTGCGGGGGGCATCCGGGGCTTTCCGTTCAAGGTGCGGCGCGACCATGCCGCAAAAACTGCAGCAACGCTGGCACAAGGGTGGGGTCGAATGTGGCCCGGATCAACGTCACTTTTTCGTCAGGTGTGGTGGCGATGCGTCGCGGTGGCAGGCGGTCATCCTCGGCACAACCCAGATCGACAACCAATGCAAGCGGAGCGGATACGTCGATCGCCCCCCCGTTCAGAAGGCCGATCCCACGCGCCTCGATCAAATGCGGCGCGGCTTCGGGCGGCACAAGGCATCCCTCCCGCAACCAGACCCCGTCGTCCGAGATCAGCTGCGCACCATGCGCCAAAAGCCCCAGCGCCGTCGCCGACTTGCCAGCAGCGGACGGGCCAAGAAACAAAACGCCGCACCCCTCAAGGGACACGGCGCTTGCGTTGAAGTAGAGGGCAGTGCCATCACGTGCGGCGGCCTTGGCGGCCAGCGGTTCAAAGAGCGGTGCGTCCACGCCTCAAATCGGGAGGCCAACAACGAAACGCGCGCCAAGCGGCTCGGACGTGACGTCGGCCTCGGTCGGGCGGATGTTTTCGGCCCAGATTACGCCGCCATGGGCTTCGATGATCTGCTTGGAGATGGCGAGGCCAAGACCGGAATGATTGCCGAATTGCTGCACCGGGCGCTCGGAATAGAAGCGGTTGAACACCTTCGTGAGCGCCTCTTCCGGAATGCCCGGGCCGGTATCTTCAACCACGATCAGAACGCGGTTTTCCCGCTGCCGGGTCCAGAGACGGACGGCGTCGCCATCTTCGCAAAACGAGATCGCGTTGCCGATGAGGTTCACGAACACCTGCGCCAAACGACCTTCGAGGCCCGCGATTTTGATGCTGCGATCGGGCAGATCGGTTATGAATTCGACGCCCTTCTTGGCCGCTTCTTCCGCGTGGTATTGGCTGATGTTGTCGAGCGTACGGACGAGGTCGAATTCCTCCTCCTCTTCCTTCACAAGCTCGGAGTCGAGCCTCGATGCGTTGGAAATGTCGCTGACCAGCCGGTCCAGGCGCTGCACGTCATGTTCGATCACCTCGACCAGGCGCGCGCGTTGCTCATCGGTGCGCGCCACAGTCAACGTGCCTACAGCCGAGCGCAGGGACGCCAGCGGATTCTTGATTTCGTGGCTCACATCGGCGGCGAATTGTTCGTTGGAATCGATCCGATCATAAAGTGCTGCGACCATACCGCGAAGCGCACCGGACAAACGGCCGATTTCGTCGGGCCGGCCGGTAAGATCGGGAATCCGCACCCGCGTGGGCGACATCTTGCGTGCGTTCTTGTCCCGGCCCAACTCAGCCGCTGCCGAGAGATCCGCCAACGGGTTCGCGATGGTCGAGGCCAGAACCAGCGACAGGGCGATGGACACGATCAGCGCCACAACAAACATTTGCAGAAGCTGCTCCTGTTCGACACGGACAAGCTGGTCGATCTCGCCTGCAGCGGTGGTCACCACCACGACACCAAGCGCACCACCTGCCGCGTCGATCGGCGTTGCGGCTGCGAAGATGGAGCCGGTGGCATCCTCACCGCGTTGCAGGATCGTTGCACCATCCAGGGCGGCCTGCACCATGGCGACATGGGCCTCGGGGCCGGACGGTGCCGCGGTCGATTGATCCTGGCGACCCAGGACACCGGACAATCCGTTCCAGATGGACACAAGGAAATCCGTGATCAGAAGCGTTTCGCCGGCATGCGCCTCCAACCCACGCACCGGACGCGCCACGCTGCGCCCGATTTGTTGCGTGGAAGTGACAAGCGTGCCGTCCGATGCGAACACGAAAATATCGACACCTTCCGTCAGACCGATCCGTGACAGGACCGCACCTGCGTCGATGCCATCGCCGGTCACCAGATTGGCAGGCGCGGCTTCGGGCAGGTTCGCCTCGAAAACATCTGCGATCAATTGCGCTTCGACAGCCAACGCCCGCTCACGCTGCACGACAAGGCTGTCGCGGAACGGGTTCAGCCACAAAAATCCGATCCCGAGGATCAGGATCGCGAGCAAGTTGAACAGGATGATCTTGCGCGCAAGCGGCGACGAATTCAGAGAAATCAGCGACCGCCGTGCGCGGGCGGCCCTGAGCTCACTTTCGAGATTCGCCTGCGGGCGGTCCCAATCCTCACCCAGGACGATGTCCGCCCGCTCGGCGGCGCGGCGGTTGGTCATTGAGACATCGGCTGGCACGGGCGGCCCCTATTCTTCGTTATAGCGGTAGCCGATGCCGTAAAGCGTCTCGATGGCCGAAAAATCATCGTCGACCGAGCGCATTTTCTTGCGCAGACGCTTGATGTGACTGTCGATGGTGCGGTCGTCGACATAGACCTGCTCGTCGTAGGCAACATCCATCAACTGATCGCGCGACTTCACGAAACCGGGGCGTTGCGCCAGCGCCTGAAGCAGCAGGAATTCGGTGACCGTCAACGTTACGTCGCGACCTTTCCACGTCACCGCATGGCGCAGAGGATCCATCTGAAGATGACCCCGGTCCAACACCGTGCTTTCCTCGGGCGAGCCGGTCGCATCCGAGGCAATGGCGTCCTGACGGCGCAGGATCGAACGAATACGCTCAACCAGAAGACGCTGCGAGAACGGCTTCTTGACGTAGTCATCGGCACCCATACGCAGGCCCATCAACTCGTCAATCTCATCATCCTTGGACGTCAGGAAGATCACCGGCATCTGCGATTTCTGACGCAGACGCTGCAGCAGATCCATACCATCCATGCGGGGCATCTTGATGTCGAAGACCCCCAGATCAGGCAATTTTCGGTTGAACGCATCCAGTGCGGACTGTCCATCATTGTATGTTTCGACGTCGAAACCCTCTGCCTCAAGGGTCATCGAAACGGACGTCAGGATATTCCTGTCGTCATCGACAAGTGCGATGCGGGCCATATTTTCATGTCCTCGATTACTGCTCGATATGTTTATTTTTCGGGCAGCTTCCAGTTTTCACTCCAGAGAATCAATCGGAAATCCCCCGGCGACTCACTGGCACACCCAAAGTGTGGCCATTTTGCGTTAATGCCCGATGAAGGAATGTGGCGAAATCACGGCGATTACCCGACAAACCGACAATCTCGGCGGAAGATTGCCTCGAATAATATTGTTTCGCGGTGATTGCGCTAATGGTTGCGCTAACTGTGCGCTCGCGTCCTGTTCAGGGCGAAAAACGTCATGTTATAGCTCGGTTGAGGTGACGCAATTCTGCGCCCCCGCAACATTATTTCGGGCATATTTCGCCTTTCAGGAGCATCCCAGCCATGACCAATGGACGCGTGAATCCCGCACACACGCTTGATCAACAAGGCATCACGGGGCTCGGATCCGTCTATTACAACCTGCACGAACCCGCGCTAATGGAAGCTGCGGTCAAGCGCGGCGAGGGGCACATCGGGCAGGGCGGCACCTTCCTTGTATCCACCGGGCAGTTCACCGGCCGCTCCCCCAACGACAAATTCGTCGTCCGCACGCCTGCTGTCGAGGATAGCATCTGGTGGGACAACAACGCGCCCATGGCGCCGGACGCCTTCGACCGCCTCTACGTCGACATGCTGGAGCACATGAAGGGCAACGACTACTACGTGCAGGACCTCTATGCCGGGGCCGACGCCGAGCATCGCCTTGATGTGCGCGTGGTGTCCGAACTGGCCTGGCACAACCTCTTCATCCGGCACCTTCTGCGCCGCCCCGACGCGCAGGAACTTGCGGCGTTCGTCCCCGAATTCACAATCATCAACTGCCCCTCGTTCAAGGCAGATCCCGAACGCCACGGCTGCCGGTCGGAAACGGTGATCGCACTCAACTTCGAGAAGAAGCTGATCCTGATCGGCAACACCGAATATGCGGGCGAGAACAAGAAATCAGTCTTTACGCTGCTGAACTACATGCTGCCTGAAAAGGGTGTGATGGCGATGCACTGTTCGGCGAACCATGCCATCGGCAACCCTGACGATTCGGCTGTCTTCTTCGGCCTTTCGGGCACCGGCAAGACCACGCTGTCGGCCGATCCGTCCCGCACTCTGATCGGCGACGATGAGCACGGCTGGTCCGACAACGGAACATTCAACTTCGAAGGCGGCTGCTACGCCAAGACCATCAACCTGCGCGAAGAGGCCGAACCCGAGATCTACGCCACCACGCGCAAGTTCAGCACCGTGATCGAGAATATGGTCTATGACCCCGATACGCTGGAACTGGACTTCGACGATGACAGCCTGACCGCGAATATGCGCTGCGCCTACCCGCTCGACATGATCTCAAACGCATCCGACACGGGCCTCGGCGGGCATCCCAAGAACATTGTCATGCTCACCTGTGATGCCTTCGGCGTCCTGCCCCCGATCGCGCGCCTGACACCGGCGCAGGCGATGTACCACTTCCTCAGCGGGTTCACTGCAAAGGTCGCCGGCACCGAGCGTGGCGTGACCGAGCCCACGCCGACCTTCTCCACCTGCTTCGGCGCGCCCTTCATGCCGCGTCGCCCGGAGGTCTACGGCGACCTGCTGCGCGAAAAGATCGCCGAACATGGCGCAACTTGCTGGCTGGTGAATACCGGTTGGACCGGCGGGGCATTCGGCACCGGCTCGCGGATGCCGATCAAGGCCACCCGCGCGCTTCTGACCGCCGCGCTGGACGGCACGCTCAACAAGGGCAAGTTCCGCAAGGACCCGCATTTCGGCTTCGAAGTGCCCGCCACTTGCCCCGGCTGCGAGGACGATCTGCTTGATCCGCGCGGCACCTGGGCCGATGGCGCAGCCTACGACAAACAAGCCGAAAAGCTGGTGCAGATGTTCTCCGACAACTTCGGCCAATACGTCGCCCATATCGACGCCGACGTCCGCGCCGCGGCGATCTGAACCCGCGACCATAGACTTGCTTGCAAGAACGGGGCCGGTGGATGAACTTCCACTGGCCCCTGTCACATGGGATGCATGGATTGACGCGACTTGCCCTCCTGCTGCTTACCATCCCGGCGCTTGCGCAGACCAAGCGCATCGTACTGATCGATGCGGGGATGGTCTGTCCGGGCGACCACCTCACGGGCGAAACCGATCCTGCGCCGGGCACAGAACGGGGAACGGCGGGCTATCAACGGCCCGGCACGCGGATCGAGGTCTCAACCGATATCATCGCATATGCCCGGGACGCATCCTTTGGCCCGGAGGTCATGCTGCTTGGCACCGCCCTTCACCAACGCATCCATGTCGAGGTGGATCGCCCTGATTACGACGGCAGCACCTTGACCGAATCCTACGACACGACACTCTACCCCGACGATCCTCGACCGTTGATCTTCACTTTCAACGCCGAGTCGACCCGCCTTTACGGCTATTGGGAATGGCGCATCTATCTCGAGGAGGCCGTGGTGCTCACCCACGCATTCCATGTCGTCCGTCCCGACGAGGCGCCCGACCTTTTGGCGGCCTGCCTCGCGCGACCGATCTCCTGAACGCACGGCCTCGCCCGGCCTTGTGACCTGCGCCGTCGTGTTTATCTCTTGTCACACGCCACGCAGTGGAGGTTTCATGCTCGCCCGCATCTTGCTCACCCTGACCCTGCTTCTGCCGTCGCTTGCCATGGCGCAATCCGGCGCGCCCAACCCCCGCATTGCGGACGGGATCGGAGACTTGGCCTACGGCATCTATTGCGCGCAGGAACCCGAGCGCCGCGACCCGGCGCCAAACACCGCCTCCGGCCACCTCAATATCGTGCCCACGATCCCCGATTTGCAGTTCCGCCAGAAACTCGTGCCCGCCGAGCTTGGGATCGGCTTCGGCGTTCTGGCCACCGCGGCGCCGGGCGTGATCCATGATCCGGTGACCGTCACCGTTACGCACCCTCCCTACCCCGACAGCGGCATCGAAGTAGAGCAGTGGACATCCGACATCGACGACCTTGGCCCCAGCCTCATGGGGTTCAGCTTTGACACCCCAAACGAATTGCTGCTTGGCGAATGGACATTCTCGGCCCACACCTCCGACGGCACGGAACTGTTTCACATCGCGTTCGAAGTCGTGCCGCCCGAATTGATGCCACAGGTCATCAGCGGCTGCTTTGGCTCTTTCCTGTCCTGACACCCGTCACGGCAGCGCCCGACGCCTTACCCGAAGATGCCCCGCCGGATCAGGTTCGCACCCGCGATCACCAATACGATCAGGATGATCTTACGTGTGCGTTCCGCATCCAGCCGATCGCCGATCCGGAACCCCACAACCATGCCCAAGACCGTCGGAACCAGGAGCAGCGCAGAGAACACCGAGGTCGACCCGTTCAACACGCCCGATTGCAAATGCCCCGCAACCAGGCTGACCCCGCCGAGGGAGTAAACCACCCCCTGCACCAGCAATTGCCGCGCCTTCGATGTGTTCAGCGCCATCAGGTACAACACCGTCGGCGGCCCCCAACTGCCGGTGATGCCGCCCAGAAATCCGGCCATACCGCCGATGCCCCATTCCGCGGCGCGCCGCCGCTCGGGCGGGATCGTCATGCGCCAACCGAAGAGCTGCACCAACGACAGGCCCATCACCGGCACGCCAAGCACAAGGTAGAAGGCGTGTTCCGGAAGCAACGCAACGAATTGCGTCACGATCAGGATCGTTACACAGACCATCACGATGAAACGCCAGAACTCGCGCACTGCGCTTTTCATCTCGGACAGCGGATAACGGAACACCTGGATCACATTGGAAAACAGAGCCGGCAGAATCAAACCGCCCAACGCGATCAACGGGTCCAGAAACAGCGACAGTCCCGACACAAGGATCAGCGGCAGCGCAAAGCCGATGGCGCCCTTCACAACGCCCGCGAACAAGGCCACCGCGCAGGCCGTCCAGAACGCCCAAGCGGGCATAAGTGTGAGGAAATCCGCGATCATAACCCCTTGTAGAGGGCGCACCGGGTCTGTGCATCCGCATTTCCAGCGCGACATTTTTGTGCGCTCAATGATGCAATACAGCATTTTTGTTGCGCTGCACCTGCAAACAACCTAGGAAAGTCCGAACGTGCTATCCTGCCAAGACGCCTGCTATTTTCGAGAGGTGATTCCATGCCCCGTGACGGCCAATTCGAAACGGACCAACCCGCGATCCTGCCCGACCTTCTCAACCTGACCGGTGCGGCCGTTGCCCCGGCGGAGGCCCTGCTGGAGGCTGCAAAAACAAGCGTACGCGCCATGGTCATCGATGGCGACCGCGTCTCAGGCGCTCTGATCGAGCAAAACCAGACCGCCGCCCACGGGCTTGCATGGCTTGCCACCTATGTCGAGGCCCTGCGCCAGATGCACAAATGGGCCGAGCGGTTGCAGGCCGACGGAAAGTTTGGCGAGGTCGAGCAACTGATCCTGCAAATCACCTTCGGCGAATACCTTTGGCAGATGTACGGCGGGTTGCAGATGAACCAGGGCGAGATGCTGCGCCCGCAGGACATGGGCCTGACCCAGGATGATCAGCGCGCCATGATGGGCGACGCGGTCATGACCCTGACCCAGGGTGGCAACACGCAGGCCGCACGCACGCGCCTCGTCGCGCTGATGCGCGAACGCTCTGCCGAGATCACCGTGGGCAATCCCGGCCTCGACGATGAGCTTGAGATGATCCGCGAGCAATTCCGCCGCTATTCCCTCGACCGCGTGATCCCTGAGGCCCATGAATGGCACCTCAAGGATGAATTGATCCCTATGGAGATCATCGAGGAACTGGCCGAGATGGGTGTCTTCGGCCTTACGATTCCAGAAGAATTCGGCGGCTTCGGCCTCAGCAAGGCGTCGATGTGCGTCGTCTCCGAAGAACTCTCGCGCGGGTATATCGGCGTGGGCTCGCTTGGCACGCGCTCCGAGATTGCGGCCGAGTTGATCCTTGCCGGTGGCACCGACGCGCAAAAGGCCAAATGGCTGCCGGGTCTCGCCTCCGGGGAGATCCTGCCCACGGCTGTGTTCACCGAGCCCAACACCGGCTCCGACCTCGGGTCGTTGCGCACAAAGGCGGTGCAGGACGACACCGGTGACTGGACTGTGAACGGCAACAAGACCTGGATCACCCATGCCGCGCGCACCCACATGATGACCGTGCTGGCCCGCACAATGCCCGACACCGACGATTACAAAGGCCTGTCGATGTTCCTGGCCGAAAAGACCCCCGGCACGGACGAAGCGCCCTGGCAGGACGCGGGCATTTCAGGCGGCGAGATCGAGGTGCTCGGATACCGCGGAATGAAGGAATACACGGTCAATTTCGACGACTTCAAGGTGAAGGGCGAAAACCTTCTGGGCGGCAAAGAGGGCGAAGGCTTCAAGCAATTGATGCAGACCTTCGAATCCGCCCGGATCCAGACCGCCGCGCGCGCCGTCGGCGTCGCCTGTTCGGCGCTGGACGCCGGCATGGCCTACGCCGAGGACCGCAAGCAATTCGGGAAGGCCCTGATCGAATTCCCACGCGTCTCCGGCAAGCTGGCGATGATGGCGGTGGAGATCATGGTCGCGCGGCAGCTCACCTATTTCTCGGCCTGGGAAAAGGACAACGACCGCCGCTGCGATGTGGAGGCCGGGATGGCCAAACTGCTCGGGGCGCGCGTTGCCTGGGCCTGCGCCGACAATGCGTTGCAGATCCATGGCGGCAACGGGTTCGCGCTGGAATACGGAATCTCCCGCATCCTCTGCGACGCCCGCATCCTCAACATCTTTGAAGGTGCCGCCGAGATTCAGGCTCAGGTCATTGCGCGGCGGCTTCTTGGCTAACCCTCATCCGGCCCGCGCACCCAAAGCGCGGGTCGCGTCCAGCCAGCGTGCAACGCGCGCGTTTGTAGCCTTGCTTGCCATTGTGAAATGCGTTGCCCGCATCGGTTTGATCCCGACGAAACCAAACACTTGTTTGCGCATCAGCTGGATGAAATTCCGCCCGTAGACCAAACGGAAATACCAATCCGGGGTGTCCGAAGTCACGACAAGGCGTGCCGTCCGCCCGGTCAGTAGCGGCAAAGGCGCGCCGAACCGCCGCCGCCGCGTGTCCATCGCGAAACCCGGGATCAGTACCCTGTCGATCAGGCCCTTCAACTTCGCGGGCGCGGCCCCCCACCACATCGGACAGATCAAGACCACATGCTGCGCCCAGGTGATCGCATCGGCCACCGCCTGCAGATCCGGCTCCAGCGCTTTGACCTCGCGATACGACCCTTCGCCGAAATCCGGGTCAAACTGCAGCTCGCTTATATGGGCCACCCGCACCGCATGCCCGGCCGCGCGCGCAGCCTCGGCATAGGCCTCCACCATGCTCCGTGACATGGACGTTCGGCCCGGATGGCCGTTCAGGATGAAGATGCGTTTTGTCATTCGAGACCTTTCCTTTGGGACGCATCAAACATCTCTCGCCGCGTGTATCCCCCCGATTCCGAAATCGGCACGGATTGTTGGAAATCGGCCTGACAAATTGTGCAGCATTGAATTGAAAAACGTCCACCGGCCTCCATGTCTTTTAGAACCGCACGCAACACAAAGAACCTCCCTTGCCCCAGACCGTCTTCCTGACCGGCGTCACCGGCTTCATCGCCAAGCGCATCACCCTGGACCTGCTAGAGGCCGGGCACAATGTCACCGGCTCGCTGCGCAGCGCCTCGCGCGCCGGGGAAGTGCGTGATGCGATCCGGCCGCATCTGAGCAATACCGATGCGCTCGACCGGCTGACCTTCGCCGAGCTCGATTTGACCGACGACACCGGCTGGAGTGATGCGCTGACGGGCCACGATGTGCTGATGCACACGGCCTCTCCATTCCCGATGTCGCAGCCCAAGAACGAAGACGACCTCATCCGGCCTGCCGTTGACGGCACCCTGCGGGCTCTGCGCGCCGCTCAGGCCGCGGGGACACCCCGCGTGATCCTGACTTCGTCCGTGGTCGCGATTGAAGCCAATGACAAACCCAACCCCAAGTCTCCCGCGGATTGGACCGATATCAACCACCCTCGCGCCTCGGCCTACTACAAATCCAAGACCCTCGCCGAACAGGCCGCTTGGGATTTCGTGGCCGATTACCCCGAGATGCAATTGACCACGATCAACCCCGCTCTGGTGCTTGGCGCGCCGCTTGATGGCCGCTACGGCACGTCGCTCGCGCTGATCGAACGGATCATGGGGGGCAAGGATCCGGCGCTGCCTGCCATGGGTTTCGGGATGGTCGATGTCGCCGATATCTCGGCCATGCACATCGCCGCGATGGACCGGCCCGGGACCGCCGGGAGGCGTTACATCGGCTCGGCCGGATCGATGATGATGCCCGACATCGCAAGGCATCTTGCCGCCGCCTATCCCGACCGCAAGATCGCGACACGACAAGCGCCCACGTGGCTGATGCGTCTGCTGGCCCTGTTTGATCCGGAGGTGAAAGGCATCCTGCCGCAGCTTGGCCCCATGCCCGAATTCGACACCTCCGCGACTCAGGCGGATCTGGGCATCACCTTCACCCCCGTCAGCAAAACGATCGATCGCGCCGCCGCCGCAATTGCCTGATGCGGAGTTTCATTGCCCTGCCGATGGAAGACGCCGCGGTTGACGCGCTCATCTCCGCGCAGGCACATCTGCCGTTCGGCAAGGCGGTGCCCGAAGACAATCTGCACCTGACGCTGGCCTATCTGGGCGACGTGCCCGAACCCGTGCTGGAAACCCTGCACGACCTGCTGGACAGTGCCCGCCTACCCGCGCCCGACATCACCTTCGGCGCGCTTGGCACCTTCGCCGAGATGGAGCGCGGGTTGGTTTTTGCTGAAGTGCGCTCCAACGACGCGCTCACCGCCCTGCACGCCCGAATCGCGCAGATGGCCCGGCAGGCCGGCGCGGAAGTGCCCCGTCGCCGCTTCCGCCCCCATGTCACGCTGATGCGCGCAAACCGCCAACCGCAGGGCCCCGCCCGCGACAGGCTGGCCGCCGCCCTCGGCATACGCTGCGCCATTCCTGGCTTCACCGCGCGGCGTATGTGCCTTTACCAATCCACCCTGACCCCGCAGGGCGCGGTGCATGATATCATGGCCGACTATCCGCTCGGCTGATCAGGTCGACATAGCGTTGCCGCGCGGCGGGCAGGCGGCGGTCGCCAAGGCTGGGAGCCAGGTGATGGTTCAGGAAATGGCCCGTGACCTGCAACCCCTGCGCCACCTCTGCCGCATCTCCGCTGACCCCGCGCAAAACGGCCGGAAGCGGCAACAACCGGTCCACCCAATCGCCCGCCGCCCCGCGTGAGACGGCACGGCCCGTTTTGGGTGAGATATAAGCCAGGTCCTGAGTGCTCCCGGTGACGGCACAGGCCGACAGGTCAAGGCCGAACCCCATGTCTTCCAGCAACGCCAGTTCCCAGCCCAGATACGCCTCGGCCCATCGCTCGGCACCCAAACCATCCAAAAGGGCAAGGCTCCGCGCATGCAGCGCGGGATAGGGCGCGCGTTCCGGCAAGGCGAAGGACAACAACGCACAGACCGCCGACATCCCCTCCAACGCAACTCGGTCGCCCAGAACCTCGGCCGCGCGACTTTTCCGAAGCTCGACCGTGTAGCTGCCGATATGATCGCTCAGCCGAGCCTTCCACGTGGCATCCAACTGCGCGCCCGTCTGCAACAATGGGGCCATCCTGCGCGACGCACCGCCCCGCACCACGCCAAGATGCCGTCCATGATCAGCCGTGAACAGCTCGATGATCGCCGCGGATTCCCCGTGGCGGCGCAGTGCAATAAGGATGCCATCGGCCCGCCACTCCATAGCGGCGGAGTATCCGGCACATGGGTGCTGTTGTCGATCCACACCCTGTGGATAAAATTGCGCACCCCGCTGGAAAAGGCTCCGGGCGCGTGGCATGCAACAGCCATGTTTCCGGCCCTGACCCCTCCGGCTCGCGTCACCGCAGGCCTGATCGCACTTCTCGCTGCGGGTTCCGTCGTGGCGCGCTATGTCTACGACCTCGGCGTCGGAACCGAGAGCCCATCGGAAACAATCTGGGATCTGGCGCGGTTCTTCACTCTGCTGACCAACACACTGGTGGCCATCACCTTCACCGTGGCCGCGTTCCGGCGTGACGGGATCGGGGCACCATGGGCTGCGGCGCTGACACTTGCCATCGTGTTGGTGGGTGCGGTCTATCACACGCTTTTATCGGGCTTGGTGGCGTTCACCGGCCTCGGCTGGTGGGCGGATCAAGGGTTGCACACCGCCGTGCCGATCGCCTGCCTTCTGTGGTGGCTGGCCTTCGCTCCGAAACGGACGTTGCGCTATGGCGATTTGCCAATGTTCATCATGTGGCCCTGCGTCTACGTCGCCTATGCCTTGGGCCGTGGGGCATCGGATGGTGTCTACCCCTACCCGTTCATGGACCTCACCACCCTCACCGCGGCGGCGGTTGCGACCAATTTGGTGGGCCTCGTGATCACCTTGCTGATCGGCGGGGTCATCTTCGTGATGATCGGACGGTTCGCAGACCGCTAGGCGGGACGCGCGCCCGCCTATTCCAACCCCGGCGCATCCAACAGGTGCCGCCCGGCGCGGTCTTCCACCTCGATCACCCACAGATCCGGGTCAAAGCCACGTTGTCGTGCAACTGCCGCGTCGACCTCGGCCTCCGGCCCTTCGGACAGAACCATCCAATTGCGCGCCCCGCTGAGCGGATCAAAGCTGCGTTGGAAAAGCGTCGCCGACCCATCCAGCGGCGATTGCTTGATCAGGATTGCCCCCGCCGTCCCATCGCCCCGCGCCACCACGAAGGCCGGGATATCCTCGGCCCTCAGCCGCGCCAGATACGCCGCGACCCAGAATTCAGCCGTCAGACGCGGACCGCTCATGCATTGCCGTCTTTGAAGTTCAGGCCCATCTCGGAATACCGCTCGGCCTCGTCCAACCAATTCGGCCGCACTTTCACCTGCAGGAACAGATGCACGGGATGGCCCGCGAATTCCGCGATCTCCTCACGCGCGGCCTTCGACACCGACTTGATCGTCTCACCACCCTTGCCAAGCACAATGCCCTTATGGCCGTCGCGCGCCACATAGATGATCTGCTCGATGCGGGCAGAGCCGTCTTTCTTCGGCTCCCAACTCTCGGTCTCCACCGTCAGTTGATACGGCAGTTCCTGATGCAAACGCAGGGTCAGCTTTTCGCGCGTCATCTCGGCCGCGATCATGCGCATCGGCAGATCGGCGATCTGATCCTCGGGGTAAAGGTACGGCCCCTCGGGCACCTCACCGGCCAGCCATTCGCGCAGATGCTGCACCCCGTGGCCCTTCTCGGCGGAGATCATGAACGTCTCGGCGAAATTGAACGCCGCATTCATATCCTCGGTCAGCTTCAGAAGCGCCTGCGCCTCGACCCGGTCGATCTTGTTGATCGCCAGCGCAATCTTCGTGGCCTGCGTCCGCCCGGCCAGCCCCTCAAGGATCGCTTGCACCCCTTCGGTCAGCCCGCGATGCGCCTCGATCAGCAACACCACCACATCGGCATCCGCCGCCCCGGTCCACGCCGCCGCCACCATGGCACGGTCCAGCCGCCGTTTCGGCCGGAACAGACCCGGCGTATCAACAAACACCAACTGGCTCTCGCCCTCCATCGCCACGCCCCGAAGGCGCGCGCGCGTCGTTTGAACCTTGTGCGTCACGATCGACACCTTCGCGCCCACCATCCGGTTCAGCAGCGTCGATTTTCCGGCGTTGGGCTCTCCGATCAGGGCGATGAAACCGGCGCGGGTTGGCATGGGGTGGTCCTTCATGGGCAGGGCAAAAGCGCCTCGGAAGTCGCGGTTATTGCCGCAAAGCGCAGGGCGGTCAATCTTTCGCCAAAAAGCTACGGCATCTGTGACCGGATGGATGTTCTTCTGGTCACCTTGTTGATAATCGGCACACTCGCCGGGTTGCTTTGGTTGGCCGCCAAGGGCGAACGGCCCCCACCCGATGATGGGCGCACACCCCGGATCGATCCCGACGGGGGCGCGCCCAAGCGCGCGCCACTGGCATCGCCGCCGCGCCCGTCTGTGCGCGAAACCAAGCCACCTGCATTGCCCATTCCGCCGGTGCCGACACCCGGGCATGCCCCTCCTCAACAGCCGCTTCGGCAGAAATACGAAACCCTCACCGGGCGTTGCTGGGTTGTGGACGGCGATACGATCATGATCGGAAAGACCCGCATTCGCCTTTGGGGGATCGACGCGCCCGAGATGAACCACCCCTATGGCAAAATCTCGAAATTCGCGCTTGTCGCCATGGTCAAGGGGCAAGACATCACCGCCACCTTCCATGGCACCGGATCGTATGAACGTGCCGTCGCCCATTGCCGCCTTCCCGACGGGCGCGACATCGCGGCGGAGCTGGTCAAACAGGGGCTGGCGTTGGATTGGCCGGACTATTCCAACGGCCACTACGCAAAATGGGAACCAGACGGCGTGCGCAAGAAACTCTGGCGCGCCCATGCCCGCATGACGCGCAAGACAAACGCTCGGACAAAGGCGGGCTAAGCCTCGCGGTCCAACCGCGCCAGCAACGCCTGCGCCGCCGCCTGTTCGGCCTGCCGTTTCGCCTTGGCCTCCGCCTCGGCATGTTGCCCATTGTCCAGCGTCACGCGGACACGGAACAACGGCGCGTGATCCGGGCCGGACCGCCCGATTTCCTCGTACACCGGCGGAGGCATGCGCCGCGCTTGTGCCCATTCCTGCAGTGCGGTTTTGGCATCGCGCGCATCGTCTTCGACCGTCGCAATCCTCTCGCCCCAAAGCCGCAGGATCACCGCCTGCGCCGCCGCGAATCCCGCATCCAGATAAACCGCCGCGATCACCGCCTCCATCGCGTCGCCAAGCAACGCCACACGCCGCCGCCCGCCCGCGCTCATCTCGGATTTGCCCAACCGCATCGCCGCACCCAGGTCAATCTGCCGGGCAACATCGGCGCAGGCTTCCTTGCGCACCAGCGCGTTGAACCGCGGCGCCAAAAGGCCTTCGCGCGCCTCCGGATCGGCGGCCAGAACCGCCTCGGCCATCACCAGGCCCAATACCCGGTCCCCGAGGAATTCCATCCGTTGATTGTCGGGCCGCGTCGGTGAAGACAGCGATGAATGCGTCAGCGCGCGCTGCAACAGGCTCGGGTCGGCAAAGCTGTGCCCCAGCCGATCCATGAACGCCTCAACATCCTTGCCCGGCTTCACAGATCCCTCGTCAGTCGATTGCGTGGAAGAAGCGGTCCGACCGCCAGGTCCAGAAATAGATCATGCGCGCGCCCGCCGAGGAAAACACCACCCGGTCCGCACGGCCCAGAAGGTTTTCGAACGGCACGAACCCCACACCGCCGATGGATTGTGGGAACCGCGAATCGATGGAATTGTCCCGGTTGTCACCCATCACGAAATACGTGCCGTCCGGCACCGTGAATTCCGGCGTGTTGTCGCCCCGCGTGCCATCTTCGATGTTGAGGATCGAATGCGTCACCCCACCGGGAAGCTCTTCGGTCGCGCGATCCTTCGTGCACAGGCCGCCCGCCCCCACCGGCGCATTGGCGCAGCGCGGCTGATGGCCTTGCGGGCCTTGCGGGCCGACAACTTCCTCGAACGGTGCCTCCGGCGTCAGGCGCACGGGATCGCCGTTCAAATGCAGCACGCCGTTGATCATCTGCACCCGGTCCCCGGGAAGCCCGATCACACGCTTGATGAAATCCGTGCCGTTGGTCGGATGGCGGAACACGACCACATCGCCCCGCTCCGGCTCCGCGCCGAAAAGGCGCCCCTCGAACGGACACATCGAAAACGGGCAGGAATGCTGCGAATAGCCGTAGGCCATCTTGTTGACGAACAGGAAATCCCCGATCAGCAACGTGTCCTTCATCGACCCCGACGGGATCCAGAACGGCTGAAAAAACAGGGTGCGAAAGACACCCGCGATCAACAAGGCCCAGAACACGGTTTTCACCGTCTCCATGATCCCGCCTTCTGATTTCGCCATTGGGTGCTCCTGCCCTGTGCCTGCCATCGCGCGGTTCTCGCCCGCGCCTCGCCCCTAGTCAAGCAAACCCGCCCAGAATTCCCGTGTGCTCCGCCGCACGGGCCGGCGGGAGGGGCGAGGCCGCAAGGCCAGCGTCTCCCCGCCAGGTCACGACATGCGCCGAACGTCTGGTCGCTGCGGCACCGGCCGCGTCTCTTCCACCTCTGCAGGCAGCGCCTCGATCACCACCATCGCCTGCGCCCAGGGGTGATCGTCGGTCAGCGTCACATGGATCACCGCGACATGCCCCTCGGGCGTCATCTGCTCCAGGCGGTCTTTCGCCCAACCCGTCACTTCCATCACCGGTTGGCCCGTCGGCAGATTGCGCACTGCCATATCCTTCCACGCGATCCCCATCCGAAGCCCCGTGCCCAGAGCCTTGGAACAGGCTTCCTTCGCGGCCCATCGCTTTGCATAGGCCGCCTCTGGCTTGGGTACGCGCGCCGCGCGCGCCTGCTCGGTCTCGGTGAACACGCGGTGCCGAAACCGGTCGCCGAACCGCTCCAACGCGCGTTCGATCCGCTCGATATTGGCCAGATCCGTGCCGATGCCCAGGATCATGCGCGGCCCGCTCGCAGCTCACTCATGGTGCGCCGTTACCGTGGCCGTCGCCCGGTTCACCGTCACGACAAGCCGCGACATCACCGAAGCTGATCCATCGTAGCGACCCGCGGGAAGGGTCAGCGTCACGCCAACACTCGGGTCATAGGTCGCAGTCATTTCATCATGGCGCAGGCCGGAAAATCCCACCCCCTCCGACGCCGAAACCAGGGCACAGATCGGAAATGGCTCCAACTCCGTGAAATAATTCACCATCAGATGCGCGGAGCAACACGCAGGCTCAAGCGTATCGAGGCCGATCGTCCAGACATCGCCATTTGCGAACACATCCACGGCCGGACGGCTGTTCGGCAAGAAGGCAAGGTTACGGGCATTGGCCTCAAACGTGTCGCACTCGCGCACGACCTGCCCGGTGGCAAGGCCCGGCAGAACACAGATCGCAAGGATCAGGGTCGCGCGCATTGGCATGGGGCCGCATTTCCAGGGTCCGATCATGGTCCTCGCACCCTCCTTCATCCATCGGCGCAACGCAATCGTCACCCGCGCGCCGCGTCCATCCGCGCGCGCATCTCCGCAATCGCCGCCTCCAGCCCCACGAACATCGCCTCGCCCATCAGGAAATGGCCGATGTTGAGCTCTCGCACCTCCGGCAACGCGGCAATCGGGCCCACCGTATCGTAGTTCAGCCCATGGCCCACATGCACCTCCAGACCCAGATCATGGCCCAGTTTCACACCATCCACGATCCGCGCCAGCTCCGCATCGCGGGCCTCGATATTCCCCTCGCTGTCAAAGTCCGTGTAGGCGCCGGAATGGATCTCGATCACCGGCGCACCGATCCGCGCCGCCGCCTCGATCTGCGCGGGCTCCGCGGCAATGAACAGCGACACCCGGATGCCCGCATCCGCCAGCGGCCCGATATAATGGCCCAGACGGTTCTGATCGCCGGCCACTTCCAGACCGCCCTCTGTTGTCCGCTCCTCGCGCTTTTCCGGCACAATGCACGCGGCATGGGGCCGGTGACCCAAAACGATCCGCTGCATCTCCTGCGTCGCGGCCATCTCGAAGTTCAACGGGATGGAAATCGCCTCCATAATGGCGCCGATGTCCTGATCGCGCATGTGGCGTCGGTCCTCGCGCAGATGGGCCGTGATCCCGTCCGCGCCCGCCCGCTCGGCCAGCACCGCCGCGCGCACCGGGTCCGGGGTTGCCCCGCCCCGCGCATTTCGCAGCGTCGCCACATGGTCGATGTTCACGCCCAGTCGCAGCTTTTCCATCTCAACGTCCTTTGTCTGGCCCCGTGCCGAACCCTTATTTTGCCGCTCCCGCCTGCTGGCGGAGCTTGTTCATCTTCTTGCGCAGCCGCGCCGCGCGACGGTTTTGATAGGCCCGGATCACCGGCACGCTCAGGTAATAGCAAACGATACCGCACAGCAGGCCAGGGATGATGCCGCCCACCGTCCAAGGCCAGACGACCGTATCCCAAAACACCTGCAATTCGTGCCACGACGCGACCTGATCGGTGAAGATCGCCATGAAGTTATGCCACAAGTCGCCGGCCGCATTGCCAAACCGCGCGAACAGGCTTTCGTTGATCTCACCATGCAACCGCGTGCCCAGAAGGAAATGCCCGAATTCCAGCGAGATGAAGGCAATCGGCACATAGGTCAGCGGATTGCCGATGAACGTCGCCAGCAACGCGGCGAGGATCGACCCCCGCATCAGCCGCGCCAACAACACTGCCAACACGAAATGCAGCCCGAAATACGGGGTGAAAACCACAAACGCCCCGGCCATGATGCCACGCGCAATCTGCTCGGGCGTGCCGGGCAGACGCCGCATCCGGTGCTTGACGTAATGCGCCGCACGCATCCAGCCCCCCCGGGGCCACAACACCTCGAGGATCACACGATACCAGGGTCTGTAATCACGGCGTCTGAACACGCGCCGCCCCTTCCGTTATCCTGTTGTCCTTGGGACAGATATGGACCGCCTGATCCCGTCGAACAACTGTTGTTCCGGGTTGTTGACCGCTCTATGTGGCCGACATGCCGGGTGGGGCGGATATTCCGAAATAATCCGGCCGGACGGTGGCGGCTATCCGCGCCACGTCACGGTCTGCGGTCCAAATCGCGGAACCGGTCCAGCGTGGCCACATCGGCCTCCGCCTCGACCGCGATCATCACCGCGTGCAGGTGTTCCGCATCCCGCACATCCACGTCGATCAAAAGGCGGAAGAAATCCGGCTTGCGGTCGACGAAATGCAGGTCCGAGATATTCGCGTTCTGCTCCCCGATCAGGGTGCAGATCCGCCCCAGAACCCCGTTTTCGTTCGAGATGGTGACATCCATCGTCACATTATGGATCGCGGCATGGCGTCCATCCGTCCAATGCAGGTCGATCCAGCGGTCCGGCTGATCGTCGAAGGCCGCCAGGGCGGCGCAGTCGATCGCATGCACCAGCGGGCCCTTTCCGGGATAGGTGATCCCGATGATCCGCTCGCCCGGCACCGGCTGGCAACATTGCGCGCGCTGCGTGCGCGCGCCCGGAGGCAGGCCGATCACCGCGCGGGTTTCCTCGATCACGGCGCCTTCATCGGTATGGGCCAGCTCGGGGTAGAGCTCCTGAACCACATTGCGCGCGCTCAATTCGGCCGAGCCGATGCGCGCCAGAACATCCTCCGCACTGGGCAGGGCCAGCGCCTTGGCCGCCGTAGACAGCGCCTGATCGGTGGCTTTCTTGCCGTATTGCTCGAACGCCACCCTGGCCAATTCGCGGCCAAGCTTGATATAGCGGTCGCGGTCCACTTCGCGCAAACTCCGCCGGATCGCGGCCTTTGCCCGGCCCGTCGTGGCAATATCGATCCAGGTGGCTTGCGGCGTCTGCCCCTCGGCGGTGATCACATCGACCGATTGGCCGTTTTTCAACCGCGTCCAAAGCGGCACGCGGATGCCATCGACCTTCGCACCGACGCAGGAATGCCCGATCCGCGTGTGGATCGAATAGGCGAAATCAATCGGCGTCGCCCCGCGCGGCAGCTTCACCACATCCCCCTTCGGCGTGAAGCAGAACACCTGATCGGAATACATTTCCAACTTCACATGTTCGAGGAACTCGTCATGGTCTTCGGCATTCTCGAACCGCTCGTTCAAGCTCTCCAGCCATTTCGCAGGGTCCACGGCAAACGGATTCTCCGCCCGGACCCCATCACGATAAGCCCAATGGGCCGCAACACCCGCCTCGGCCACTTCATGCATCTGCCGAGTGCGGATCTGCACCTCCACCCGCTTGCCGTCGCGCCCGCTGACGGTGGTGTGGATCGAGCGGTAGCCGTTGGATTTCGGCTGGCTGATGTAATCCTTGAACCGGCCCGGCACCGATTTCCACCGCTGATGGATCGCGCCAAGGATGCGGTAACAATCGTCTTCGGTCGCTGCGATCACGCGGAAACCGTAGATGTCGGACAAACGGCTGAAGGCCAGTTTCTTGTCCTGCATCTTGCGCCAGATCGAATAGGGCTTCTTCGCCCGCCCGAACACCTGCGCCGTGATGTCGTGCTTCTCCAGAACCGCTTCGATGTCGTCGGTGATCTTCGGGATCACATCGCCGGTTTCGCGCTGCAACGTAATGAATCGCCGCAAGATCGAAGACCGCGCCTCCGGGTTGACCACCCGAAAAGACAGATCCTCCAATTCCTCACGCATCCAATGCATACCCATCCGCCCCGCCAGAGGCGCAAAGATATCCATTGTTTCCTGGGCTTTCTGGCGTTGCTTTTCGGGGCGCATATGCCGGATCGTGCGCATGTTGTGCAGACGGTCCGCCAGCTTCACCAGGATCACGCGCAAATCCTTGGACATCGCCATGAACAGCTTGCGGAAATTCTCCGCCTGCTTGCTTTCGCGATTGCTCAGCTGCAAGTTCGTGAGCTTCGTTACTCCATCGACAAGCTCCGCGACCTCTTCGCCGAAGCGCTCGGCCACTTCCGAATAGGTCGATCGCGTGTCTTCGATCGTGTCATGCAGCAGCGCCGTGATGATCGTCGCATCATCCAGCTGCTGTTCGGTCAGGATCGCGGCCACCGCCACGGGATGGGTGAAATACGGCTCACCGGAATGCCGCGTCTGCCCGGCATGCATCTCGCGGCCATAGGCAAAGGCGCTGCGGATCAGCGCCTCGTTGGTGTTGGGATTGTAGTTCTGGACGAGGCTGAGCAGATCGTCGGCGTCGATGGCATCTTCGGCGCCGTGACTGCGATCAAGCGCCGCCTCCGCCGTCACTTCTGACCTTGCGCTTCCATGAGCGCGCGCAACATTTGCTCTTCGCTCATGTCATCCTGGGCCGGGCGATCCTGCTCTACACCCTGCAACAAGGCCATGGCGTCTTCTTCGGGCTCATCGACCTCGATCTGGGTCTGATGGCTTTCGATCAGGCGCTCGCGCAGGTCATCGGCCTGTTGTGTCTCGTCCGCAATCTCGCGCAGGGCAACAACGGGGTTTTTGTCGTTGTCGCGGTCCACGGTCAGCGGATCCCCCGCCGAAATCTCGCGCGCGCGGTGCGACGCAAGCATCACCAGCTCGAACCGGTTCGGGACCTTATCAACGCAATCTTCAACCGTGACGCGGGCCATGAAGCACTCCAGACGTATTACAAGGTGAATCAGAGCGGCCTACATAAGCACCATTGGCCTTATTGACAACCAGATTCGCCGCACCCCCCAAGGGGCGTGATGGTTTCCAGAACCGCGTGCGGCAACGCCTGCACCATCGCCCCCACGCTGCGCCCGCTTGTCGGGTCCACCCAATCCGGCGCCACATCCGCCAATGGCACCAAAACGAAGCCCCGCTCGGCCAGGCGAGGATGCGGCACGATCAACTGATCCGGAACCACCTGCGCCGCGTCTTCGGGTGACAAACCCGCCCATCTGGCGCGCGTCTCGGGGTCCGGCAGGATGGCATCGCCGAACCCGATCAAATCAAGATCCATCACCCGCGCTTCCCATCGCGCCTCCCGCCTGCGCCCGAACGCTGCCTCGATCCCATGCAAATGCGCCAACAGGGCCTGCGCCGTGCTTTGCCATTCCACCCGCATCGCGGCGTTCACGAAATCCGGCCCCGCCCCCTCGGGAAACGCCGGCGTCCGAAACAGACGACTGCGCGCCACCGCCCCGTCGCAGGCCTCCGCCACACGGTCCATCGCCTGCGAAACCGCCACCTCAGGCGAAATCCCGCCTTTTGGCAGATTCGCGCCCAACGCAATCAAGCAGGTCGTTACGTCACGTTTGGTCATCATGTGTTGCGTCCTGTGCACCGAACAGACATAAGCCTTCGACCCCGTGCCAATGGCGTCCGGCTTCACTCACCGGATATTTAATCGTCGGCGGTGCATTACACTCACTCACGGGTATTGGACATATTATGTTTTATCGTGACGAACGTTTGGCGCTGTTTATTGACGGCTCCAACCTTTATGCCGCCGCAAAAGCGCTTGGATTTGATATCGACTACAAGCTCCTGCGGCAGGAATTCATGCAGCGCGGCAAGCTCTTGCGGGCCTACTACTACACCGCTCTGCTGGAAAACGACGACTATTCCCCGATCCGCCCGCTGGTCGATTGGCTTCACTACAACGGCTTCAACATGGTCACGAAGCCCGCGAAGGAATTCATCGACAGCCAGGGGCGCCGCAAGGTGAAGGGCAACATGGATATCGAACTGACAGTCGATGCCATGGAAACCGCCGAACATGTCGACCACATCGTGATCTTCTCCGGCGACGGCGATTTTCGCCCCCTGGTCGGTGCATTGCAGCGCAAGGGATGCCGGGTGTCCGTCGTCTCCACGATCCGCTCGCAACCGCCGATGATCGCCGATGATCTGCGCCGTCAGGCCGACAATTTCATCGAATTGAACGACCTCAAGGATGTTATTGGGCGCCCGCCGCGTGAACCGCGCCCGACGGACGACCAAGCCCCGGTCGAAGAACAGGCCGACTGAGGCGGGGCTCAGCCGTCCGATGCCACATCGGCAGGGGGCGATTGCACACGTTTGACTTTGGGTGGGCGCGGCTTGGGGCCAATCAATTCCTCCAGCCGCGCACCCGTCTTGCGCTCCGCCGCCAACACCACGAGCGCTGCCGCTTTGGCGTCTTCGCCCGCATCGTGGTGTGTGAATTCGAGATCAAGCGCGCGTTTGAGATGGGCCAGGCCATGGCCGCCATTGCCCTTGAATTCGGGCCACGCGCGCCGCGCGACCTGAACGGAATCGGCCCAAAGCCAGTCCGGCTCAGCCACCCCATGGGCCTCGCAGGAGGCATAGATCGCGCGGCGGTCGAAACTGCTATGCTGAAAAATCAAATGCTGCCCCAGCAACGGCGCGATCTCGGTATAGACCCGCGGAAAGTCCGGCGCTGTCTTCACCGCATGCGCATCAATCCCATGCAGACCGGTGTTGAACGGGTCAAAGGCCTGCTTCGGGTTCACCAATGTGCTGTGCACGCTCATCTCTCCCGCGAACCCGACGCAGGCTATACCGATCTGGCAGATGCTTGCGACGTTGCCGTTCGCCGTCTCCACATCCAGCGCCACAAACCGAAACGGCCCGTCTGGCAGGTCGAGCGCACCTCTTTTCGATGCGATAACCCTCCGGCCAAACAACCACGACAGCACCACGAACACCCCTCGTCTTCTGATAGCCGTGATAGAACGGCACGGGCCGGTCGGGCACAAGAGGCATCCCTCACCCCGCCCGTGCCAGTGCCACCAACCCCAAACCGGCCAAAGCCAACGTCAGCCCCGAAACAACGGTTCGTGCGATGTTGAACACCTGCCAGCGCGGTGAATAAGCGGCCCAGATCTCTCGCGCGGCGTCGACATCCTCGGGCACCTCCACCATTGCCAATGACTCGTTCATCGGCACGTTCACCGCCATGGTCAGGCCCATGCCACCCAGGAGGTACAAGATGCCCGCCGCCGCAAATGCGATTGCGGCCTCCCGTGCGCCACCCGAAAGGCAAAACGCGGCCGTGATCAGGCACACGAAAGGCGTCCCGAAAAACGCAGGCGCGAACACCGCATTGCGCACGCTGGCATTCATGCCCTGCATCGCTTCAATCGCCACACGCGGGTCGATCGCGTCCAGGCCCCACATGGTCGAACACACCCACGCATAGAAAAACCCGAAGATCGCCCCGGCCAGCAGTAGCGCGGCAAAGCCCGAAGCGAAGGCTGCTTCCCTCATGCCACTGTCCTCCGACGGCCAAACGACAGGATCCCCTCGACAATCAGCGCTGCAATCGCGGCTTGCGCGGTCAGAACGGCAAGGGCGGGTCGCAAGAGAGTTTGGTCGTCAGGCATCGGATGCCTCCTTTCGTGTTGCTTCTTCATCAGCTCACAAAGCCGTAATTTTAGTTACGGCTTGCTTCAACCCGTAACCGTAATTACTGTTACGGGTCAAGAGGGGATGCAGATGAAGTCCGACAAAAAGGAAGAACGCCGCGCCCAGATCGAGGATGCGGCCTACAGGATGCTCGGCGAAAAGGGCTATGCGGGCACGTCCATGCAAGCCATCGCGCGCGCCGCGCAAGCCTCGAACGAGACGCTGTACAATTGGTACGGCGATAAAAAGGGGTTGATGGCGGCCCTTGTGGCCCGAAATACCGAAACCGTCCGCGCGACATTGGTCGAAAACGTGGGGGGTGACGCGCTTGACCGGTTGGCGCGGATGGGTCCGATCCTGCTCGGCATGGTCCTCGGGCCCCGCGCCGTGGCGCTGAATCGCGCCGCCGCCGCCGATCCCTCGGGCGATCTGGGCCGCGCGATATCAGCAGGCGGTCGCGAGGTTGTCGGGCCTATGGTGACGGCCGTCATGGCCGGCGCGGTGAACGAGGGTAAATTGCAAGGCGAACCCGAAGACCTTACCCAGCTCTATCTCACGTTGCTGATTGGCGATCTTCAGATCCGCCGCGTCATTGGCGCGATGGAGGTCCCGACGGCGCAGGCAATCGAGGCCCGCGCCCAGGCCGCCCTGGACACAATCAAACGCGCCTCAAAAGGTTAATGAACGATTAAAGAAACCGGCTCTATATAGCGTATTCAGATACTTAACCCTTGGTTGCAACCTTGCAACCGCTGCCTCAAACTTGGCCTTCATACTCGCCACGGGCCGGATAGCCCTTCTCAATGGCGAAATCGACCGCCCCCAGAAGCTCCCGGAAATGCGGCCTGACGAAGGGCATCGTCTGTACGCTCATGTAATACAGCGTCTGGTCCGGATTGATCAGGAACAAGCCCGGCTCCGCGAACAGCGCCGGCTCTTCGATCCCGATCGAGGTCTTGCCCCGAGAGGTCGAGATATAAAGCCCCCACTCCCGCGCCTTCGCCAGCGGCAAGTCATAGCCGAACCGCAGCTGCGTCGCTCCGATCTTGTCCTTCATCGCTGCCGCGCGCTCCGCGCCATCCGACGAAATCGCCACCGACGCGATCCCCCGTTCCGCAAAGTCATCCGCCAGCTTCTCGAACTCCGCCAGATACGTCGCGCACAACGGGCAATGCAGCCCCCGGTAGAAGCACACCACCGTCCCCCGCTCGGCCGTCTCGGCGGACAAATCAAACATGCCCCCGCCCACAAGCGGGACATTCAACTCAGGCGTTTTCTGGCGCGGCATCAGCATCTGGAACTCTCCTTTTGGGTGGCGGCACGGAACCACGCTCCCGCCCTCACCGCAACGCACATACCCCCCTGCGCCGATGCACCACTTTACGCCTTTCGCGCGAACGCTTACCTCTGGGCCAAGCAGGAGATGCAGACCATGACCAAGCCGCCCCTCACGATCTACCTCGCCGCCCCGCGCGGCTTTTGCGCGGGCGTGGACCGTGCCATCAAGATCGTCGAAATGGCCCTGGCCAAATGGGGCGCCCCCGTCTACGTCCGCCACGAGATCGTGCACAACAAATACGTGGTCGATGATCTGCGCGCCAAGGGGGCCGTGTTTGTCGAAGAACTCCACGAATGCCCTGATGACCGCCCCGTCATCTTTTCCGCCCACGGCGTGCCGAAATCCGTCCCCGCCGCCGCGCAGGCGCGCGAGATGGTCTATGTCGACGCCACCTGCCCGCTGGTTTCCAAGGTCCATATCGAGGCGCAGCGTCACGCCGACAACGGGTTGCAGATGATCATGATCGGCCACAAGGGCCACCCGGAAACGGTTGGCACCATGGGCCAATTGCCGAAGGGTGACGTCCTCCTCGTCGAAACCGTCGCAGATGTCGCCACCGTTTCCGTTCGCGACCCCGCCAAGCTTGCCTTTGTCACCCAAACGACCCTTTCCGTCGACGACACCGCCGACATCGTCGCCGCCCTTCAGGCACGCTTCCCCGCCATCGTCGGCCCCCACAAGGAAGACATCTGTTACGCCACCACCAACCGGCAGGAGGCCGTGAAGGCCGCCGCCCCCAAATGCAACGCGATGCTGGTCGTGGGCGCACCGAATTCCTCCAACTCCAAACGTCTGGTCGAAGTCGCTGCCCGCGCCGGATGCGCCTATTCACAGCTGGTCCAACGCGCGACCGATATCGACTGGCGCGCACTTGAGGGGATCAAATCGCTCGGCATCACCGCCGGTGCCTCCGCCCCCGAAGTGCTCATCGAAGAAGTGATCCAGGCCTTCGAAGATCGTTTCGACGTCACCCGCGAGCTTGTGGAAACAGCCGTCGAGAACGTTGAATTCAAAGTGCCCCGCCTCCTGCGTGAACCGGCGTGAGCGAGGCGTCCTTGCACCCTTCCATCGCGGCCCTCAAGGCCATCGGCCGCCCGCTGACCGATGATGACTACGACCTCATCGTCACCGCGCAGCCCTTTGTTGAAGATTTACCCGCCGAACCAAATGCTGCCGAGATCGCCGCCCTCATTACCCTTTTTCCAGCCAACGGCGACACGGCCAATGGCCTCAACTGGCCCATCCTGCATTGCATAGAAGCCTCCGCCGACTGGCCAATCTGGGAACTGATCGGCGAGCCTTACCACGAATGGCACATGATCCTGCGCAAACGCCTCGAAAACGCTGGACACAAGCCGCCGAAGCCCTCCCTCCTTAACCGTTTCTTCGGGCGCTGAGCCTTGCCGCAAATCACCTACGTCTATTCCGCCCATTCCGCCTATGCCTATCTCGGCTCGGCCGAACTCTCCCGCATCGCCACCCGGCACAGTGCCAAGATCATTCATCGACCCATCCTCCTGTCTCCGGTGGTCGAACAGCAAGGCAGCCAGCCCTTCGCAGCCCGCACGCAAGCCCATGTCGATTACTTCTTCGGACGCGAGATCGAGCGGTGGGCCGAATACCGCGATGTCCCCATCATCCGCCACCGCCCGACCTATCACGACGCTGATTACAGCCTCGCCTCGGGTATGATCCTGGCCCTTGGCGATCACGGGTCGGCGGTCGATGACATGGCCCACCGCCTGCTGGATGCCCATTGGCGCGATGACATCGATCTGTCCGACCGCACCGCCCTTGCCCGCGTCGCCACCGAAGCTGGCCATGATCCACAGCCCCTGCTCACCCGCGCCGCCGCCCCTGACGTGCAGGCCAAGCTACACGCCAACAACGACTGGGCCAAAGCGCAGAACATCTTCGGCTCTCCCACCTATATCATCGACGGCGACCCGTTCTACGGACAGGACCACCTGCACCTCGTCGACCGCGCTCTGGAAACGCCCTTCGCCCCGACTGAATGGCACAATCCACCGGTGGGGTGACCTAAAAACCATTGCCGTCACGTGGAGCAACAGCAACACTCCCCCATGCTCGATCTCCAGACCCTCCCCGCCGACACCCTCTCCGATTTCCGCCGTGACGGCGCTGTCGCGATCCGCAATGCCTTCTCGCCCGGCTGGCTCGAACGTCTCCGCCAAGGCATCGACAAGGCCACCGCCGCGCCGCATCCCAATGTCGCGCGCCACACCAAAGATCCCGACGCGCCAGCCTATCTTGAAGGCTACTGGCTCTGGTCCGAGATCCCGGAATTCACCGATTTCGTGCACAACTCCCCCTGCGCACCGCTCGCCGCACAGCTCCTCGGTGCGCCAAGCGTCAATCTGGTCATGGACAATTGGTTCCTGCGCGAGGCGGGCTCGACCTCCCGCCCGCCGTTCCATCAAGACCTCGCCTATTTCGACTTCGAAGGCACAATGTGCGTCCTCTGGCTGCCGCTGGAACCCGTGACCCGCGACAACGGCATCGCCTTCGTCAAAGGCTCGCATCTCTGGGATAAGCTCTTCATGCGCGTCCGCTTCGCCGATGGCCACGCCAGCATGGAGCCGCAAACAGTCAACGGCAAAACCTACCACATCCCGCCCGAAATCACGCCAGAGACCCATGACCTGCTGCAATGGGATCTCGCCCTTGGCGATTGCATATTCTTCGACATGCGCACACTGCACGGTGGCCTCGCCTCGGTCACGCCGACCGAAACGGTGCGCCGCTTTACGCTGCGCATGACCGCGCCGGACGGCATGATCCGCTACCGTGGCGATTGGGCCAAGGACGAACGCGCGCAATTTGAGGCCGCTGGGTATCGCGAGGGCGACCGCATCGCGGGCGATTTCTTCCCGCAGCTCTGGCCGCGCTGAAACTCGCCGCGCGCCCATGCCCACCGCATTCGATCCGATGGAGGTCCTGTCCCTCCCGCTCATGGCCAACCTCGCCACGGTCACCCCCGATGGCGCGCCGCGCAACGCGCCGGTCTGGTTCGCATGGGAAGACGACGCGATCTGGATGCTGTCCGAGAAAACCGCCTCGTCCGCCCGTCGCATCGCCATCAATCCGCAGGTCTCCGTCGAAATCGTCCACTACGACAATGCGGTGGGGCTGCTACGCCATTTGGGCCTGCGTGGCACGGCAACGATCGAACCGATGAACCCGGCCCTGTTCCGCCGCCTCCTGCACCGCTATCTCGGCCCCGAAGAGAGCCAGAATGACTGGTTCGTCACGCAGATTGCCCGCATCGATGACCCAGATGGCCGCCTGATCCGCCTTGCGCCGGATACGATCTTCACCAATGACGTCAGCTATTTTCGCACCGGCCCGACACTCGCGACACCCCGCGGTTGAAACCGCCCTTCCCGCTCGCCCAAAAGCCTGAAAGCCTCGCCCGGTCATTCTGGCTCCGGAGATCCGTGATGCTCACCACCCAATTCCTGCTCACCGCCTTCGTGGTCGTCATAGCGCCCGGAACAGGCGTGCTCTATACTCTGGCGCTTGGCCTCGGACGTGCACGGCGCGCGGCGCTTTGGGCGGCCCTGGGCTGCACGCTTGGCATCGTGCCGCATCTCTTGGCCGCCACCCTCGGACTGTCCGCGGTCCTTCACACCTCGGCGCTGCTTTTCAACGTGGTGAAATTCGCAGGCGTCGCCTACCTGCTCTACCTTGCCTATTCGGCGCTGCGCGCTGGCGGCGCGCTCAACGTGGAGCCATCCACCAACGCCGAGCCCGGCTTTGCCATCGCGCGGCGCGGCGCACTGATCAATATCCTCAACCCGAAACTCTCGATCTTCTTCCTGTCCCTGCTGACCCCGTTCCTGTCCGGCAACCCCGCCACGGTGACACAGGAAATCGTGGCCCTGGGATCGGTCTTCATGGCAATGACCTTTGCCGTCTTCGTGCTCTATGGCCTCTTCGCCGCGCAGGCACGGACGCGCATCCTCGGCTCCGCCCGGAGCATGGACTGGCTCAACCGCTCCTTCGCGGCGATCTTCGCACTTCTCGCGGGCCGTTTGGCCCTGGAGCGCGCCTGAGCCCATCGTTATTCCCCAAATATGCCATTCCCCTGCCCGCCGCCGCCCCTTCGTCTGGCCCTTGCCCAACCTCGCCGCACGGGCCACATACACGCCATGTCACGCATCCCTTCCTCCGCCCTGTTGCTCGGCCTTGCGGGCCTGATCCCGTTCCTGTGGGGCGCGGCAAGCTCCGCATGGATCGTCACCGGCTACCTGCCCGTGCCGGATATCGTCCTGCTCTACAGCGGCGTGCCCGTTTTGCTGCATTACGGCACGATCATCCTGTGCTTCATGGCCGGCGTCATCTGGGGCTTTGCGGCAAAGGACGGCGGCCCATGGATGCCGCTCGGGCTGACCCTGTCCGTGCTGCCCGCGCTTTTGATGTTCTTCGCCTTTTCACTGCCGCCCCTGACGCAGATGTTCGCCCTGATCCTCGGCTTCATCGGCCTTCTCGCGGTCGACTGGACCTGCGCGCGCAAGGGATTGGCGCCAGAATGGTGGATGTCTTTGCGGCTGATCCTCACGTCGGTCGTTGTCTTTTGCCTCGGCATCGGGGCAGCCTTCGTCCCATGACCGACCGCAAAACCATAGATGTCTACGAAGCACAGGCGCAGCGCTACGCGGATCTGGCGCTGAGCAAGATGCAGATTGCGGCCATCGACCGGTTCCTGTCGATGCTGCCGGCGCGCGCGACGATCCTTGATGCCGGGTGCGGACCGGGGCTGCATGCGGCGATCATGGTCTCAGCCGGGCACGACGTGCATGGGATCGACCCGACCGAGGCCTTCGTGACCGACGCCCTGTCGCGCGGCGTGAATGCCCGGCTCGGCAGTTTCGACGACATTACCGGCACCGCGCTCTATGACGGCATCTACGCCAGCTTCAGCCTGCTGCATGCCCCCCGCGCCGCCCTGCCCGATCACCTCGCCGCCATGATCCGCGCCCTCAAACCCGGCGGCGCGCTCTTTATCGGGATGAAAACCGGCAGTGGCGAAGACCGCGACACGATCGGTCGCCGCTACACCTACGTCACCGAGTTCGAGATGCGGGGTCTCCTGCGCGATCTCGGGGCCCGCGTGGTCCATGTCGAGACCGGCGAAGAAGCCGGGCTTTCCGGCGAGGTCGCGCCGTTTTTCCTGATGCATGCCACATCCAACACATCCGAGGGGCCCGATGCCTGATCTTTACGCCTATACCGACGGTGCCTGCTCCGGAAACCCCGGCCCCGGCGGCTGGGGCGCATTGTTGCAGGCCAAGGACGGGGACGCGGTCCTCAAGGAACGCGAACTCAAGGGCGGTGAGCCCGAGACAACCAACAACCGCATGGAGCTTCTGGCCGCCATCCACGCGCTCGAAGCGCTGGAACGCCCCTCCGCGCTGACCGTTGTGACCGACAGCGCCTATGTGAAAAACGGGATCACCGGCTGGCTGGAGGGCTGGAAACGCAACGGCTGGCGAACCGCCTCCAAGAAACCGGTCAAGAACGTCGAGCTGTGGCAAAGGCTGGAGGGCGCCGCCGCACGCCACGATGTGACGTGGGAATGGGTCAAGGGCCATGCCGGGCACCCGGAAAACGAACGCGCCGATGAACTGGCGCGCGCCGGTATGGCCCCGTTCAAGTAACATGGGGCCGCCATGACCCTGACCCTTGGCCTCGATTACGCCTCCGCCTTCGTCTTTGCGCTGACCGGTGCGCTGGCGGCTTCGCGCGCGCAGCTTGATATCGTGGGCTTCATCTTTTTCGGCGCCCTCACCGCAGTGGGCGGCGGCACATTGCGGGATCTGCTCCTGGACCGGGATCCGGTGTTCTGGATCGCCGATCCGACGCCGCTGGGGATTGCGGCGCTGGCGGCGGTGCTGGTCTTCTTTACGGCGCATCTTCTGGAGAGCCGCTTGAAATGGATCATCTGGCTCGATGCGGCGGCGCTAGCCATTGCCGTCGCTGCCGGCGTCGCGGTGGCGCGCAGCCTGGAGGCCTCCGCGCCCGTTGTGCTTGTGATGGGGGTCGCGACCGGCACGTTCGGCGGGCTTGCCCGCGATGTGATTGCAAATGAGGTGCCTCTGGTTTTGCGCCAAGGCGAGCTTTACGTGACCGCGGCCTTTGGCGGGGCTGCCGCGACGCTCCTCGGCGTCCGCCTCCTCGCTGTTGATCCGATTTGGGCGACGGCGATTTGCGTCGTGGTGACCTTTGGGCTGAGGGCGGGGTCACTGTTGTTCGGCTGGTCCCTGCCCGTCTACAAGGCGCGCCCGCCCCGGAGCTGAAACCTACGGGCAACGGCCACAGCGTCGGCGCCGGCCTTTGTCGGGGCCTTGCCAGGTACTTTTCTAGAACCTGGGCGCTTTTTTGCCTCAAGATGACAACAGCCCCGGCAGGGTCGGGGGCGAGTCGCCTGTTTTTCGACGCGGTCGGTCATGTGGTTCCGCGAAATATTACGCCGACCACCCCTCATTCTCACACGCGCGCGACCATTCCTCACGCCCCCGTGGGGTTGGTGCAGCGTGTCGGTGGTTCTGTGCGCAGGTGCACCTAAATCTCCCGTTTCTCGCGGTTCCGTGTATCGTATTTCAGCGCCCCACCCGCCATATTCAGTTCATCGGCAGGCCACAACGGCTCGCCAACGAAACCAAATCAGGGCCGCCTCCCATATCAGGCCCTCCACACAAACTGAGTAGGACCAGTCAAATGAAAAACATCGCAATCATCGCCGCCGTCGCCGCTTCCCTCGCCGCTCCGGCCGTCGCTCAATCCGCAGCCTCCGTCGCCGCGATCCAGCACTTCAACCAGTTCGAAGACAACGCCCTGGAGCGCACCAACGTCAACGGCGTCGGCCAGCGCGTCGCCCCCGCGGGCAACCTGGGCGAGACCTTCTCCGTGCTCAACAGCGTCCAGGACACCGCCTCCGATCGGCGCGGCCTGAACGGCGCAACCGTCGTCAACGGTACCCCAGCCTACGGCGCTGACATCTTCGACCGCCTCCGCGCCGCGTCGCTCGAAGACGAGTAAGTCAGACACACGAATGAGCCTCTCAAAGGCTCTGGTCCGGGTGCCCTCCTCCAGCAATGGTGGGGGGCATTCGGCATTCTGGGATCGGCTCAGTCGAAGGTGCCGGTCACACGGCCGAGCAACATGAAGGCGCGCGCCGTGCGAGTGTCGGACAGGTCCGCGATTTCCGCATCCGATGCGTTTTTCTCGAATTCCATGAAGGTGCGGTCGAAATGGCGCAGGAAATGGTGCACGGCATCGCGGAACACCGGATCCTTGCGCATGCGCCCCGCCGCCAGAACCAGCGAGGACCGGTCATGGATGCCACCCAGCGCTGCAATCGGACGCCCGCGTTCCCCGGTCGCAAAGCGGCGCCAGACCTCGGGCCGGGACCGGTCGGGGCGCAAATCGTCCATGTAGATGCCGTCCTGCGACAGCAACGTCAGCACGTCCTGACTGGCCCGGATCAACCGCTCGGTTGCACGGTCTTCCAAGGCGCGCCTCAGGGTGCGGAAGCCTTCCTTGTCATGCTCGTTTTCGGGGAAATCCAACGCCTTGATGAAATCGGCCACGGAAATCGGCTCGACCTCGGCAGGTTGCAAAAGCGCCAGCGCGGGTTGCGGCTGCGCCGGATCATCGGACAGCGCGCTCGGCGGCACGGCCGCCCGAAGATCGGCAGGCTCGGCGGTGCGCAGCGTTGTGAAGGTGGCAAGCTGCGTCTCGGCCGCCGCCTGCTTGGCCATCAGATCATCCAGCTTCTGCGCCAGCTCGGGCTTCATCTCCATGCTCTGACGCTGCTGCTGCTCGACATACGCCGCGCGCATCGCATCGATGGAGGCCTGCAACCGCGCCGCCTCCTGCCGCAGGGCGCGCGCAGTCCGGGCGGCCATCGCGGCAACCCAGATCAGGGCAAGCGGCACAATCACGGCCAGGACAGACACCAGCGTGCCAAGCCCCGATTGCGGCGTATCATTGCCCGAGCGCCCGAACCCGATCAGAACCACCGCGAGGATCCACAGAACCGACACCGCAATCGCCACGATCTCGATCCCGGTGATCTTTGGACCCGCCTCACCCCCCGCGTACAGGCCTAGGTCCAGGGCCGTCGGAGCGGCCTGCTGCGGCGTGCGGGGCGTGTCGGTGTTGGAGGGCGGCATATGCGGCCTCAACCTGCGTTACGTTGATAAGATGATGGCGGGGGTAAGTCCCTATCATACATAGGAAATCTTGACGATCTCGTAATCCTTGGAGCCTCCGGGCGTGCGCACTTCAACGCTATCGCCCTCCTCTTTGCCGATCAAGGCGCGGGCCAGCGGGGACTTGATGTTCAGAAGCCCCTTTTCGATATCAGCCTCGGCCTCGCCCACGATCATGTAGGTCTTCTCTTCTTCGGTGTCCTCGTCGACCAGATCGACCGTGGCCCCGAACTTGATCGCACCAGACAGGGTCTTTGGATCAATGACCTGCGCAAGGCTGATCGCACCCTCCAGCTCCTTGATACGGCCTTCGATGAAGGACTGCTTCTCCTTGGCGGAATGGTATTCCGCGTTCTCCGACAAATCGCCGTGTTCGCGTGCCTCGGCAATCGCCTTGATGATGGCGGGCCGCTCAACGCTTTTGAGCTGCTTGAGTTCGGTGTTGAGGGCATCGAGGCCCTGCGGCGTCATCGGGATCTTGTCCATGGGTCGAACCTTGCGACAGAATAGCAATGAAAAGCCCGGCCAATGCATGTGCCAGCCGGGGGAGTTACGGACGTTAGGCGCGAATGCCGATGGGATCAACTGGCTTTGCGCGCGACTGCGAAAGCTTGCTCAAAAGCTGCCGGAAACACCGACGGAGACCGTGCCGCTGACGCTCACGCCGGTGGCCATGGCCGGCATCTCGGCGCGGGTCGGGCGCTCGGGTTCACCATCGGCACCGCAAGCGGCCAGCGCAAGCAGGGCCATCGCGGTCAGGATCATCGTGGCACGGGTCATCGGCTGTCCTCCTTGGGCTTGCCGCAGCCTAGCTTACCCAATCCGATCCCGCCAGCGCGCGATCTGTTCGCGGACCCGCACCGGCGCAGTGCCGCCATAAGAGGTCCGCGACGCGACGGAATTGTGCACCCCCAGAACCGCGAACACATCCTTGGTGATCGCACCATGGACGCCCTGCATGTCGGCAAGGCTCAGGTCCGGCAGGTCGCAGCCCCTGTCCTCGGCCAGTTTCACAAGGCTGCCCGTTACATGATGGGCATCGCGGAACGGCATATCAAGCGCCCGGACCAGCCAATCGGCAAGGTCCGTCGCGGTTGAAAAGCCGCTGGCGGCGGCGGCTTCCAGCTCGGGCACGCGGGCCTGCATATCGCCCACCATCCCTTCCATTGCGGCCAGCGCCAGCATCAGGTTGTCGGCCGCATCGAAGACCTGCTCCTTGTCCTCCTGCATATCCTTTGAATAGGCCAACGGCAGGCCCTTCATTATTGTCATCAACGCGACATTCGCCCCGAAAATCCGCCCGATCTTGGCGCGGATCAACTCCGCCGCATCGGGGTTCTTCTTCTGCGGCATGATCGACGAGCCCGTCGAAAACCGGTCCGACAACGCCACGAACCGGAACTGCGCACTGGACCAGATCACCAATTCCTCCGCCAACCGCGACAGATGCATCGCGCAGATCGACGCCGCGGAGAGGAACTCCAACGCGAAATCCCGATCACTCACCGCATCCAGCGAATTGGCGCAGGGCCGGTCGAACCCAAGCGCCTGCGCGGTCATCTCCCGATCAATCGGAAAACTCGTCCCCGCCAGCGCGGCCGCCCCCAAAGGCGCCTCGTTCATCCGCACCCGCGCATCATGAAACCGGCTCGCATCGCGGCCGAACATCTCGACATAGGCCATCATGTGATGGCCCCAGGTCACCGGCTGCGCGGTCTGCAAATGCGTGAACCCCGGCATCACCCAATCGGCCCCTGCTTCCGCCTGTCCCAACAACGCGCGCTGCAACGCCTCAAGCCCCGCAATCGCGGCATCCATCTGATCGCGCACCCACAGACGGAAATCGGTCGCCACCTGATCATTGCGCGACCGGCCCGTGTGCAAACGCCCTGCCGGCTCGCCAATCACCTTCTTCAGACGCGCCTCGACATTCATGTGTATGTCCTCCAACGCTGCGGAAAATGCGAAATCTCCCGCCTCGATCTCTGACAACACCGTGAGAAGGCCTTCCCGGATCGCCTCCGCATCGCTATCCCTGAGGATGCCTGTCGCGGCCAACATCGCCGCATGGGCGCGGGACCCTTCGATATCCTGCCGCGCCATTCGCTGGTCGAAACTGATCGAGGCATTGATCGCCTCCATGATCGCATCCGGCCCGGCGGCAAAACGTCCGCCCCACATGGCGTTCGCGGTGCTGGCTTGATCGTCCTTGGGACCCGTATTGGTCATGTGCATCTGCCTTGCTGCGTAAATAAAGGGAACCCGATGGTCCGCAAACTCCTGATCACCGCCGCTTACCTCGCCCTTGGCCTCGGTGCAAATACCACCGCCGCGCAAGACCTCGATGGGCTGCTGACCGGCGAAATGCGCGGCCTGGTGGTCCATGGCACGCCTGTGGCGGCCTCCGACTTGCCGTTCCTCGCCGACGCCGACACCGAAGCGACCCTCGCGGATTACGCAGGCCAACATGTCGTGCTGAACTTCTGGGCCACCTGGTGCGCCCCCTGCCGCGAAGAAATGCCATCGCTGCAAGCCCTGCAACATCAACTCGGCGGCGACGAATTTCAGGTCGTCACACTCGCCACCGGCCGCAACCCGCCGCAAGCCATTCAGCGCTTCTTTGACGAGGAAGGCATCACCGACCTCCCGCAATACCGCGACATCAACCAGCAGATCGCGCGCGAAATGGGCGTGTTCGGCCTGCCGATCACCGTGATCCTCGACCCGTCGGGCCAGGAAATCGCCCGTCTGCGCGGCGACGCCCATTGGGACAGTCCAGAAGCCATCGCCATCATCGAAACGCTCATCGACGGCGGAAGCTGAACCAACCTGAACCGCCGCTCTTTGTTCCCAATGGACGCCAGGGGGCCAGAGCGCAGCGCCCCCCAAGACGGGACGGCGGGAGGGGCGACGTGCGGCCAGGCCGCACAAGTGTTTCCAGTGGCCACTCCCCCTATCGCGCCAGCCGCGCCACCTCTTCGTGGCGAAAACACCCCACCAGATGGTCGTTCACCACACCCGTCGCCTCCAACCAGGCATAAACAATTGTCGGGCCGCAAAACCGGAACCCCGCCTTCTTCATGTCCTTCGACATTTGCTCCGACAGCGCTGTTTTCGGCGGCACCTGCTCAAGCGTGCGATAGGTGTTCCGCAACGGTTTGCCGTCGAAATAATCCCAGATGAATGCTTCGAACCCGCCCCGTGCCTCCATCTCCTGCCACGCGCGCGCGTTGCCGATGGTGGCCTCGATCTTGCCGCGATGGCGCACGATTCCCGCGTCGCCCAGAAGCCGCTCCACATCCCGTTCGCCCCAGGTCGCGATCACGTCGGGATCAAACCCCTCGAACGCCGCGCGAAACGCTTCCCGCTTGCGCAGGATCGTGATCCACGCGAGCCCGGCCTGAAACCCATCCAGGATAAGCTTCTCCCACAACGCCCGGCTGTTATATTCCGGCACGCCCCATTCGGTGTCGTGGTAGGCAACATAATCTGGCGCCGTCCCGCACCAGCCACAGCGCCCCTTGGCGGTTTCGTCCATGTCCCATTTCCCCCGGATTTTCTACGAATGTCGAATTTCATTCTTCCTTAATGGCTGACACGTCAAATCGCCAAAACGATCGTGAGATTCTTTTCGGAGTGGGATGATGCCCAACACCAGAGCTGAGCCTGTGGAACCCGGTACGGAAAGTCCGCTGGACGCCGCCATCTCACAACGTGACCGCGGCACGCTTGCCATGGTCGAGCAGGCCATCGCGCGCGGCGACACGCGGCTGGCCTATCAACCCGTTATGCGCTCCGACGGCAAGGGCATCGCCTTCTTCGAAGGTCTGATCCGCGTGCTCGACGAAACCGGCCGGGTGATCCCCGCCCGCGATTTCATGGGCGCTGTCGAGGATACTGATATCGGTCGGCAGATCGATTGCTCCGCGCTAAAGATCGGGCTCGAAGCGCTGAAGGCCAACCCGACCCTGCGCCTGTCGATCAACATGTCCGCCCGCTCCGTCGGATACCCCCGCTGGATGCAGACGCTGCGCGGCTACCTGCGGGACTATCCCACCGTGGTCGAACGGCTGATCCTCGAGATCACCGAAAGCTCCGTGATGATGATGCCCGAGATCGTGGCCATCTTCATGGAAGATCTACAGGACAAGGGCATCACCTTCGCGCTCGATGATTTTGGCGCGGGCTACACCGCCTTCCGCTATTTCAAGACCTTCTATTTCGACATTCTCAAGATCGACGGCCAGTTCTCCCGCAACGTGGCCAGTGATCCCGACAATCAGGTACTGACCGAAGCGCTGATTTCGCTCGCCCGACATTTCGACATGCTGGTGGTTTCGGAATCGGTGGAAAATGCCGCCGATGCCGCCTGGCTCGCCCGCGCCGGGGCCGAATGCCTGCAAGGCTACTACTACGGCGCGCCTAGCATGCGATTGCCCGAACTTGGCGGCTCGGTCATGGCCAAATCCGCCTGAGCGCCCACGCGCTCGGCGGCTCATGTGAGAACCGATCCCACCAGAACGCGGCGCAAGCGACCCTACGTAAAGCTCTGCTGTCCGTGCATAACGGCCCTTATATTCTTGCCTGAGACACCGTGTCCGGTGCCCATCGCGCAAATGCGCCCTTATGACCCAGCCCAACAAATGCATGCGGTCGGGAACCAACTTTTCCTCCCGACCCGGACAGGAAAGGACACCTCCCCATGACCAATGTCGTCATCGCCTCCGCCGCCCGGACCCCGGTCGGCAGCTTCCTCGGCTCCTTCGCCAACACTCCCGCACACGACCTCGGCAAGACCGTAATCGAAGCGGTTGTCGAACGCGCCGGTGTCGACAAGGCCGAGGTGTCCGAGACCATTCTTGGACAAGTTCTGACCGCCGCCCAAGGCCAGAACCCCGCCCGTCAGGCCCATATCAACGCAGGTCTCCCGCAAGAGGCCGCCGCCTGGGGCATCAATCAGGTCTGCGGCTCCGGCCTGCGCGCCGTCGCCCTTGGCGCTCAGCACATTCAACTTGGCGATGCCGCCATCGTTGTTGCGGGTGGACAGGAAAACATGTCCATGTCCCCCCATGCCGCCACTCTGCGCCAAGGGCAGAAGATGGGCGACATGAAATACATCGACACGATGATCCGCGATGGCCTGTGGGACGCTTTCAATGGCTACCACATGGGCCAGACCGCCGAAAACGTCGCCGAGAAATGGCAGATCTCCCGCGATCAGCAGGATGAATTCGCCGTCGCTTCGCAAAACAAGGCCGAAGCCGCCCAGAAAGCAGGCCGGTTCGCCGATGAAATCACGTCCGTGATCGTGCCCAACCGCAAGGGCGACATCACCGTCGATCAGGATGAATACATCCGCCACGGCGCCACGATGGAAGCCATGCAGAAACTGCGCCCCGCCTTCACCAAAGAAGGCTCCGTCACCGCCGCCAATGCCTCCGGCCTCAACGATGGCGCCGCCGCGACCCTGCTGATGTCCGCCGACGACGCTGAAAAGCGCGGCATGCAACCGCTGGCCCGCATCGCCTCCTACGCCACCGCAGGCCTCGACCCGTCGATCATGGGCGTCGGCCCAATCTACGCTTCTCGCAAAGCGTTGGAAAAAGCGGGCTGGACGGTCGATGACCTCGACCTCGTGGAAGCCAATGAGGCCTTCGCCGCCCAGGCCTGCGCCGTGAACAAGGACATGGGCTGGGATCCCGCCATCGTGAACGTCAACGGCGGCGCCATCGCCATCGGCCACCCCATCGGCGCCTCGGGCTGTCGGGTCCTGAACACGCTGCTCTTTGAAATGCAGCGTCGCGACGCCAAAAAAGGCCTCGCTACCCTCTGCATCGGTGGCGGCATGGGCGTTGCCCTCTGCGTCGAACGCGACTAATTCACCCATAACATCCTTGGCCGTGCGCAATAATCTTGCGCACGGCCTTTTCATTGAATAATAAACTTACGACACCTCAGAAGGAGAGACAAACATGGGACGAGTTGCACTGGTCACCGGCGGCAGCCGCGGCATCGGCGAAGCGATTTCGAAGGCCCTGCAGGCCGATGGCTACACGGTCGCCGCAACCTACGCCGGCAACGATGAAGCCGCCGCGAAATTCACCGCCGAGACCGGCATCAAGACCTACAAGTGGAACGTTGCCGATTACGACAGCTCAAAGGCAGGCATCGAACAGGTCGAAGCCGATCTCGGCCCGATCGAGGTCGTCGTCGCCAACGCCGGGATCACACGCGATGCACCGTTCCACAAGATGACCCCCGAGCAGTGGCATCAGGTGATCGACACCAACCTAACTGGTGTGTTCAACACCGTGCACCCGATCTGGCCCGGCATGCGCGAGCGCAAGTTCGGCCGCGTCATCGTGATTTCTTCGATCAACGGCCAGAAGGGGCAATTCGCCCAGACCAACTACGCCGCAACGAAGGCCGGTGACCTCGGCATCGTCAAATCCCTGGCCCAGGAAGGCGCGCGCGCCGGAATCACTGCCAACGCGATTTGCCCCGGCTACATTGCCACCGAAATGGTTATGGCCGTGCCGGAAAAGGTACGCGAATCGATCATCGGTCAGATCCCCGCAGGCCGCCTGGGCGAGCCCGAGGAAATCGCGCGCTGCGTCTGCTTCCTGGCCTCCGATGACAGCGGCTTCATCAACGGCTCGACGATCTCGGCCAACGGCGCGCAGTTCTTCGTCTGACCCAGAGCCGCACCGCAAAACAGAAGGGCCTCCGCCATCCGCGGGGGCCTTTTTTCAATCCGCACCTCCCAAACGCCTCCACACCCCCGAAAGCACCAAGGCGTTTTCGACCTTCCACATCGGCCCCGACTCGCCTAACGCGATGCCCATGTCGCGCCACTCCGCCACCGCCATCGGCCTGATCGCCGTCCTGCTCTGGGCCCTTCTGGCGCTCTTCACCATAGGCACGGACCCCGTACCGCCGTTTCAACTCAATGCCATGACCTTCACCTTGGGCGGCACGATCGGCCTGCTTTGGGTCGCGGCAACGAACGGCTGGTCCCGCCTGCGCCGCGTGCCGCTGCGTGTTTATCTCTTTGGTACCCTTGGCCTTTTCGGCTACCATGCATTGTATTTTAGCGCCCTGCGCCTCGCCCCACCTGCCGAGGCCAGCCTGATCGCCTATCTCTGGCCGCTGTTCATCGTGCTTTTCTCGGGCCTGCTCCCGGGCGAACGCCTGGGCCTTTACCACGTCCTTGGCGCTCTGATTGCCTTCGCCGGGGCGGCCCTCCTGATCGCGCCGGATGGCAATGGCTTCACCGGGGGAGTCGGCCTTATCCTCGCCGGGCTCTGCGCCCTGACGTGGTCAAGCTATTCGGTGCTGTCCCGCACCGCAGGGGCAATCCCGACCGAAAGCGTCGCGGTGTTCTGTGTGCTGACCGCCCTGCTCTCGGTCCCGCTCCACCTGATGCTCGAAGTCACCCAATGGCCGCAGGACACCACTGGCTGGGGCGCGGTCCTCGCCCTCGGGATCGGGCCGGTCGGCCTTGCGTTTTATGTCTGGGACATTGGCGTCAAGGCAGGCGACATTCAGCTTCTGGGCGTCGCAAGCTACGCAGCCCCGCTGTTGTCGACCCTGATCCTTGTCCTCGTGGGGGTGGCTTCGACCTCCCTCACGCTTCTAACAGCTGCCGCCTTGATTTCCGGCGGCGCCGGACTGGCCGCCTACGGCTCTGCCCTGCGTCAGCGCAACGCGCCGAGGTAGCCCATCAGGCGCGCCATATCCTGCGCGTCGCGGGCCCTGCGTGCAGCCGTCATTCCGGTGATGCGGCGCATGTAAGTGAAAAGCATTTTAACTGACTTTCTAATCGGGCAAGTGAAAAACATCAGGTCTGGCTCCGACACCGAAGTGACGCCGCCCCCAAATGCCAATTCAGCATAGCCGCCATCAACTGGCTGCAACACGCCCCTCTACCGGGTCGGACTTGCGCATGGCACGCCGCCAAAGCGTGCGCAGGGCGTCGCGACGGGCCGCGCGGGCGTCCCGCATGATCTGGTCGAAATCGGGATCACAATAATACTGATACATGGCAAACCTGCTTCTTTGTCTTGCGTTCAACCAAGAGATAGGGGCTTTCAGGGAAGATAGAATTGCATTTTGCGCAACCCCGCATCCCACGTCGCCCGGCTTAGCGGCGGCCCGTCAGAAAGCCCCAGACCTCGCCAAGGATTTTGCCGCGTTCGGCATGGGCGCGGGTGATGGCATCGCGAGCACGGGCGTCGGTTGTGTTGTCGAAGAACATATCGAACCTCATAAGCTTTGTGTTTCTGTTGAACCTTACTTGGGCCGCAATCCGGTTTTTCGCAAACGAGACTTTCCATCGCCTCGATTTAGTTATACTTAACTGTATGTCTGATCGCCTCCCGCCCCTGACCGCCCTGCGCGCCTTTGATGCCGCCGCACGCCACATGAGCTTCTCCAAGGCGGCGGCGGAGTTGAACGTCACACCTGCCGCCCTGTCGTTTCAGATCAAGTCGCTCGAGGAACATCTCGAAGCGCCGCTCTTCCGCCGCCTGAACCGCGCGGTGGAGTTGACCGACGCGGGTCGCGCCTTGGCGCCCGGGGCCGCCGATGGCTTCACCGCGCTCTCGGCCGCATGGCGCGCCGCACGGCGCTCGGTCGATCAATCCACGCTGACCGTCACCGCCGGCCCCGCGTTCACCGCCAAATGGCTCGCACCGCGCCTCTTCACCTTCGCCGAGGCCCATCCCGGGATCGAGCTTCGGTTCTCCGCCACGCTCCGGCTGATGGATTTCACCCGCGATGACGTCGACGTCGCGATCCGTTTCGGCTTTCCGCGCGCCGAAGAGGGCCTGTTCTCCCGCAAGGTGATGGACGAATGGCTGACCCCGATGATGACCCCCGCCTTGGCCGCGCAATATCCCGACCCCTCGGACCTCGCCCGCGCGCCGCTTCTGCATCAAGACGACACCGCAGGCTTCAAGCCCGCCTTCGACTGGCCCGCCTGGTTCCGCGCTGCCGGATTGCCACCGCGGTTCGCCTCTGGAACCCGCTTCAGCCAGGCGGATCACGCGCTCGACGCGGCCATCGCCGGGGGCGGCGTGGTCCTGGGCCGGATCTCTCTGGCGGAGGGGGATTTGCGGGACGGGCGGCTCGTGGCCCCTTACAAGATCGGTCTGACGACGCGCGCCAAATATAGGTTCGTCTGCCCGGAAGGCTCCGAACACCGTCCGCAGGTGCGTGCGTTTCTTGACTTCCTCGAAGCACAGACCGTGGGGCTTGAGGCGTATCGGAAAGACTTGTCGTTTGTGGACGCCGCCGAGGTGGCCGACTAGCGACCGACCCCGGTCGACATCATCGCATCAGCTGTCGAGCCGCGCGATTTCTTCTTTGAGGCGGAGCTTTTCCTTCTTCAGCTCGCGGATCGTGAGATCATCCGTAGCAGGGCTTTGCTGGCTTTTCTCGACCTGAGCCGAGAGGTGGGCGTGTTTCTTCTTGAGTTCCTGAAGATGGGCGCCAAGCGACATATGAGTCTCCTCTCGTTGTGGAATGTTAACCCCGAAAGTGCAGCACAAAATCGGCGTCATGTCACGTCCGACGGCAGGCGTCGTCCAAAATGCTTGGCACATTGCCGGTTAATCGAAGGTTAGTGCCTCTGCGTTGCGCAGGACCGCCCGCGCTGTTGCAGAATAATCATCCCCATCACGCGCATGCACGGCACCTTCATGTATAAGAATTGGCGCGCAGAGCCGAAACGCTCCGCGTCCGCCCTTGCGCGCCCGCAAAATCACTCGCCCCGCCGCGCGGCCCTCGCGCGCGGCCAACGGCAGAACCGCAACCGATCCGTAGCCGTCCAACGCGGCCAAAATCTCTGGCAAACGCTCCGCAAGATGGATCATCGTCAGCCATCCACCCGGCTTCAACCGTGCCTTTGCAACCCCGCACCAATCGGCCAGCGGCGTCTCCTCGCGAAACGCCGACTCGCGCCCGGCATCCTGCGCCGCCGTCCCGGCTCCCTTCGCAAGATAGGGCGGGTTGGCCATGACGTGATCGAAGGACAGCTGGCGCAGCTCGGCGGGCAAATCCGTCAAATCGGCCTCGATCAAAGCAACCCCGTTGCGTCGCCCAAGATCGGCATAGGCTGCCTGCCGCTCCACGCCGGTGACACGCACCCCCTCGACCCGCGCCGCCAGACACAGCGCCGCCACCCCCACACCACATCCCAATTCCAGAACATGCTCTCCCGGTTGCGCCGGACAGGCCGCCGCCAGAAACACCGGATCGGTCGCCGCGCGATATCCGTCCCTGGGTTGCCAGGCCTGCACCCGACCGCCCAGAAACCCGTCCCGCGTCACCCCATCCATCACTCGCTTACCGGCAGGTCGTTGTCGCGCAATGCCGCCCGCGCCGCGAAGGCATCCGCGCGCCGCACCAGCAGACGGCGCGGCAATATGCCGATGCTGCCTTCAAGGGCGCTCATATGGACGTCCATCTCGAACACCTCTATATCCTCGCCAGATAGTAGCGCCGAAGCGAAGGCGATCACGGTTGGGTCGTTACTGCGCAGGATTTCAAGCATATCCGACTGGTAAGCAGCGGACGCCGGGATGTCGAGACGGGGGATAGAGCACATGGGCCTCGATCACGCAGCGGCCAAACCGCACGAGCGCATGAGCGCCGCGCTGGCCGAGGATCTGGCCGGTGTGAACGCCCTGATCCGCGACCGTATGGCCTCCGAACACGCCCCGCGTATCCCCGAAGTGACAGCCCATCTGGTGGAGGCCGGGGGCAAGCGTGTGCGCCCGATGCTGACGCTCGCCTGCGCGCGGCTCTGCGGCTACACCGGCACCGATCACGTGAAACTGGCCGCCACTGTCGAGTTTATCCACACCGCTACGCTGCTGCACGATGATGTCGTCGACGAAAGCGAAAAGCGGCGCGGTCGGCCCACCGCGAACCTGCTGTGGGACAACAAATCAAGCGTTCTGGTTGGCGATTACCTCTTTGCCCGAGCGTTTCAGTTGATGGTCGAACCGGGCTCGCTCCGGGTGCTCAGTATTCTGTCGAACGCGGCCGCCACCATTGCCGAAGGCGAGGTCCTGCAACTCTCCGCCGCGATGAACATCGACACGACCGAGGCCACCTACCTGCAGGTGATCCGGGGCAAGACCGCCGCGCTCTTCGAAGCCGCCTGCGAGGTTGGCGGCGTGATCTCCGACAGCGACGAGGCCATCGTGCGCGCCCTCGCCGCCTACGGGGACGGCCTTGGCGTGGCGTTCCAGATGGCCGATGATCTGCTCGATTGGGGCGGTGTGGACGCCGCCAGTACGGGTACGCTCGACAAGAACATCGGCGACGATTTCCGTGAACGGAAGCTGACCCTTCCGGTGATCCGCGCCATCGCCGCCGCCGATGCGGAACAGCGCGCCTTCTGGGCCCGCACCATCGCCAAGGGCGATCAGCACGACGGCGATCTCGACGAAGCCCTACGCCTTCTGACGCTGCATGGTACGCTCGCGCAAACCCGCGACGAAGCCCACGCCCACGTCGCCCGGGCCAAGGCCGCGCTGGCCGATCTACCTGATGATCCGATCCGCGATATGCTCGGCGATCTAGCCGATTATGTGGTGGCGCGGCTGAACTGAATACGTTGCGCCGTCGGGCTGTCCTCAAGGACCCGCGCCGCAACCGCCCACCAACCCTCCGGCAGGGCCGCCGCCGCCGCCCGGGCCTCCGCTTCGCCCGCGTATAGGCCAAAGCACGTCGCCCCCGATCCGCTCATCCGCGCCAATGCGCAGCCCGGCGTCGCCGCCAAACGCTCCAGCACAGCGCCGATGACGGGTTGCAGGTCTCTCGCCGCGCCTTCCATGTCGTTGCGCGTCTCCACCAACCATCCCAGGAAGCTGTCGAAATCTGTCCAATCCAGCGCAGGCAAGGGCGGGTTATCGACCCGCTCCATCGCGCCGAAAACGGCCCCCGTCGGCACCTCCACTCCGGGATTGACCAGCACGATCCATAGCGCGGGCAGCGGCGGCACATCATCCAGCACTTCGCCGATGCCACGCATGCGTGTCGGGCGGCACCGGACGCAGACCGGCACATCGGCCCCCAACGCCTCGCTACCCGCGCCCGTGGAGCCCAACGCGCGGAGAACAGCGGCGGCATCGGCCGACCCGCCGCCAATCCCCGCCGCATGGGGCAGGTGTTTTTCTATAAGAATATCCGCGGATTGCCTGACCCAGTCCGCGGCACGCCAGGCCAGATTGCGCTGATCCGTCGGCACCCCCTCGGCGGTTGGCCCCTGCACGCGAAGCCGCATCGTCTCAGCAGGCCGAACCTCGACCCAATCGCCGGTGTCCGCAAAGACGACCAGTGAGTCGAGCAGGTGTAACCCATCGTCCCGCCGGCCCACCACATGCAGCGCCAGGTTCACCTTGGCCGGCGCGAGACCACGCATACGCATGCGTCACTCTTCCTCCAGCGCCCCGACGCCACCTTCCTCTTCGAGGACATCGTACAGTCCGACCTCCAACTTGCGCCGGATCCGGTCCAATTCGTCCGTGTCATCGGGATCAAAGCTCAGCGCCCGATGCCATTGGAACTCCGCCTCACGGTAGCGTCCAACCATCCAATAGACGTCGCCCAGATGATCGTTGAGAATCCAATCGTTGGGCTCAAGCTCCACCGCCCGCTCCATCGGCGCGACCGCCTCGTCAAACCGGCCAAGCCGGTAATAGACCCACCCAAGGCTGTCCACGATATAGCCGCTTTCGGGCCGCGCCGCGACGGCCCGCTGAATCATATCCAGCGCTTCATCGAAGTTCCGGCGCTGCTCGACCAGAGAATAACCAAGGTAGTTCAAGACGTTGGGCTGTTCAGGGTTCAACTCCAACGCACGTCGGAAATCCGCCTCGGCAGGGGGCCAATCGTCCAGCTGATGGTAACAGATGGCGCGCGCGTAGTGGATGAACCAATACCGTGGCAGATCCGCGTCGACGAGCGTCAGCACCGCGCTATAGGCCTCGATCGCCTCCGCGAACATCTCGTTGCGGCGAAGCACATCGGCATAGGCCGCCTGAAGCGAGGCCAGTTCCGGGCGTGCCTCGACCAGCGCCGAAAGCGTGCTGATCGCCTCCTCGCTGCGGCCCATGTCTTCCAGGGCATTGGCCCGCGCCATCTGCGCCTCGATGTAGTTTGGATCGCCCTCCGGCACCGAGGCCAGCGTGGTCGCCGCAAGATGAACCTGCCCCTCTTCGCTCATCAACTCGCCCGCCAGAAGCGCCGCGTCGGTATGCGTCGGATCAATCCCACGCGCGGCCTGCGTCATCAACAGCGGCAGCGTTCGGTTCCGATCCCCCGACAAAAGCTGCGCAACGGTGAAAAACACCTCCGCCACGCCCTCCTGCGCGGTGATAACGAAATCATACGGCGTCTCGGCGCCACTGCCGATCTCGGCCTGCAACGCCAGAAGCCCGGGGTCCGGCACCGCCTGAGTGTAGCCGTCCAGCAAGTCCAGGGCCTCGCCCCGCATGTCGAGCTGCACCATGATCTGCGCCCGCGCGCGCACCACGCGTTCGGTGTTGGTGATCTCGACCCCGGTCTCGCCCGACAGGATCTGATGCGCGGCCTCGAAATCGCCAACCGCCGCCCGCGCCAGCGCCAGGTGCAGCGCGGCCAATTCCTCCAATCCCCGCTCGCTGGCCAGCGCCTCGAACGTCTCAACCGCCCCGGACATATCTCCTTGTCCAAAGACCAACCACGCGCGCGTCAGCTCATCGGCCAACGGTCCGGGGCCGTTGTCAGCCTCGATCATCGCAATCGCCTCGGGAAGCTGATCCTGCGCCACATGCCGCACAAACGCGACCAGCGCGATCAACTCCTGCCCATCCGCCCCCGCAGGCAGATCGGCGGCGATTTCAGCCGCCTCTTCCCATTCCGCCAGCGCCGCATGGGCAAAGACGGCATTGGAAATCAAGAAGCCATTGGCGGGATCATATTCAATCGCACGGTCGAAATACCGCGCCGCTTCTTCGTGATTGCCCGCCATCGCCGCTGACCGCGCCGCAAGATACGAACCCGCCAGACCATCCGCGGCCACGGACGAAGGTGTCCCGGCAGTCCCGGCCAGAACGGCAAGGACAGACAGGGTGTGTTTCAAGGCCATGGCAAGTGCTCTCCCGTTGCGCGCAGCATCGCGCAAAAGACTAGGCCGCACCCGGGCGAAGGGCAATCGCACCGACCTGACTTCTGCGTCAACACCCGGCCCGCCGGGGCCACGACACCGTCACATGTTCGGATAATTCGGCCCGTCGCCCCCCTGCGGCAGGGTCCAGTTGATATTCTGGCTCGGGTCCTTGATGTCGCAAGTCTTGCAATGCACGCAGTTTTGGAAATTGATCTGGAACCGCGGGTCCTTGCCCGCCTCCTCAACCACCTCATACACCCCCGCCGGGCAATAGCGCTGCGCCGGCTCCGCGTATTCGGGCAGGTTCACCGCAATCGGAATGCTCGGGTCCTTCAGCTTCAAATGCGCGGGCTGGCTTTCCTCGTGATTGGTGAACGAATAGGCCACATTGGTCAGCCGGTCGAAGCTCAACACGCCATCGGGCTTGGGATACTCAATCGGGTTCCACCGCGCCGCCTTCATCGTGGCATCGGCGTCGGATTTGCCGTGCTCCTTGGTGCCAAAAACCGAGAACCCGATGGTGTTCGTCCACATGTCGAACCCGCCCAGACCCAGCGCGCCAAGCACACCATTGCCCGACTGGATCGGCTTCACATTGCGCACCTTGTAAAGGTCCTGTCCCACCGGCCCCTCGCGCAACGCGGTGTTGTATTCGGTCAATTCGTCCGACGCACGGCCCTCCCCAATCGCCGCATGCACCGCCTCGGCCGCCGCGATCCCCGACAGCATCGCATTATGATTGCCCTTGATGCGCGGCACATTCACCAGGCCCACCGAACATCCCAACAATGCCCCGCCAGGGAAGCACGCCTTCGGCATCGACTGCCAACCGCCCTGCGCAATCGCCCGCGCGCCATAAGCCACGCGTTTGCCGCCCTCCAGAAGCTTCGCAATCATCGGATGATGCTTGAACCGCTGGAACTCCATGTAGGGATACACATGCGGGTTCTTGTAATTCAGCGCCGTCACCAGCCCGATGAACACCTGATTGTTCTCGGCATGATACACAAACGACCCACCTGCGGCGTTTTTGCCAAGTGGCCAGCCCAGCGAATGAAACACCGACCCTTCGCTGTGCTTATCCGGGTCAATCTCCCAGATTTCCTTCATCCCGAGGCCGAATTTCTGCGGCTCGCTGTCGGCGTCAAGGCTGAACTTTTCGATCACCTCTTTCGACAGGCTCCCGCGCACGCCTTCGCTCAGGAACACGTATTTGCCGTGCAACTCCATGCCCGGCTCCGTGCCCTCGCCATAGGATCCATCCGGCTCCAACCCGAAAATGCCGACCACCACGCCCTTCACTTCGCCGCTCTCACCATAGACCAGCTCCGAGCACGCCATGCCCGGGAAAATCTCAACGCCCATCTCTTCGGCCTGCTCCGCCATCCAGCGGCAGACATTGCCCATCGAGACGATGTAATTGCCGTGGTTGTTCATCAGCGGCGGCATCGGGAAGTTGGGGATACGCAGGCCACCGGCCTCTCCCAGTATGTAGAACTTGTCGTCCTTCACCGGCACGTTGAGCGGCGCGCCCTTGGCTTTCCAGTCGGGGATCAACGTGTCGAGGCCAACCGGGTCGAGAACCGCACCCGACAGGATATGCGCCCCCACCTCGGATCCCTTTTCCAGCACCACAACGTTCAGATCCGCGTCCAGCTGTTTGAGCCGGATCGCCGCGGACAACCCCGCAGGTCCCGCGCCCACGATGACCACGTCATATTCCATGCTTTCGCGTTCGATCTCGGACATGTCTCCGGTCCCTCTCAAGCTGTCATCGGGTCCATTGTACAATTGGCCCGGAAATGGCGTCCGGCGAGAGGTAGCGCGCAGGTGACGCAGGCGTCAATTGTGACGCCGCATCATTTTCATCTGCTGCGCGGCATGGACGCTGCGGCCCGGCGGCGCTACCTGCGAACATGACGCTGATCGGAGGGCCCCATGCTGCGCATCATCTACGCCATCGTTTTCCTCGCCGGGATCTACTACCCGTGGCGGCATTTCTACGCCTGGTTCAACGAACACGGCTGGGATCTCGGGCCGATGATCGACGCGTGGTATGTAAACGAGGCGACCACCGGCTTGACCTGGGATCTGACCATTGCGGCAATCGCGCTGATGATCTGGGTCGCCGTCGAAGTCATCCAGCGCCGCGACTTTTGGTTCCTTCTGGTGGTGCCCGCAACCTTCGGGATCGGCGTGTCGGCGGGCCTTCCGTTGGCGCTCTTCCTGATGGCCCGCCGCGCCGCATGATTGCGTTCAGATGCACGCAAATCCGTTCTTCCGATCGCATCTTCGGGGCCTTTGAACGTGTCGGAATCAATGCTAGGTGCCCGCGAAGACGGTGAAAAGGCGCGATCGGATGGACCATTTTCTCTACAAAAACGGTGTCTTGCATGCCGAAGATGTGCCCCTGACCGATATCGCGGCCAGCGTCGGCACGCCCTTCTATGTCTATTCCACCGCCACTCTGACCCGTCATTTCGACGTTTTCACCGAGGCTCTTTCCGGCCTTGATCACCTCATCTGCTACGCGATGAAAAGCAATTCCAATCAAGCGGTTATTGCCCATATGGCGTCGCTTGGGGCCGGTATGGACGTGGTGTCGGGCGGTGAATATCTGCGTGCCAAGGCCGCCGGTGTGCCAGGCGAGCGGATCGTGTTTTCGGGCGTCGGAAAGACCGCCGAAGAAATGCGCCTCGCGCTCGGTGGCGGCATCCGGCAGTTCAATGTCGAATCCGAGCCCGAGATGGAACGGCTTAGCCAAGTAGCTGGAAGCATGGGGAAAATTGCATCCATCACCATCCGCGTGAACCCCGACGTCGATGCCAAGACGCATGAAAAGATTTCCACCGGCCGCAAGGAGGACAAGTTCGGCATCCCCATCGCCCGCGCACGCGAGGTCTATGCCCATGCCGCGACCCTCCCCGGCCTCAAGGTGATCGGCATCGACGTCCACATCGGAAGTCAGCTCACTGACCTAGAACCGTTTGAAATTGCTTACACAAAAGTCGCCGAACTCACCCATCAACTGCGCGCGGACGGCCACGAAATCACCCGTCTCGACCTTGGTGGCGGGCTTGGTATTCCCTACGAACGCTCCAACTCCGCCCCGCCCTTGCCGCTCGAATATGGCGAAGTCATCAAGCGCACCGTTGGCGATCTGGGCTGCGAGATCGAGATCGAGCCGGGGCGCCTGATCTCCGGCAACGCGGGTCTTCTCGTCGCCGCGACAATCTACGTAAAGCACGGAGAAGACAGGGATTTTCTGATCCTCGACGCGGCGATGAATGACCTGATCCGGCCCGCGATGTACGGCGCCTGGCATGATATCGTCCCGGTGATCGAGCCCGCCCCCGGCGCCGAGCAGACGCCTTATGACATCGTCGGCCCGGTCTGTGAAAGCGGCGACACCTTCGCCAAACAGCGTAACCTGCCGGAATTGCAGGAAAATGATCTGATCGCTTTCCGCTCCGCCGGGGCCTACGGCGCGGTGATGAGCAGTGAGTACAACTCCCGCCCCCTGATCCCCGAGATCCTCGTGAACGGTGATCAATTCGCCGTCATCCGCGCGCGTCCATCGTTTGACGACATGATAAACCGCGATACTATTCCGACATGGGCCTGACGCCCGCCGGGCCCTGCCCGAGAAGGGGATCATGACCAAGCGCGACCCAAAGACCTCCGCCTTCCAACACCTGATCTGGCCGTTGCGCCTGACACGTTTGGGCATGGTGGCAGAACGCGCGGTGCGGGCCTTCTGGCCGGTCTGGACCTTGATATTCATCGTGCTCGCGGCCGCAGCCTTCGGCGCAGGCAGCCTGCTTCCCGCGACATGGCTCTGGCCGGTTGCAGGCGGTATTGGACTGATAACGCTTGGGTTTTTTGTGCGCGGGCTCCGTCTCTATCGGCACCCCTCACGCGATGACGCCATCGCGCGGTTGGATGCCACCATGCCGGGGCGTCCGATTACAAGCCTGATGGACACGCCCGCTGTCGGCGGCACGGATCCGGCCAGCCGCTCGGTATGGGCCACGCATGTGCGGCGCATGGCAGAGCGCGCTGCGACGGCACGCGCGCCCGAGCCGGACCTCCGCCTGTCGGCGCGCGATCCTTACGCTTTGCGCTACATTGGCGCGACCGCCCTTGCGATGGCGCTTCTCTTTGGCGCGTTCAGCCGTGTCGGCGAAGTGGGCGATGTTCCGCTTGGAGCAGGTCCCGCAACGGCGTCCTCCGGCCCAAGCTGGGAAGGTTGGGTCGAACCGCCGCTCTACACCGGCCTCCCGTCGCTTTACCTCAATGAAATCACCGCCGATGGCTTCGAAGCCCCGCTCGGTTCGGAAATCACGCTGCGTGCATACGGCGCACCGGGCGCGATCACCCTGCGCACCGACGTCGGCCCCATGCCAGACCCCGACCCGGACGCCTACGCCCAGACCGTCGTTATGGAACAGGGCGGCATTCTCGCCGTCGACGGCCCAGGCGGGCGCGAATGGCTGGTCTCGGTCCGGCCCGATCAACCGCCGAGTGTTGCCCTTGAAGGTGAGGTCGAAGGCGAGCCGCCCGGGGCAATGGAATTCAGCTTCACCGCCAGCGATGACTACGGAGTCCGGTCCGGTACCGCGACGATCCGCCTGAACCTCGACGCCGTTGATCGGCGATTTGGCCTGATCCCAGATCCGGAACCGCGCGAACCCGTCGTGCTGGACCTGCCGATGCCATTTCGCGGCAACCGGGACGCCTTCACCGAAGTCGTCCTTGAAGACCTGAGCGAGCATCCCTTCGCCAACCTACCCATCACCTTGACGCTGACCGTGACCGATGACGCGGGCCAAATCGCCACCGTTCGCTATGACGTGGACCGCCTGCCCGGGCAGCGGTTCTTCGATCCGATGGCCAATGCGCTGATCGAAATGCGTCGCGATATCCTGTGGAATCGGGCCAACGCCGACCGCAGCGCGCGTCTGCTGCGCGCCATGACGCATCTGCCGGAACCGGGTTTGCCCGAAGCCGTCTACCTTTCCCTCCGATCGGCCATCCAAAGACTGGAAAGCGCCGTCGATCTCGTGTCGCTTGAGGTGCAGGAGGACGTGGCAGAGATCCTGTGGGAGGCCGCGCTTGAGTTGGAATTCGGCGACTTGGACAACGCTTTGGAGCGCTTGCGCCGCGCGCAGGAGCGCCTCGCCGAAGGAATGCGCCAAGGCGCCAGCGACGAGGAAATCGCCGAGTTGATGCAGGAAATGCGCGAGGCGATGGACGATTACATGCAGGAACTCGCCGACAACACGGAGTTTGGCGACGACACCGACCAGCCTGATCAAGGCGACGGAGAACGCATGGAAATGTCCTCGGCCGACCTCGACGAAATGCTGGAGCGCATTCAGGAGCTGATGGAAGAAGGTCGCATGGCCGAAGCCATGGAATTGCTGGAACAGCTGCAGCAGCTTCTGGAGAACATGGAAATCACCCAAGGCGGTGAGGGCGGCGACGGGCCTCAGACCCCCGGGCAAGAGGCCATGGAAGGGCTGCAGGACACGCTGCGCGGCCAACAAAACCTCAGCGATGACAGCTTTCAGGAGCTACAGGATCAGTTCAACCCGAACCGGCCCGGTCAACAAGGCGAACAGCAAGGCGACGCTCCGCAAGGCAACCAGCAGGGTCAGGATGGCGAAAACCCGGGCCAGGGCCTGGGTGGGGATGACGAGCAAGGCGCGGGCTCCTTGGCCGAGCGCCAGGAAGAGCTGCGCCGCCAGCTTGAGGAACAGGCACGCCGCCTGCCTGGCACCGGAACCGAGGCCGGGGACGAAGCGCTCGAACAACTTGACGGCGCAGGTCGGGCGATGGACGAGGCCGCCGAGGCGCTGGAACGCGGCGACATTGCCGAAGCGCTTGACCTGCAGTCCGAGGCGATGGAGGCGATCCGCGAGGGCATGACGCAATTGGGCGAGGCCCTGGCACAGGAACAGGGCGCGGAACCCGGTCAGGGTCAGGCCGAAGGCAACATGGCCGAAAGCCGCCCGTTGCAGGACCCGCTTGGGCGCCAGGCCGGAAACAACGGCGCGTTCGGATCAGACGATGGGTTGGAAGGCAGCGAAGATGCACGCCGTCGGGCCCGCGAATTGCTGGACCTGCTGCGCGACCGGGCCGCTGAACAGGGTCGGCCTGAGGTGGAGCGTGATTACCTGCGGCGCCTTCTGGATCAATTCTGAGACGCGCTACTCGCTCGGGCCAGCCGCGCCGCCCGCTAAGGAGCGGGCAAAACCGTCCAGCCAGAATCGCCCGGCATTCACCAACTCGACGTAGCGCTCCAGGGCCGGACCCGCCTGCGGTGCGGCTTCGGTGATCTGCTCCGCATAGAGGTAGAGCACCACCGCAAGCGCCACGAGCACCAACGCGAGAAAGAAGCCGAACCGCCCGCGACCACGACGCCGCGCGCTTTCGACAATCGTATCCACGTCACTGGCGTCATCTTCATCCTCGCTCCGATCACCGGTGGCGCGCAGGGTCGAATTGATTTCCTCGATGTCGGGCAGCAGGTCACTGCGCGACGGCGTCGGGGTGGGGGCAGCGGCGGCAGCGGCTGCGGTTGCAGCCAGATCTTCAACCTCGAACGCGTCTTCCGCTTCTTCCAACCCGACCAGACGGCGCGCGCGGTTGCGATCTTCGTTACCGCTCAACGACATTTCTGATTGCGTCTGTACTGCGGCGGGCTCAGCATTTCCGCGGCGCAGACGTGCTTCGCGCTCCGCTTCCTGACGCAGGATATCGGCAACACCGGCCTCGATCTGACGTCGCGCAGGGCGGTCGAGCGCATCGTCGCCCGCGTCGGTGCCCATCGCACCGCTTGAACCGCGAATGTCGATTTCTTCCAGCTGCGGTTCCGGATCAGGCTGCGGGGTCGGCGCTGGGGCGGGGTCTTGTTCCGGCTCAGGCGTATCGTCCACCGGATCAGACCCCTCCATCTCGGGCGCTGCATCCTCTGCCGCGGGCTCCGCTGGCGCGGGCTCCGGATCAGCCGGGCGAACCCCCGGTTGGAACCACGTGGTAGCACAATTCGAGCATTGCACATCCCGACCAACAGCCGGGATCATGCTTTCGTCGACTTCATACTTCGCGCTGCAGTTTGGGCACGTCAGTCGCATGGTTCACTGCTCTCGTGGTTTGGCCATCCGATTGGCCATGACGGTCCCATAACCATGGGGCCGGTTCGGTTGTCTGATACAATGATTAACAATCCCGATAGCTGTTTCCAATCCCTGCCGCGCCCCAAGACTAAGGAAGTTGCATCTGCGCGCCATATGACGCCGGGCACACGCGGTGCGATTGCAAGTGACCCGCCAAGGGTGCAAGACAGGGCCAACACGAGCGGCGCAGGGGCGCAGGGCCAAATGATCGAGATGCAGGACGCCGCCTACGGCTATGGGACAGAACCGCTTTTGTCCGATCTTTCTCTGCACCTGGCTCCCGGTTCGTTTCACTTCCTGACTGGGCCATCGGGGGCCGGAAAGACCACGTTTCTCAAGCTGTGCTACGCGGAACTTTTGCCGACAGGCGGCAACGTCACCCTTTTCGGCCACACCGCAACCGGGCTCAGCCGGGACGGCATCGCGGATCTGCGACAAAGGATCGGCGTGGTGCATCAGGATTGCCGGTTCCTTGACCATTTGCCCCTGTCCGAAAACATCGCCCTGCCACTCAATGTGACCGGCAAAGCCGGCATGACACAGAAAACCGACCTGACCGAATTGGTCAGCTGGGTCGGCCTGACCGCGCGGGCGGAAGCCTTGCCACCAGAGCTTTCGGGCGGGGAACGTCAACGCGCCGCGCTCGCCCGTGCGATCATCATGGATCCCGATATGATTCTGGCCGATGAGCCCACGGGCAACGTCGACTGGGACATGTCACTGCGATTGCTGAACCTGTTGATCGAATTGAATAAATTGGGCAAAACCGTGGTGATCGCAACGCATGATCTGGCCCTTATCCGCGCCGCAAAACAACGTGTTCAGGCGCGGGTTTTGCGGATTCAGGGCGGCAACGTCACAGCAGCCGGGGCGGATTTATGAACCTGCGGGACGACCTTTTCGCGATCGTACGCGGGGACAGAGGCGCGGATCGGGTCGTGCCGCGCAGCGGACAATCGGCCCGGCTGACCTTTGCGACCTCTGCCGCGATGGCCTTTCTCGCCGTCTTTGCGATGGCTCTTGCGATAGCGTCGGGCCGCCTTGCCGAGCGTTGGTCGGATGCCTTGGCGCAATCCTCGACGATCCGAATTTCAGCCCCCGCAGCCGAGATGGATGCACAGACTTGGGCCGTTCTGGACGTGTTGGAGCAGACCCCCGGGATCGAAAACGCCCGCGCGCTGACCAATGAAGATCAACAGGCGTTGCTCGCGCCGTGGTTCGGCCCGGACCTGCCGCTCGACAATCTTCCGGTCCCGCAATTGATCGAAATCACCGAGACGCCCGAGGGCTACGACGCCGACGGTCTGCGCCAAAGGCTTGCCGCCGAGGCGCCCGGTGCGGTTCTGGATGACCATGACCGCTGGCGCCGCCCACTGGCCGAGGCCGCCACACGGCTGCGGATCTTGGGTTGGGTGGCGCTGGCCCTGATCCTTGGGGCAACGGCGGCGATGGTGACGCTGGCCGCGCAATCCGCGCTCAGCGCCAATGAGCAGGTGATCCGTGTGTTGCGTCTTGTTGGCGCGCGGGACAGCTACATTGCGCGCGCCTTTGTCCGCCGTTTCACCCTTCGCGCCCTGACCGGCGCCGCCCTTGGGGCAGGCGTAGGCCTTCTGGCGGTTGCGCTTCTGCCATCGGCCCAAGACACTGCCGCGATTCTGACAGGGCTCAGCTTTTCGGGCACGGGTTGGTTTTGGCCGCTTCTCATTCCTGTCCTGGCCGCGGCGACCGCCTTCGCGGCAACCGGTATCGCGGCTTTCCGCACGCTGAGGAGCCTGCAATGATCCAATGGCTCCGCTCGCTTCTGCATATCATCCAGATGTACGTTGCCATGCTTGTTGTGGCCGTGGCGTACTTCCCCTACGCCCTGTTCAGCGCGTCCGGGGCGCATGCCGCCTGCCACGCACTCAGCCGATGGGTGTTCTGGACGCTTGGCTGGATGGTTGGCCTGAAGACCGAAGTTCGCGGCACACCGCCGACCGACGAGGTCATGATCGCCGCAAAGCACCAGAGTTTTCTCGACATCATGATGATCTACAACGCCGTGCCGCGCGGTAAATTCATCATGAAAAAACAGCTGATGTATTCGCCGGTTCTGGGCCAATATGCCCTGCGCATTGGCTCGGTTCCCGTCAATCGCGGCAAACGCGGCGCGGCTATCAAGAAAATGCTGCGGGACGTGAAAAACGGTAGGCAGCAAGGCGGTCAGCTGATCATCTACCCGCAAGGCACCCGCGTCGCGCCGGGTGTAACCGCCCCCTACAAGGCCGGCACCGGCGCCCTTTATGAGCAGCTCGGTCAGCCGTGCGTCCCGGTTGCAACGAACGTTGGCGTGTTCTGGCCGCGCCATGGGATTCTGCGCAAGCAGGGCGTTGCGGTTGTCGAATTCCTTCCGCGGATCGAACCTGGGCTTGAAATTGCGGATTTCATGCAGCGCCTGGAATCACAGATCGAAACGGCAAGCGACGCGCTTTTGGTCGAAGCCGGGTTTGAGCGGAGGAATTGATGCGGAAAATCACGTCGCTCGAAGACCTCGCCGCGCTTTATGGCGCCCCGGTTGAGACGTCGCTGACAAAGGTTACGCCGCGATTGACACCGCTCTATCGCAAATGGATCGACGCCGCGCGCTTCGTGATCCTGTCGACAGTCGGGCCCGAGGGCACGGACGCCAGCCCCCGTGGCGACGACGGTCCGGTGGTGCGCATGGTCGACGATCGGACAATCTGGTTGCCGGATTGGCGGGGGAACAACCGGATCGACAATCTGCGCAACATCGTACGGGATCCGCGCGTGTCGCTGATGTTCATGGTACCGGGCTGCAACAACGTGGTGCGGATCAACGGCACCGCGTTTTTGACGGATGATCCGGACGTCACCGAAACGTTCGAGCAAGGCGGCAAACATCCGAAAACCGTCATCGTCGTGCAGACCGAGGAGGTCTATTTCCAATGCGCCAAGGCCTTGATCCGCTCGGGCCTGTGGTCTCGGGATGACGCGGACGGGCTGCCGACTCCGGGTGATTTCGTGAAGGCCGTGCATGCGGATTTCGATGCCGAGGCCTACGACACAGGCTACGCGGAATATGCCAAGGGCCGTATGTGGTGAAGGCGCTTGGCTACATGGTGTTTGTGCTGGCCCTCGGGTTGGGTGTGATCGCCGCCTTTGTGTTTTATGCGGCCTTCACGGATTGGCGCGGTCGCGGTTGCCCGGGCGCCGAGCAATGCTCCGACGCGGTGAGCGTTATGGTGCTGACCGGTTGCGCATTGGTCGCGTCGATGGTGATGGTCTTTGCCGGGATGGTGCTCGTCCGGCGTTAAGCCGCCAAGCCTTTGGAGCCCAAATCGAGGAATTTCCGGCGGCGATTTGCAATGACATCCGCACGCGTGGGTGTCCCCATTTCGGTCAGCAGATCGGAAATCGCTTTGCCCACTGCGTCGATCGTTGCGGGCTTATCTCTTTGTGCACCGCCGAGCGGCTCGCCGATGATGTGGTCGCACACGCCAAGGCGCTGCAGGTCCTGGGCGGTCAGGCGAAGCGCTTCGGCAGCCTCCCGCATCTTTTCGGCGTCTTTCCACAGGATCGACGCGCAGCCCTCGGGGCTGATCACGGAATAGATCGAATGCTCCAACATGGCGAGCTTGTCGGCGGTGGCAAATGCCACGGCCCCACCCGATCCGCCTTCTCCGATGATGACCGAGATCAACGGAACACCAATCTGCAGGCACTTTTCGGTAGACCGCGCGATGGCCTCGGATTGACCGCGTTCCTCAGCCCCCTTGCCCGGATAGGCGCCGGGCGTGTCGACAAGACTGATGACCGGCAGGTTGAACCGGTCTGCGAGATCCATCAGACGCACGGCCTTGCGATACCCTTCGGGTCGGGCCATGCCGAAATTGCGCTCGATACGCGTTTTTGTATCGTGGCCTTTTTCGTGGCCCATCACCACAACCGGCGTGTCATTGAAGCGAGCCAGGCCGCCCATGATCGCATGGTCGTCCGCGAAGTTTCGATCCCCGGCCAGCGGGGTGTACTCGGTGAACAAGTGATCAATGTAATCGCGGCAATGGGGCCGGTCGGGGTGGCGCGCGATCTGGCATTTGCGCCAAGGCGTCAGGTCCTTGTACAGATCGCGCAGCATATCGGCGGCCTTCTTGTCGAGAGCCGCCGCTTGATCCGCGACATCCATACCCTCTTCGCGCCGCGCCATTGCGCGCAGCTCTTCCGCTTTGCCTTCGATTTCGGCCAGCGGCTTTTCGAAGTCGAGATAGTTCATCGCGGCGCTCTCTGCTCGTTGCCCAACGCCACGTATATGGCGGGGCTAATGCCCGGATGCAACTCAGCGCATCCGACCAGCGCGATTGCAGACTATCCGCGGCTACGCTCCATCAGGAAATTTGCTTTTGCGAACAGGGCGTCATGTTCGTCTGGGTCGAAAATCCGGGACCGGGTCACGAATGACGCGTTGCCGTGCGGCTTGGGCGAATAGTTGAAGACCGGTTTCGGTGTCGCCCAGGTTGATCGTCCATTCAGCGCGGCCCGTTCGATCAGGTGCAGGAATTCGCCGGGGTCGGGCGTTGCGATTTCCGAAACGTCCCAGTAGAGCGGCGCGTGACCGTCGATCGCGTTTTCGGCCAGAGCGGTACGGACCGAAGCCCGCAATCGGTGGACCGTTTCCAGTTCTTCTCGTGTGATCGGCACCAGAATACTGCCATTCGCCGCACGCCCCGCAAGGGGCCAATGGCCCAGATGGCTCGACAACAAGCTCGCTTCAACCTCGGGCGCATTGGATTTGCGCGCCATCCAGAAAAAGCTGCGCCATCCGGGCGCCTCGGCAGCAATCACGAGGACACCGGCGAAAGATCCCAGTGGTTGGGCGGCGAATGCGTTGGTGATTTCGCGCACGAAGGTTTGGCCGGTCAAAAGGCCGGTATGTGCATTGCGCGACGCGCTTTTTTCGCGCTTTTCTTCGATTTGTATGCGCCGGTTTTCACGTTCCAGCAGCGCACCGATCAGCGGCACAACGAGTAAGTTCATCGCCAGAATGGGTCCGACGGCGGAGGTGAAGAACCAGACGGCCAGGTCACGCGGAAGCGCAACGGCGGCCAGAAGGTGCGTCGACATCGCCAAAGCCAGAAGGAGAAGCATCCCGAAATTGCGTTTCTTGAAGGCGGCCATCTTTCGGGCCCAGATAATGCCCGCGAGACCAGCAATGACCATCGCCCATAGGCCAGACACGGTGCCTACGCCGCCAATTTCGATGCGTGTAAGCATGGCAATGACCAGACACGGGATCAGACCGCGCCAGCCCAGGAACGCACCGGCGAGCGCGACAGGAATGTTTCTGAGGTCGATGATAAGGCCGGCATAGGGTTCGAGCGGGTTATGCATGTGCAGCGCCGCCATCGCGCCGAACATCACGCCGATAAGCGTCGGGGCCACCGCATTGCCCACGAGACGTCGTCGCACGGCCCCGTAGCTCTCGGCAAGAAGTGCGGTGACGGCCAAAGCCGCCGCCATATCAACGAAAGTCGCAATGCTCATGGAGTCCCCAATGCGCCTGATCAGAGTCCGGGACGCTAGGGGCTATCAATTTCGATTGTATTAACGCTGCGGCATCAGCTGGCCAGCATTTCCGCCTGTTTTACAATAACTTCAGCCTGTTTGATCGACGCGATGTCAACAAGACGGCCCTTGTAGACGGTCGCACCCGAGCCATCGGCTTTGGCCTGTTCCATCGCCGCCAGGATCTCGCGCGCTTCGGTAACCGCTTGTTCCGAAGGCGTAAAAACCTCATTCGCCAAGGCGATCTGCTTGGGGTGAATGGCCCATTTTCCGACCATTCCGAGGGTGGCGGAGCGTTTCGCCTGAGCCCGGTATCCGTCGTCGTCGGAGAAGTCACCGAACGGGCCGTCGACCGGCAAAACGCCGTGGGTTCGGCAGGCGGCCACGATGGCGGTCTGAGCCCAATGCCAGGGATCCGACCAATGCTTAACCCCCTGATGAAGCATGTAATAATCTTCCTGCGTGCCACCGATGCCGGTGGTTTGCATGCCCATGGAGGCGGCGAAATCGGCGGCGCCGAGGCTCATGGCTTGCAGGCGGGGGGAGGCGGCGGCGATGTCTTCTACATGGGCAATGCCGGCCGCACTTTCGATGATCACCTCAAAGCCGATGGGCTTGGTTCGGCCGCGCGCGGTTTCGATGGCCGTCACCAAGGCATCCACGGCGTAAACGTCTGATGCGCAACCTACTTTCGGGATCATGATGATATCGAGACGCGGTGTGTCGGCCTCTAGCAACTCCACAACATCGCGATACCAATAGGGGGTGTCGAGACCGTTGATGCGCACGCTGAGCGTCTTGGTGCCCCAGTCAACCTCTTGAATAGCCTGAATAATATTGGCGCGTGCCTGCGCCTTGTCATCGGGGGCCACGGAATCCTCAAGATCGAGGTTGATCACATCCGCCTCGGACGCGGCCATCTTACTGAAAAGCTTGGTATTTGAGCCGGGACCGAAGAGCTGACAGCGGTTCGGGCGGGCGACGGGGGCGGGTTGCAGACGGAAGCTCATATGCGGACCTCGGCGAAAGGATGTTTCATGTGACTTTCGCTGAGGGGTAGAATATTGCGCAAAAACACGCAAGTGCTGCGGTGCAGAAACCGGCGCGCCGGCCCCTGACCAAGGTGCATTTTCCTGTAGTTTTTCTGTAGTTTTTTCAGAGCTACCAAATCGCGCACATAAACAACCCACTCCGGCCCGTTCTGTGCGCGTAAGATCAGCGGCGATCATTCTTCCGCTTGCGGCGATGGGTGGCATATTCCGTCGGGATCAGGATCAACGCCGCCGCCGAACCGACCACGGCATCGAGGCCGGGCGAGCCAAGCGTCAAACCGAACAGCGAGCGGATAAAGAACAAGACCAACACAGCGCCCCAGGCGATGAAGACCGAGGGCAGGATGCCATTGTGGGTCCAGCCCCACTTCTCGAACAGAAAGCCAACGACCCCGGCAATCATCAACGAGCCGAAAAACGAAAACAGGATCATGTGGCCTCTCCCAATCTGTCACCCGGTGCGAGGCGCGCGCCGCGCATCCACTCTTCTGCCGTCATCGGCCCCTTGCCCTCGGGCTGAACCCGGGTGAGGTCGACCGCACCGGACCCGCAGGCAATCGTTGCGCCATCCAAAACAATCCCGGGTACGCCCGTTCCATCAACCACGGATGACGCCAAGATCTTCACCCGTTTTCCGTTCACCATGGTCCACGCCCCCGGAAATGGCGACAGACCGCGGATCTGTGCATCAATATGGGGGGCGGGCGCCGTCCAATCCACCTTTGCCTCGGATTTGTCGATCTTTGCGGCATAGGTGACACCCTCCGCAGGCTGCGGCTCGGGCGTGAGCATGTCGAGCATGGGCAGGGCCTTTTGCACCAACCCGGCGCCTTCGCGTGACAGCTTGTCATGCAAGGAGCCGGCGGTTTCATCGGGCGCAATCGCCACCTGATCGCGCAAAAGAACCGGGCCGGTATCAAGCCCGGCCTCCATCTGCATCAGGCAGACGGCGGTGGTGGTATCCCCGGCCATGATGGCGCGCTGAATCGGGGCGGCCCCGCGCCAGCGTGGCAAATCGGAGGCATGGACATTCACACAACCCATGCGCGGCGCGTCGAGGATGGGTTGGGGCAGCAGAAGGCCGTAGGCGACGACAACGGCGACATCGGCGTTGAGGGCGGCAAAATCTTCCTGCGCCTGCGGGTCCTTGAGGCTAACGGGATGGCGAACCGGCAAGCCAAGCGCCTCGGCGCGCTGATGCACCGGGCCGGGACGTTCTTTCTTGCCGCGACCGGCGGGGCGCGGGGGTTGGGAATAGACGGCGACGACGTCGTGCCCCTGCGCCACGATCGCATCGAGGATCGGGACAGAAAACGCAGGCGTACCCATGAAGATTATACGCATTTGCGCGCGCTCCCGATCACGATATCCATCAGCGGGCCTTCCTTGCCTTCTTGAGCAGCATGTCGCGTTTTACCTTTCCGAGATTGTCGAAATACATCCGCCCGGCCAAATGGTCGATCTGATGTTGCACGGAGGTGGCCCAGAGATCGACGAATTCCTGCCGCACCCGCATGCCCATCGCATCGGTGAAGGCCACGGTCACGCGCGCGGGGCGGGTGATCTTGGCGGAGACGCCGGGCAGATTCGGCGACGCCTCGGGGTAGGTGTTGAGGTCAGCGGACGCGGCGATGATTTCCGGGTTTGCCATGCGGATCGCCTGCCCGCGCGCATCGCTGGCATCGACGACGGCGAGGCGCAGCATGACCCCGATCTGAGGCGCGGCAAGGCCGAGGCCGGGCATGGCGTCCATCGTCTCGATCATGTCGTCCCAGATCGCGCGGTGATCGTCGGTGAGGGTATCCACGGGATCGGCCGGCGTGCGCAGGCGTTTGTCCGGCCAGGGAAGGAAGGGGCGCTTGGGCATGGAACCTCGGGGGATGGGGGTGCGGTCGCTCTTCGGGCCGGTGGCCCTCCTCGCAGGTGCGCCTGGGGGGTAGGAAGGGAGGGGATCAGGCTTTCTCGGTTGCCCTGTTGCGCTTGAATTTGACCATCTTGCGGGTGATCAATTGCCGCTTGAGCGGGCTGAGGTAGTCGATGAAGAGCTTGCCGTCGAGGTGGTCGATCTCGTGCTGCACACAGGTGGCCCAGAGGCCATCGAACGTGTCCTGCTGTTCCACGCCATTGGGGTCGATCCAGCGCACAGTCACGGCTTCGGGCCGGGTGACATCGGCGTAATGCTCCGGGATCGAAAGGCAGCCTTCCTCGTAGACGTTGGTTTCGTCGGAAGATGCGATGACCTCTGGGTTGAACATCGCCATTGGGCGGGGGTCCGCGCCTTCCTCCTTGACGCAATCCATGACGATCAGGCGGCGCGACACGCCGATCTGCGGCGCGGCGAGGCCGATGCCGGGCGCGTCGTACATGGTGGCCAGCATATCTTCGGCCAAAGCGCGCAGCTCGTCGGACAGATCATCGACGGGGGCCGCAACTTTTTTGAGCCGTGGATCGGGATGCAGGACAATCGGGCGTTTCATAAAGGCCCATGTAGGACAAACCGCCGCGCGAATAAAGGGCGTGGGCTTGCGGCCAGAAATCGGCGCGCTAGGGTCGCGTTCGTCACTTGATCGGAGCCCACACATGTCATTCGACGAAATCATCGACCGCCGCGGCAGCCATTGCGTGAAATGGGACATGATGGAGGCGCTTTACGGCGTTTCGCCCGAAGATGGCGTGTCGATGTGGGTGGCGGATATGGATTTCCGGCCGCCCGGATGCATTCAGGACGCGGTGCAGGCGATGCTGGATCATGGCGTCTACGGCTACTTCGGCGACGACAGCAAATATCGCGCGGCGATCTGCTGGTGGATGGCCGAGCGGCACGGTTGGAACGTGGACCCAAGCCACATCTTCACGACCCATGGGTTGGTGAACGGCACGGCGATGTGCGTCGACACCTTCACGGACGAGGGCGACGGTGTGGTTCTGTTCACGCCGGTCTATCACGCGTTTGCCAAGGTGATCCGGGCCGCGAACCGCGACCTGCGCGAATTGGAGATGGCGCAGGATGGTGGGCGGTATGTGTTGGATTTCGATGCCTTCGATGCGCAGATGACCGGCAACGAGAAGATGCTGATCCTGTGTTCGCCGCACAACCCCGGCGGGCGCGTCTGGACACGGGCGGAGTTGGAGGGTGTGGCCGAATTCGCAAGGCGACATGACCTGATCATCGTGTCCGACGAGATCCACCATGATCTGGTGATGCCGGGGCAGCGCCACATCCCGATGACGAAGATCGACGGGATCGCGGACCGTTTGGTGATGATGACGGCGGCCACGAAGACGTTCAACATCGCGGGCGCGCATGTCGGCAACGTCATCATCGCCGATGACGCGTTGCGCGCCAGGTTCGCCGCGCGGATGGCGGCTTTGGGCATGTCGCCGAATTCGTTCGGCTTGTTCATGGTGACGGCGGCCTATTCGCCGGCGGGCGCGGAATGGCTCGACAATCTGCGCGACTACATCGCGGAAAACGCCCGGATTTTTGACGCGGGGATCAATGCGATCCCGGGGCTGAGGTCGATGGCGTTGGAGGCCACGTATCTGGCCTGGGTCGATTTCGAGGGCACCGGCATGACGCAGGAGGAGTTTACCGATCGGGTTACGGGACATGCCAAGATCGCGGTGAATTACGGGCCAACCTTCGGGACCGGCGGCGACAGCTTTCTGCGCTTCAACCTCGCGGCGCCACGGGCGGTGATCGAGGATGCGGTGGCGCGGATGCAAAAGGCGTTCGGCGACCTTCAGTAAGCACCGCGGCGCTGCGACAGTAGGAAAACCGCAAGGCTGCCCACGACGATCGCACCGCCCAGCAGCATCAGGGCGGTGGGCGCTTCGCCGATGGCAAGCCAGACCCAGAGCGGGCCAAGCACCGTTTCCAGCAACAAAAGCAGGCTGACGTTGGCCGCTGCTGTGTGCCGGGAGGCGAGCGAGAGGCAATAGAAGCTGACCGGCAGGACCACCGCGCCGGTCAGCAGGATCGGCCAGAGTACCGCGTCACCCCGCATCTGCGCGGGGCCGGTGAGCACGATGCCGACAAGCCCGGCCAGCAGCGCCCCGAGGCCCACGGCAAGCGGGATCGGGACGGCGTCAAATCGGCGGATCAGTACGAACGACAACGCGAGGCAGATCGCAACACCAAGCCCGTAGAGCGCCCCCTTGAGCGCGGCCGCGTCCAAGGCCAATCCGCCCGCCTTGCCGAAGATCGCCACCGCGATCCCCGTCAGAACCGCCGCCATGGTGACCCATGTCGCGCGGCCCGTCGCCTCGCCCATCACCAGCCAGGACAGGACCGCAGAAACGACCGGCACGGTGGCGACGCCAAGCAGCACCGGGGTGACGGGGGATCCGACGATGCCGAAGGTGAAGAGCGCGCCATTCACCGCCTGGCAGAGGGCGATGGCAAGGCCGCCTGCACCAAAGGTCATGGCGATATCCGCGCGTCTGTTGTGACTGAGCACCGCCCAGAGGGTGATCATGACGACCCCCATGAGCGTCGAGCGCCAGCCGAGCATCTGCACGGCCCCCATCCCCGACAGGCGCATCAACATCGCGTCCGGCGTCAGGACCAGCGCGCCGAAGGTTGCAAGGGTCAGGCCATAGGCGGCAGGGCGCTGCATTCAGTCGATACCGTCGATCAGGGAGGCTTCCGCGCCGAGACCGAGGATCCAACCCTCCTCCCGGTCGCCTTGGCGCAGGAGCGCGTCGAGATGGCCGGGGTCGAGGCGGGAAAAGGCACGCGCAACAAGGCGGACCTGCGCGGCGTCGAGGATATCGCCCGCGCGCAGGCGGGTCTTGATCGCGGCGTCAATCAGGCCGGGATAGATCTCGGCCAGGACAATAGGGGCATCGGGTGCCTGAAACGGGCTGACGGCGAGCGCATCACCGTAGCGTTGCCGAAGCGCGTGAAGATGCGGCAGGCCGACGAGGCTTTGCGACCCGACAGAGCCATTGCCAAGCAATTGAAACGTGGTCTTCGCACGCGGCAATTCGGTTTCAATCTTGCGCCGCTCGGCAAAAGCAAAGGGCGCGTAGTCGGGCTTGCGAAACAACATCTGCGCGGTCGCGCGCTTGGCGGAGCAGCCCCAGAAAGGGCCGGGCGCGTGGAAAAGCGCGTTCAACGCCTCGGCGACGTCGAAGCGGTTGTTGCGGTTGCGATTGTCGTCCGTGATGCGGTCCGCCAGATGCGCCCAAAGCGCCAGCGGATTATCGGACCCGCAGACCGCGCGCGCAAAGCCGCGGGGGTAGCCGAACGGAAAGTCGAAACCGACCAGAACGCGGCGGCCCGCGCGGCGTTCCCCGTCTAGAAGGCCGGTCAGGCACCGCATCGCGCAGTGGCGGGTGCGTTGGTAGTTCGGCGGAGCGTCCCGCCCGTCGCGCGCCATGCCGATGAAGATGGCATCCTTTGTGCGCTTGACCGGCGACGGGGCGGAGCGAGCCGACCAATCGACCATGACGATGGTGTCGAAACGGCTCACATCCAGGCCTCGGCACGGGCGAGATCTTCGGGCGTGTTGATGTTGAAAAACGGCGGTGGCGCCGTGTCGGGGAAGGGCACTCGGGTCAGATCTTGCGTCGCGGCCCATTCGGTGACCTTGCGGGTGCCAGCGGTCAACGCCTGCATCAGATCAACCGACAAATGCGTGGGCCAGAGCGCGGTGGTGCCATGCAGGCCGTCGGCAGTCGCGGCCATGGCGATGCCGTCACCGTTGGCCAGCCGTGCCACCAGATCATGCGGAAGAAACGGTGTGTCGACCGCAACGGTCAGGACGCGGTCCGCGCCTTGGCCTTGGGCCCAGAGCATCGCGGCGAGGATACCGGCCAATGGCCCGAGGCCGGGGACAGTGTCGGGCACATGGGGCAGGTCGCCGAACGGATCGGGCGCGTTGACCGCAAGGGTCGAGACCTGCGGTGTGATCCGCTCTGCGACGTGCTGCCAGAGCGGCCTGCCCGCCAACAGATGCTGCGCCTTGTCCCCGCCGATGCGACGGCCCGCACCGCCGGCAAGGATGACGCCCGGAACGCTCATGAGCGCGCCGCTTTCTGCCAGGCTCGCATGTCGGCAATGGCAGATTTCGCCGCTTCCTCGTCCGCGAATCCTGCGAGGCGGATATAGGCCCAGGTAACGCCTGCCATGACGAAGATCACGTTTGCCGCAACCTCGATCCGCGTGACATCAGCCCAATGGAATTGCGTATAGCATCGCCCCGAAACGACGCGCATGCCGCCCTCCGACAATAGGACATGGTGGTTCTGCATCATCGGGTCATTGAGGAAACCGCGGGCGGTCGCCTTGTCGATCCAGCGGCCAAGCAGGGTGATCGCAGCCAAGAAAAGGCCCACCCCAACGGGCACCGCAACCAAGAGACCGCCCTGCCCCTGAAGACCGGGAAAAGTGCTGCCAGATGTTTGCAGGATCAGGAAAACAGCCGCCGTGGCCCCGGCCCCGGCAAGCAACATGGAGAGTGCCCACAAAATGTTCGTGGACCCCCCCACACCAAAGAGGTCAACCAGGGCATTGTCCGCCATACGGCTGGCGTCGCGAAAGGCTTTTTCATCCCCGGCTCCATCGATCCTGTACGTGCGGTTCATTCGCGGTTCCCGTGATCCAGCCCATGACAAGGCTTCATTTGCATCCCCCAAACACCGCGATTAAGGCGGGTTCACATCAGGAGTAATCGACACAATGGCCACTGCCAACTCATCCCGAACTGCCTTCTGGCGCGGCGCGCGTGACGCGGGGCCGTTTGTACTGGTCGCCGGTCCGTTCGGCGCGTTGTTCGGTGTGGTCGCGACGGAGGCGGGGCTGAACCTGACGCAGGTGATGGGGTTTTCCGTGGTGGTCATCGCGGGCGCGTCGCAGCTCGCGGCGTTGCAATTGATGCTGGATCAAGCGCCGGCGGTGATCGTGTTGTTGTCGGCCATAGCGGTGAACCTGCGCATGGCGATGTATTCCGCGTCGCTGGCGCCGCACCTCGGCGCCGCGTCGCTCTGGCAACGGGCGTTGGTGGCCTACATGAACGTCGATCAGACCTATGCGGTATCGGTCCTGAAATACGAGGACGCGCCGCAGATGGGGCTGGGGGAGCGGTTGGGATATTTCTTCGGGACCTGCGTGCCGATTATCCCGGTGTGGATCGTGGCGACCTATGTGGGGGCCTTGTTGGGCGAGGCGATCCCGGGCGATTGGGACATCACCTTCGCCGTGCCGGTGGCGTTTCTGGCGATGGTCGCGCCCGCCTTGCGCACCGGTGCGCATATCGCGGCGGCGGCGGCGTCGGTCGTATTGGCGATTGCGTTTGGCGGATTGCCCTACAACCTTGGCCTTCTGCCCGCCGGGATCGGTGCAATGATCGTCGGCGCGGAGGTCGAGCGACGCATGGGCGCGCGGTTCACGCCACCTGCGGGGTCCGGCAAATGACGGGTTGGAGCGGGACGGAGATCTGGTTGATCATCGTGGCGCTCGGGGTGGCGACCTATGCGATCCGGTTCTCGTTCCTGGGCCTTATCGGCAATCGCGAGCTGCCCGATTGGCTGCTGCGGCACCTTCGGTACACGCCGGTGGCGATCCTGCCCGCGCTGGTCACGCCGGGGGTTTTATGGCCTGCGGGCAGTGACGGAGCCCTGAGCCTGCCGCATATCGCGGCGGCCTTGGTCGCGGTGGGGGTGGGATATTGGCGCAAGAGCGCGGTGTTGGCGGCGCTCTGCGGCGTGCTGGCCTTTGTCGCGGTCAGCGCGGTGCTTTAGACCGGCAGGGCGGTGGTCTTGAACACGGTCTTGAGGGCAAAGCTTGATTGCATCTGCGCCACGCCCGGAAGACGCGAGAGGTGCTGTCGGTGAATGCGGGCGAAATCCTCGCTGTCGCGGGCGACGACCTTCAACAGGTAATCCGCCGTCCCCGCCATCAGGTGGCATTCCAACACATCCGGCACGCGGGCGACGGCCTTTTCAAAGGCATCGAGGGTTTCGTCGGATTGCCCCTGCAACTTGATCTCGACAAACACCGTCGTCACCCGCCCGACGGCGCGCGGGTTCAAAAGCGCCACGTAATCGCGGATCACGCCCGCCGCCTCCAGCCGTTGCACCCGCCTGTGGCAGGCCGAGGGCGAGAGGTTCACCCGTTCGGACAAGTCGGCATGGGTCATGCGGCCCTGCTTTTGCAGCGCGCGCAGAATCGCGGCATCCGTCGCGTCCAGTTCGGCACTTGATCCAGAATCCCTCATTCGATGCCCTTCTTATGCACGAATCCTGCAACAGATAAGTCCGACACAGGCAAACATTCAAAGCAATTCCACCACGACAAGCGCAAGCTTTGGTCATCGCAGGTATCGTTCAACGGAGGAGTGGACCATGCATATCGGGTGCCCGAAAGAGATCAAACCGCAGGAATTTCGCGTCGGCCTGACCCCAGCCGCCGCGCGCGAAGCCATCGGCCACGGCCACAGCGTCACCATGCAGACCGGCGCGGGCGACGGCGCGGGCTTCACCGATGACGACTACCGCGCGGTCGGTGCCGCGATTGCGGGAACCGCCGATGCGATCTTTGCCGAGGCCGACATGATCGTGAAGGTGAAGGAACCGCAGGCCGTCGAACGCAAGCAGCTCCGCGAGGGGCAGATCCTGTTCACTTACCTGCATTTGGCCCCCGACCCGGACCAAACCCGCGATCTTCTGAACAGTGGCGTGACCGCGATCGCCTACGAGACGGTGACCAATGCAAACGGGGGCCTGCCACTTCTGGCGCCGATGTCGGAGGTGGCCGGGCGGCTTGCGCCTCAGGTCGGGTCCTGGGCGTTGCAAAAGGCCAACGGCGGGCGCGGGGTTCTCATGGGGGGTGTGCCCGGCGTCGGCCCGGCGGAGGTTGTGGTGATCGGCGGCGGCGTCGTGGGCACGCAGGCCGCGCGGGTCGCCGCTGGCATGGGGGCGGATGTGACGGTGATGGACCGGTCGCTGCCCCGGTTGAGCTGGTTGGACGATGTCTACCGCGGCACATTCAAGACGCGCTACGCCAGTGCGGATGCCACCGCCGATCTGATCACTCGCGCCGATATGGTGATTGGCGCGGTCCTGATCCCTGGCGCTGCGGCGCCCAAACTGGTGACGAAAGCGCAATTGTCGACGATGAAGCCCGGCGCGGTGATCGTCGATGTGGCGATTGACCAGGGCGGCTGTTTCGAGACGTCCAAGGCCACCACCCACGAAGACCCGATCTACGAGGTCGGCGGCGTGGTGCATTATTGCGTGGCGAACATGCCGGGCGCGGTTGCGCGGACTTCGACGCTGGCGCTTGGCAACGCGACGATGCCGTTCATGCTGGCGCTGGCCGACAAGGGCTGGCGGCAGGCCTGCGCCGATGATCCACACCTGTTGGAGGGGCTGAACACCCATGCCGGCAAACTGACCAACTACGCGGTCGGGGTGGCGTTGGGGCTGGATGTGATATCCCCGGCGCTTGTGGTGAAACACTAGCGACGGAAACTGCGGGGCCCTGCGTGTAACCGGACATGACGTTTTCGGAGATCACACATGTCGCGCCTATCCCCCTACTGGCTTTGGGCCCTGCTCGCCGTTCTGCCCGCCCTTTTCACCTTTGAGGCCCTGACCTCGACCGACCCGGAGGCGATTCACGGCCTGCTGCACCCGTCGGGCGAATTCGCAGCCCGGCTCTTGATCCTCACGATGATGATCTCTCCGCTGGCGCTGATCTTCCGGCAGAGCCGCTTTATCGGCTGGCTCAGGCACAATCGCCGCTATTTCGGTGTTGCGGCCTTTGGCTATGCGCTGTTGCATACGGTGTTCTACCTGATCGACGAAGGCAGCCTTGCCGCCGTCACCGGCGATTTGCCGAAGCTCTATATCTGGACCGGTTGGGTGGCCTTCGCGATCTTCATTCCATTGGCGATGACGTCGATGGATGCCGCCGTGCGGGCCATGGGACCGCATTGGAAATCGCTGCGACGCACCACCTATGTGGCGTCCCTGTTCACCTTGCTGCATTGGGCGTCCCTGCATGATTGGGGCGGCACCGGCCCGGCGTTGGTGCATTTCGGCCCGCTTCTGGCGTTGGAGGCCTACAGGGGTTGGTATTGGTTCAACAGATCGGCAAAGCGGCGCATGGCGAAGGCCTGACGCCCCACGAAAAAGGCCCGCGCAGGGGCGGGCCTTTTCCAGATCTGTGAGAGATCGCTGACTTAGCCGCGCGCCTTCAGGGCGTCGCGGATCTCGGCCAGAAGCTCTTCCTGGGTCGGGCCTGCGGGCTCTTCTTCTGCTTCTTCCTCGGGGCCTTTGGCCTTGTTCACGGCCTTCACCAACAAGAACACCACAAACGCGATGATCAGGAAGTTGATGATCGCCATGATGAAGCGCCCGTAGGCGAACACCGCCGCTCCGGCTTCGTCAGCCGCGTCGATGGAGGCATAGTCGCCCTCACCCAGCAACACGAAGAGGCCGCTGAAGTCGACCCCGCCCATTGCGAGACTGATGATCGGGTTGATCAGGTCGGCCACGAGGCTGCCGACAATCGCCGTGAAGGCCGCGCCGATAATGATACCGACGGCCATATCCATAACATTGCCCTTGGCAATGAAGTCCTTGAATTCTGAAATCATGTGGTGCTCCACCCAGTCCTGTTCCGTTGTGCGGGCGGCATTCATTGGTGCGCTTGCGCACAGGCCACCCATAGAGCGCGCAGAAGGCAACCTCTGGCATACTCATTCAAGGGGAAGTATCTCAGCAAAGTAACTTTTTGCATTGAGGCGACGCATGAACCCGATTGAGACATTCCCGATAAACGCCCGCTGGACGGCGCAGGACCCGTCGGTGATCCAGCTGTATTCCTTCCCGACGCCCAATGGCGTGAAAGCCTCGATCGCGCTGGAAGAGATGGGCCTGCCCTACGAGGCGCACCGTGTGACGCTGTCCGACAGCGATGTGAAGAGCGATGAATTCCTGTCGCTGAACCCAAACAACAAGATCCCCGCGCTGATCGACCCGAACGGACCGGACGGCACGCCGATCGCGCTTTGGGAATCCGGGGCGATCCTGATCTACCTGGCGGAAAAGACAGGGAAATTCCTCGGTGAGACCGAGGCCGACAAGTACCAGGTCATCAAGTGGGTCATGTTCCAGATGGGCGGTCTTGGGCCGATGTTGGGTCAGCTTGGGTATTTCCACAAATTCGCCGGATCCGAGATCGAAGACCCCCGCCCGCGGGAGCGTTTCGTGGCCGAGGCCAAGCGCCTACTGAACGTGCTGGAGGGCGAATTGGACCGCAAGGACTGGATCGCGGGGGAGTATTCCATCGCCGATATGGCGATTGCGCCGTGGTTGGCTGCGCTCGATTTCTACGGCGCGAAGGAAATCGTCGGTTGGGGCGACCTGACCAACGTTCCGGCCTATCTTGACCAATTTCTGGCCCGCCCCGCCGTGAAAAAGGGGCGCAATACCCCGCCGCGCGAGGGCTAGGTCACTGGCTGCGCCGGGCGGAGGGTCAAATCCCCTGCGCCCGGCCACGCGATATCCGAGAGACGTGGCCCGCGCCTAGGCCGGAAGCGCGCCCGTCAACACGTAGCGCAGCACCTGAACCACCTGCTCGGGCTCTTCCGCAACCGCCAGCGCGGCGGCGTGGACTTCTTTCAACGGATGCTGATGTTCGGGCATCGACAACACGATCAACGGCTTGCCGAGCGCGCTGGCAAAGCCCGCATCAAACGCGGCATTCCATTGCTTGTATTTCTCGCCGAAACGCACGACGACGACATCGGCCTGTTCGATACCGTGCCGGGTGCGGATGGCATTCACCATCGCGCCCTTGTGGTCGTGCCAATATTTGTTCGGCTCTTCACCGAGGATCGCAACGCCGCAATCGTCGCTGGCCGCATGGTCCGTGACCGGGCCGGAAAACGTCACGTCCAGGTCTGCCGATCCATCGACAATCCGCTCGCGCCAATCGGTGTGAATTTCGCCCGACAGATAGACTTTCAAGGTCATCTTGCGTCCTTCCTTGTTTCAAAAATACTCAAATGCAACGCCCGACACCGGGGCGTAGTCGCTAGCCGCGCAATGCGCCGCCGGTGGCCTTGGCGACCTTCTCGACGATCTTCGCGCCCACCGCCTCGATCTCGTCCTCGGTCAGCGTCTTGTCCGTCGGCTGCATCCGCACGGTAATCGCCAGCGATTTCTGGCCCTCGCCAAGCGATCCGCCGACAAACTCATCGAACACCCGGACCTCTTCGATCAGGGCCTTGTCCGCCCCCGCCGCGGCGTTCACCAGATCAAGCGCGGCCACATCCGCCGCCACCACAAAGGCAAAGTCCCGCTCCACCGCTTGCAGATCGGCCATGGTCACGGCCCCGCGGCTGGCGGTGGACTTGCGCGGCATCGGCACCTCTTCGGGGAAGATCGTGAAGGCCATCGCGGGCCCTTTCACATCCATCGCCGCCAGCACCTTTGGATGCAGCTCGCCGAAGATCCCCAGCACCTTCTTGGGGCCAAGGCAGATCATGCCGTGCCGCCCCGGATGCCACCATTCCCGCGCGCCGCGCAGGATCTGTACCTTGGCGGGCGCCCCGATCGCGGCCAGAACGGCCTCTGCATCGGCTTTGACGTCGAACACATCCACCGCACGCCGCGCGCCATGGGGATCACGCGGGCCGGTGTGACCGGTCAGAAGGCCGCTGACGATAAGGTGCTGTTCGCCGGGCTCACCGCCATGAAACGCGGCGCCGACTTCGAAGAGCGCCATATCCATCATGCCGCGCGCCTGATTGCGGGCCGCCGCCTGCAGCAAGCCGGGTAGCACGGCGGGGCGCATATGCGACATCTCGGAGCTGATCGGGTTTTCGAGCATCACGGCATCGGACCCGCCGCCGAACAGCTCGGCCGACGCCTTGTCGATGAAGCTGTAGGTGACGCATTCGTTGTAGCCGAGCGCCGCCGCCGTGCGCCGCGCCGCGCGCTCGCGCAGCTGCATCGGCGTCAGGACGGGCGCGGGCACACCTGCGGCACGCGGCAAGGGCTGCGGCTTGAGACCCGTAAGGGATGTCACGCGTGCGACTTCTTCGACAAGATCTGCCTCGCCATGCACATCGCGCCGCCAGGACGGCACCCAGACCTCCAGCGTGTCGCCCGAGCCGCTGGCCGAAAAGCCAAGCGCGGTCAGGATGCGCACCTGTTGGTCGCGGTCGATCTGCATGCCGACAAGGCTCTCGACCCGCTTGGGATCCAGCTGATAGCTGCGCGCAGTCTGCGGCGCGGCGCCAGCCTCAACCACCTCCGACGCCTCACCACCGCACAAATCCAGCACCATCTGAGTCGCTGCCTCAAGACCGGGGCGCGTATATTCGGGGTCCACGCCGCGCTCGAACCGATAGCGGGCGTCGGAATTGATTTTCAGTTCGCGGCCCGTATAGGCGATGCGCACCGGCTCCCACCAGGCACTTTCAAGGAACACGTTCACGGTGTCCTCGGTGCAGCCCGTCTCGGCCCCGCCCATCACACCGGCGATGCTTTCCGGCCCCTTGTCATCGGAGATCACAACCTGCCCGGCGACGAGCGTATAGTCCTTGTCATCCAGCGCGGTGATCGTCTCGCCGCCCTGGGCCCGATGCACACGCAGGTTGCCCGCCACCTTATCGGCGTCGAACACGTGCAATGGCCGGTTCTGATCGAAGGTGAAGTAATTGGTGATATCGACAAGCGCCGAGATCGGGCGCAGGCCAATCGCGCGCAGACGGTCCTGCAACCATTGCGGGGAGGGGCCGTTCTTCACACCCTTGATCAGACGCCCGGTGAAATGCGGCGCGTCGTCAAGCGTATCGGCGTCGATCGTCACGCCAATGGGGCAAGGGAAGCTGCCTAGCACCTCCGCCGGGTCATGGGGCTTCAACGTGCCAAGCCCACGCGCGGCCAGATCCCGCGCGATCCCGCGCACGCCCAACGCGTCCTGCCGGTTCGGCGTGATGGCGATCTCGATCACCGGATCAACCTTGGCCGGGTCGTGTTCCGCCAACCAATCGACGAACCGCTCGCCGACCTCGCCCGACGGCAATTCGATGATGCCGTCATGTTCATCGGACAGCTCAAGCTCGCGCTCGGAGGCCATCATGCCAAAGCTCTCGATACCCCGGATCTTGCCCACGCCGATCGTCGTGTCGATGCCGGGCACATAGGTGCCGGGTTTGGCAAGGACCACGGTGATCCCTTCGCGCGCATTGGGCGCGCCGCAGATGATCTGCTGCATGCCTTCATCGGTCTCGACCTGACACACGCGCAGGCGGTCCGCATCGGGGTGTTTTTCGGCCGTTATCACCTTGGCGAGCGTGAAATCCGCCAACCGCGCGGCGCGGTCCTCCACCTCTTCGACCTCAAGGCCAAGGTCGGTCAGCGCGTCGAGGATATCGGCAAGGCTCGCCTCGGTTTCGAGGTGATCTTTCAGCCAGGAGAGGGTGAACTTCATAACATGCCCCAAGGGTCCAATTCGTCGGCCCCGGACATGGCAAAGAAAGCGGGTGGGGGCAAGTCTAGGGGTAGCTGTTGGGCAGGCCGAGCAATTCGTCCAACTGCCGCGCGATCCACCCATGGGGGATGAAATGCCCGCCGGGATGCGTATCAAGCGCCACACGCCCCCCGGCGCACTCCCATTCGGTGCGCGTCAGGGTCAGGAACGAACGTTGTTGCCATTCGCCGATGACCGCGCCATCGCCGCAGCCCATGGACGCGCGCCAGAGCGATACCGGGTGGTCCGTCTCGCCGTTGGGGCCAAAGGGAAAGCGCAGGACCGGATCGTCGAGGCCATAGACCTGCCGCGCGTTTTGCGGGTGGGTGGGGCAGGAGGTCGCTTGCGGAAGGGTGCCGGATATGGCCAGAAGCGCCGCGATATCCGCGCCATCCTGGCACACGAACCGCCACGCCATGCGCGCGCCATAGCTGTAGCCCGACACGAAGATCTGGTCTTCGTCGATGGGGTAGCGGGCGGCGATATCGTCCAGAACCGCGCGCGCAAACGGCACGTCGGGCGAATTTGGGGTGCGGAAGGTCCAGGTGCCGTTGTTGCCGTTGGGTGCCACCAGAAGGACGCCCCGCCGCTCGGTGGCACCGGCGATCCGGTCGTGTTGAACGATCAGGGTGCCTTGGCGTTGCCAGCCGTGGAAATGGAGGAGGACCGGGAGGGGTGTTTCGCCGTCCCAGCCGTCGGGTTCGAGCACGTGATACGAGCGGTCACCGATGGGGCACGGGGTCTGGCCGGTGCAGGCGTGGGAGGCGGTGGCGGTAAGGAGGAGGACGGCGAGGGTTAGGAGCGTTTTCATGGGGGGTGAGGTGACGCGGCGGGCGCGTGGTGTCAATTCACGGGTTGGTTAGGGGGAGCCAATTGGACTGGCAGCAACGCTCGCGCATCATCTTTAGCGCCCTTCGAAGCCAAGCCATTTCATCAATTCAACCGATAGTATGATCATGATGAAGGGAAATATGTATAGGATGAACCCGGGCACAAGGACCGTTCGAAACTTGATCTTGAACCAGTTCCAGCTGCGCAGCGTGACCTTTCTGACGGGGGTGCTGCCACGATGCCACCTCAGCCTTTCGCGCCCGGCCCGAAGCAGTCGGACGGTCAAATCTGCGTCGGTTTTCCAGACCCTGACAAAACCACGCTCCGCCATCTGTTCCAAGTGAAACAAGGTGTCGTTCCCGCGTCTCGTGACTTCATCGTAAAGCGGAATTATCGGATCGGATTCGCCAGAGTCGGTCTTGAGGCTTTCGTGCGTCCAGCGTTGAGTGCCTCCCTTCTGAAGCAACAGAAGCAGATGCTTCTCAAACTCCAGATCGTACCTCAAACCCCCGCGTGAACCGCCGGAATCTCCAGCGCCCCAAAGCCATAGTGCCGCAGCCACCGCAAATCGCTCGCGAAGAAGTCGCGCAGATCCGGGATGCCGTATTTCAGCATCGCGATCCGGTCGATCCCCATGCCGAAGGCGAAGCCCTGATACTTGGTCGGGTCGATCTTGCCGGCCTCCAGCACCTTGGGGTGCACCATGCCGGAGCCCAGTATCTCAAGCCAATCGTCGCCCTCGCCGACCTTCACCGTGCCGCCCTCGAACGAGCACTGGATGTCGACCTCCGCGCCCGGTTCCACGAACGGGAAATGCGAGGCGCGGAAACGGGTTTTGACGGCGACGCCGAAGAAGGCGGAATAGAATTCCTCCAGCACCCATTTCAGGTTCGCCATCGAGATATCTTCGCCCAGAACAAGCCCCTCGACCTGATGGAACATCGGCGTATGGGTCTGATCGTAATCGGCGCGGTACACACGGCCCGGCGCGATGATGCGGCAGGGCGCGCCGTGGGCCTCCATATGGCGGATCTGCACGGGCGAGGTGTGGGTGCGCAACACGTGCGGCGGGCGGTTATCGCCCTCGGCGCGATGCGTGTAGAACGTGTCCATCTCGGCCCGCGCGGGGTGGTGTCCGGGGATGTTCAGCGCGTCGAAATTGTAGAAATCGGTCTCGATCTGCGGGCCCTCGGCGACGGAAAACCCCATGTCGGCAAAGATCGCGGTGACCTCTTCCATGACCTGGCTGACCGGGTGGATCGTGCCCTGACGGCGCGGGCGCGACGGTAGTGTCACGTCAAGCCATTCGGCTTGCAGGCGTGCATCCAGCGCGGCATCGGCCAGCCCCGCCTTCTTGGCGGTCAGGGCTGCGTTGACTTCATCCTTGAGCGCGTTCAACGCAGGCCCGGCGACTTGCCGTTCGTCAGGCGTCATCTTGCCAAGCTCGCGCATCTTCAGGCTGATCTCGCCCTTCTTACCAAGCGCCGCCACGCGAAACTCTTCCAGCGTGCCCTCATCCGAGGCACCGCCGATGCGGTCCAGCCAGCTTTTGCGCAGCTCGTCGAGGCCATCCATGTCGCGTGCTCCATCCCTTGGAAATCGGCCTCTGACCTACCAGAGAAGGGACGGATTGCAAGATCATGGCTTTTGGCATTGATCCCTGTACCGTCCGTGGCAAACTGCACCCACAATCTATCGCAGGAGACCTGTCATGAGACGATGGTTTGCCGCCTTTTTCGCTACGATAACACTTGCCGCGCCCGCCGCGGCGGACGGGCATTTCTGGGGCCAATGGCAACATGGCCCGTCGGAATTTCTCGACTACGGCGCCTGGGTGTCGGAGCGCGACGGCGGCGACCTTGTGACCGCGACGGTGCTCTGCGCGGCGGATGCCTCTTACCTGAGTGTCGCGTGGCTACAGGGCGAAACCGAGCAAGCCGAAGGCCAGATGCAGATCACGGTCGACGGGCGGCCCATGTGGCTGAACGCGCGCTATCTGCTGTTCGTGGCGGAACCGGCCTGGACAGTGCGCCTGTTGCCCGAGGTGATCGACGCCCTGCGCGGCGGCTCGATCGTGACATTGCAGGTTGCCACACGCGGGCCATCGACCTTGCGGCTGAACGGATCGGCCGCCGCGATCGATGCGGCGTTGCAGGGCTGTGGAACGGGGGCGGGTTACCACACGGAATGGGCGAATTTCTTCAACTTCATGTCACCCGATGCCAACGGGATGATGCACCCCGTCGCCAACCTCGGCGATCCGCCCCCGTCCGAGGTCCCGCCGCCCGCAGCCTTGCCAGAGGATGCGCCGATCACCCGGGCAGAGCTTGAGGCCGGGTGGGCCGGGCAATGCCCGACCGGCGTGACACTCGGCGAGGGGGCGATCCGCATCGCGGACCTCGATGCCGACGGAACCCAGGACGTGATCGTGAATTCCGCCGCGCTCCGATGCGAGGGGGGAGGTTTCGCGATGCTGCGTGGGCTCGGCAATTGCGGCATGCACAATTGCGCGCTGTTCATCTACCTCTCGACCGCCGCGCCCGGCAGCGGGTGGAGCACGGTGATCCAGAACCACATGGAAATCCCGCCGACCTTCGACATGCGCAACGGGACAGCGGCCATTGGCACTGCGGTGCAGGGCGGGTCCTGTCCGTTCGCAGAAGTCTGTCGGGGCACCTGGCAGTGGGATGGCACCGCGATGATCTATACGCCCACCCAATAGCCCCGACGCAATGGAGCACAGAACATGGGTCACAGGCGAACGAAAAAGGCGCGCCCGGACGGGACGCGCCTTTTGCAGATGTGCGGGCCGTGTCGCTTAAAGCGCGGCTTTCGCCTGATCGACGATGGCACCGAATGCTTCGGGCTCATGCACGGCCAGATCGGCGAGGACCTTGCGGTCGACCTCAATCCCGGCTTTCGCCAGACCGTTGATGAACCGCGAATAGGTCAGAGCTTCGTCATGGGCGCGGACGGCGGCGTTGATCCGCTGGATCCACAGCGCGCGGAACTGACGCTTGCGGGCCTTGCGGTCGCGCGTGGCGTATTGGTTGGCCTTATCGACAGCCTGCGTGGCGGTGCGGAAATTCCGCGAGCGCGCGCCATAATAGCCTTTGGCCGCATCAAGAACCTTCTTGTGGCGACGATGGGTGACGGTTCCACCTTTGGTACGGGACATATCCGGGCCTCCTTAGCGGTCGTATGGCATGTAGGATTTGACGATCTTGCTGTCGGGAGCAGACAGTTCGCTTGTCCCGCGCGCATTGCGGAGGAACTTGTTGCTCCGCTTGATCATCCCGTGCTGTTTACCAGCTTGAGCGGCCATCACCTTACCGGTGCCCGTCACTTTGAAGCGCTTCTTGGCGCTCGACTTTGTCTTCATCTTCGGCATTTCCAACTCCTCAAGTCTTGTCTGAGCGGTTCGGGCGCATCGCGGCATGCCGTTTTCGGCCGGACGCACCGTTCGGAAGCTGCCGCATAAAGCCAAACCCTGCGCCTGACAAGGGGAGTCTGCGCACACGATGCGTTCTTGATGCGCTGGCCATTGGCACATAGGTCGGGGCGCAATGGAAACGCACCACACTCCCCCGGATCCGGCCCCACCCGCGTCCCTGCCCGAGATCATCGACCGCGTGCTTCAGGCCGCTGAGGTCGAGCTCACCGATATTCGCACGATCCTGCATTCGTTCGGGCGCGCCAGCTTCACACCGGTGCTATTGCTGCCCGCGATTGCCGTGGCAACGCCCCTGAGCGGCATACCCCTGTTCTCGTCGCTGATGGGGATTTTCATCGCCATCGTCTCGGCGCAGATGCTGGCCAGACGCAAATACCTGTGGTTGCCGGACTTCATCCTGTCGCGTCAGATCAATGGCGCAAAGCTCACCGCCGCCTTCACGCGCATCCGATCAGTCGCGGTATGGGTCGACACCCATACCGCCAAACGGTTTCGCCTGTTGTCCCGCAGACCGTTGGTCTTTGTGCCGCAATTGATCTGCCTGGTGTCCGGCCTGATGATGCCCTTGCTGGAATTCGTTCCGTTCTCATCCTCCGTCGCGGGGATCGGCGTGGCGATCCTGGCGCTTGGCATGCTGGCCCGGGACGGGGTGGTGATCGTGTTGGGGCTGCTGCCCTACGCGGGTGTCGGATGGTTGATCCTGCGGGTTCTCTGAGCGCGCAGGATCAGTTCAACATCCGTGCTGCCACCGAGATGAACGCATCCGGGATATCCAGCGGAACAAGCCCGTCCGATGCTTCGAAATGCACGAAGGCAAACATCCCAAGCGCGATGCAGAGCGAGATCATCGGCACCCACGGCCAGCGGCGCACGGTCCATGCGGCAATGATCGACGAGAACGACAGGATCGCCACGATGGTGGCAATCACCAGAAGGATATCCGCGCCGATCTGCACCCCTATTCCAGCTCGGAGGCGTAGATCAGCCGCTCGTCACAGGGCGCGATCCGCAGGATGTTGGTCGAGCCGGATTGCCCGAAGGGGACGCCCGCAGTCACAACGATCAGGTCGGATTTATCTGCCAGATTTTCGGTTGTGGCAGCGCGCACGGCGCTGACGACGGCTTCCTTGAAGCGTCCGACACTGCCGACCTTCACACAATGGCACCCCCACGTCAGGCACATGCGCCGCGCAATCGCCATCCGGCTGGTCAGCGCGAGGATCGGAACGGAGGGCCGTTCGCGGGCCGTCAACGCGGCCGTGGACCCCGACTCGGAGAAGCAACAGATCAGCTTGATGTTCGTCGTCTCCGCAATCTCGCGCGCCGCAGAGACAATGGCATCGGCCACCGTTTCCTTGTCGCCCCCGCGCGAGGCTTCGATGATATCGCGATAGGTCGGATCGCTTTCGACCTCTTCGGCGACGTTGTTCATCGTGGTCACCGCTTCGATCGGGTAATCGCCCGCGGCGGATTCCGCGCTGAGCATGACGGCATCGGCGCCCTCATAGATCGCCGCGGCCACGTCCGAGACTTCGGCGCGGGTCGGCATCGGGCTTTCGATCATGCTTTCCAGCATTTGCGTGGCGACGATCACCGGCTTGGCGGCGTTGCGGCATTTGCGCACCAGACGCTTCTGGATCGGCGGGACGGCTTGTACCGGGCATTCCACGCCCAGATCGCCGCGCGCAACCATGATGCCATCGGAGGCGTCGAGAATGGCTTCGAAATTGGTGACCGCCGCGGGTTTTTCGATTTTCGAAAGGATCGCCGCGCGGCCCTTGGCCAGATCGCGCGCCTCGGCCACGTCCTCGGGACGCTGCACAAACGACAGCGCCAGCCAATCGACGCCCAACTCGCACACAAATTCGAGATCCTTGCGGTCCTTGTCGGAGAGTGCCGCCAGCGGCAGCACCACGTCCGGCACGTTCACGCCTTTGCGGTTCGAGATCCGGCCACCGGCCAGAACCTCGCATTTGGCGAAATCCGCCCCGCATTCCAGCACTTTCACACGGATCTTGCCGTCATTGACCAACAAAGTGGCGCCGGGCTCGAGCGCGTCGAAGATTTCCTTGTGCGGCAGTTGCACGCGGCTGGCGTCGCCGGGCGTGTCGTCGAGGTCGAAGCGGAACGTCGCGCCGTCTTCGAGGTCATGGCCTTCGTCGTTGGCGAATACTCCGCAGCGCAGTTTCGGGCCCTGCAGGTCGGCGAGAATCGCAATCGGGCGCCCGAGATCCACCTCGATCTGGCGGATGATCGCATGGCGCGCGGCAATCTCGGAGTGATCGCCATGGGACATGTTGAGGCGGAAAACATCCGCGCCGGCCTCGTGCAGGGCCCGGATCACCTCGTAATCGTTGGACGCAGGTCCAAGCGTGGCGACGATTTTTACATTGCGGTCGCGTTTCATGGACATCTTTCCCCCAGATCCCTCGCACTGCCTGCCAGATGGCATGTTGGCGCTATCATCTTTCGATTGCGCCTCACATAGACGCAAATCCAGATGCGGAACAACCGCTGACGGGCTGGTCATTGGGATTGCGGCGATTTACCCACGTCGCAGCCAACCGAACATGTGGGGACTTGAAGGACAAAATGGCAGATGCCTGCACATTGACCGGGGCCGACCGGGCCGGGCGGTGGGTCGTGACTTGCGATCACGCCAGCAATCGCGTGCCGGTCGAGGTGGCGGACGGAGACCTCGGGCTGCCCGCGCAGGATATGGCACGCCACATTGCTTATGATGTGGGCGCTCTGGGCGTTGCCGAAGCGCTGGGGGCGGCGCTGGACGCGCCAGTCGTGGCTTCCACCTATTCGCGGCTCGTGATCGACCCGAACCGCGGCGAAGATGATCCGACGCTACTGATGCAGGTTTACGACGGCTCGATCATTCCCGCCAATCGCGGCGTTGACCCGGCGGAGGTAGAGCGGCGTCTGGCGCTCTACCATCGGCCCTACCATGCGATGATTTCCGAGGTTCTGGCCGCCCGGGACGATCCGCTGATTGTGTCGGTGCACAGTTTCACACCGCAATTCGTCGGCCGCCCGCCGCGTCCGTGGCACATCGGCGTGCTTTATGCTGAGGACCGGAGACTGGCCACGCCGTTGATCGACCGGCTGATCGTGGAGGGGGATCTCTGCGTCGGGGACAACGCGCCCTATTCGGGCCAGCTTCCCGGCGACGCGCTGGACCGGCATGGCATTCAGGCGGGGCGCAAGCATGTGCTGGTCGAACTGCGCAACGATCTGATCGAGACACCGACGCAGCAGGCGGCCTGGGGCAAACGATTGGCAGGTGTGCTTGAAGATGCCCGCGCCCATGCCGATCTTTGATCCGACACAGAGGAGACCATGATGTCAGAGCCCACGCAAACCGAGCTGGAAGCCGCCGCCTTTCGCCGCCTCCTGCAGCATCTCGATGAGCGCCGCGATGTGCAGAACATCGACATGATGAACCTGACCGGGTTCTGCCGAAACTGCCTGAGCCGTTGGTATCAGGAAGAGGCGGCTGCGCGGAGTGTGGAGATCGACAAGGAGGCCGCGCGGGAGGTGGTCTACGGGATGCCCTATGCGGAGTGGAAAGCCAAGTATCAGACCGAGGCCAGCGCAGAGCAGGCGGCCGCGTTCGAAGCGTCGAAACCCGATCACTAAGCTCACCGCTCCTCAGGCCTGTCGGCCCTCCTCGCAGCTTTTGCTCAAGGTTGATCAGGGGATCTATGTCTTTGTATTCGTTTGGGAACATGGGTCTTCTTAATGATCTGAAAACCATGTTTTCTAAAGGGCGCTGCCGGTTTTTTGTTCGAGGGTGCGCTGCCCGTTCTCTTGTAGGAGGGGGCGCTGCCCCCTACGCACCCTTTCCATGGGAAAGGGCGCTGACCCCCGAGGTTTTTTTGGCAAGATGAAAGGGCACCCGCCCGCTCAGGCGGCGGCCTTGGCGTTGGCTTCCGTGCGGAAGAAAGCGGGTTTTCCGGGGGCGCTGAGCTCTGGCGCGTGGGCGTAGCCGCCGGTGTCGAAATCGAGGATCTGATCGGGAGAGGTCAGGCGGCGTTCGACGATGAAACGGGCCATCGCGCCGCGGGCTTTCTTGGCAAAGAAGCTGACGATCTTTGGGCCGCCCGGTTTGTCTTCATAGAACTGCGGCGTGACGATCTGCAGGTCGAGCGCCGTTTCATCCACGGCGGAAAAATATTCGACGGAGGCACAATTCACGAGCGTGTCCGTTCCGACCTGCGCCGCATTTTCGTTCAGCGCTTCGGCAATTCGCGGGCCCCAATAGGCGTAGAGATTGGCCCCTTTGCGTGTCTTCAGGCGGCTGCCCATTTCCAGACGGTAGGGACGGATCGCATCGAGCGGACGCAGCAAGCCGTAAAGGCCGGACAGGATGCGCAGATGGTCCTGCGCGTAGGTCATGGTGTCGGGATCAAGGCTCGCCGCCTCCAGACCGATGTAAGTGTCGCCCGCGAAGGCGAGCGCCGCGGGGCGTTCTCCCTCGGGCGCATCTTCGAACGCCTTGAAGCGGTCGGCGTTGAGCTTGGCGAGGTCGGCGCTGATGTCCATCAGCTTCGACAGCTCCTTCTGGCTGAGCCGTTTGGCCACGCGCGCGAGTTTGACGGCGTCTTCGGTGAAGTCGGGCGCGGTCATCTGCGCGGTCCGCTCGGTCCAATCGAGACGTTTGGCGGGGGAAATCACACTCAGCATATCGATCATCCTTCTGTTGGCTCAGATGTAAGCGCGACGCGCCGGTTATCCAGCCTCTCTCAGCACGTCCAGGAAGGCCTCGCCAAACCGGTCGGCTTTCTGATCGGACATCCCGCCGATACGGGTCAGCGCTTCCAGACTGTCGGGCTTGCGTTCGGCGATCTTGCGCAGGGTCGAATGCGTGACGGACAGGTATTTGCCAGCGCCATCATCGCCGCGCATCAGCTCCTGACTGACTTCCATCAGCCGGTCGAACACATCCCCAGCCTCGCGCCCGGCCAAAGCCCGGCGGGCGGGGTGTACCGGCTCGGGCGCGTCGCCGGTGACGATCTGAAGGAAGGCCGCGCCGTAACGTTCCAACTTGGTGGCGCCGACACCGGAAATCCGCGCCATCGCATCCAGAGTGTCGGGCTTGGTTTCGGCCATCTCGATCAACGTCTTGTCGGTGAAGATAACGTAGGCAGGCACGCGGGACTCTTCGGCCAGCGCGCGGCGTTTGGCCTTCAAAGCGGACAAGAGCGGCGCGTCTTCCTCGGACACCAGCATCTTCACGGCGGGGCGGCGCGGCGCCTTGGTGATCGTGTCGCGGCGCAGCGTGATGGAGGCCTCGCCCCGCAGGATCGGGCGCGCGGCCTCGGTCATGCGAAACGCGCCGTGGCGGGCAGGATCGGGGCGCACAAGATCGCGCCCCATCATCTGCCGGAACACGGCCTGCCATTGCCGTTTGTCGAATTCGGTGCCGACGCCATAGACCGACAGCCGGTCGTGCCCGCGTTGGCGGATCTTGTCGTTGTCGGCCCCCAGAAGCACATCAATCAAATGCCCCGCACCGAAATATTCACCGGTGCGCAACATCGCGCTGAGCGCTTTTTGCACGGCGACGGAGGCATCAAACAGCTCGGGCGGCTTTTCGCAGAGATCGCAATTGCCGCAATCCTCGGCCGCTTCGCCGAAATACCCCAGCAGCACCTGCCGCCGACACCCCTGCGCCTCGGCCAGCCCCAGAAGCGCGTTGAGGCGGGCATGATCGGCGTCCTTGCGTTCGGGCGGAGCCAGACCTTCGTCGATCTGGGTGCGGCGAAAGCGGATGTCATCGGGACCATAAAGCGTCAGCGTGTCGGCGGGCGCACCGTCACGGCCCGCGCGGCCGATTTCCTGATAATAGCCTTCGATCGACTTCGGCAGATCGGCATGGGCGACCCAACGGATATCGGGTTTGTCGACGCCCATCCCGAAGGCCACCGTGGCGCAGACGATCAAGCCATCCTCGGCGTTAAACCGGCCCTCGACGATGCGGCGGTCATCCACGTCCATGCCGGCGTGATAGTAGCAGGCGTTGTGACCCGCTTCGCGCAACCCCTGCGCGAGCGTCTCGGTCTTGGCGCGGGTGCCGCAATAGACGATGCCGGATTGCCCCTTGCGGGCGGCGGCGAAGCTGAGGATCTGTTGCCGGGGCTGGTTCTTGACCTCGAAGGCAAGCGCAAGGTTGGGGCGGTCAAAGCCGCGCAGGAAGACCTCGGGCGATTGGTCATCGAACAGGCGATGGCAGATTTCCGTGCGGGTTTCCGCATCGGCGGTGGCGGTGAAGGCGGCGATGGGCACGTTTAGCGCCCGGCGCAGCGCACCGATGCGCAGGTAGTCGGGGCGAAAATCGTGGCCCCATTGGCTGACGCAATGGGCTTCATCGACGGCGATCAGGCTGACGCCTGCACGGCTGAGCATCCGTTCGGTGCCACTCGAGGCAAGGCGTTCAGGCGCGATATAGAGCAGTTTCAGGGTGCCGTTTTGCAGAGCGTCCCAGACGGCATCGGTTTCCTCGGGCGTGTTGCCGGAGGTCAGCGCGCCGGCCGCAACCCCCGCTTCACGCAGGCCGCGCACCTGATCGCGCATCAAAGCGATCAGCGGCGAGATCACAACCGTCACGCCATCGCGCATCAGGGCTGGCAATTGGAAACACAGCGATTTGCCACCCCCCGTGGGCATGATCGCCAGCACGTTCTTGCCGCTTGCCACGGCTTCCACGATCTCGGCCTGACCGGGCCGAAAGGCATCGAAGCCGAAGGTCGACTTCAGCAGGGCAGAGGCGTCGGGATGCGCGACCAGCATGGGTGGAGGGCAGCCTGTCTAGAGTTTGTTTCGAGTGCTCGTTATGGCGTGAAGGTCCCATATTGAGATTCGGTAAACAAGACCTACTGCATGTGGTTTTTGTGGATTACGTCAGGCCAAGCAATTCGGGCAGGTCAGCCATATCGCGAAACACCCGTGCGCCGTGCGCGGCAAGCCTATCATCGCCATGCGGCGCATAGCCGAAGCACCGCATGCCCGCGCGCTCTGCACCGAGCGCACCGGAGGGGCTATCCTCGATCACAACGGCGCGGTCCGGGGCCACGCCCATCTCCCGCGCAGCGATCAGGAACAGCTCAGGGTCGGGTTTCGACACCCCCAAAGTGTAGGCCGAGAACAGCCGCCCGCCCATCCGGTCCGCGATACCGGTGCCGCCCAGCGTGATCGCCATCTTCGCCTCCGCGCCGTTGGAGGCCACGCAATACGGCACGCCCGCCGCATCGAGCCGGTCGAGCACGTCGATCACACCGGGGATCGCGTCGACCCCTTCGCGCAGGCGGTCAAAGATCTGCGCGTAAATCTCGGGGATCCAATCGTCGGGCAAGTCCGCACCCAACGCGCGCGCCTTGTCGAACACGCCCTGCATCGTGCCGCCGACGAAATGCTCCATTGCGTACTCGATACTGACCGTCACGCCGTAGCGCGCGATGCTTGCGATCATCACCTCATTGGCGGGCCGCTCGCTGTCTACAAGCACGCCGTCACAATCGAAAATGACAAGATCGGGGGTCATGGATGCCTCAACAGGGTGATGGTTGTGTTGCCGTAGCTGCGTTGATCGAGGGTCTCGAACGACGCGGGGATGATCGGGGCTGTGGCCTCTTCCCAGACCAGGGTCGCACCCGGCGCCAGCCAGCCTTCCGCGCGCAGGACCGGCAGGATCTCTTCGCCCAATCCCTGCCCATAGGGCGGGTCGAGGAAGATCAGGTCGCAGGCCTCCCGCGCGGGGCCGATCTGGCGGACATCCTTGCGAAACACCTTGGTGACCCCCTGCGCGGCGCAGGCTTCGATGTTTTCGCGCAAAAGCGCGCGCGCCGCCGTACCGTTGTCAACAAAGGTGGCAGACACCGCGCCCCGGCTCAACGCCTCCAGACCCAGCGCGCCGGTGCCCGCGAAAAGGTCAAGCACACGCGTACCGTGCACAAGATCGCCATTGCGGCCATTGATCAGCAGGTTGAACAGGCTCTCGCGCACCCGGTCCGTTGTGGGTCGCAGATGCGCCGCCGCATCGCCCGCGCCGACCTCGGCCAGCTTCTTGCCGCGGAGACGACCGCCAACAATCCTCAAGACACTGGCCTCATGCCTTCAACAACGCTTTCAAATCGCTCTCCGGATCCGCCACAACCTCGGGCGCGGGCGACTTGCCCGCCTCGATCAACCGCTTGCCGATCATGTAGCCGCGCGGATCGTTCATTGCGTCCACGGCCAGCAACGCCGCGCCCTTGTAGTACCAATGCGACCGCGCCTTGCCGCCATCGCGCACCGCCACGCTGTCATAGCCCATGTTCAGGCCCGCGATCTGCAGCTTCACATCGTATTGGTCCGACCAGAACCACGGCTTGGGCACGTAATCCTCGCCCAAGCCAAGGATGTTTTTCGCCACCGCCTCCGCCTGATCAATCGCGTTTTGTACGCTCTCCAACCGGATGCGCGCGCCCCGGTACGGCAGCGATGCACAATCGCCCGCCGCCCAGATCGCAGGGTCCGAGGTCTGCCCGCGCGCGTTCGTGGCAATGCCGTTATCCAACGTCACGCCGGCCATTTCCGCCAAAACGTCGTTCGGCGTCACGCCGATCCCGGCAATCACCATGTCATAGGGATGCTCTTCCCCATTGGTCAGAACGGCCCCAACAACCCGGCCATCAGCAGCATTCAGGCACTCCAGCCCGACATTTTCGCGGATCGTCACCCCGTGAGCGCCGTGCAGATCGCGAAAGTAGCCCGCCGTCTCGGCACAGGCGACGCGGCCCAGAATGCGCGGCGCGGCCTCGATCAGGGTCACGTCCATACCGCGTTTGCGCGCCACTGCCGCGGCCTCCAACCCGATGTAGCCGCCACCCACGATCAACACCCTGCGATCAGGCGTGACCTCGGGCTCCATTGCATCCACATCGGCCAACGTGCGCACCACATGCACACCTTTGAGCGACCCGCCGATCTCGGCCGGCAAGCGACGCGGGGTGGAGCCGGTGGCGAACACCAGCGCGTCATAGGGCAACGCCGCTCCGGCGACCGTCACCGTCTTGGCCGCCGCATCCACGGCCTCAACGGCCTGCCCCATGCGCAGATCAATAGTGTTTTCCGCATACCAATCGGAGGGCCGCAGATACAGACGCTCCAACGCCATGTCGCCAAGCAGATAGGCCTTTGACAAGGGCGGGCGCTGATAGGGTGGGGCCGGTTCATCACCAATCAGGGTGAGCGCGCCGTCAAACCCCTCGGCCCGCAACTTGGCCACACAAGACGCTCCGGCCTGTCCGGCCCCGATGACGATTATCCGATCCATGGCGCTTTCCTGTTGGCGTGTTCCCGGCGGACCCTATATCCGCTTCAAACCACTCGACAAGCAGGAGAGAACCCCGATGTCCATTTCCGCAGGCGATACACTGCCCAATGCCACCGTCCTTCGCATCGGTGCCGACGGCCCCGAAAGCGTCGAGATGGAGAGCCTGACCAAGGGCCGCAAGGTGGTGATCTTCGGCCTGCCCGGCGCGTATACCGGCACTTGCACCTCGGCCCATGTGCCGTCGTTCATGCGCACCAAGGATGGGTTCGATGCGAAGGGTGTGGATGAGATCATCTGCATCTCGGTTAACGATCCTTTCGTGATGGACGCCTGGGGCGACAGCACCGGCGCAAAGGGCGCGGGGATCACGATGTTGGGTGACGCGGCGGCGGCATTCACCAAGGCCATCGGCATGAACTGGACGGCGGAACCGGTGGGCTTTTTCGACCGCTCGCGCCGCTACGCGATGTATGCAGAGGATGGTGTGGTGAAGGTGATCAACGTCGAGGAAGGCCCGGGCGTCTGCGAAGTGTCTGCCGGTGAGACGCTCCTGGACGCGATCTGAGCCCGGGGCAACACCGACCCCGCGTCAATGAAAACGCCCCGAAGACCACTTCGGGGCGTTTTTTTGATTATTCTGCCGCCATGTCCTGCGGTTGGGCGGAGAGGCGGATGGGCGCGTTGTCGTGGACCAGCGTGCGCGTCGGAAACGGAATGTCGATATCCTTCGCGTCGAAGGCTTCTTTGACCTTGCGTTTGATGTCGGCCTGGTAATCCCAGTACTGCGGTTGGTCCACCCAGGCTCGGACGAGGAAATCGACCGAGCTGTCGTTGAGCGTGTTGACCTGCACCCAAGGCGCCGGATCGGAATGCGTACGACTATCGTCGGAGAGCACATCGCGAATGATCTGCTCGGCCTGCGCAAGGTTCACACCATAGCCGACGCCAAAGCTCCACTCCGCGCGGCGGGTGTCGTAGCCAGAGTAGTTCTTGATCTCGTTGCCCCAAACATCCGCGTTCGGCACGAAGATCTGCACGTTCCCGATGCTGGCCAGCTCGGTCATGTTGAGCGAGATGTTCTTGACGGTCCCCGTGACATCGCCAACCTCCACGAAATCGCCGATTTTGACGGGGCGGAAGAGGATGATCATGATACCGGCGGCTACGTTCGACAACGTGCCTTGAAGTGCGAGACCGATTGCCACGCCAGCCGCACCCAGCGCTGCGATGATCGACGTTGTCTGCACCCCGAATGTGTTGAGGATGAACAAAAGCGCAAACGCCATGATGACGTAGCGCGCGATGTTGCCGAGGAAGGCAAACAGCGTGTTGTCGAGATGCTTGTGCTTCTCGCCAATCTTGCGGATGCGCCTTTTCACCCAACCGGCAAAGATCACGGCCACGATCAGGATCAGGATCGCGGCGACGACACTGCCCAGAATGCTGGCCATGAATTCCACGGAAAAAATATCGCCTACGGTCGTGCCGGCGGCGATTTCGGTATTCAGAATATTCTCAAAGTCCATTTCGGGCCCTTGCGTTGGCCCCGGAATGCGGGTCAGACCGCGAGGCGATCCATCTTCGACGCCATGGCGATATCCAGCGTCGAGATCCCGTCCACGTCATGTGTGGTCAGGGTGACATCGACGGTCTTGTAGACATTCGACCATTCCGGGTGGTGGTTCATCTGTTCCGCCACCATCGCAACGCGGGTCATCCAGCCGAAGGCCTCAGAGAAATCGGTGAAGGTAAAGGTCTTCGTGATCGCATCTCGGCTGTCGTCATGGCTCCAGCCACGTGCCGTGACCTCGGCCAAAGCCGCGTCGCGATCTGTGCCTTGCAGGTTCTCCGCCGTCATTCCGGCTCCTCCACTTGTGCTTTTCTGAACGGGCCGTAGCCAGTCAGAACTTCGATTTCCTCGTCCACTGCGGCGCGTTCGGCATCCAGATATTTACCGATCGCCTCAGCGAATCCCGCATCGCGCACCCAATGCAATGAGTGCGTGGTGACGGGCATATAACCCCGGGCAAGCTTATGGGTTCCCTGCGCGCCCGCTTCGACACGTTTCAGGCCATGGGCAATCGCGTGATCAATGGCCTGATAATAGCACAGCTCGAAATGCAGGCAGGGGTGATCCTCGGTGCAGCCCCAGTAGCGGCCGTAAAGCACCTCGGCCCCGATGAAGTTGAGCGCACCGGCCACCGGCACGCCGTCGCGCAGCGCCAGACACAGCAGCATATCATCGGCCATCGTGGCATGGGCGCAGTCGAAGAAATCGCGGGTGAGGTAGGGCGTGCCCCATTTCCGCGCGCCGGTGTCCTGATAGAAGCGCCAGAAGGCGTCCCAATGCTCGGGCTTGATGGCATCGCCGGTCAGCGACACGATCTCACCGCCGAAGTTCTGCGCCCGTTCTCGCTCCTTGCGGATGTTCTTGCGCTTGCGGCTCGACAGGGAGCCCAGGAAATCGTCGAATGTCGCGTAACCGTCGTTGACCCAATGGAATTGCTGCGACGCGCGGCGCATCAGGCCGATCTTCTCGCCGGCAATCGCCTCCTCCTCGGTGCAGAAGGTGACATGGAGTGACGACAGGTCATTGTCGGCGGCGATCTGCACCGCTCCCTGGATCAGCGCAGAAATACCAACCGCTTCCCATCCCGGACGCGTCAGGAACCGCCGGCCCGTGGCGGGCGTGAACGGCGCCGCGATCTGCAGCTTGGGGTAATATTCGCCCCCCGCATTCTCATAGGCATGGGCCCAATTGTGGTCGAAGATATACTCACCCTGACTATGGCCCTTGGCATACATCGGCGCCGCCGCGATCACCGCGCCATCGTTGCGCGCCACAAGATAGCGCGGTTGCCAACCGCTGCCGGGCCCGACGCTGCCAGATTGCTCCAAGGCGTCAAGAAACCGATAGGTGGTGAACGGGTCCCGTGGCCGCCCGTCTTCGGGGCAGGCACAGGCATCCCACTCCACCGCATCAATCTGCGACAGACTGCTCAGCAGGTCGATTGTGATGGCGGTATCGCCGTCCATCGAAAGGCTCCGTCTTGGGGACCCTCCAGAGATGGGTCCACCGCCCGTCAGGTCAACGGATCACACACCAAACGGGGCCAGATAACCTTCAAACGTTATGTTATCGGCGACTTTGCGCGCCATCGCCTCATCTTCGGGCGATTTCACGGTCCAGCACAGGATCGGCACGCCCTTTGCCTTCAAATCCAACACCCTCGGCGCGGCCAGGTCATGGCAATCATGGCTAATGAAGCTGGCCCCGACATTGTCGAAATCCGCCACCTCGCGCAATTGATGCAATGTGTCCGACGACAGATCCGGCCATTCCCGCTCGGCGTAGCCATCGGTGGTGATCCCGCGCACGACGCCGGGCGCGCGCTTGGCAAGATTGGCCACCATATGCGGGTTGAACGACATCACCGCGACCGGCCCCGCATAGCCATCCAGCGCATCGGCGACGGCGCGTTCCAGATCATCCGGCGCGGACCCAGTGCCGCCGGATTGGTCCTTCAGCTCGATCAGAAGCGGCACCTGTCCCGCGACGGCATCCAGCACTTCGGGCAAACTCGGCACGCAGTCATCGGACCCGGTCAACCGCAACTTGCCCAGATCGCGCGACGCCCATCCCCGGATCGGCCCGCTTTGAGCGGTCAACCGATCCAATCGGTCGTCATGGAACACCATCGCCGCGTTGTCAGAGGCCAACTGCACGTCGATCTCGATCCCGTAGCCCGCCGCAATCGCGGCCTTTACGGCGCCCATGGAATTCTCGACCACACCGGCGCTGCGGTCATGCAGCCCCCGATGCGCCAGCGGAATACTCAGGAATTCCGGTGCCAGCGTCATGGCTTGATCTGGAAGATGCCTTCGATCTCGACGGCGACGTTGAACGGCAACGCCCCGGCACTGACGGCAGATCGCGCATGCCGGCCCGCGTCGCCCAACGCCTCGACGAGGAAATCGGAGCAACCGTTGATCACCGCTGGCTGCTGTTCGAAATCGGGGGTGGAGTTCACGAACCCCGTCAGCTTCACAACCCGCACCAGTCGATCCAGATCACCGCCACAGGCCGCCTTGACCTGCGCCAGAAGGTTGATGGCGCAGACCCGCGCCGCGGCCGCCCCCTGCTCGATGCTCATATCGGCCCCGACCGTGCCGGTGATCATCTCGCCGTTTTCCATGCTGATCTGCCCCGAGACATAAAGCGTCTCGCCAACCTGCACGAAGGGCACGTAATTCGCGGCGGGCGCGGTCGCCTCGCCCAACGTGACACCGAGTTCGGCCAGACGTGCTTCGAAAGTTCCGCTCATGTCGAGCCTCCCATTGCGTTTGGATTCGGTGCGGACCGTAAGCCCCGCATTGCCCAAGGGGAAGGGGCGGCGATACCTGTCCAACCGATGCCTTTGCGTCGAAATCCGCCGGTCTCAACGGATCGTGTCGAATGCAACGAGAATTCTAGTGTCTTGCCCCGTCCGCTTGTCCTATACCGGGGGAACATGCTTCGGTTCCCGTGCTGCCTACTGGAACTGGCGAAGATCCTGGGGGATATCGTGCGCAGACGGACAACCTGCCTTTCGGCCCGTATGGCCGGTGCCATCGCCTTGACGCTGCTGGTCACGGCATGTGGCCCCGCGACGCTGCCGCCCGGGGATCAAGTCGAGGATCAATACGAAGAGCGGAACCGCGCCGCACATGAGCTGAACGTTTCGCTGGATCGCGCAGTGCTTGGCCCCTCTTCCGACGCCTACGGCTCGGCGATCCCCGAGCCTGTGCGCACCGGGGTGTCCAACTTTGCCTCGAACCTGAGCCAGCCCGGCTATGTCCTCAACAACCTGCTGCAATTGCGCATCGGCGATGCGGCGCAAAATACCGCGCGCTTTGCGATCAATACGACCATAGGGATCGGCGGGCTGTTTGACCCGGCCACGGCCATCGGACTTCCCGCAGAGACAACGGATTTCGGCGAAACGCTGCATATCTATGGCTTTGGCGAGGGCGATTACATCGTCCACCCGGTGATCGGGCCGTCCACCACGCGCGACACCGTCGGCATGGTGGTGGATTTTGCGCTCAACCCGCTGCGCCACTATGTCGAAACGCCGGAAAGCTATGTCCTGACGGCGTCTTCCGTTGCCTCGGGGCTTGGCAGTCGGTACCAATTCGACGGCACCATAGACTCGATCCTCTATGAAAGCGCCGACAGTTACGCGCAATTGCGATCGCTCTACCTGCAACAGCGCCGCTTTGAACTGGGCGGAAGCTCCGATGTGGGCGTCGGCTATGAGGATCCCTATGCCGGAGATGACCCGGCCGCCGCCACGGCGGATGGCGCCGCAGACAGTGCAGCCGCCGCTGCCGATGCCGCCGCAAACGACCCCTATTATGACCCCTACTCGGACCCTTATTTTGACCCCTATGCCCAATAATCTCCTGAAATTCCGCCGTCGCACCTTTCTGTCCACTGCTCTCGCGGGCGCGGCCCTGCCGCTGCTGCCGCGCCGGGCGGATGCGCTGACCACCGCACAAGCGCAGAGCCTTGTCGAAGCGGCAGTCGCCGACGTGAACCGCGTGATCGCCTCGGGGCAATCCCAAAGCGCGATGTTGCGTGAATTCGAACGCATTTTTCGGACCTATGCCGACGTGCCGACCATTGCGCGCTCGGTCCTCGGGCCGCCGGCACGCTCCGCCAGCAACGCGCAATTGCGCAGTTTCACCGACGCGTTTCAGGACTACTTTTCGGCCAAATACGGCCGCCGGTTCCGCGAGTTTGAAGGCGGCACCATACAGGTGCAATCGGCCCGCCCCGTGCGGTCGTTCTTCGAAGTCGTCTCGGTCGTGACCCTGCGCGGTCAGTCGCCGTTCGAGTTGAATTGGCTGGTCTCGGACGGCTCGGGCCGCCCATTGTTCTTCAACCTGATCATTTCCGGCGTGAACCTGATGATCTCGGAACGCACCGAAATCGGCGCCATGCTCGAAGCGCGCGGTGGCTCCATCGAGGCGCTGACGCAGCATCTGCGCACGCTGGCGTAATACGAAAATGCAAGCGGGATCGGCGTTCGGCCAAGGCCGGCGCGCCGCTCAGTTGAGCTGATATTCCAGCGGATATTGCCCGTCGCGAAACTCACCGAACAGATCCGGTAGGTCCGGGTGGCTTACGGGCTCGCCGGTTTCGTCCGGGATCAGGTTCTGCTCGGACACATAGGCCACGTAATAGGTCTGATCATTTTCGGCGAGCAGGTGGTAGAACGGCTGTTCCTTGCGCGGACGCGCCTCTTCGGGAATCGCTTCGTACCATTCATCCGTGTTCGAGAAGCGCGCATCGATATCGAAAACCACACCCCGAAACGGGTGTTTTCTGTGCCTCACGACCTGGCCGATATTGTATTTGGCATGTGTCTCTAGCATGGCTGGTCCTCGGTAACAGTCCGTGTACTAAAGAAAACGGGCGCGGTTTGTCCATGCCGAGAGGCGGAATACAGGGGAAACAGTCTGTGAACCTCGCCCTGACAGTGGTTGAGATCACCGCCCCGGTGTTCCTTTTGGGTGCCGCCGGGTTCGGCTGGGTGCGGCTTGGGTACGAGTATCCGACCGAATTCGTGACCCGCCTCGCCATGACCTTCGCGGTGCCCTGCCTGATCTTTACCGCTTTGGTGCAGGCCGATATCGACGCGGGCGCGATCGTGTCGCTTGGGGCGGCCACGGCGCTGGCCTACGCGGTGGCGGCGGGCCTGGTCTTCGCACTGCTGCGGCTGACCGGCCAAAGCCTGCGCGCGGTCTGGGCACCCCTGACCTTTGGCAACACCGGCAATCTCGGCCTGCCGCTTGCGCTTTTCGCGTTCGGGGAGCAAGGGCTTGGCCTTGCCGTCGTGGTCTTTGCGATCATGGCCATCGCGATGTTCACCTTCGGGCTATGGATGGTTGCGGGCACCGCCAACCCGCTGCGCGTCCTGCGCGAGCCGATCCTGTGGGCCTCCGTCCTCGGGGTCGCCTGCCTGTCGCTTGATCTGACCCCGCCCGAAACCGCGATGAATGCGCTCGGGCTAATGGGGCAGATGGGCATCCCCTTGATGTTGCTGACGCTCGGTGCGGCGGTGGCCCGGCTCGAACCCGCAGGCGCCCTAACCGCGCTTGGCCTGTCGTTCGCAAAACTCGCCATCGGCCTCGGCGCGGCCCTTGTCGCGATCCGGGCGCTTGGCCTCACGGGCTTGCCCGCCGCCGTTCTGATCCTTCAGATGGTCACACCCGTCGGCGTCACCTCCTACCTTCTGGCGGAGCGCTACAAACAATCGCCCGACACCGTCGCAGGCCTTGTCGTGATCTCCACGCTCCTGTCCATCGCAGCACTGCCGATCACATTGTCTTTCCTGCTCGCACCTTAAGGCATTCCACCCGTTTTCAGGCGCGGCATTTTCCGCTATACTGCCGCAAACGTCGAAAAATCGGCATCAGAGGCAGAGCAGGCCAATGTATAGAAGAACCTTCACCCTGGGCCTTGTCGCCCTTGTGGGCGCATGCGGTGGCGTGCGCGAATTCTCACCTCCCCGCAATCTCGACAACGCCTGCGCGCTCCTGCGCGAGCGTCCGCATTACGCCCGCAGCTTCGCGCGCGTCGAACGCCGGTGGAACGTTCAGCGGCACGTTTTGATGGCAATGATCCACCAGGAAAGCCGCTTCGATGGCGATATCCGCCCCCCCTATCGCTACGCGCTTGGCGTGATCCCCGTGGGTCGCCAAAGCTCCGCGCTTGGGTATTCGCAGGCGCTCGATGGCACGTGGGAAGATTATCAACGCGACCAACGCCGCCCCCGTGCCCGGCGCACCGATTTCGACGATGCCGTCGATTTCATGGGCTGGTATATGAACCTGACGCAGGAGCGGAACGGCATCGCGCTGAACGACACGCGCCATCAATACCTGGCCTATCACGAAGGTCATACGGGCTATGCGCGCGGGTCGTACAATTCCAAACCCTGGCTTCTGGATGTGGCCGTGCGCGTCGAGGAACGCGCCGAACGTTATCGCCAGCAACTCAGCGCCTGTTAACCGCGCGAATTGATCTCCTGCGGGATCGAGAAATAGCGCGCCGGAATCGACCCGCCGGTCTCCAACCCGCCCAGAACCACGGTGGTCTGCTGACCCCCCTCGTCGGTGATGATCCATTGCCGCAACTCGATCGGGTTCGGCGTGAAGACCAGCGTGATTGACCCGATATTGGGCCGGTCCGGGTCACGCGCCACCACGCGCGTCGAGGTGCCGTCAAACGAGTGCTCGCTGACCATTCCCGACCGGCCGAGGTTCACGTTACGATCGAGAATGATCCGCAGCGGCGTCTCCGACAGGGGGTATTGCTCCGGCGGGCCCGAGGCGCGGCCATCGAAAATCGCCACTTGGCTACCGCCCGCCATTACCAGCAGATCCTCGCCGTCATATTCGAACCGCACCCGACCGGGGCGATGGATGAAAACCGTCCCGGTGGACACCGTGCCGTCGGAATTGATCTGTGTGAACGGGCTTTGCGCCGTCTGAATGGTGTTCAGGTAGCCCGACAAATCCGCAAGCGGGATCGCGTTGGCATGGGCTGCGCCGCTGCCAAGCAGCGTGGCAAACGGGGCGGCGGCTGTGGCACCCAAAAGGGCGCGACGGGTGATCGGCATGGCTCGTTCTCTCCGATTCGAATGCGTTGCCAAAGATATAGGGAACCGCGCCGCGCTATACGATAACCGAAGCGGAAAACCGGCAGTCAAACGCCTGTGAGGCCAGGCGGATCGCGCGGATCTGCAGGCACGTAATGTAAATCTGCACCGCCGTTCAGGGTTTGTTTGCCTGTGTCGTCCATACTGCGGGGCGCGCATATCCGGAGAGACCCATGGCGACCGTTGATTGGTCCGCGATCTACCTCGGCAACATTGCCGATATGGACACCGACGAAAGTACGATGACGGCAGAGGGCGCGGCCAACCTTTTGACGACGTTCGGCTCGGCCGGTGCGCCGCTGAGCGACAACGTCGTGACCCTGACCACAACCAGCAACGACAACACCATCATGGAGCGCGACAACGCCGGTTCCTCCGATACGCTGACGTTTGAAAACACGCCTGGTGGAACGACCTCCACCACGGGGATCGACTCCATCGTTTCGGTCGATGTCACCATCTCGTTCGGCGACGGGACATCCGGTGATTTTGGCGGGTCGGTTTATATTATGCAGGACACGGATGGGAACCTGTTCTTTCTGATCACCGACACCTACGGGAATTTTGTCCCGAAGCTGTTCGAGGAACCGATCGACTCGATTCAGGTAAACGAAATCTCCGGGGATGCCAGACCTAGCCAGAGCCAGAGCTCTCACGACTCCCGCCAATTCGCCAGCACCTCGTCAGGGCCGACAATCTGTTTCCTCGCCGGCACGCGGCTGCAAACGCCCATCGGCGAGGTCGCGGTGGAGGATTTGGCGGTGGGCGATTTTGTCGACACACTCGATGACGGCCCGCTGGACGTGCTCTGGATCGGCAGGCAGGTCATGAATTTCCCGACGGAGGCGTCGAAATTCAAACCCTACCGCATCAAGGCCGGGGCCTTCGGCGGCGGTCTGCCGCGGCGCGATCTGAAGCTGTCGCGGCAACATCGGGTGTTGGCCGATGGCCCGATGGGCGAGGTGTTGGTGCCCATCGCCGGGCTTGAGCGCTGCACCGGCATCGCGCAGATGCGCGGGCGGCGTCGGGCCGTCTTCTATTCGATCCTGTTGCCGCGCCACGCGGTGCTGATTGCCGAAGGCGCTCCGGCGGAAAGTTTCTATCCCGGTCCGGTCGGTCTTGGCCTCCTGCCAAGGGTCGAACGGGCGCGCCTGTGCGCGCTCCTTCCCGGTCTGGAGCATGATCCCGAGGGCGTCTATGGTCCCCATGCCCGCCCGGTCCTGAGCCGCGCCGAGGCGGTACGCCTAAGCGTTGGGCGGGCGCCCGATCCGCCGATGCTCCGGCCACACAGCAGCGTCATTGGTGCCACAGCGCGTTAACAGAACCTTAACGAAAATCCGATTATCGTTCCTGATCAGATGTTTAAGCCCAGGTAGCACGCGTGCTACCACCACCCCTCAATCCTGCTCCGGCACCAGGATCTCGCGCTTGCCAACGTGGTTGGCCGACGAAACGAGGCCCTGCTCTTCCATCTGCTCCACCAGGCGCGCGGCCTTGTTGTACCCGATACCCAGTTTACGCTGGATGTAGCTGGTCGAGCATTTGCGATCCTTGATCACAACAGCCACCGCCTGATCGTAAAGCGCGTCTTCGCCATTGGTGTTGCCGCCCGTGTTCAGGCCCAGAACCGCATCGATATCGCTTTCGCGATCGTCCGACGGCCCGTCCAGCACCGAGGTCGCGTATTCCGGCGGCCCGAAGCTTTTCAGGTGGCGCACGATCTCTTCGACTTCCTCATCGGAACAGAACGGCCCATGCACGCGGGTGATCTTCGACCCCCCGGCCATGTAAAGCATGTCGCCCATTCCCAGCAGTTGCTCCGCGCCCATCTCGCCCAGAATGGTTCGGCTGTCGACTTTCGAGGTCACGTGAAAGGAAATCCGCGTCGGGAAGTTCGCCTTGATCGTGCCGGTGATCACATCCACCGACGGCCGCTGCGTCGCCATCACAAGGTGGATACCGCTGGCCCGCGCCATCTGCGCCAGACGCTGGATGCAGGCCTCGATCTCCTTGCCCGCGACCATCATCAAATCGGCCATCTCGTCCACGACGACGACGATATAGGGCATCTTCTCGGGCAGATATTCCTCGGTCTCGAACACCGGTTCGCCGGTTTCATCATCAAAGCCGGTCTGGAACGTACGGCTGAACATCTCGCCCTTGTCGAGCGCGTCTTTCACCCGGCCGTTGTAGCCGTCGATGTTGCGCACGCCCATCTTGGACATCTTGCGATAGCGCTCTTCCATCTCACCGACGGTCCATTTCAGCGCCACAACCGCCTTCTTCGGGTCGGTCACAACCGGGCTCAGAAGATGCGGAATGCCGTCATAGACGCTGAGTTCCAGCATCTTTGGGTCAATCATGATCATCCGGCAATCTTCCGGCTTCAGCTTGTAAAGCAGGCTCAGGATCATCGTGTTGATCGCCACCGACTTGCCCGACCCGGTCGTCCCCGCGATGAGCAGGTGGGGCATCTTGGCAAGGTTCGCGATGATCGGTTCACCGCCAATGTCCTTGCCCAGGGCCAGCGGCAGTTTGTGATTGCCGTCGCCGAAGTCGCGGTGGCTGAGCATTTCGCGCAAAACCACCATCTCGCGGTTCTGGTTCGGCAGTTCGATCCCGATGACAGTGCGCCCCGGCACGGTCGAAACCCGGGCCGACAGGGCCGACATCGACCGCGCGATATCGTCGGCCAGCCCGATCACGCGGGAGGCCTTCAGGCCCGGCGCAGGTTCAAGCTCGTACATCGTGACGACGGGGCCGGGGCGAACCGACACGATCTCGCCCTTTACGCCGTAATCATCCAGCACGTTTTCCAGCATCCGCGCGTTTTCCTCCAATGCCTCATCGCTGAGGTGATGGCGCTCGATGGTGGACGGATTGGTCAGAAGCGTCAGCGGCGGGAATTCGTAGGGCTCTGGCTCCGACAGGGGCAGCGAGGGCTGTTGATCGGCCTGCGCCTGACGCGATTGCACGGGGGCCTTGCGGGCGGGCTGCTGGATGACACGACGCTGAAGCGCTTCCGGCGCAGCGGCCGCAACCGGTGCAACCGGCTCCGCAACGGGACCAGGGATTGGCGCAGGCTCGGCCTCATAAAGATCAACTGGCTCAACCTCGGCCATCGGAGCCTCCATCTCGGCGGCATGGGCGGCGGTCAAAGGCGGCTCAACACGGTTCAGGCCTGGCACCTTCGACGGCGTTCCGGGCGTCACGCGGGCGCGGGCCGCAACTTCGGCGATGGACGTGCCATCACCCTTAGGTGCCGCCGGACGCACACGGGCGCGGATCGCGTCGGAAATGCGCGAGCGCACCCGATCTTCCCCCTCCGGAGCATCCCACAAATCCTCGGTCAAGGTTTGGTCTGCCTCGGGCAACGGGCCCTCAAGCGGCGGCTCGGCATCGCGCATCAGGCGCGCGAACAGCCCCATCGATTCCGGCTCGGGGCTGCGCTGAATGTCTTCGACAACCTCGAAATCGGGCTCCATTGGCACGTCGGCGCGATACACCCGCGGCTCGGTCTGCGCTTTGGCCACCATCGATACGGCACGGGTGGCGCGCGCGTCGGCCCGGTTGGCGCGAGCGGCCTGAATGGCGCTGGCGGTTGCACCGGCGCCCTTGCCGATGCCGCGCCCCGCGCCATGCAGCATGACCTTCACGGCCGCGCTGGTCGCAATAAAACCAACCAGAAGGAACCGCAACGCCAAGCCGAACTCCCGCTTGGTCACGCCCAGAACATACAGGACAAGAACCCCGGTGGCCGCAAAGGCGAGAGCCGCAAGAAGCTTGATCCCGATCTGCGGCGCAAACGGCAACGCACTCAGCAGCGCGCCGAGGATCGTATCGCCAAACAGCCCACCGGCCCCGAAGTTATGCGGCCAGACCTGCGGCGGCACATGGCTGGCGGCGTAGATCGCGGCAAAGGCAATGGCGATCGGAAGGAACAGGACACGGCCCAAGGCCCGCTCCTGCCCACGATGCAACAAGAACCGCCCGCCCCAGACCAGCGCCGCAATCGGCAAGAGCCACGCCGCGAACCCCATGATCATGATCAGGATCGCAGCAACGGACGCCCCCGCCCGGCCCAGAAGGTTCTCGGGCTGCGCATCGGTCGCGGCCATCCAGTTGGGATCTTCGGGAACATAACTCCACAGCAAGGCCGCCAGCATCACGCCAAGGCCGATCAGCGCGATGCCGATCATCTCTCGGCCACGGCGCACGAGGATTTCCTGCATGGGTCCGTCCAGAAGCGGCTCGCGCCCGCTGCGGGTCTGATAGGCCATCGTGTCTCGCCTCCTCAATCGTAGAGCGCTTCGCGGAGCGTTTTCAGCCCGCGGCGCATTTCTTCTTTTTCTGCCACCATTGCCACACGGATCCGGTCATGCCCGGGGGTCACGCCGTCCACCTCGCGCGCAAGGTACGCGCCGGGCAAAACCCGAACGCCTGTCTCGCGCCACAGCTTCAGCGTGGCCGCTTCGCCATTCGCCACCGGCAACCACAGGAAAAAGCCCGCCTCGGGGCCGTGGTATCCGGGGACATCGGCGAAAATGTCATCCGCGATGGTATATTTCGCGCGGTACAGCGCGCGGTTGTCGTCCACGTGGTCCTCATCCGCCCAAAGGCGTTCGGCCACCGCCTGCAACGGCATCGGAAGCGGTGAACCCGCGTAGGACCGCAGAAGCTTCATCCGTGCGATGCTTTCGCGCCCGCCCGCGCAGAACCCCGACCGCAGGCCGGGCATGTTCGAGCGTTTGCTGAGCGAGTGGAACACCAGGACCCGGTCCGGGTCCGCACCCATCCGCTGCGCCACCTGAAGCGCGCCGGGCGGCGGGGTATCGCGGTAAATCTCGGAGTAACATTCATCGGCGAAGATCTTGAAATCGTGCTGTTCGGCCAGCGTGATCAGCGCTTCCCAATAGGCCTCGGACGCGACCGCGCCCTGCGGATTAGCGGGCGAACAGATATAGGCAATCGCCGTGCGGTCGAGGATCGCGGGATCGACGGATTGAAAATCGGGCAGATCACCGGTCTCGGACGTCGCGGGCAGGTACACCGGCTCCGCACCCACCGAAAGCGCGGCGACGGCATAGACTTGATAGAACGGGTTCGGCGTCAGGACGACCGGCTGCTGGCCGTTCTTGCGTTCAGGGCACAAGGCCATGCAGGCATTGTAGAGCCCTTCGCGCGTCCCGTTCAGCGCCAGGATCTCCGTGGACGGATCGACCGTCACGCCATAGCGCTGCGCCAGCCACGCCGCTTGTGCCTCGCGCAGGGGCAGCGAGCCGTCGTTTTCCGGGTAATTGCCGAAACTGTTGAGGTTCTGGGCCAGGATCTCGGCAATCCAGGGCGGGAATGCATGGCGCGGCTCGCCGATTGTCATCGCAATCGGATCGCCGCCCGGATCATGGACGTCGAGAAGTTTCCGCAGACGCGGAAACGCATAGTCCGGAAGGTTCGAAAACCGCTCGGGAAACACCATATCTGCCTCAAACTCAGGGTCATTGACGCCCTGTTTGGTGGCAGAATAGCCAAGCGCAACGCCTTGGTCCACGAAAAAGGCTCAAAAAAGGCCCGGCGAATCAAATGGGTGTGGCGCTCAGGCCAGCGCAGCCTCCGCCGCCGCCGCCACCCGAAGAAGCCGCGCATCATCGCCCGGCGCGCCCATCAACATGATGCCGGTCGACGGCACGCCCGTGGGCAGAGTGATCGCACAGACCCCCATCAGGTTGCCGACCCGCGTGTTGCGCAGCGTCAGAAGGTTCTCCGTCACGAAATAATCATCATCACTGTCCAGGCGAGCCACATCCGGCGGCAGGTTCGCCGCCGACGGGATCAGCACCGCGTCATAGGCCGCCGTGGCGCGCAGGTACTCCGACCGCAAAATGCGCAGCCGCTGCCAGAGCGCGACGAAATCAGCCGCCTTCACCTCGGCCCCCTGCCGAAAGCGGTCGCGGATGCGGTGGAACATCTTGTCCGGATTGGCCTCGATCACCTGGCCCCAGGTCCCGTAGGCCTCGGCGGTATAAAGCGACAGGGTGGTTTCCATCGCCTCGTTCACGGCGGGGATGTCTGCGGTGTCGATCCGCGCGCCCGCGCCGCCCAACCGCTCCACCGCCGATTGAAACGCCGCCCCCGGCGCCTCGCGCACATCCGTCGACCACGGGTTCAGCACCAGCATCCGGGTGCCCTCAAGCGTGGCCTCGCGCAGGTCAGGCGCTTGCGCATTGCCCAGGATCGCGAACAATTCAGCGCAATCTTCAACAGTTCGGCACAGCGGGCCAACCGTGTCGAAACTGGCCACCAGCGGCACGACACCTTTCAACGACAGCGCGTCATGCGTCGGCTTGAAGCCGACAAGATCGTTCCAGGCCGAAGGCAGGCGCACTGACCCGCCGGTGTCCGAGCCAATGCCCGCCGCCGCAAGCCCATGCGCGACCGAGGCCGCAGCTCCGGAAGATGACCCGCCGGGCGCCAAGGTGGGATCGTTCACATTGGGCGGCGTCGCGGTGGACGGGTTCACACCAAGCCCGGAGAACGCCAGTTCCGTCATATGTGTCTTGCCAAGGCACACCAGCCCCGCATGGGTCGCGTTTACCAAGACGTCCGCGTCTTCCGTCGGCACCCGCCCCTCCAAGAGGTTCGAGCCGGCCTCCGTCACCACACCCGCCGTATCGAACAGATCCTTCCAACTGATCGGAACACCGTCGAGCACACCGCGCCGAATTCCGAATTTCGCGCGATCATGGGCGGCGATTGCCTCGGACAGGGCCCGGTCACGCATCCGGCGGGCGTATATCCGTTCCCCGGCGGGATGTGCCTTGGCCGTATCCAGATACGCCTCGGTCAGTTCGACCGGGTCAACGCGGCCTTCGCCGATGCCGCGCCCGATGTCGCACGCACTTTTCCACATCCAATCCATAGGCATGCCCCCTTTTGCCGCAGCGAAACGCTAACGGGGGCGCGCGGCATGGACAATCCCACCTCCGCCCCCATTATCAAGGTCATGGCAAAGCTGGACACGGATATTCTCATCGTTGGTGGCGGGCTCAATGGCCCAAGCCTCGCACTGGCCTGCGCGCAGGCCGGGCTCAGCAGTATCGTTGTGGATGCTTTGCCCGAAATCACCCGTACCGAACCGGATTTCGACGGGCGAGCCTATGCCCTCGCGCTGGCCTCGGTGCGCATGCTCGACGCGTTGGGGGTCTGGGATGGCGTGGCCGACCACGCGCAGCCGATGCTGGAAATCAAGGCCTCCGACGGGCGCGCCGGTGAAGGGGCTGCGCCGTTTTTCCTCCACTTCGATCATGCCGAGATCGAGGAAGGCCCGATGGGCCACATGCTGGAAGATCGCTACCTGCGTCGCGCGCTGATGACCGCGATGGCGCACGCGCCGCAGATCACCCACCGCCCCGGCGCTCGCGTCGTGTCGCAGGGGCCCGGCTCGGTGACGTTGCACAACGGCGAAACCCTGCACGGACGTCTTTTGATCGGCGCGGATGGACGGCGCTCGGGCGTGGCCGAACGCGCCGGGATCAAGCGCACCGGCTGGGGCTATGATCAGACGGCTCTGGTCTGCGCCGTTGATCACGAGCGCCCGCACAACGGCATCGCGCATCAATTCTTCATGCCCGGCGGTCCGCTTGCGATCCTGCCACTGCCCGGAAACCGCTCCTCCATCGTCTGGTCCGAGACCGAGCCGCGCGCCAGCGAACTGGCCGCCGCCGATGACGATACGTTCCTCGCCGCCCTGCGCCCCGCATTCGGCGATTTCCTCGGGCAGATCACGCTGACCGGCAATCGCCACAGCTATCCGCTTGGCCTGTCGCTGGCGCAAAGCTTCATCGCGGATCGCCTCGCGCTGGTGGGTGACGCGGCGCACGGCGTTCACCCCATCGCGGGCCAGGGCCTGAACCTTGGCCTGCGCGATGTCGGGGCCCTGGCGGAGACGCTGGCCGATGCAAAACGGCGTGGCGAAGATATTGCCGCGCCGGATGTTCTGGCCCGATATCAGCAATGGCGACGCTTTGACACCGCCGGGTTGGCGGTTGCGACGGATACAGTGAACCGTCTGTTTTCCAATGATAATTCTGCCCTGCGCGCGCTGCGTGATCTTGGAATGGGCGTGGTCGGAGCTCTGCCTGGCCTGCGCCGTGGCTTCATCCGCGAGGCCGCTGGCCTTACCGGGGATCTCCCGCGCCTGATGCAGGGCCGCCCCCTTTGAGCGCCGCGATAAACACCGTCTGGCCCGAGCAGCCGCACGCGCGTCAGTCCAGCTTGCGGGCTTCCTGTTCCAGCATGATCGGAATGCCACCCCGTATCGGATAGGCCAGATGCGCCGCTTTGGAAATCAACTCCTGCGCCTCTGCATCATAGCTCAGCGGAGCTTGCGTCACGGGGCAGACCAACGCCTCCAGCATGCGGCGATCAATCGGTGTCTCGTTCATTGCATCCGCTCTTCGTCGCTGCCCGCCCGCAAGGCAAACTCCAGAAGCGTCACGATCGTCTCGCGCCGCGTGCTCAGCGATGGCGCCTCCAGAAGTGCCTGCTTTTCCTCGGGCTCGAACGGGCACAGCATCGACAGTGAGTTGATCAGCAACTCGTCTTCCGCCTCTTTCAGACTGTCCCAATCGGTCGACAGGTCGAGTGCCTCGAAATACCGGCCCAAAAGATCAAGGAACGTCTCCCGGTCAAAGGCCTTGTCCTCTTCCGCCGGGCCAAGGTCCGCACCGAACCCGTCCCACGACACGTCACAGCGGCGGTAAGGCGTGAACCCCGTCACCTCCTGCTGGATACGGAACCGCGACATGCCCGACAGGGTAATCATGTAGCGCCCATCTTCGGTTTCCGAAAACTGCGTCAGGCGCCCCGCGCAGCCGATACTGTGCAGCTTGCGCTCGCCCCCGCCGGGCGCGTCATAGGGTTGCACCATCCCGATCAGGCGATGCGACGTCTTGAGCGTATCGTCCAACATCTGAAGGTAGCGCGGCTCGAACAGGTGCAGCGGCAACCGCGCACGCGGCAGCATCAGCGCCCCCGGCAAAGGGAACACGGGGATCGTCTTGGGGAGGTCGGCCGCTGACATCATGGCAACTGACCTAGGCCCTTGTGCGTGTTTGGCAACGCATGGGTCGCCCGTCTCACATAAAAATCATCGAGCTCAGACGACGACGCCCGTTCAGAGCGACGGGGTCCTGCGGCTTGAGCGCTTCGAAAATGGTGAAAAGCTGCGTTTTCGCCGCGCCATCGTTCCACTCCCGGTCACGCTTGAACAGGTCCAGCAATTGCTCGACCGCCTCCTCCACATTGCCATCGGCATGGAGCGCCTGCGCATAATCGAAGCGCGCCTGATGGTCATCGGGGTTGGCTTCGACCGCGGCCTGCAGATCCCCCAACGGGCCGGCGCCCGCCGCTTGCCGGGCCAGCGCGATCTGCGCGCGCGCGGCTTCGATTTCGGGCGCGTTGAAAATGGTGTCGGGCGCAGTGCTGAGCAAGGCTTCCGCCTCATCCACCTGATCCATGGCCAGATGCGCGCGCGCCAGACCGCCCATCGCGGCGGCGTTGTCCGGCTCTTCGCCCAGGATCGCGGCAAAGGTCTGCGCGGCATCGCTGGCCGCGCCCTGCGTCAACATCTCTTCGGCGGCCTCAAGCGCTTCGCCCAAGCCCCCGTCACTGCCGGCCATATCGGTCAGTTTCTTGATGAAATCACGGACCTGGCTTTCCGGCACGGCGCCTTGGAACATGTCCACCGGACGCCCTTCGACAAAGCCCACAACCGTCGGGATGGATTGCAGCGGCAGGCCCTGCTGCGCCAGCGCGCCCGCAAGACGTTGCTCGGCATCGACGTCGATCTTGACCATCTTCACGCGGCCCTTGGCCTCAGTGACGATCTTTTCCAGCATCGGCCCCAACGTCTTGCACGGCCCGCACCACGTTGCCCAGAAATCGACGATCACGGGCACCTCGGCGCTCGCTTCGATGACATCGGCCATGAATGTGGCCTCGGTTCCGTCCTTGATCAGATCAGCAGAGGCGGCGGCGGTATCGGTTCCGAATTCAAGCATGTCTCACTCCGTATGGTGTGGCGTGATGGTATGGCGTGGCTGCGGCCTATATGCGGTTCACTGCGCCCGGGGACAAGGTCACAGGTCGAAGGTCGCGAAAACCGGCGCATGGTCCGACGGCTTTTCCCACGCCCGCACATGGCGCAGCACGCGGCTTGAATGGCCCGCGTTCGAGATGTCCGGCGTGGCCCAGATGTGGTCCAGACGCCGCCCCTTGTCGGCCTCGTCCCAATTCGGCGAACGATACGACCACCACGAATACAGGTTGCCCTCGGGGATGTCCTGCCGCGTGATGTCGACCCATTGGCCCGCGTCCTGAACCTCGGCCATATGCTCCACCTCGATCGGCGTATGCGACACCACCTTCAGCAATTGCTTGTGGTTCCAGACGTCATCTTCGCGCGGCGCAATATTCAGATCGCCCACCAAAATGGCCTTGCCCGGTTTGTCCGCCCGCGCCCAATCCCGCATATCGGTCAGGTAATCCAGCTTCTGGCCGAATTTCACGTTCACCTCGCGGTCCGGCACATCGCCGCCTGCGGGCACATAGAAATTGTGGATCGTGACACCGTTGTCCAGGCGCCCCGCGATATGGCGGGCGTGGTCAAGCTGCGCGAAATCGTGGCTGCCCGCTTCGACCATCGGGATCTTCGAGAAGATCGCGACGCCATTGTAGCCCTTCTGCCCCCGCGCAACCATGTGGGTGTATCCCAGCGCCTCGAACACCTCGACGGGGATCTTGTCGACCGGGCTTTTGCATTCCTGCAGGCACAAGACATCCGGCGCCTCATCGCGCATCAATTGCGCCACGATCCCTTGCCGCAAACGGACAGAGTTGATGTTCCAGGTGGCAAGGGTGAAGGGCATGGGTAAGCTCCGGCTGCGACACGCGCGGAGCATAGAAGCCTCGCCCTTGGTGTCCAGTGGTGGGCATGGCGCGCTCTTAGCCCGCACCGGCTCCATGTCGCTCAAACCACGCGTCGAACAGGGCCTGAACCTCGTTCATCTTGCGCCGCTGTTCATATCGTTCCGCCCCTGGCACGAAACGCGGTGAGATCAGCTGCCGGTACACATTTGTCTTGTGGTCGAACACTCTCAGCTCCAGCGCATCCCCGTTGCGCAGCACCATGAAATTCTCCGGTCGGATCCCGTGTGTAAAGACACGATGGTCCGTCAACAGATCTCCGATCTCCGCGTATCGACGCGCCACGAACCGCATCTGCTCAGGCGTCAGATCAAGGCCGACCCGGTCCTTCAGGAGATCGCGCAGCACGGCATGCGCCTCCGCTCCATGGGTGGCGTTTTCGGCCAAGATCGCGGGGCCAAGGGATGTCTGCTCAAGCCCGTAGATGCGGGCCACAAAGGTGCGATGCGTGCCAAGCCGTGCCATCAGATTGGCATAGCCGCGCAACTCCCGCTCCATCGAGGATGCAATACGTGGCTTTCGCTCGTACCACCGTTTGCGCCCCGGCGCCTTGCCGGTTTCGATCTTCAGGACCAGGTCATCGCGCTCCGGGTGGCGATAGACCGAGCGCGTTTGCCGTCGCCCGATCAGCAGGTCGTCGCTCAACTCAACAACATGCGACCCGGCGTTGCACTCCGTCATCGGGCCTCCACCAGCGCACCCAACACCGCCAGCAAGGCCGCATCGAACGCCTCCGCGTCTTCGATCATCGGAATATGCCCGACATCGGGAAGGACCGTAAGCCGCGCCTCAGGGATCAATTCGGCCAGGTTCTGTCCCTGCGACAGCGGGGTGGTCGTGTCCTCTGCGCCCCAGATCAACGCCACGGGCAGCGAAAATTCGCGGTAAGCCTGCGACGATACCGACGGCAGCCCGACGGGCGGGATCAATAGCGTCGGCAACCAGTGCGCCAACGCCTCCGTCGCGCCGTCTTGCGTTGCCGGTTGGCTCAGCGTTGCAAGTACCTCGTCCGTCGCCGCCGCGTCGCGGTGCAGGAACGCCTGCAACAACGGGCGCGCCACAAGCGGATTGGTCACACTGGCCGACACCACGACCTCGCGCAGCCACGCCGGACGAAGCGGCGCAGGCAAGCTTGCGGAGCCGTCGGGATCAAGCGGCAAAGCGCCCGCGATAATGGTCAGCGATTGCGCCATGTCGGGCTGCTGCATCACCGCCTCAACCGCCGCCCCCGCGCCGAAGGAATGCGCCACGATATGCGGCGACACCCCAAGCGCATCCATGACCGCCAGGATCCGCGCCGCACTCGCCGCGCGCCCGTAATCCGCGCCCTCGGGTCGGTCGGAATAGCCCATCGGCGGCACGTCGATGGCGGTGGCACGGTACCCGGCTTCGGCCAAACGCTCCAGCGTATGCACCCAGGTTCCCGACCACCCGACCGAGCCGTGGATCAACAACACCGGATCCCCCGTCTCCGGCCCCATCGTGATCGCGTAGATCCGACCGTATTCGGTCTGCACGAAGCCCCCGATCCCCGGGCTGGACGAGGCATCGTCGGTTTCGCGCAAATGTGCGGCCAGACGCAGAGCGCCCAGGCCCATCACGACCAGCACCAAAAGAACGATGAAGATACGCAGAAGAAATCTCATTGGACCATTGTGCCGGAATGCGGGCTCTGCGCAAGCTGCGGTCATGCCCGCCCTGATCCGAGAAAACCGAAACTTCCGCCTGCTCTTGTCCGGCGCGGGATTGGCGAACCTGTCGGACGGGATCGGCGTTCTGGCGTTTCCGTGGCTGGCCACTTTGATCACCACCGACCCCCGCGCTCTGGCGCTTGTGGCGTTTGCGACGCGGCTTCCATGGTTTCTGTGGTCGTTGCCGGTCGGCGTTCTGACCGACCGGGCCGACCGGCAACGCATGATGGTACGCGCCGATCTGGCCCGAATGGCGCTGGCCTTGGCGGTTGTGGCGCTGATCCTGTCGGGCCCCGGCGATGGCGCAATCGCATGGCAGATCGCGGGCCTGTCGGCGCTGGCGTTCCTTATGGGCACGGCAGAGGTCTTCCGCGACAACGCCGCCCAGACCGCCCTGCCAACCGTTGTATCCAAGGACCGCCTGGAAGAGGCCAATGGGCAGATCTGGTCGGTCGAGCAGGTCATGGGCCAATTCGTCGGCCCGCCGCTGGCCGGTGTCCTGATCGCGGTGGCTGTGCCTGCGCCATTCATCTTCGAGGCCCTTGGCTTTGCATTGGCGGCTTGGGCCGTCTGGGCCATCGCCTTTCCCGCCCGCGAGGTGGCGATGCAGCGCGACAGTTTCTGGCGGGAGCTTCGGGCCGGATGGACCTGGATCCGGCAGCACCGCGTGATCCTGCAACTTGCCCTGATCCTCGGCGGGCTGAACGCCGCCCATATGGCCGGGTTCACCGTTCTGGTCCTCTACAGCCAAGAGGTCCTGGGCCTCGACGCCATCGGTCACGGTCTGTTGCTGACCGCCGGGGCGGCGGGCGGTGTCGCCGGTGGCCTCCTGTGCCCGGCCCTCGCACGGCGTCTGGGGGCGGAGCGCGCGCTTTGGATCGCCTTGGCCCTCATGCCGGTGCCGTTCATCGGCCTCTACCTGTTCAGCTCGGTCCCCTTAGCACTGATGCTCCTGTTCCTCGAAACCTTCGTGGCGGTCCTGTGGAACGTCGTCACAGTCTCCTACCGCCAACGGGCGATCCCCGATGCGCTTCTGGGTCGGGTCAATTCGATCTACCGCTTCTTCGGTTGGGGCATGATGCCCATCGGCGCCTTGGCGGGCGGCTGGATCATGGCGCTGGCCGAGCCGTCGTTGGGCCGAGAAGACGCGCTGCGGCTTGTCTTCCTCGTCGGCGCCGGGGCGCTTGTGGCCCTGTTTCTTTATGGCCTGGCCCGATTGCGCCTGCCCAAGGCCTGAGCCACCTGCAGCCCCTTCCCCCCCAAAAAAAGAAGCCCGGCACGATGGCCGGGCAAGTCACAACAGGGAGGTTGTATGGAAAGGTATACGCGGTCTGCCCCGGCCTGGATTTGATTCAGGTCAAAAAACTGGGCTACCAGTTAAAAAAGACCCGGGCACGAAGCCCGGGCCAAGTCCAACAGGGAGAGATGATGCCGTAACCCGGGCATCGGCGGGAACTTCTACTGCTCGTTACGCCACCAATCTGTAACCACCTGATTCGGTGACAAGAAGGCGCGCATTGGACGGATCTGGTTCAATTTTCTGACGCAACCGGTAGATATGCGTCTCAAGCGTGTGCGTCGTGACCCCGGCATTGTAGCCCCAGACCTCGTGCAGAAGGATATCGCGGGCCACCACACCGTCCTGCGCGCGGTAGAGAAACTTCAGGATGTTGGTCTCTTTCTCGGTCAGGCGGATCTTCCGCTCGTCCTCGGTGATCAACATCTTCATGGCGGGCTTGAACGTATACGGCCCAAGCTGGAACACCGCGTCTTCGCTCTGCTCATGCTGGCGCAGCTGTGCGCGGATCCGGGCCAGAAGCACCGGGAAGCGGAAGGGTTTGGTGACGTAATCATTGGCGCCGGCATCGAGGCCCAGGATCGTATCGGCATCGCTGTCATGGCCTGTCAGCATCAGAACCGGGCATTTCACACCCTGTTTGCGCATCAGGCGGCACAATTCCCGACCGTCCGTATCCGGCAGGCCCACGTCCAGGATCACGAGGTCGTAAATGCCCTCTTTGGCACGGTCCATCGCCTGCGACCCGTTGGCGGCCTCGAAGACGTCGAAGTCCTCGGTCATCACCAATTGCTCGCTCAGCGCTTCGCGCAGATCGTCATCATCGTCGACCAGGAGGATTTTCTTGAGGTTTGCCATGGGTCCCGTCCAAGTGCTGTCTTCGTTCCGTTGCCCTGACATGACCCGGCGACATCGGGTTTGTCTACGGATGTAACCGCGCCTCACGCGCGTGTGTGTGGCGGTGAGGAATGTTTCAATTTCCCGGCCCGCAGGGTTATGTGGGTCCGTATGACGCTATTGCCCTCCTCCTCCGAGCTTCTGGCCCGCGCGCGCAGCGACCTGCGGGTGGGCTTGCCCGTTGTGCTGCGCGACACGTCGGGCCTCTTGATGGTGATGGCCGCCGAAACCGCGCAGGCCGAACGCCTGTCGGCCATGCGCGCGCTCGGGCCCGTGGTCGCCGCGATCACCGGCTGGCGCGCGGCCACGCTCAAGGTTCGGGTCTACGACGGGGACATCGCGCGGATCGCCCTTCCCGCCGATGCCGGCGCGGAATGGCTCAGTGACATCGCCGATCCCGCCTGCGACCTGTCCGCACCATTGCGCGGACCGTTCCGCGAACTGCGTGACGGCGATGCGCACCTGCACCGTCTGGCTCTGGTGCTGGTGAAATCGGCACAGCTGCTGCCCGCCGTGGCTGCGGTCGAAATCTCCGACGTGCCGAAGGGCCTGACACTTCTGCAGGCCGATATCGCGGCGCGCGATCTCGCCGCCGCCCCCGCACTGGCCCCTGTTGCCGCCGCCGGTCTGCCGATGGAGGCCAGCGATGCCGGACGGCTGCACATCTTCCGCCCCGATAATGGCGAAACCGAGCATTACGCGATCGAGGTCGGCCGCCCGGACCGCGCGCAACCGGTGCTGGCGCGGCTGCATTCGGCCTGCTTCACCGGCGATGTCCTGGGCTCGCTGAAATGCGATTGTGGACCTCAACTGCGCACCGCTCTGGCGGAAATGGGGGCGGCGGGGGCAGGTGTTCTGCTCTACCTGAACCAGGAAGGGCGCGGCATCGGGCTTGCCAACAAGATGCGCGCCTATGCCTTGCAGGATCAGGGGTTCGATACAGTCGAAGCGAACCACCGGCTGGGGTTCGAAGATGACGAACGGGATTTCCGCCTTGGTGCGCGTCTGTTGAAACGGATGGGATTCGGCGCGGTGCGCTTGATGACCAACAACCCCCGCAAGGTGGACCGCATGACCAGCGAAGGCATCGAGGTCGTCGAACGCGTGCCGCTGGTGATCCCGTCGAATCGTTTCAATGCCGACTATCTGGCCGTGAAGCGCTCGAAATCCGGACATCTTCTGTGAACCATCGACCGCGCCCCGCGGGGGTGATGGGGGAAAGCCCGGCGCTGTGCTACGCTGGCACCACACCAACGGAGGACGTGCAATGCCCAAAGGTTATATCGTCGCCAACATCCGTGCGCGGGACATGGACGGCATGCGGCGGTTCGCCGAAGCCTCCGCCCCGGTCATCGCGGAATTTGGCGGTCGGATCCTGGCCCGCGACCCGAACCCGGAGCAGCGTGAAGGCGTCTTGGATGGCATCGCGGTGATCGTGGAACTCGACGATTTGGACACCGCGCCGCGGTTCTACGCATCGCAGGGCTACACCGATGCCAAGGCCATCCGCGAGGCCATTGCAGAGACGGATCTGCGGATCGTCTCGGGAATCTGAGCGGACGGCGCAGGGCATGATGACAGCGGAAGACATGGTTCTCACGCCCTCGGGCTTGCGGTTCTGGGGGGCCAACCTGCCGTTTTCGGTGGGGCGCGGCGGCATTGTGCGCGACAAGCGCGAAGGCGATGGCGGCACGCCTGTCGGGGTGCATCGCATCGTTGGCTGCCTCTACCGCCCCGACCGTTTGGCGCGGCCTTGCGACTGGGCGGTGCCCATCGGGCCGGGTGATCTGTGGTCCGATGATCCCACCCGCCCGGATTACAACACGATGGTACGCGCACCCTATGGTGGCTCGGCCGAGCGGCTCAGGCGCGGCGATCCGCTCTATGACATCGTGCTGATCACCGATTGGAACTGGCCCGATGCCGAGAGCCGGCGCGGATCGGCGATTTTCATCCACCAATGGCGCGGGCCGGGGCGCCCGACGGAAGGCTGCGTCGGCCTGCGCCCGGATCACCTGCGCTGGATCGTGCCGCGGATTAGCTATGAGACCCGACTGATCGTTCCGGAGCGTTTGGTGGGCTAGCGCCGGGGCGCAGCGCAGATGTACTCACCGATTGGGCAAGCCGTTGGCCCGCCGGGTGGCGCGCAGCTCGGCTGCCGAAGGGATGCTGGCGATCAGCCCATCGAGCCCGGCCAGAACCTCCGCGTAGGCAGCGGCGTGGCGCGTGCGCGGGAAATCCGGGTCCTGCCCGGTGGCCGCCCAGGTTCGCGCGCAGGTCATCGCGGAAATCCAATCGTCGCGATCGCCCGCCAGCCATTCGTTGATCGGGCGGGCGACGGTCTCCTGCAGGGATGCAAACAGCGCCTGCGCCTGATCGGACCGGCCCGGACGAATCATGAGCAGAAGGCGCGCCCGGAACTGGCCGCGGTACAGGATGCACCCCGCGCGCAGCCGGTCACCTTCATTGAAGACCTCGGCCGCGCGTGTGTAATCGTCCCACGGGCTCGACGTCATCGGAGCGGGGCTCAGGGTCTGGGCCTGAACGGGAAGGGCAAGTACCACACAGATCAAGATCCATCTGAACATCATGCGGTCCTTTCCCCGAAAATGGCCGAGCCGACGCGGATATGCGTGGCGCCCTGAGCGATTGCGTTTTCGAAATCCGACGACATGCCCATCGACAGGCCCGTCAGGCCGTTGCGCGCCGCGATTTTGGCCAGCAACGCGAAATGCAGGCTGGGTTCTTCCTCGACCGGCGGGATGCACATCAGCCCCTTGAGCGGCAGATCAAGCACGCGCACCTCGGCGATGAACGCATCTGCGTCGGACGGCAGGCATCCGGCCTTCTGCGGCTCTTCCCCGGTGTTCACCTGCACGAAAACCTCGGGACTTGCGCCGCGCTCCTGCGCCAGACGGGCCAGCGTGGTGGCCAATTTCGGACGGTCGAGCGTGTGGATGGTCGAAAACATCTCAACCGCCTGCCGCGCCTTGTTGGTTTGCAGCGGGCCGATCAGGTGCAGGTCGATGCCGTCGAACCGCGCTTGGAACTCGGGCCAACGCCCCTGCGCCTCTTGCACGCGGTTTTCACCAAAAATGCGGTGCCCCTGATCAAGAACGGCTTCGACCCGTTCGGGCGGCTGCACCTTGGAAACGGCGATCAGGGTGATGTCTTCCGGCGTGCGGCCATGGGCCTGCGCGGCGGCGTCAATGCGGGCGGTGATGTCAGACAAAGCCATGTCAGCGTTTCACCAAAAGAAAAGAGCGGGCACAAGGCCCGCTCTCTCCGTAATCCGATAATCCGTTAGGATTAGAAGGACATGTTCAGACCAACCGACCAGGTCGAAGCGTCGGTGCGCGCCGCTGTCGCGGACGTTGCAGTCGACGTCAGAACACCGTTCACGCTGCCGATGTCACTGTCACCGTAACCGACATGGGCGGACAGACCGCCACCCAGGTCGTAGGATGCTGCGAGACCGAAGCCAGTTGCGTCTTCGACGGTTGCGTTGGAATCCCAGTCGAACTCACCGTAGTTGGCGTGCACGGCGAAGTCACCGAACGAGTAAGATGCGCCAACCGCAACGTGCGTACCGGAGAACGAACGATCCGCAGCGGCGATGACTGTACCCAAATCTACATCAATCTGCGAATAGTTGATGCCAGCCGACAGGCCGTTGTCCAGAGCAACCGTTGCCGAAACACCGACAATCGAGAGTTCCTGGTCGCCAGCAACCGCTGCGTGCGAGTCTTGGGTCATCTGGTAACCAGCGCCAACGGTGTAGGAACCGCCGCCGAAGGACCCAGCGTAGCTTGCGCCGATGCCGAAGACTTCGTCTGCTTCCAGGCCGTCGGCAGCCGTGCCGTCGTCAGGCAGGTTGAACGGACGTGCGATCGTCGCGCCATCGTCCTGCTCAATCGAGCCGGTGATGGTGAAGCCGGACACCGAGTAGGAGTACGACAGGATCTGGCCGTCGAACGTGCCGTCGAGACCTGCGTTGCCCGAGTAACCGGCGTGCGTGGTTTCGTCGTCGTTGATCGAACCCGGCGAACCGATGTTCACTTCCTGCATGCCGGCGTCGAAGCCGCCATCGGTGTCGCCCATGGTGAGCGTGCCGAAGTCGCCGGAGATGAAGATCGCAACGCCTGCGTCGTCGGTGCCGACAGCGCCTGCGTCTTCGTCAAGATCGACAGCCGCACCGAAGGTGATGCCGCCGGGCGTTTCACCGGACAGGGTGAAGGTGACGTCGATGTCCTGGACGAACTGGGTCACGGCATCGCCGGAACCGCCTTGGACGCCCATTTGAGCCGAACCGCTGAGCGCGACATCGGCCGATGCGAAGCCTGCCGACGCTACAAGCGCGGTGGTCGCAAAGAGAACCTTTTTCATGGTTTTTCCCTCGTGTTCACTTAGAAGGTGCACCCCAAGACGGGATATCCGAATTGAGTATGCCTCTATCTCGCGCTTTGGCCCCGGCATTGCAAGAAAGGGTCCGGACCCCCGGAAAGGTTGCCTCAGGCATGGTGCAGACATGCCACAGTCGCTTTCCTGCGCCCCGCGATCCGGCCCGGATTCCACTCTATAAAGCCCCGATGTGCGTGAAATCATGCGAAAAACCTAACATCTTGCCGACAATTGAACTCTTCTCGCGCACACCGCCAAACGGAACACGCACCCCCCTCCGCGCCCTGCTCCCCCCGCACGACCTGGCGGGCCGCGCCTCGAATCGACGGCCTGGCCGGACTCGATTCCCTCAGGCCCCGCCGCACTCCCCGAACCACACGTTAAGGATTCGCCACGCGACCGGACCCGCAGCCGCCAGCCCTTGCTGCGCCACATGCGCTTGGGTAGAAGAGCACACGAATGATGGGCTGGGTGATCACTATGACGATGCGTTTTGGAAACCTTGTCGGCGCCACGGCTGTGCTGGCCCTGCTGGCGGCCTGTGGTGGCACCGGTAATTTCGCCAACGACACCGACCGGCAGGCGGAGCGGTTGCAGGGCGAAGGCTTGCTTCTGGATCCCGACCGCGAAACGATCTTCGACCTCTTCACCGGGAACGAGGACCCGTCCGTCACGGTCGAGGTCAACAGCTACCTCTGGCAGGCCGCGCAGGAGATCCTCGATTTCATGCCGCTCGAAGCCGCCGATCCGTTCACCGGCATTCTGTCCTATGGGTTCGCCACCCCACCCGGCGGCAGCCGCGCCTACCGTGCGACCGTGTTCGTAACCGACCCGGCGTTGGAGGCCCGCTCGCTGCGCGTGGCCCTGCAGGGGCGCAATGGCGGCGCGGTCAGCCGCGCCACCGCGCGCCAGGTCGAAGACGCCATCCTCACCCGCGCCCGGCAGCTACGCGTGGCGGATGGGCGCCTCTAGACCGCAGGCAAACGTCCGCCTAAACACACGCCGGGCTGGTTTCAGTCCGGCTTTTTTGCGTCCATCCCTCCAAGGAACATCGAAATGTCCCGCTACACCCCCGCCGAGATCGAGCCAAAATGGCAAAAAGCCTGGGAAGAGGCCGGGACCTTCCTTGCGACCATGTCCGCCGACAAGCCCAAGTATTACGTGCTCGAAATGTTTCCCTACCCCTCGGGCCGCATCCATATCGGGCATGTGCGCAACTACACGATGGGCGACGTGATCGCGCGCTACAAACTCTCCACCGGGCACAACGTCCTGCATCCGATGGGGTTTGACGCCTTTGGCATGCCCGCCGAAAACGCCGCCATGGCGCAGGGCGGGCATCCCGCCGATTGGACCTATCAGAACATCGACACAATGGTCGAACAGATGAAGCCGCTCGGCTTCGGCATCGACTGGTCCCGCATGTTCGCCACCTGCGACCCGGAGTATTACGGCCAGCAGCAGGCGCTGTTTCTCGACATGCTGGAAGGCGGTTTCATCGACCGCAAGAACGCCGTGGTGAACTGGGATCCGGTCGATATGACCGTTCTGGCCAATGAACAGGTCATCGACGGCAAGGGCTGGCGCTCGGGCGCGGAGGTTGAGCGCCGCGAACTGACGCAGTGGTTCTTCAAGATCTCCGACATGGCCGACGAATTGCTGGAGGCGCTGGACGGGCTCGACGATTGGCCCGCCAAGGTGCGCCTGATGCAGGAAAACTGGATCGGCAAGTCGCGCGGCCTGCAATTCGCCTTCGGTCTGGTCGATGCGGTGGGCGGCCATGACCGGGTCGAGGTCTACACCACCCGCCCCGATACGCTTCTGGGCGCAAGTTTCGTCGGCATCTCACCCGATCATCCCATCGCCAAGGAGTTGGAGGCCAAGGACGACACCATAGCGGCCTTCTGTGCCGAATGTCGCAAGGGCGGCACCACCGCCGAAGCCATCGAAAGGGCCGAGAAGCTCGGCCACGATACAGGCCTGCGCGTGCGCCATCCCTTCGACACCGCCGCAGAACTGCCCGTCTATATCGCCAATTTCATCCTCATGGATTACGGCACCGGCGCGATCTTCGGCTGTCCGGCCCATGACGAACGCGACCTTGAGTTTGCCCGCAAATACGATCTGCCTATCGTATCGACCTATGTGCCGGAGGCCAGCGAAGATGGCTTCACCCGTCCCGAAGACGGCGGCGAGGCCTATGTGCCGCCGAAAACCGAACCCGTCCGTTATGTCGCCGGATTCGCAGGTGAAGAGGTACAGACCGGCATTGCCGCCATCGACGCGGCCATCGCCTTCTGCGAGGGCGAAGGCGTGGGCCAGGGCGTCACCAAGTTCCGCCTGCGCGATTGGGGTCTCAGCCGCCAGCGCTACTGGGGCGCGCCGATCCCCGTCGTTCATTGCAAATCCTGCGGTGTGGTGCCCGAGAAAAAGGAAAACCTGCCCGTCGAACTGCCCAAGGACGTCAGTTTCGACGTGCCCGGCAACCCGCTCGACCGGCACCCGACCTGGCGCGATGTGCCCTGCCCCGCCTGCGGCAAGCCCGCGCGGCGCGAAACCGACACGATGGACACATTCGTCGATTCGTCATGGTATTTCGCCCGCTTCACCTCGCCCCACGCGGACACACCCACGGCGCGCGAAGAGGCCGAGTATTGGATGAACGTCGATCAATATATCGGTGGCATCGAACACGCGATCCTGCACCTTCTGTACTCGCGCTTCTTTGCCCGCGCGATGCACGCGACCGGCCACCTGCCCGCGAAATCCATCGAGCCGTTCAACGCGCTCTTCACCCAGGGCATGGTCACCCACGCGATCTACAAGACGACGGACGCAAATGGCCGCCCCGTCTATCACTACCCCGAAGAGGTCGCGCTGCGCGACGGCTCGGGCTTTCTCAAGGACGGCACAGAGGTCGAGATCGTTCCCTCCGCCAAAATGTCCAAATCCAAGAACAATGTCGTCGACCCGGTCGCGATCATCGACCAATACGGCGCCGATACCGCGCGCTGGTTCGTCCTGTCCGACAGCCCGCCCGAGCGCGACGTCGAATGGACCGCCGCCGGGGCCGAGGCCGCGTTCAAGCACCTCGGCCGCGTCTGGGCCCTGTCGGACCGTATCGCGCAAATGGACCGCGACGCACCGGGCAACAATGACGACGACCTCCTGCGCGCCATGCACAAGGCGATCCACGACGTCACAATGGGCGTCGAAAGCTTCGGCTTCAACGCCGCCATCGCAAAGCTCTACGGTTTCACCAATACGCTCTCGAAATCCAAAGCCTCTTATGCCGCGCAACGTCAGGCGATCCTGACGCTGGCGCAGCTCATGTCGCCCTTCACCCCGCATCTCGCCGAAGATATCTGGGCGCAGCAGGGCGAAACCGGCCTGATCGCCAACGCCCCTTGGCCCAAGGCCGACGACGCCATGCTGACCTCCGACACCGTCACCATGCCGATCCAGATCAACGGCAAACGCCGCTCGGAAATCACAATCGCCAAGGACGCCCCGAAGGAAGAGGTTGAAAAGATCGCGCTGGCAGACGACGCTGTGGTCAAGGCGCTCGCCGGGGGCGCCCCGAAAAAACTCATCGTCGTGCCCGGCCGGATCGTGAATGTCGTTGTTTAACCGCCTCGCCCTCTCGCTGGCCTTGCTCGTGCCCCTGGCCGCGTGCAATTTCACGCCCGTCTACGGGCCCGGCGGCGCGGGCAATGTGATCCGCAACCAGATCTCCGTCGCCGACCCCGACACGCGGCTGGAATTCGAAGTGCTCTCGCGCCTCGAGGACCGCATCGGTTTCGGCGCGACCTATGACCTCGACTACGTCATCAACACCGGGCAACGCGACATCGCCATCGACGAAACCAACACGATCGAACGGACCAACGTGCTCGGATCGCTCGCCTACACGGTCCGCCTCGCGTCCACCGGCCAGATCGTCGATCAGGGCGAGGTCTCGACCTTCACCGCCTATGCCACCACCGCGTCGCCCGTCGCCACCGCCGCCGCGCGACGCGATGCCGAGAACCGCCTTGCCGTGGCACTCGCCGATCAACTTGTCACCCGCCTCTTCGCAGGCGCCGCCACCTGGCCATGAAGCTCAGCACGCGCGACGCGAACACCTATTTCAAACGTCCCGATCAATCCGCCGCCGGCTGCCTGATCTTCGGCGATGACGCCATGCGCGTCGCCCTCAAACGGCAAGACCTGATGGCCGCCCTGCTCGGCCCCAACGCCGAGGAAGAGATGCGCCTGACCCGCCTTTCCGGGGCCGATCTGCGCTCCGATGGGGCCGCCCTTCTCGATGCCGTGAAGGCCGTTGGCTTCTTCCCCGGACCGCGCGCGGTGCTGGTCGACGGCGCCACCGATGGCCTCTCGAAAGTCTTCGCCACGGCGCTCGGCGAATGGGCCGATGGCGACGCGCAAATCGTCGCCACCGCCGGGCGCCTGACCCCGAAATCCGCGCTGCGCAAGGTGTTCGAGGGCTCGAAAACCGCCTATGCCGCCGCGATCTACGACGATCCCCCCGACCGCGCCCAGATCGAGGATTGGCTGCGCGACGCGGGCCTCTCCGCCCCCGACCGCGAGGCCATGACCGATCTCGAAGGCCTCGCGCGCGCCGTCCCGCCCGGCGATTTCCGGCAGATGATCGACAAACTCGGCCTCTACAAACGCGGCGACGCCACGCCTGTCTCGTCCGCCGATATCGACGCCGTCGCCCCCCTGACCCGCGAAGCGGAACTCGACGACATCCTCCACGCCACCGCCGAGGCCGAGACCGGGTCCATCGGCCCGATCCTCAACCGGCTGAAACAACAGGGCACCACCCCGGTCTCGCTTTGCATCGCCGCTTTGCGCCATTTCCGCGCGCTGCACATGGCCGCCAGCCATCCGAACGGCCCGGCGGCGGGCCTGCAAGCGATGCGCCCGCCCGTCTTTGGCCCGCGCCGCGATCGCATGGTTCGCCAAGCCGGCCGCTGGGGCCGCGACGCGCTGGAATCCGCCCTGTCGATGTTGGTGGAAACCGACCTCAGCTTGCGCTCAAACAGCGCAGCACCGCAAATGGCGGTGATGGAACGCACATTGATCCGGCTGGCGATGTTGCCGGGAAGGGGACGCAGATGACCTATCAGGTTTACGGAAGCGTGCGCAGCCGCGCGATGCGGGTGCTCTGGACGCTCGAAGAACTGGGCGTGGACTACGATTTTATCGAAGCCGCCCCGCGCTCACCCGAGGCAAAGGCCGTGAACCCGACCGGCAAGGTCCCCTTCATGGTCGCCGACGGGCAGATGATCCCCGACAGCGTCGCAATCATGACCTTTCTCGCTGACAAACATGGGCAACTGACCGCCCCCGCGGGCACCCTTGCGCGCGCCACGCAAGACGCCTTCACCCATCAGGTCAACGATGAGATCGACGGCATCCTCTGGGCCGCCGCCCGACACAGCTTCATCCTCCCCGAAGAACATCGCGTGGCCGCGTTGAAGGACTCTCTGAAATGGGAATTCGCCCGCAATCAAGATGCCGTCGCGGCCCGCATGAACCCCGATGGCCCCTTCGTCGCGGGCGATCACATCACCATCGCCGATATCCTGCTCAGCCATTGCATGGGGTGGGCGGCCAACGCGAAATTCGACGTCACGAACCCGCGCCTGATCGCCCATAACGATATGATGCGCGCCCGGCCTGCCTTTGAACGCGCCCTGAAGCAGGGCGCCTGAAAGCGGCCACGTCAGGCTTCGTGTGATTTTGGAAGAACTACAAAAAAACTACAGAAAAACTACAGAAAAATTCACCCCGAATTTGGACTGTTTCACGGCCTCCAACGCGCCGCGTGTTCCCCCGCCCAACGCCCCGTCGCAAGGCACGCGGAAATCAGGTAGCCGCCCGTCGGCGCCTCCCAATCCAGCATTTCACCTGCCACATGTATACCGGGCATGGCCCGAAGCATAAGGCCAGATGTGACCGCCTCCTGCATAACTCCGCCCGCCGTCGAAATCGCCTCGTCCATCGGGCGCGGGCCGCGGTGTTTGACCGGCAGCGCCTTGATAAGATCAGCCAGCGCCTCGGCATCCTCCGGCAGGGGTCGCCCGAATTCCTGCAACAACGCGCGCTTCGCCTCATCCAGCCCCAGTTTGGTCAAAGCCTTTGTAAGTGTTTGCTTTTTTGGTCGCCCCTTCAGTCGCCGGGTCAGCTCCGCCGCATCACGCCCCGGCAAAAGATCAATCGACAACCTCGCGCCGTCGCGCACCGCCGCCGAGACGGTGTAAATCCCGCCGCCTTCCAATCCGCGCGCGGACAAAATCGCCTCGCCCTTCACCGGTTTTCCATTTGCAATCAGGGCGATATTCTTCAACGGCGCGCCGAAATGCGGCGTCATATGCGCGGACCAATCCACCTCAAATCCCATATTCGCGGGCTTGAATGGAGCCATCTCGGCGCCCTTCTCCGCCAACCAATCGGCCCAGGCCCCGTCGCTTCCCAACCGCGCCCAGGACGCGCCGCCCAGTGCCAAAACCGTCACCGCCGGGTGCAGAACCCGCGCGCCATCCGGCGTCTCAAATGCCAGCCCATCGCCATCAAACCCGGTCCACCGCCAGCGCAACCGCAACTCCGCGTCAATCCGCTGCAACCACGCCCGCAGCAGCGGCGAGGCCTTCATCGCCTTGGGGAAAACGCGCCCCGTGGACCCTGTGAAAACCGGCTGTCCAAGGTCCTCGGCAAAGGCCATGATCTCCACCGGATCAAGCTTGGCGATCATCGGATAAAGCCAATCCGCCGCCGCACCATAGGCGGCGAAAAACCGGCCCAATTCCTCATCCTTCGTCAGGTTCAGACCCGACTTCCCCGCCATAAGGAACTTCCGCCCCGCCGAAGGTTTGCCCTCTACAATCAGAACCTTACGCCCAGCGTCCGCAAGCGTTTCCGCCGCCATCAGCCCCGCGGGCCCTGCGCCCACAACCAGTGCATCGACCTTGTCTTGGCGCGCGCTCACCCCATTGTTGTCATCCATGGAACCCGTCCCGATCTGCCCGCTTTGCGACCGCCCGATCCCGCCGGGCGCGCCGCAAAGCCTGCACCACCTTGTGCCGAAACTGCGCGGCGGCAAAGGCGGGCCGACGGTGCTCTTGCATCAGATCTGCCATAACGAAATTCATGCCACCCTGTCCGAGGCCGAATTGGCCCGCGTCTACAACACACCCGAGGCTTTGCGTGGCCATCCTCGGTTGGAGAAGTTCTTCGAATGGGTCCGCAAGCGCCCCCCGGATTTCCATTCCAAAACCGCCGGCGGACGCCGCGCGTGGAAAAACCGCTAGGCTGCGCGGACAGCCGCAGGTAGGAGGAGCGCCCGGGATCAGCGGACCATGGCCTTGATCGCCCGGACGTTCGCCGCATCCCCCTGCAACGCCGGTTCACACAAGCCCCGCGCCGAGGACATCAGGTTTTCCCGCGTCACGAGCCGTTCGATAAGGCCAAAATTCAGCGCCTCTTCCGCCGTCCACTTCGCCCCCGACATCAACAACATTTTCGCCCGCGCTGGCCCCACCAGAGCCGCAAGTCTTCCCGGATCAGACGGCTGCGGCAAGAACCCCAACCGCGCCACCGGATAAAAAAACGAAGCCCCCAAAACCCCCACCCGCACATCACAAGCCAGCGCCATACCAAACGCCCCACCTGCCAACGTGCCGTTGAGGGCCGCGATCGTCGGGCATTGCATAGCCGCCAGCCCGCCCGAGACGCGCTCCCACAGCGGTGATGTCGCAAGGCCCGCACGGGCTTCCTCAAGGTCGGCCCCGGCAGAAAAGACCTTCTCCCCGGCGCCGATCAGAATCAGGGCCTTGGGATCCGCGCCTTCCACCACCTCCGCCAGGTCCGACAGCATGGCCTCGGTCAACGAATTCGCCTTATCCGGGCGGTTCAACGTCACAATCAGCAGGCCGTCCTGATCGTTGACCTCGATCAAATCAGGCCCACCTTTGACCGAATGCCTTCATCCCGCAGAGAGATATCGGTGCCGAGGAATGCATCCGCCTCCGCCGTGCACATCCACGCAAGGGCCTTGGCCGGCCACTCCGGGGGCACGTGATCTTCCCACTCCAGCTGGCTGACGGGGTTGATGCCGGACGCCTTGATGTCGCGCTGCATTTGCGTGGCCACGGTCCCGGGGCTGAGGCCGAGCGCGCGGATGCCTTGATCGCCAACTTCCTTGTGCAAGCAGCGCGTCAGCATGAGCGCCGCCGCCTTCGACGAGCAATAATGCGACCAACCTTCAAGCGCATTGGTGGCCGCCCCGGACGAGATCCCGATGATCGTCCCGCCCCGCCCTGCCATCAACGGCAAGGCCGCGCGGGCCCCGTTGAAGGTGCCTTTCAGGTTGATGTCGATCACCTGTGCCCAGGCCTCTGGATCAGACGCATCAATCCGCGCGACTGGTTCAATGACGCCCGCATTGTTGATGACCACATCAAGTGCACCAAAGGTTTCGACCGCCGCGTTAAAGGCGGCCTCGACCTCCCAATAACGCGTCACATCGCAGGGCACGGCCAAGGCCGCGTCGCCGATTTCGCCGGCCAATTCGACAATCGCATCCCGCCCACGTGCCATTAAAATGACCTTGGCGCCCAGATCCGCAAATTCGCGGGCTGCAGCGGCGCCGATCCCGCGGCTCGCCCCCGTGATCGCGACAACCTTTCCCGATACGACATGAGACATCGCTATCCCCTTCTGCGTCAGTCATTTCTGTCACGCCAGACCTACCGTCCCAGCGGCGTGGGGACCAGACCCTTCGACCGCTCGCGCGCCCGGAAGCAGACTTTTCACGATCCTGACTTGACCCAACAGACGCGGAGGCCGACGCTATGGGCAGTGCTGTACCGCTGATGGAGCCGATGCCGTGATGACCCGTTTTTCATTCTCTCTTTCGACGCTCGCCCTTTTGGCGGCCACCCCGGCATTTGCCGAGACCCTCGCCGCCGACCTCTGGGCCGAATGGCAGGCACAAGCGGAATTGACCGGTCAGTCCGTGAGCGCCACGGTCACGGAAACCGAAACCGGGCTGACGCTGTCGAACTTTACAACAACAGCCGAGGAGGACGGATTTTCGACCCGAGGGGCCATTGACGAGATCGAGATGACGGAGAATTCCGATGGCACGGTGTCGGTCACCTATTCGGAGCTTTACTCCACGACCTTTACCTTCGAGGTCGACGCCGGCGACCCGCCGGCCAACATCGAACTGCAACTGCGCCACGAGGGGCTGGACCTGCAGGTGTCGGGCGAGCCCGGCAATCGCACCTATACCTATGCAGCCGACCGTCTGACGCTGACCGACGGCGCGATCTGGGGCGGCGGGGGTGAGCCACCGACCATCGATCTGGACATGGTTATCTCCGATATGGCGAGCACCTATTCGGTGACCGGCGACACCCCCGAAACCATGCGTTTTGATAGCACGGGCAGAATTGGCAGGATGCAGATGGCGCTTGAGGTCTTGCCGCCACCGGGTGAGACCGGGCGCCTGAAGATGGGGATGGTGATGGGCGCGGCGCAGGGAACGAGCGCTGGCACGTTCCTGTCGCTTGCTGCTCTGAGCGAGGCCGACGGCGCACTGCCGGACGGATTGGATTTGAACGGAACCACGTCCTACGATTCCTTCGCACTGGAGTTTGAATTCGTCGACGTCGACGAGCAATTCGCCATCACCTACACCAACGCGGGCGGGCGTCTCGGCTTTGGGATGAGCGAAACCGAAATCTCTTACGAGATCGCCGGGCAGGGAATGCAAACGCGGATTTCTGCAATGGATCTTCCGGTGCCGATTGATCTCTCGGTTGCCTCCTCCGAAGCCACAATTGCGGTCCCCTTGTCCGCGGGGGACGCGCCGCAAGATGTCATGGCGCGGATCGCATATGAGGACATAGCCCTGGGCGACAGCCTTTGGGCGATGATTGACCCAACCAACGCCATCCCGCGTGATCCTGCAAGCCTGATCCTGGATGCGACGGGGCAGGTGCAATTGTTCGTGGACCTAATCAGCATCGATCCAGAAACCATGACCGGCCCGCCTGGTGAGCTGCGCGGGCTCAGCGTCAACGAGTTGCGACTTGACGTCGGTGGAGCAGAGTTGAGCGGTACCGCAGATGTCAGTTTTGCGCCTGGCCAATTGATCCCGATGCCGGCGGGTGCTGCTGATCTGCAATTGTCCGGCGGGAATGCATTGCTCGATGCGCTGATCGCGGGCGGCATGGTGCCGGCCGAACAGGGTGCCTTCGTTCGTGGCATGGCCAATGCTTTTGCCCGGCCCGGTGCGGCTCCCGACACGCTGGAGACAAGCATAGAATTCGGTGAAGACGGCTCGATCACAGCCAACGGCATCCCGCTGCAATGACAGCAACCCCAGAGCGCCTGCGCGCGGCCCGGTTCCTTACGGATCGGGCCGTTCCACTTGCATGCCGCCGGGCCGCGCCCTAGGTCGAAGGCATCACCAGCGCCGGGGACCATCCATGAGCCATTCCGAAATCGCACCGCTGACCGAAGCGTTGCTGTCCGCCGCACAAAAAGCGGGAGCCGATGCAGCGGATGCGATCGCCATCGATGGCACGTCGATCCATATCGAGGTTCTCAACGGCGCGCTTGAGTTGGCCGAGCGATCCGAAGGGGTAGAGATTGGCTTGCGTGTCATGGTGGGCCACCGGCAGGCCTGCGTCTCTGCGTCGGATATCGAATCCAGCACGCTGACCGAGATGGCCGAACGCGCCGTCGCCATGGCGCGGCTTGCGCCGGAGGATCCGCATATCGGGCTGGCCGAACCCGACGCGCTTTCCGAGATGCGCGATGGCGATGCGCTTGATTTGGTCGACCTTGGTGAGGACCCCGATCCCGCGGCTCTGGAATCGCGCGCCCTTGAGGCAGAAGCCGCAGCCCTGGCTGTTGACGGGATTAGTCAGGTGTCCAGCGCCGGGGCTGCCTATAGCCGTCATCGCATCCATCTGGCCGCATCGAACGGCTTCGCCGGTGGCTATTCCCGCACCGATCACGGCACGTTCTGCGTGGCGATCACCGGCGAAGGCACCGGGATGGAGCGCGATCACTTTGGCGACGGGCGCAATCACCTGGACGATCTGATGCCCGCGGCAGTGGTCGGACACACCGCCGCCGAGCGCACCGTCGAACGCGCCGGTGCGCGCAAACCGCCGACCGGGGCGTTCCCGGTGGTTTACGATGAACGCGTCTCTTCGGCGCTGATCGGGCATTTGTTGTCGGCGACCAACGGCACCTCCATCGCGCGCGGATCGTCCTGGGCGCGGGACCTGTTGGGCGAGCAAGTGCTGCCTGCAGATCTGTCGCTGACCGAAGAGCCGCACCGCCCCCGGACCTCAGGCAGCCGCCCGTTTGATGCGGAGGGACTGCCGACCCGCAACCGCGCCATCGTGGAAAACGGCGTGTTGACCGGATGGACCCTCGACCTTGCCACCGGGCGCAAATTGGGGATGCCGTCCACCGGCAACGCGGGCCGCGGCACCAGCAATCCGCCATCCCCCAGCATCGGCAACGTCCGCCTGACCGCGGGCGATCTGACGCGCGGCGCGCTTTTGGCGGAGATGGGCACGGGCCTTTTGATCACGTCGATGATCGGCTCCTCGATCAACGCAACGACGGGGGATTATTCGCGCGGCGCCTCGGGCTTCTGGGTCGAGAACGGCGAAATTGCCTATCCTGTCAACGAATGCACGGTGGCGGGCAACCTCAAGGACATGCTGCGGTCCATCGTTCCGGCCAACGACGCGCGCGTGCATCTCAGCCGTGTTGTCCCCTCGTTGCTTGTCGAAGGACTGACGATTGCCGGGGCCTGAAGACGACCTGTCTCTATTGATCAACGCAGCGGAACGGGCCGGTGACATTGCTGGCCAATACTTCCAACGCAACCCACAGATCTGGGACAAGGGCGCCGAAGGGCCCGTGACTGAGGCCGATATCGCCATCGACACCATGCTGCGCGAGACCCTGCTTGGCGCGCGGCCCGATTACGGCTGGTTGTCGGAGGAAACCGAAGATGACCCCAGACGCCTATCGGCCGAAACGGTGTTCATCTGCGACCCGATCGATGGCACACGCGCTTTTATCGACGGGCAACGCAGCTTTGCGCATTCGTTATCTGTCGTGCATCGGGGGCAGGTGACGGCAGGGGTGGTATTCCTCCCGATGCGCGGCAAGCTCTACGCCGCCACGCGGGGCCATGGTGCAACGCTGAACGGCCAATCCACGCGTGTCACAGAAGCCAGCACGCCCGAACAGGCCACGTTCCTGACCACCAAGGCCAACCTCACACCGGAGCATTGGCCGCGCGGCGTACCGGATATCGGACGCGCCTACCGCCCATCGCTGGCCTATCGCATGTCGCTGGTCGGGGAAGGTCGCTTTGATGGAATGATGACGTTTCGCCCAACCTGGGAATGGGACATTGCCGCAGGCGCGCTGATCATTGAAGAGGCCGGGGGGCTGGCAACCGATAGTCGGGGGGCACCCCTTCGGTTCAACGGCCAAAGCGCGCAGGTGGACGGGGTGCTGGCCGGGGCCCCGGACGTGCACCGCGCATTGGTGGCACAGCGCGCCTAGCGGCCCGAAAGCTCGAAGACGATCACGTTGAGCGGCCCGGTGGACATCATCCGGACGGACGACAGCGCATCTTCGGCGTCTTGTGAGACGGCGTAGGCATCGGCAGAGCTGGAGAGCGTTGCAAGCACGGAGATGAGCAGAAGGGATGCCAGAAAAACAAGGGATACGCGAAGGGTCATGGCAGCTATGTCTTTTACTCGGAAATGGGATACAGGCGAAATCTTCCGCTCGTCAGCCGTACTTGCCCGTGAAAGCTACGCCTTCCCGAGCAACCGCGCGAGTAAGGGTGTCCTTACCCCGAAACTGCAAAGATCGCGGTGCACCGGAGACGCACGGCGATCAAGGGCTTAGAACGCAGGGGGTGTTAAGCGGAGCGGCCCTTTTGAGGGACAAGGGGAAGAGGGACAAAGGCCGCTCCGCTGTTGGCTGGTCGTGAAAAATCGACCGATGCCAGTTTTGGTTCAAAAAGTGTCTGTTGTTCAAAGTCGTTGTGTCTTTCGATGAGGACGGTATGCCCTGGATCATCGATCCGCGCGAGGCAGGAAAACCTGACCCTCACCCGCCGGTTTGGCACTCGACGTGGGAGGCTTGCTTGAAGCCCAAGGCTGTGCCGCTTATGGGTGCAGGCACATCCTTCAGCGACCGGAGACCTCCGATGCCCCAACGCCTGCACCTCGTATTCGGCGGCGAACTTGTCGACCCTCAGCGCACCGAGTTCGAAAACGTCGACGACATCCATATCGTCGGCATGTTCAGCGATTACGACAGCGCCTACAACGCCTGGAAATCCGAAGCGCAGCGTACGGTCGACAACGCGCATATGCGGTATTTCATCGCCCATATTCATCGCCTCCGTGATGAGGAGGCCGAAGCCTCTTCGACCGAGGAACTGGGACACTAGAGCCCGGTATGGCGCGGTCCATCTTCCTCAGCCTCTACCTCGCCTGGTCCGCACGTGGTGCCCGCGCCTTCGCGGAGCGCAAGCTGAGCGAGCGTGTTGCAGCGGGCAAGGAAGATCCCGCCCGCCTGAACGAGCGGCGCGGAATCGCAAGCCGCCCGCGCCCCGAAGGCCCGCTGATCTGGTTCCATGCGGCTTCGGTCGGGGAATCCGTCGCCATCCTTGAGCTGGTCCGCCGGGTACTGGAAGAGCGTGACGATGCCCATGTTCTAGTGACCACCGGCACCGTGACATCGGCCGAAATCATGACCGACCGCTTGCCGGGACGCGCCATCCACCACTTCGCACCGCTGGATGCCAAGACCTTCGTCACCGCTTTCCTCGACCATTGGCGCCCGGATATGGCGATCTGGACCGAGAGCGAACTTTGGCCAACCCTCGTGGTGGAAACCAGCGCGCGCGATATTCCCATGCTGCTGCTTAATGCAAGAATGTCGAAGGCCAGCCATGACAGATGGCGCTTTGCCAGAGGCGTGGTGCGCAACCTGCTTGAACGCTTCGACATGGCCTTGGTGCAAGATGAGTTGACCCAAAGCTACCTGCGCCAACTCGGTATGCCCGCCGACCGGATGCAGGTGCTCGGCACGTTGAAAGAGGGCGCCGCGGCCCTGCCATGTGACGAAGACGAGCGCGCCGAATACGCGAAATCTCTGGCCGGTCGCCCGGTCTGGCTGGCCGCATCGACCCATGAGGGCGAAGAAAAGCTGGTGCTTCAGGCGCATCGCCTTGCCATGCGCGCCTCGCCGCGTTTGTTGCTCATCCTTGTGCCGCGCCATCCCGAGCGTGGTGACGAGATCGCGACCCTCCTGCAGGAAGACGGCTGGCGTTTTACGCGCAGATCGGCGCGCGAAGGTCTCAAAGACGACGCGCAGATCTATCTTGCCGATACGATGGGCGAAATGGGTCTTTGGTACCGCCTTGCCCCAATCAGTTTCGTTGGCGGATCGCTTGTCGCCATCGGCGGGCATAATCCGTTTGAACCTGCGGCCCTTGGGTCTGCCATTCTGCACGGCCCCTATGTGACGAATTTCGTCGATATCTATCAGCGCTTGACCCAGGCCGAGGCCGCGCGCCTTGCCGCTTCTCCGGAAAAACTATCGGGCCATGTCGTTGATCTGCTCAGCCCTGAGACCGCCGCTGGCATGGCCGCAGCGGCCTGGGGTGTGATCTCGGAAGGGGCGGATGTGACGGACCGGGCACTGTCGCTCATCATGGATACCCTGGACGAGGCCGAAATCCGCGCCCTGCGCGCCGAGGTCTCCTGATGCGCGCGCCAGGCTTCTGGCATCGACCACCGGGATTGGCGGCAACATTATTGTCCCCGCTCGGCACGCTTTATGCCACAGGCACCGCCCGGCGCCTCGCTGGCGGGCCACGCGAAAAGGTCGGCGTACCGATCATCTGCGTTGGCAACATCAACGCTGGCGGAACCGGAAAGACACCAACCGTGATCGCGCTGGCTGAAATCTTTCGGAACCGGGGCATCACGGCCCATGTCGTCAGCCGCGGCTATGGCGGGCGGATCACCGAACCCACGCGGGTGGACGAACAGGGGCACAGCGCCGCGGATGTCGGAGACGAGCCGCTGCTTCTGGCCGCTTTCCTGCCGACATGGGTCGCCGAAGATCGGGCCGAAGGCGCGCGCGCGGCGGTGGGCGCGGGGGCCGAGGCGATCATCCTCGATGACGGTTTCCAGAACCCCGCGCTGCATCACGATCTGTCGATTGTGGTGGTCGACGCGTGGCGCGGGTTCGGCAACGGCAAGGTCATCCCCGCAGGCCCGTTGCGCGAGCCGGTTTCCGTTGGCATGGGCCGGGCGGATCTTTTGCTGTCGATCGGAAATGCAGCGGCGCAGTCCCGCTTTGACAGCCGTTGGAGCACTCAAGTCAACGCCCCACGTTTGCGGGGCGAGCTGACGCCACTGCCCACGGGCCTTCCGCTTGCTGGCATGCCCGTTCTCGCCTTCGCCGGCATCGGCCATCCGGAGAAGTTTTTCGCCACCCTCCGGGATCTGGGGGCCGACTTGCTGGCCACGCACGCTTTGGCCGACCATCAGCCGCTCAGTGGCGCATTGATGACACGTCTTATCCGCGACGCCGACATGCGTGGCGCGCAAGTGGTCACGACCGAAAAAGACGCCGTGCGCCTGAAACCGGAGCATCGTGCGCGGGTCATGACCGTGCCCGTGCGGTTGCAACTCAACGAAAAAGGACCGCTGGATGCGGCCCTTGATCGTGTTTTTTCGATGAACGGCTGACCGTCAGCCGGCGGCTTCAAGTTCCGCGTCGATCAGCCCGCGCAGATCATCGTAGTTCATGTTGCCGTGCAATTCGTCGTTCAACACAAAGGCCGGGGTGCCGGGTATTGCGTGGACTTCCGTATTGGCCTCGTAGGTCGCAATCATCGCCTCCGCCATGGCGGCATCCGTCATGCAGGCATCAAGCTCTTCGTTGGAAAACCCTGCCGTGCGCCCGATCCGGCGAAGGTTTTCGGCCACCTCGGCAGGCGCGCCTTGCGTCCATTCCGATTGGTTCGCGTAGATCAGATCCACGATCCCGAAGTACCGCAGCGGCCCCCCACAACGCGCGACCATGCCGGCCCATAGGCCGTACCTGTCGAAATACACCTCGCGGTAGATGAAGTTGATCAGGCCAGGCTCGATGTAATCGGCTTCAAGCTGTGGGTAGACGTTTTCGTGGAACGTCCGGCAATGTGGGCAGGTGAAGCTGGCATATTCGATCAACGTGACCGCCGCATCGGGATTGCCCTTCGACATCTCGACCACCTCCGGCAGGTCGCCGGACGCCTCTTGCGCGTTGGCGGGCTGGAACGGAAGAAGATCCGTCGCGGTTTCCATGGCCGTGGTCCCGCGCCCTTGCCAGTACAAGTAGCCACCTGCGCCCAACAGGCCGGTAGCGCCGCCCAACAACATGGCTCTGCGTTGCATCATATTCTCCTCAGGAGTTCGAAGTTGTTTGATTGCTAACTATGTTCCCGGCCAGCTTGCGCAAGGCATCCCGCAGGCCGGGGTCATCAATGGTGTCGAGCGCTTCGGTTGCCTTCGACAAGCGGGCGGGATCCGGGGCGGCGCGTTTTGTTGGCCTTTGCGCCTCGAACGCAACCTTGCCCTCGGCAAATCCCGTGGGTGCCGTCTGCGTGATCTGCACATCCTTGATCGCGGAATAGCCGTAGCAGGCGTTCACGCGCGTCACGATGACCTGCTTTTGCATCGCCAGCATCGGCGCGTGGGCCCCGGTCGTCAGGACCTGCAACGTGCCACCGAACCCACGGCCGAACTTGATCTTCACCGGCAGCGCCACATCGGCGATGTCTGGGCCCACAATCTCGGCCCAATGGGTGAGCAGCTTGGTTTCTGCAAAGCCGCGCTTTTCCGCCGGGCTGCGCAGTTCCGAACCGACCAATGTCACCGCACGCTCAAAGCCGCGCATCCGTCGGCGCGGTTTTCCTGGGCTTTGGGTCGGGCTATGCGCCATCGCAGGTTGATCCTTTCGTTATACGCACTCTATCCGTTCATGAGATGCTAACCAACACCAAGCGGCACGGGTTTGATAACGCATGCGTGAGAACACCACCGGGACCGAACTTTTGGCCTGGTATGACCAGAACGCCCGTGTCCTGCCGTGGCGAGTGCCGCCGGGATCGGATGCAACGCCGGACCCCTATCGGATCTGGATGTCGGAGATCATGCTGCAACAGACCACCGTGGCGGCGGTCAAGACGTATTTCGAACGCTTCACATCGCTTTGGCCCACGGTCGCGGACCTCGCAAGCGCCGAAGATGCGGCGGTGATGGGGGAATGGGCAGGGCTTGGGTATTATGCCCGTGCCCGCAACCTGCTTAAATGCGCCCGCGCGGTGGTGTCGGACCACGGCGGCGCATTCCCGGACACCGAAGAAGCGCTTCTGACCCTGCCCGGCATCGGCCCCTATACCGCAGCGGCCATCGCTTCTATCGCCTTCAATCGCCCTGCGCCGGTCATGGATGGCAATATCGAGCGGGTGATGTCACGGCTGTTCTGCGTGGAAACGCCCTTGCCAAAGTCAAAGCCGGTGCTCAAAGTCCACGCCACGCGCCTGACCCCGACGCACCGCCCCGGCGATCATGCGCAGGCATTGATGGATCTTGGCGCCACAATCTGCACGCCGAAATCCCCGGCCTGCGGCATTTGCCCCCTGATGGGGGCCTGCACGGCCCGCAAGGCCGGGATCGCCGCAGATCTGCCCCGGAAAATGCCCAAGAAACCCAAGCCAACACGTTTCGGTTACGTCTACCTCGCCCGCCGCGCGGACGGCGCGCTGCTGCTGGAAACCCGGCCCGGCAAGGGGCTTCTGGGTGGGATGTTGGCCCTGCCGACGTCCGACTGGTCCGACGCGCCCACCCCTGCGCCGCCAATCGATGCAGATTGGCACGACCCCAACCTGGAGGTGCGGCACACCTTCACCCACTTCCACCTCAGGCTCGCGCTGCGTCTTGCTGACCTGCCCCAAGATGCGGCACCCGAGCGCGGCACGTTCGCTCCAATGGACAAGTTTGCGCCAAGCACCCTGCCAACGGTTTTTCGCAAGGCCTTCGACCTCGGTCGTAGCGTCAACATTGACGGAGCGTCCGCGAAAGGTTGAATTTGCAACGGACCCGCAAGGACAACCTGATGACCACACCGACCGCCCTTTCAAAACTACACCGCGCCTTTCCGTTCTGGATGAGCCTGTTGTTGATCCCCCTTATCATCTTCTTGGCGCTGCAGGGGGGCTGGTGGCTGATCCTGATGCCGCTCAGCACCTGGTGGATGTTTTCGGTCCTCGATCACTTCGCCGGGCTCGACGTCGACAACGCCGACCCCAACACATCTGAGGATCAACTGTTCTGGTACAAGCTCATCACCCTGATCTGGCCCGCGCTTCAGATCGCCACGATCTTTGGGATTATCGCCTATGCCGTGCGCGCTGACCACCTGAACGGGCTGGAGCTTTGGGGCCTGTCCTTCGGTCTCGGCGTGATCAGCGGCACCATCGGCATCACCTATGCGCATGAATTGATGCACCAAAAGCCAAAGTACGAACGCTGGTTCGCCGATATATTGCTCGGCTCCGTCCTCTACGGACATTTCCGGTCGGAGCATCTGCTGGTTCACCACCGCTATATCGGCACCCGTCGCGACCCGGTCACAGCGCGCTACAACGAAGGGTTCCACCGGTTTTTCCCGCGCGTCCTGCGAGACAGCCTCCGCTCCGCCTGGGCCGCGGAAGCTGCGATGCTCGCACGCAAAGGCCTCCCCGTTTGGGACGGCTCGAACCCGTTCTGGCGTTACCTTGCGCTCCAAGCCGGATTCCTCGCGCTGGCGCTATTGATCGGTGGCTGGGTCGGCCTTCTGATGTTCGTGAACCAGGCTTTGGTCGCCATCTGGCAGTTGGAGCTTACCAACTACGTGGAGCACTACGGCCTGACCCGAAAGCACCTTGGCGGCGGTAAATACGAACATGTTCAGCCGCGTCATTCCTGGAACGCGGCGCAAAAGGCATCGAATTGGCTTCTGATCAACCTGCAGCGCCATTCCGACCACCATTACAAGCCTGACCGCCGCTTTCCCCTGCTGCAAACCTACACCGAAGACGTCGCCCCGCAGCTTCCCTACGGCTATCCGGTGATGACTGCCGTTGCGATGGTGCCGCCCTTGTGGACCCGGATGATGAATGCGCGCGTGAAGCGTTGGCGTGCAATGTATTATCCAGAGATCACCGATTGGAAGGCGTACAACAAAGGCCTGCATCCGCTTCCGCGCTGAACGCCGCCTTTGCGTGACGCCGGGAGCACCGACTTAGCGTTGCAACGCCGGGGTCTTTCCGATCATCTCCGGACCCTCTGCGGCCGTGACAAGGAAATCGGCGACGTCCGCCCGGGAGATCAAACCATTGCGCCATTCCGACTTCTCCGTCAGCACCTTGTAAGCGCCGCTCTTTCGATTGTCCGAAAGGATACCAGGACGCGCGATGGTCCAGTCGAGGTCACTCTCGCGCAGCATTTGTTCTTGCAGATCCTTGTCAGCATATGCACGCCCCAGGAACGCTTTCTGCGTCAAGCGCTCCGGTGTGGACAGCTTTTCCGCCGAATCCCCAGCGCCAAAGCCCGTCACGGTCAGCACCCGTTTCACACCTGCCTTTTCCATTTCCGCGATCAGGACCCGCGTCGCGTCCGAAAACAAAGTGGTTTTTTTCAGGACCCGCGCATCACGCGGCACCCCGAGTGTCAGGATGACTGCATCGACACCGTCGATGGCATTGAAGACATCGACCGCGTTTGTGGCGTCGCCCTCTAGAGATTCGAACCCGTCCGCTTCAAGGTCTAATCCACTGCGCGACAAGGCCCGCACGCTGTGTCCGCGCTGCAGCGCTTCGTCAACCGCTTTGCGACCGATGCCGCGGCTTGCTCCGAGAATTGCGAGTTTCATGGCGTTACCTCCTGCAACCTAAAGATAGGCGGTGGCCACAATGTTCCAACCGGGAGCGTTAAACCGAAAAGACCCGCCGGACTGGGCCGGCGGGGTAAGTTGGCCCGCGCTTCACCTGACGGTTGCGCGGGCGGCAAGGTTCGGGACAGGGTGCCTTTGCGGCCCCCCGAATGCCTTACTGGGCCATTTCGGCCCGGATCTGTTGGCGAAGAACGTCGATTGAGACGGTTTTCCCATCACGCTTGAAGTGCCAGTAGGTCCAGCCATTGCACGACGGCGCACCCTCCAGCTCGGCTCCAACCTTGTGGATCGAACCCTTCACATCATCGGCGATCAACGTCCCATCCGCGCGCACTTTAGCCTGTTGGCCCCGCGCATTGCGCAGCATTTCACCCGGGCGCAGCATGCCGCGTTCAACCAGCTGGCCGAACGGCACGCGTGGCTCGGCGCGTTTGCTCTGAGTCACCTCAAGGGCGGATTTGTCGAATTTGCGCACTTTCGAAAGGCGCTTTTCGGCAACCTTGCGATATGCCTCTTCGCGTTCGATACCGATGAAATCGCGCCCAAGCATCTTCGCTACCGCGCCGGTCGTGCCAGTGCCGAAGAATGGGTCTAGGATCACATCGCCGGGCTTCGTCGCCCCGATCAAAACACGGTGCAGCAGCGCCTCAGGCTTCTGCGTCGGATGCGCCTTGTCACCGTTTTCATCTTTGAGCCGCTCGCCACCATTGCAGATCGGCAGAACCCAATCCGAGCGCATCTGAATGCCCTCGTTAAGTTCTTTGAGCGCTTCGTAGTTGAACGTGTATTTCGCGCCTTCCTCTTTCGAGGCCCAGATCATCGTTTCATGCGCATTGGTGAACCGCTTGCCACGGAAGTTCGGCATCGGGTTCGATTTGCGCCAGACGACATCGTTCAGGATCCAGAAGCCCTGTGTCTGAAGCTCGGAGCCCACACGGAAGATGTTGTGATAGCTGCCGATCACCCAGATCGCCCCATCAGGCTTGAGAAGACGTCGCGCCGCCGCAAGCCAAGCCCGCGTGAAGGCGTCATAGGCCTTGAAGCTGTCAAACTGATCCCACGCATCATCGACCGCGTCGACCTTGGTGTTGTTGGGGCGATGCAAATCGCCCTTCAGCTGAAGATTATAGGGCGGATCGGCGAAGATCAGGTCGATCGACGCCTCCGGCAACGACTGCATGATCTCGATGCAGTCACCCGCAAGAATGGAATTGAGCGGCAACGCATCCGTCGCCCCTGGCTTTGTCTTTGTTGTCATTTTCTGCCTCTGGTGGGCGCCTCTTATGGGCACTGTATGTCCACGGAATGCAGAATCGCCGACTTTTTCAGATCGGTCAATTTTGTTTCGAATCAGCCTCTTACGAATTTATCCGCACAACATCTTGTGGATAGGGGCAAAGCTGCGCCGGTGATGTTGGGTGACCCCTAGATCGTGTAGAGCGGCTGTGTGTTTCGCGGTGCCGTATCCCATATTCGTCTCCCAACCGTAACCGGGATGCATCACCGCAAGCTCCTTCATCAGGGTATCGCGCCGCACTTTCGCCACAATCGACGCCGCAGCGATGGAAACCGAGCGTCCGTCCCCCTTCACGACACATGTCGCAGGACACGGAAGGTCCGAGGGGATCGCATTGCCGTCGATCAACGCGTGATCTGGGGGCGTCGATAATCCGTTGATGGCGCGTCGCATGGCCAGGAACGTCGCCTGCCGGATGTTGAGCGCGTCGATCTCCTCCACGCTGGCCCATCCCAGCGCGACATCTGCGGCCGCTTCGATCTGAAGCGCCAGCGCATTCCGCCGCGCTTCGGTCAATTTCTTGGAATCGTTCAGGCCATCGGGGATATTCGCCGGGTTCAGGAGCACGGCGCACGCCGTGACCGGCCCGGCCCAAGGACCGCGCCCCACTTCGTCGATCCCGGCAATCTTGCCGCCGATTTCGGTTTCCAGGGAAAAGTCGGGTTTCATGGGCCATGCTCTGCGTCAAAGCAAAGGGCGACGCAACCGCATGGTCACGCCGCCCCTCTGCTCGGTCGGTCTTTGCCGCGCAGTATAGTCCGGCGGTCACGGATTGCCGTCGGACTGCGCCTCGGGATCAGGGTTCAGCCACGGGTCCAGCCGTTGTTGCGCAAGCAGCGGCCACCATAGATCGTCCGCTGCCCGCGTTCCGTCCAGACATGGCGCAGGCAGTTGGATGGCAACAAGCGCGGCGCGCTGGCGTGATTTTGCATGCAGCGATAGCGATAGCCACGGAAGTATCCATTGCCGTCACGGCCTTCGATGAAACAGCGCGATGGGGCAACACGGCGGTTGGTATGTTGCGGACGCGGGTTCTGCGTGATGGTCAGGTTACCACGCGCACCATCGTTGCGGTTTGCCTGGCTCAGACCATAAAGCAGCAACAGCCCGCCGAAGATCGCGGCCGCTTCCGCGCCTTGATTGCGATGGTTGTTCGCGGCGGCGGGGGTCGCGGAGGCGGTGATGCCGGTGGCGGCCAGAGTGATGGCCAGAGCGCCGGCGGTCAGGGTCTTGGAGAGATTGCGAAACATGTCTTGAAGTCCCTTGTTTCGGTTTCGAGGAGGGGTTGAGGTCTTGGGTCTTGGCGCACTCATTCGGCGCTTGTGGGACAACCCTCGCTGCGACGCAGACCGCCATGCAATTACGACCGCGCGCTATTGGATAACGGCAAAGCCCGCGGGCATTTGAGGGGCAATGGGTGATCATGAAATAGCAAAGCCAAGGTTCATGACACAGGCAGATCTACGCGCTCAAGCCAAGGTCCAAACGCGATTTTTTCTTGCGGAATCAAGGTGAACGAGAGATACGCAGTTCTTTGGTTGCAATGCCTCTGCGACGGAAATCGCAAGCCCGTTATGCCTTCATGGTACCAAGTCTACTCAGCTTCCGGAAAACGCGCGGCTGCGACCTGATCGACATGCCCGAACCTGCGCTCGCCCACGCGCTGCGGGGCCAGGCGCGCCGCTGCTATCGGATAACAGCGCCGCAATCGGACCGCCGTCATTGAATGACACGGCGCATCTGCCGCATCTTCCATCGTGAAGCTGCCCCCATCCAGCAAACAAACGAGCCCACGTAATGACCCGATTTTTCAAACCTCTCCTGGCCGCCGCCGCTCTTGCGGTCCTGACTGGCCCCCTCCATGCCGCGTGTTACGCAGACTATCGCGCAAGGATGGATAACCCTTTGCGTCTGCACTACGGTGTAATCGAAGTGCCTGAAAACGCATGTTCGGTTGGCGCCGCCGCTTCCATCGTCGCCAGTCGCCTTGCGTCGCAAGGTTGGACGTTGGTGAATGTGAGTTCGGTCTTTGACGAGTCCGGCCTCGCATCGAGGAGAGCGGATGCCGGAGAATACTACCTCCGTTTCTGACCCTAAGGTTTCCGTCGCAGACACGCGCGTTGCCTCTACACGTGTGGTGCAGCTTGGAATATTGGCGGTGGTCACGGTTCTCGTGGTCTCCGCCATTCTCTTGTTCATGAACCTGCCGGATGCGGATGCCTTCAACGAAGCGGTTGTGACCGTATTCGAGGTCAATGACGTCCGCGATCCCGACGCGATCAGCGTGCTGGAGGTCCTGGCGCAGACCGGCACCACTTTCTCCAAAGTTCTGGCAAGCTACCGCGCCGTGATTTTTGTGCTGCTGATCTTTGCCACCGCGCTTTTGGTGGCCTGTCTGGTATTCCTGATCACGATCATCACCCTCAACCGCCGGATCGGCGAGATTGAGCGTCAAGGCATTCAGGTGTCGTCCCTGATCCTGTCCCGCGAAGAGCGTGTCGTCCTGATCAACAATCTCGAATTCAAGCTGACCGACGCCGCTATGGAGACGCTGTCGGTTCTGGCAGAAGCGCGGCTTGATGACGACGTGCTGTCCGGTGCGCAGATCGAGGCGATGGTGTCCGGTAAATCCGAAACGGACGTGGATGAGGCCGCCGGTGCTACCCGCATCAAGCGTCTGCGCGACACACTTGGCAATCAGATGGTGTCCGAGCTTCTGGTCAAGAACATCGCGCGGCGGGGGTATATTCTCGCCATCGACAAAGACGTCATAAAGATGGTCTGACCCATGGCGCGCGCGCCTTATCCTGGTCTTGCGCCTGACCTTTGGGATCTGGTGGCCGAAATGGCAGCGGGTACGGACCCGGTGCCGGATCATCAGCGCCCGATAGAGGTCCTGCGCGCCGCAACGGCCCGCTTGGAGGCCAGGCTCGGGCCGCTACCGGAGGGTGTGGAAACCAACGATTGGACGATCCCGTGCAATGGCCGCGCCGTGCGCCTGCGCCATTACACGCGCCCCGATACGCGCGCGGAAACCCTGCTCTATTTCCATGGGGGCGGGTGGATGCTGGGGTCCATAGAAGGCCACGATCTTGTCTGCGCTGACCTTGTGCTGGAAACCGGGATGCACGTCGTCAGCATCGACTACGCTCTCGCTCCCGAACATCCCTACCCCGCCGCATTGCTTGAAGGTCGCGCCGCCATCGCGCACCTGCAAGACACGTTTTCGGCGGACATGCTTTGGCTCGGCGGCGATAGCGCCGGAGCGAACCTTGCCCTTGGATGTGCGCTCCAACTTCGCGACTTCGACCTGCCAATGCCCGCCGGTCTGTTCCTGATCTATCCAGCCACCGACCCTCGTTGCCGTGCGATGTCGCACACCCGCCGCGCAGATGCGCCGTATTTGTCCCATGCCATGATGCGTCGTTGCTGGAACACGTACCTCGGCGACACCGCCCAAGCGCCTTACGCGGCCACCGCTGACGCCGATCTTCATGGACTGCCGCAAGCAATCATTCTGACTGCTGAGCTTGACCCGTTGGTCGATGAAGGCGACGCCCTCGCCAAAGCCTTCGCTTCGCATACTGACGTCTGGCACGAACAAGCCAAAGGCCTGATCCACGGCTTCCTGCGCTTCCGCGAGAGCTCTCACAGGTCAGACGCCGCTTTTCGCCGCGCCGCCCGCGCCCTTGCGTCTCGCTGTCCCTAGTAGAAGACACGGCAACACATCCGCCAACGCGCTCTATCTTTGTTCTGATGATATGCCGAGGACATGCCCCCAGCCGCGTTAGCAATAGGGCGCGCCGCGCCCTTGGCCCGCGGCATCTGTGATGGCTCCGGTGTCCGCATCGGTCGCGCCGGTGGCGGTTCCGCCCGACCCGCGCGGACAAGATGCGGCATCCTCCCAAACGCCGTTATCGGCATCTGACGCGGCGGCCGCGGTCGGAATGATGGCAACTGCACCCGCAGCCCCGCCTGCCGCCATCAGCCCAAGAAATCCACGGCGCCCTTTCGGACGCACCGTGGAGATGTCGGCATCGGTCAGGGTCTTCTGTTTTTTCCCGCTGGACATCGCCAAAGCTCCCGGATGCGTGACATGCAATGTGACAATCAATGGCCGAGTGACCTGGTGCCGTCAACAAACAGACGTCCTGTTCCCGCGAGAGCGTTGAACCGGCGTGGCGGGCGTGGTCTGTCTGATGCAGATCCGACCACCCTAGAAACCGGGCGCCCCGTATGAGCGAGCCATTGTCTTTCGATTGGGCCATCGCGCCAGAAACGCCAGAGCGCTTTTTCGCCGAGTATTTCGAGAAAGCGCCGATGCGCGTGAGCCGGGGCCAGCCGGGCTATTTCGCCGACTTACTTAGCTATGCAGAAGTCGATTGGGTGATCTCGACCATGGGGTTGAGCCATCCCGAGATCAACGTGACGCGGTCCGACGGCAATATCACCTCAGCCGATTTCACGACCGACACTGGGCGGATCGACCCGGTGCGCGTGACCCAGCTTTTCGCGGATGGGGCGACGGTCATTCTTGCCGGGCTTCAGGACCGGCTGCCGCACCTCGCACGCTACTGCCGTGCCGTGGAAGCTGTGATATCGGCACGGGTGCAGGCCAATGTCTACATGACGCCGCCAGGCAACATGGGCCTTCGCCCGCATTACGACAGCCATGATGTGATCGTCCTTCAGGTCGCAGGGTCAAAGGAATGGCGTATATACGGCACGCCGGTGGAACTGCCGCTTCGAGATCAGGCATTCGAGCGCGACATGGATATGGGCGACGAGGTGCAGCGTTTCGTGCTGGAGCCCGGCGATACGCTCTATGTCCCACGTGGCGTGGCGCATGACGCGGTCGCCACGGATGACACTTCGCTCCACATTACAACCGGCTTGATGGTGCGCACTTGGACGGATGTCCTGATCGAGGCGGTCATCGCCAAAGCGCACCGTATGCCAGAGATGCGCCGCGCCCTGCCGCCCGGTTTCGCCAATCACGGCGCAGATCTGGGCGCGCATGATGAGACCCTGAGGTATCTGCTCGGCTTGCTGGAGGATGCGCCGGTCGACAAGTTACTCCATCGGTTCCGCGAAGATTTCGTGACCGCGCGCGCGCCCCACATCGACGGACAGATGGCGCAGCTCGCCGCTCTTGATACGCTTACGATGGACAGCCGCGTTGGGGTGCGATCCCACCTGATATTCATGATCCAGCCCGTAGCAGATGACAAGGTCCGCCTGACTTGTCAGGGCGCCGAAATAGCGATGCCCGCTTTCGCAACCTCCGCGATGGAATTTTGCCTTACCACACCGGATTTCCGCGTGCGTGATATGCCGGGTGACCTGGACGCAGCGGGGCGGCTGGTTCTGGTCAAACGTCTGGTTCGGGAAGGCCTGATGCAGCTTCACTGATCAGGCCGCGCGCCGGTCACCAAGCCCCCGGACAGGTGCCTTGATGACATGCGATCACTTCCTGCAGCAGGCCCGGATGCGCATCCGCGAAGACGTTCCCGGGGCAGGCCTCCTCATCCAACACATAGCCGCCATTGACCTGCCGGAAGAAGAACATCCCATAATTAACGTCCTGCGCCGCGCCGCACCAGGCCGCCACGCAGGTCACGTTGACCGTCACCGGAAGGACGCGCGTATTGTCAAACGTAGCCCCCGTGAATAGCGCACCGTCGAATTGCGCAGGCTGCGTATAGCCGACCATCTGGTTAATATCACCGCCCTGCGCGACCGCCCCCTCCGGCGGATTGCTTGGACCGATCAGGTTCAGCGATCCCACCCCAATCACATAATTCTCGGGGCTCTCGGCCGCGAATGTATAGGTCTGGGCCACACTGGGCGCGATGCATGACAACGCATTCACCGGACCGGCGGCAGCAAGGGCAAGCACCACGGCAACCGAACGGATCATAGGCCAAACTCCTTGAAGACAGCTTCATATATATCACGTTTGAACGGAACAATCGCCGTTAGGATTTCGTGAGCTGTCATCCAGCGCCAAGCGCTGAACTCTTCGTCCTTGTGGGTCAGGTTGATTACATCATCAGGCGCATCCAACTGAAATTGCGCCCACATCTGTTTCTGTCCCCGGAACCGCCCGCCCCACCGGTTCGCGATCACCTCCGGCGGCAGTTCATAGCGGAGCCAATCCGCCGTCTCGCGCACAAACGTCACATGCGCAAGGCCGACGCCGGTTTCTTCCTCCAACTCCCGATAGGCCGCGTCCAACGGCGTTTCGCCCGCGTCCACACCGCCTTGCGGCATCTGCCACGCGGGGGTTTCCATATCCGCACGTTGCCCGGCAAAAATACGCCCCTGCGCGTTGGTCAGAACGACCCCCACGCAAGGGCGATACGGAAGCTTTGCAATCGCTTCAGGGGTCAATTCGACCAAACCTCAGTTCGGCCCCAACGCGTTCAAGCCCGTGAGAATGTCGATTGCATAGGCCAGCTGGTAATCCTCGTTCCGAAGCGTGGCGGTCGCCTCGGCGGCCTCGCGCTCTTCTTCCAGAAGGTTCAGCTCATCCTCGGTCAGCGACGAGTTCTCGATCGCACCACGCAGACCCGCTTCGGTCCGGCCGGGACGATCTTCGTCTTCTTCGACCTCAATCGGATCCCGCTGTTCCACGATGATATCGGGGGCCACACCCAGTGCCTGGATCGAGCGCCCGGACGGCGTGTAATAAAGCGATGTGGTCAACCGCATCGCGCCATCCCCGGCCAGCGGCATGACCGACTGAACCGAGCCTTTGCCAAAGCTCTGCGTGCCCACGACCACCGCGCGGCGATGATCCTGCAGCGCGCCCGCCACGATTTCGGACGCCGATGCAGACCCGCCATTGATCAAGACGACCATCGGCAAGCCTTCGATCATATCGCCGGGCGTGGCGTTGTAGCGCTCGCCATCCTGCGGCTCGCGCCCGCGGGTCGAGACGATCTCGCCCTGCTCCAGGAACGCATCGCTGACGCGGATGGCTTGGCTCAGAAGGCCGCCGGGATTGTTGCGCAAGTCCAGAACGACACCGTTCATGTTCTCCAAACCGCCGACTTCTTCGATCAACTCCGACAAGCCTTCCCGCAGGTTGGGGAAGGTCTGATCGCTGAAGGTCGACACCCGCAGAATGGCCGTGTTGCCTTCCAGCCGTGACCGCACCGCGGTCAATTGGATCCGGTCCCGCGTGATGGTGATGTCGAAGGGCTCGTCCGCGCCTTCACGCACCACGGTGATGATGATGTCGCTGCCCACAGGCCCCCGCATCAGATCCACCGCTTCTTCCAGCGTCAGACCCAAAAGCGCCTCGCCATCGACATGGGTGATGAAATCACCCGCCTCGACACCGGCTTCCATGGCCGGGGTATCATCCATCGGCGTAATGACGCGCACGAAGCCATCTTCCTGCGTCACTTCGATCCCAAGTCCACCGAATTCGCCGCGGGTCTGCACCTGCATATCCTCGAAATCGCTGGCCGAGATGTAGCTGGAATGCGGATCAAGCGAGACGAGCATCCCGTTGATCGCCGCTTCGATCAGGTCCGCCTCGTCGACCTCTTCAACGTAGTTCTCACGGATCCGCTCGAAAATGTCACCGAACAGATCAAGCTGTTCATAGACCGAGCTATTGTTGGCCGCCTCCTGCGCCAAAAGTGGGCCCGCGATTTGCGTACTGACCAGCACGCCCCCCGCAATACCGCCCACGGCGGCCATCATCAGCTTGTTCATCGCGCGTCGTCCTTCCTCATCAACTGCCGTCGCGGGGGCCTAGTTTGCGGCGAACCAATCCAAAGGATCCACCGGGCGCCCGCCCTGTCTCAGTTCCATATAAAGCGTTTCCGTCAGCCCGGCGCCACCGCCTTGCGCTTCGGATACGATCAAATCCGTCTCGTCTTCGCCGGTTTGGCCCGGCATCAGCCCTAAAGGTGCACCGTCTGGTACCAATTCACCAGCGCTGACAAACAGATCACCAGCGCCCGCGATAATGAGAAGATAATCCGCATCCGGCTCCAGAATAATGACATTTCCGTAATCCAGCAGCGGACCGGCATATCGGACCGATGCGGGCCACGGCGCCGTCAGAAGCGAGCGCGGCTCAACCGCATAAAGCACACCCGGTCGCGCAATGCCCGCAGCATCCGCTTCTTCGAATCGCCGCAGCAAGGCCCCGGATGCCGGCAAATCCAAGGTGCCCCGCGCGCTTGCGAAATTCGGCAGGCCCTCGGTCGTTCCGGCCGTCGTCTCGCCCAGGGTGGTTGCGAAACTGGCCAGGCTATCAATGCTACCAACCAATTGCGCCATGGCCGCCCCATCGAGGTCAAAGCGCTCGGGCAGGTCGACCCGATCCGCAATCGCCTGGCTCAGGGCGGTGCGCGCTTCCTGCACGCCTTGCACCGCGCCTTCCAACTCCGCAATCGCCCCATCCTGCAACGCCCGCATGACCGTAAGCTCTTCCAGTTGATCCCCCAACGCCGCCGCTTCGCGCGCGACCGCAGGCGCAACATCGGCCACGATCATCCCCAGTCGTGCCGTGCCTAACGGTCCCTCCGGGTGCAAAAGCGTCGCGGGCTCCGGCGCCTCCTCGATCCGTTGCAACACGCCCAAGAGCTGCGCCAAGCGCGCCCGCTCTGCCTCGAATCTCAAAAGGATCGTCTGTTCTTGCAAGGCAGCCTCGCGGATACCGGCCCGCAACGCATGAAGCCCATGTTCATAGGCCCGCACCGTCGTGGTCAACGCCTCCACCCGATCTCGCGACGTCTCGGCCTCCCGCAGACCAGTGGCCGCATCCTCCAGCAACCGCGTCGCCTCGCGCGCTGTTTCAGCCGGATCGGTCTGCGCAACACCCGGCGCAGCTGCGAGGAGGGCTGACAGCCCGAGGAGCGCCGCGCGCAGGATCATGCGATCAAGTTCTCCCCGGTCATCTCCGCAGGTTTCTCCAGCCCCATCAATTGCAACAGGGAAGGCGCAAGATCGGCCAAACGTCCATCCCGCAACTGCGCACCGTTCGGCCCACCAACCAGCACCACCGGCACCAGGTTCGTGGTATGCGCCGTGTGCGGCCCGCCGGTGTCGGGATCAACCATCATCTCGCAATTGCCGTGATCCGCGCAGACAATCATCGCACCGCCAACCTCTTCCAACGCCGAAATCGCTTCGCCAAGCCCCGCATCCACCGCTTCACAGGCCGCAATCGCCGCCTGCAAATCGCCGGTATGGCCAACCATGTCGGGGTTTGCGTAGTTAACGACGATCAAATCGTAGCCAGCGCGGATGGCGTCCACGAATTGCGCGGTCACCTCCCCCGCGCTCATTTCCGGCTGCATGTCATAGGTGGCGACATTCGGCGATTTCGGCATCGACCGATCCTCTCCCATCTCCGGCACCTCGACACCGCCGTTCAGGAAGAAGGTCACGTGTGGGTATTTCTCGGTCTCTGCCAAGCGGAACTGCCACAGACCTGCTTTTGCCACCCATTCCCCCAGTGTATTCGCGATGTCCTGCTTCGGGAACACCGTGCTCATATATGCGTCGTGTGCCTTCGAATAATCGACCATCCCGAGCTTGCTCGCCAGATCGGGTCGACCGAACGTGTCAAACGCATCGAAATCCGGATCGCCAATGGCAGCCAGTATCTCGCGGGCCCGGTCGGCGCGGTAATTCAGCATGAAGATCCCGTCACCATCCTGCATACCGGCATAGTCCGCAATCACGCTGGGTGGTACGAATTCATCCGTCTTGCCGGCGTCATAAGAGGCCTGCACCGCTTCAATCGGGGTCTCGTACGGATCCCCTCCACCAAGCACCATCGCGCCATAGGCTTTCTGCACCCGGTCCCAGCGGTTGTCGCGGTCCATGGCAAAGTAGCGGCCCAAAACCGTGCCAATCTGCACACCGTTCGGCAGGCGGGTCATCAAGCCCTCGACGAAGTCTTTGGCTGATTTCGGGGCAACGTCGCGTCCGTCGGTGATTGCGTGAATGACAACAGGTACCCCGGCACTGGCAAGGAACTCGACCGCGGCTTCCAGATGCGTCAGCTGCGAATGCACTCCGCCATCGCTGACCAACCCCATCAGATGCGCTGTGCCGCCGGTTGATTTCAAAGTCTCGATGAACTCGGTCAAGGCGGGGCGTGTCGCAAACGCGCCTTCCGCAATCGCGTCGTTGATCTCGACCAGATCCATCTTCACGACCCGGCCTGCGCCGATATTCGTGTGGCCGACTTCGGAATTGCCCATCTGTCCATCCGGAAGCCCAACATCGCGACCATGGGTCAGAAGCGTCGCATGCGGACAGGTCGACAAAAGCCGATCCATGTTGGGCGTCTTGGCCAGCAAGGGCGCATTGTCGGCCTCCGTCTGACCGATCCCCCAGCCGTCCAAAATGCATAAAACCACTGGTTTTGGAGTGTTTGCCATCTGTCGCGCGCTCTTTCCTACCGATCCGTTTCGATGGCTATCAGCCTTTGAGACAAGAGACAAAGTCTTGCCACATTTCCGCCCGCTTTCCGCCGCGCCAGAAATCTTGATGGAACGCACCCCTCTGATTGCCGCGACAAAAGCTGGAAATCCAATGTGTACGATCTGCACCGCGTTCCGCCCCCAGGACAAAGAATGCTCCTACGAAAGGCTGATGCCGGATGAGATCGCGCAGGGTGTACCTGCGATGGACTTCACCGCCATCCCAATGGGGGAGACGGGGTACACCACGTTCGCCCCGACCGATGGCTCCGGTGTCGAACAGGCAAGTGTTGATGCCACCAATGGCGCGACAACGGCCTATTTCATCGGCGCAGAAGACACATTCGATGGTGAGATTTCGGTGGCCGGGGACCGCGACTGGGTCGCGATCGATCTGACGGCGGGTGAGATTTACTCCTTTTCGGTCACGGGCCGCACCGGCAATGCGCTCGACGACAGCTTCCTCCGGCTGCGAAACAGTGACGGGACCGTCATTGCCATCAACGATGACGGCGGCGACGGCTTCGACGCCATGTTAAACTTCCAAGCGGCTGAGACCGGAACCTATTACCTCGACGTGGGCGCATTTATCAGCACCAACAGCAACAGCGAGTGGATGACCGGCGGCTATCGTCTCACCACGGACATCCTGACCCCAACGAAAACGCTCGCCACATACGATGCCTTGGCCGACTACCTGACTGATGGCTTCTGGCAAGACAAAGGTGCTGTAGGACATAGCTTCGACACCAGCAGCAGCAACGTGATCACCGTCGACATCGACGCCCTCGACGCCAATGGACAAAAACTCGCGCTTTGGGCGCTGCAAGCCTTTGAATTGGTGATCGACGTGGAATTCGATGTCGTTGCGTCCGGCGCCAAGATCACCTTCGACGATGAAGAGAACGGCGCCTTCGCCAGCTACACCTCGGCCTGGAACAACGCCTCGGTGACGGCGTCTGCGACGGTCAATGTCCACAAGAGCTGGGTCACGTCAGGGAAAGACGACATCAACGATTACGGGTTCCAGACGTATCTCCATGAAATCGGCCACGCCTTGGGCCTCGGCCATCAGGGCGACTACAACGGATCGGCCAGCTTCGGGCTCAGCAACACCGGAGATGCCAACACGAATACGTTTCTGAACGACAGCTGGCTCAGCTCGGTCATGTCGTATTTCAACCAGAACGAAAATCCCTTCACCGGCTCGACAGTGTCGTCGATCCTGACCCCGATGATGGTCGATATCATCGCTCTTCAGAACCTCTATGGCGCGGCGGATGGCAGCTCCAGCCCGACAACCGGCAATACGATCTACGGCGCGGGCCACACTTTCGCGAATGCCTATGCCGGGTCGGACCTCAACACCAACGGAAGCTACCTCGCGGCCCTGTTCGATTACCTAGAATTCGGCACGGACCCCGATGGATTGTTCGACACGTCCTCCATCGCCTTTTCGATCAGCGATGTCGGCGGAACGGACTTGATCGACTTTTCTTTCGATACGTCCGACCAGTTCGTCTCACTTGTGGCTGAGACGCTGTCGACGGTCGTGAATCCCTATGGTGCAGGCCACAACGACAACATGTGGATCGCGCGCGGCTCTGTGATCGAACACTTCACCGCTGGAAGCGGCAACGACTCCGTCGATGGCAATGCCGTCGGCAATGAGATCAAAGGTAATGACGGATCCGACACATTGCGTGGCGCTGAAGGTGCTGACACGCTTCTGGGCGGTGAAGGCAGTGATTTGCTAGATGGTGCAACCGACGGTGATCTGCTGAATGGCAACGCAGGTGACGATACACTCGAAGGCGGCGCGGGTGCGGATACGCTGGTGGGTGGCACCGGGCAGGACATTCTGCTTGGTGGCCTGAGCACCGACATCCTGATCGGCGAAGGCGGCAACGACAGCATGGATGGCGGAGCCGAAGATGACATCTACTACGTCGAGACCGGGGACGTCGTAACAGACAGCGGTGCAATGGGCTACGACCTGGCGCAGATCGTGGTGACAACCGGACAGAACCTCGACCTAAGCGGCTGGTCCGGTGTGGAACGCATCGAAGGCTATACCGGCGATGACACGATCGACGCGACCGGGCAGCAGACCCAGATCCTGATCTGGGGTCACGACGGTAACGACGTGATCACAGGTGGCGAGGGCAACGACATCCTGCTTGGTGGTGATGGCAATGATCGTCTGTCCGGCGGCGCCGGAAACGACACGATCATGGGTGAAGTTGGAAACGACACTATGGACGGCGGGGCCGGGAATGACGTTTTCTACATCGACGGCGCGGGCGACAGCATCTCGGACGGCGGGGCCGATTACGACGTCGCCACATTAACCAACGCCGCGGGCGCGGCGCTATCAGTTGGCGGATGGACCTCGGTTGAACGGATCGAAGGTTTCACCGGGAACGATACGATCGACGCAACAGGGGCCACCGAAACGCGCTTTCTGTGGGGCAATGCAGGCGACGATCAGATCACCGGCGGCTCCGGTGACGACATCCTTCTTGGCGGAGATGATGACGATCTGCTGCGAGGCGGGGCTGGCGCGGATACGATGCAGGGCGGCACCGGAAATGACACGTTCCATGGCGGTGACGGCGCCGATGACTTCTACATCGGCGAAAGTGGCGACGTGGTGGCAGATGGTGGCGACGGGTACGATACCGCCATCCTGAATACGGCCAGCGGCGTGGAAACTGCCATCGGCACCTGGATCAGCGTCGAACGGGTCGAAGGGTTTACCGGGAACGACACCATCGACGCAACTGGCTCAAGCGCAGGCTTCGTGATCACCGGTGGCACCGGCAATGACCGTATCATCGGCGGCGCGGGAAACGACACGGTCTATGCGGATGGCGATGATGACGATGTCTTCGGCGGCGCAGGCGATGATGCCCTGATCGGCGGCGCAGGAAACGATACCATTCAAGGTGGGGGCGGCAAGGATTTCTTGATGGGCAACTCCGGCGCGGACAGTTTCGTGTTCGGAGATGATTGGGGGGAAGATGTCGTCTCCGACTTCGCCGCTGGAACGGACGTTTTGGACCTTGCAAACGTGGGAAATGCCTCATGCATCAACGATTTGTCGATCTCAACAGATGGGACGCACACGTTCGTGTCGCTCGTTATCGGCGGCGGAGACCTGATAACTTTGGCCAACTTTAACGGAGTTTTGACCGAATCCGATTTTAACTTCGTTTGAAGCAAGCGGGATAACCCGCGCAGCACGCGAGGGTAGCCGGGGCCGAGGTGTCCCCACCCGCAACAGACGAAGGACATTCGAGCATGCAGACGTTGGTCGAAATGGGTCGCGGTATCGTTGACCGTATCCTCCACAGATCCGCAATTCAGGCCGCTGATCTCGCGCGGATGCGGCCGGATTTCGACACCGACTTCTACCTTGCCCAATTCTCCGACGGCGAACTGCTTTCCGATCCCCTGTATCATTACATGCGCACCGGCTGGAAAGACGGGCTGGATCCAAACGCCGAATTTTCAACCTCCGCCTATCTGGATATGCATCTCGACGTCGCCGACGCCGAAATGAACCCGTTTCTCCATTACCTGACTTTCGGTCGGGAGGAAGGCCGGGAAGTCGCAGCATCCAAGATTGCTCATCTCATCGTTGAGACTGCACCTTCCGCGACGCTCGACCCAGACGAGCAGCTTGTCGCGGATGCGGACGAAATAGCGGATGAGATTGATTTCCCGTTCTATCGCGCAACGAGCGGGCGAGAGTTCGTGGACGCCAAAGCCGCCGCGCGACACTACCTGCAAATCGGCTGGGAACAGGGGTTGGACCCCACACCGCATTTCTCAACCCGCACCTACCTCAGCCATTATCCCGATATTGCAGATGCCAACATCCCGCCGTTCCTGCACTACGTTCGGGCCGGCCGGACCGAAGGTCGCTTAGCGCAGGACAAGGCCGAAGATGTTGCGCGCACCCTCGCAGCCGCCCCGACACTTGAAAGCATCGAAGGCGATTGGCTGTTCGCCCACCCCGAACGCACGCCACTGCAACGCGAGTTGGGGGCCCAACAATTGCTTTCTGCACTCAAGGGCACGGACGAGAATCTCGTTTTCGCTTTCACCCATGATGATTTCCTGAAGGTACGTGGCGGCATTCAGCTGTGTGTCGGGAAAGAGATGCAAATCGCCACCGAACGTGCCGTGGGATATGTCGCGCTCCATCCGGCCCGTCCCCGGCCACGGCTGGCACCAGTCGGCGAAAATCCCGTGCTTTTCGCCACGATCGCCGGAACCCGAATCGGGCCGCTTCATTTCGACAGCATCCTTGACGTGGCCCGTCGCTTCCGCAACAGCCGCAAGATCGACATCGTACTGCACGCGTTGTTGGGCCATTCGCCGGAAGACATCGCAGCCCTTGCCAAAACCTCAGGCACGGAGCGGTTGACGGCGTGGTTGCATGACCAGTTCTTCCTGTGTCCAAGTTTCGCTTTGCAAAGCAACCTGGTACGGCAATGCAACGGCCCGGAACCCGCTTCCGCAGCATGCCGTATGTGTCTCTTTGGGGAAGAGCGTGAAGACCATCTGCGCCGCCTCCGGGCACTGGTGCAGATGATCCCGACCCAGGCCATCGCTCCATCGAAACCCGCCGCCGATATCGTTTTTGCAAAGGGGGACCTCCCCTTCGAGCGCTTCGAGATCGTCCCCCACGACAGCTTGTCAGAAGGTCCGGCAATTACGTCGCCTCGTTCCGGGCCAGCGACGATCGCCTTTATTGGGGCGCCCGCGCGTCACAAGGGGTATCCTGTGTTTCGCGATATTGCCCGCCGCAACCTCGGGCGCGAAGACGTTCGTTTCCTTTATTTCGGCGCTCCGACCCATCGCGAACCCGGCATTCCCACCATCCCGGTACATGTCACGGCGCATAATCCAACGGCCATGGTCGATGCGCTGAAACGCGAGAAAGTCGACTTCGTCCTTCATTGGGCCCAATTTGTTGAAACCTATTCCTTCGCCACAATCGAAGCGCTGCAGGCCGGAGCCCACGTGATTACGCATCCCGGCAGCGGGAATGTCGCGGCCATAGTGGAACATACCGGACGCGGGCAAATCTTGGACGACACAAAAAGCCTCGACACATTTCTTGAGCGCAAGTCGCTGGCCAAGGCCACCCGCGCGCGACGCAGAAAGCAGCCGTCCTTGATCGCCAAGCCAAGCGACTTCAGCTTCGCCGTGATTGACCACCCGCTGGTGAACTCCGCTTCGAAAAAAGCTTCAAGCGGTGTCGCCGCGAAACCAACACGGACAGTGAAGAAAGTGCGGGCTGCATCATGACCATCTACGCGTTTTCTTCTTTCACTTACTCCTACCTGGACCGCGCCAGAGTGCTTGCGCGCACTTTGCGACGTGTCCATCCAGATTGGCATATCTGCGCGGTGGTTTCCGATCTGCCCCCTGCGGGTACGTCACAATCAGACCTCTTGGCCGAATTCGACAGCATACTGATCGCCGAAGACTTACTACGTGATGAAATGGGCAAACGCTTCCAAAGTTGGATGTTCTGCCACAACATTGTCGAAGCCTGCACTGCCGTCAAAGGACGAGCCATGGCGCATTTGCTCGACCACCACGACGCGGAAAAGGTGCTTTTCTTCGACCCTGATATTGCCATCTTCGATACGCTCGCACCCTTAACAGACGCGCTCGATACAGCGGAGATACTTCTTACACCGCACCAGCTCGACCCCGAACCACGTGAAAATGCCGTCGCCATAGGCGACAATGAGATCGCGTCACTGAAATGGGGCGCCTACAACCTAGGTTTTGTTGGCGTAACAAACAGGCCAGATGGCGAAGGCCGACGTTTTGCGAGATGGTGGGGCGATCGGCTTCTGGACTGGTGTCAGGACAATCTGCCGAAAGGTCTGTTCACCGATCAAAAGTGGTGTGATTTGGTTCCCAGCTTCTTTGATGACGTCCGCGTTTTGCGGGATCCTGGTTGCAACGTTGCCAGTTGGAACCTGTCGCAAAGGCACCTATCGTTCACCGAAGCAGGCGACATTACGGTCAATGCCGCGCCACTTCGTTTCTTTCACTTCACCAAACTTGGCCCGGTTGGTGATCAGATGACGCGCCGTTATGCCCACAACAATCCCGAGGTTCTGGAAATCTGGGCCTGGTATAAACGGGCGGTAGCGCGCGCTCGTGCGCCCGAAGTGCCGGAGCGCTACTGGCACTACGGACAATTCAGCAATCGCCGCCGCATCCCGGGTGCCGTTCGAACCCTTTACCGTGATCGTGCCGACCTGCGTACAGCGTTCAGCGATCCTTTTGACGTCGAGAATGGCTTCTTTGACTGGCTCATCGCTGAAGGCCATCTTACAAATGAGGCCTCAACACCGGAAGTCGCTGCTCCGACCCAGCACGAGACAACGCTGTGACAGAGATCTACGGTGTCGTTTTCCAGATGGGAAAGGTTGCCAGCACGGCGATCACCCGGGCGCTTGGAACCCTGCGAACGGTGGAGGCCGCCCATTGCCACTTTCTGGGCGAGGATGCGCTGCGTAAGGTGCTCCGCGTCGCTCTGAACCCGGCGAATGCAGATTATTTCTTCAAGCATCAGATGGGTCAGATGACCGAGAACGCCGCCATCACCCGCGCGATAAATCGAATCCGAGCGGGAAATGATCCGCGGCGCCTAGTGGTTCTGTCGCTCACCCGCGACCCCTTCACCTGGTTTCGATCCAGCGTCTTGCAGGACATCGGCGGTTACGCAGACTTGCTCTGCGATTTGGCGCCTCACGATGCGACGGCCAACCGCGACGCGCAGCTGCGGCTGGGACTGACCCATTTCATTGGACAGATGGAACAACATCTATTTGATTTTGCGTCCGTCGAAAGCTGTCTCGACGCCAGCCGGTCCGGTGATCCGGATCGTATGGGCCGGGCGCGTTACTGGCCGCACCAGCAACGTCAATTACTTCTCTCCGCATTGCGCCCGGCAGATTGGTTCAACCAGCATTACCGGATGGGGCTTGGCTTGGATCTTGGCACGTTCAAAAAAGATGGCCCGCTTTGGCACTCTGCAGATGGAAATGCTCAATTCGGCATCATACGTTATGAGGATCTCGATACTGCGTTCCCTGTGTTTTGCGACTGGGCAATCGGCCAAACTCCACGTCTCCCGGTGGCCAACGAAAGCGGCCGCAAACCGTACTCCAACGCCATCGCCGCTGCCTTCGCCACACCGGAAGCCGCCCGGCTACAATCGGCTTTGAAACGGTCCAACTATGCAAGCCAGTTTGGGTATGCTGCCTGACAGCCAATTCAAAAAATAAAATCACCTGAATCCAGTACCGCGGTGAAACCGGCCAGCGTGATGAAGTTTTGCGGATCGCCCTCGGCATGCAGGTATTTGTGCCCGCCTGATGACCAGATTGTCAGATCCGAGAAATCACCAACGCCGGTCAAACCCGTCAAATTCATCAGGTCGGTCCCGGATTCAAAACCAGCGATGACATCCTCTCCAAATCCATTGGCGAAGACGAAAACGTCGGAGCCGACACCGCCATCAAGGAAATCATCACCAGCTCCACCCGCCAACGTGTCGTTGCCGCCCGCCCCGATCAAAGCATCATTGCCGGAATTGCCCCAAAGATAATCGTGACCTGCATCGGCGTAGATCGTGTCATTGCCACTTCCGCCTGAAAGGACATCCGCGCCATCGCCGCCGACCAGCACGAGATTGTCGCTATAGCCAAATGCGTCGAGCGTGTCATCGCCCGTCAAACCAATGACATACTCCACTCCGCTCCAGCCGCCGATAGCCAACGCAATCCCATCCGGCGTGCGCACGACCACTTCGTCATAGCCATCACCGCCATGGACAACATCACCGTCGTCAAAAACAAAAATAAGATCGTCACCGTCCCCGGCATGCACCGTGTCGTCGCCAATTCCACCAAGAATCGTGTCCTGCCCTGCCCCACCTCTGACGCTGTCCGAACCACCACCGCCCAATAGCGTGTCGTTTCCGCTTCCACCGTGGATTGTGTCGTGGCCCGCATTGGCCCAGATGAAGATCGCTTGCCCTAGGGTGGTCGCATCGATCACATCATCGCCCGCGTTGCCCTCCATTCGGTCCAAACCGGACCAGCCGCTCAACGAGATCGTATCGCCAGCTGCGTCGAGAATAATCGCTATGTCGAAGCCAAGCACTCCCGTGTCGATCAGCAGATCACCGGTGCTGACGTAGTAAATGTCATCGCCCTCTTCACCGTCCATCGTATCCGCGCCGGAAAGGCCCAAGAGGATATCCGGGTTGTCACCGCCGTAGATCAAATCATCGCCGTCGCCACCGACAAGCGTGTCTACCCCGGCCATGCCCCAAAGCGTATCGTTTCCAGCGCCACCATTCAGCGTGTCATTGTTGATCCCACCGTCTAAACCATCGGAACCGTCACCGCCCAAGAGCGTATCATCGCCCAATCCGCCAGAAAGGCTGTCATTTTGTGCGCCACCATCTACGAAGTCCGCGCCTGCCGCGGCCATGATTGTATCGTCGCCATCCCCTGCAACGATGACATCATCAAGCGATGTGCCCTGTACATCCTGCGCACCGGAATTGCCAAATATCGCATCAAAATCAGGCGCCCTGGTGGCCGTGGGCAGAATCGCCGCCTGCACCTCGGACGAGGTCAGCATCTGGCCATTGCGGGTCGCAATCTCCAACACCTCAGACCGCCACGTCAGGATTGCTCCGGTGGCCGTGGCTTCGTAGCCAATTGCGTCCGGCTCATAAAACATCGGCCAATCACTCAGATCCAGGCGGTCCTGCCCTTGCTGAAAATCCTGGATCAGATCGCGCGCCCCATCAGCGCGCAGAATGTAGATATCCGCTCCATCCCCGCCCATGAGCGTGTCCGTACCATGGCCATCTTCGATCAGGTCTGCACCTGCGCCACCAGAGAGCACATCCGACCCGGCGCCACCGATCAGAACATCATCCAGCGTACCGCCCAATAACGCCTCGCCCTGATGAGCTGCAATTTGGGTGCCGCCTTGATTGGAAAGGTTCAGCGAAATCTCGGCTAGACCGATCTGTCCTTCGGTCGCGACGAAAACACGCAAAATATCGCCATCCATCATGGTGGCGGTGGCGGTTACATTGTCCAATCCCGTCGTCTCACCGGATGTCATCACGTCAAGCAACTGCAACCGCCCGCTTGGCAACATCGTGAACAGGGTCAGGCCGTCGTCCCCGCCGCCGGCCAACACGTAGACCTGCCCGTTGTGTTCAATTATGTCCAAGCTTTGCACTTGCCCGAAAACGGTCTCGGTCGTGTCGTTGAGATGTTCGATCGATCGCATGGATCCGTCGGCACCGATCTCCAGCACGGTCAAAGCGCCCGACTGTCCCTGCCCATCATTCGGGGCAGACGCTACAATCATGAAGACCTTCCCACCGAGCGTCACCAATGCACTGTCGGTGGGCGTCATGATCCCGAGCCCCTCATTCACGCCCATGTTGGACGTGTTGAAAAGCTGGTTTGCCGGATCGATGTAAAAGACTGAGAGTCCGCCGTCCGTTTGACTGACGCTTGCCATGAACTCGATGCCGTCCACATCGAACGTTTCGATTGCAATTGCACCGCTGACGTAGGTTTGCGCGGTGTCGTTGAGGGTGATCTGCTGGGTCAGTGTGCCATTGGCCGATATCGCATAGCCTTGTATCTCAGCCGCCGCTTCACATGCCATGAACAGCATATCCGACCCCCATTGCGAAAGCTCAATTGAACGATCGTTGGAAGCATTGACCCCAGTCATCAGGGTACTGGGCTCAAAACCCGTATTGGTGAGCTCGAACAAGCGCACGTCTTGCGAACCCGAGGCTGCGACCGCGAGCGATAACGTTCCATTTGTCTCGATCAGGGTGAGGTTGCGCAGGACACTATCGGACCAGGCAGCATCGAAATGTGCAAAGTCGCTGAGGCCGATTGTGCCCGATACCCCAAGGTCATAGGCCGTCAGTCCGCCGAACGGGCCAGAAGTTGCGTAAAGCATCGGCCCGTCAGCGCCGTCGATCACCAAAATGTCGGTGATCCCTGTGTCCAAACTGCTTTGGCCGGATGAAAATCGGCCCTCGAATACCAACTGAGGCATCACTCGTAATCCCATGTCGTCTGAGGACAACATGGCGGCGATGTGGGATCAGGCTGTGGAGCAAACGCGGCGGAAGGGCGAAGAATCGGGGCGGAAGGGCGAACATCCCCTCAATTTTTCCAGGCGGTGTTAAGCTTCCTCGGGGCGGCGCATCAACGTACTGCGATGTACCTCAATCGCCTCATCGAGGTCGGAAAAGTAATGCAAACGCCCATCTTCAAGCACAAGCGCATGGTCACAATAGGCGCGTAATTCGCTCAGATTATGATTTACCATGATTGCCCCGGCATTCTGCATCCGATCGCGAAACACAGCCTTGCTCTTTTGCCGGAAGGAGGCGTCGCCAGCACCGGTCACCTCATCGACAAGATACGTATCGAATGCAATTCCCATCGAAAGCCCGAAGGTTAGACGCGCCCGCATGCCTTGGCTGTAAGTTCGGACCGGCATTCGGAAATGAGGGCCGAGCTCCGCAAAGTGTTGCACGAAATCGGCAAGCTCATCGGTATCCACACCGTAGATGCGCGCGATAAATCTTGTGTTCTGTGCACCGGTCAACTGCGGATGGAATGATCCGGCAAATCCCACAGGCCAACTGATCGACCCTTCGCTGATCACGCGCCCGACATCGGGCCGCATATTGCCGGCGATGATCTGCATCAGGGTGGATTTGCCCGCCCCGTTGCGGCCGAGCAAGGCCAAAGACTGACCCGATGGGATGGTCAGGTTCAGGTTTCGGATCACCGGGCGGCGCCGCCCGTTCACAACGAAGCTCTTTGACAGGTTCTCGAAACGGATCATTCGCTTACGGCCTCACTGCCGATCCCGAATCGAATACACAATCAGCGCAAGGATCGACCAGGCGATGAGTAAGAACAACGCGGCCTGGGCGAGGATCATCCTGTTGCGCGGGAATTCTGGCCCGTCGGGAAGCGTCGGCTCAATGTAGACGGCCAGATAGCGGCTTTGCCGTGCCGCATTGGTGCGCGCCGTATCGAGCGCCGCAACGGAGAGGCGATGATTGGTTTCCGCCAATTCCCTGGCAGCAACCAGGCTCTCGTGCTCCGTCATCACGTCGGTATAGTCGCGGCCGACTTCGCCGGGTTCCTGCACCATGAAAAGGGCCCGCTCCTCATCGATACGTCCCTGGATCGCCTCGACGCGCTGGCGTAGCTGACGCAGGCGCGCGTCAGCCATATTGGAGGTGTTTGCGCTGCGCAGGTCGTAATCAACCAACGCCTCGGCAAGCTGTTCCTGCAGGTTGGCTACGACACCCAACCGCCCTTCAAGGTCCGAGCTCGGGTCAATCAACTGCGTCTGGCTGCGAAAATTGGCCAGATCACTTCGGGCGCGCACAAGGCGCTGCGTCACGCGTTCCAGTTCCTCTTCGGCAAAGCGAATCGTATCGGCATGCAGCGCATCATTCAGAGTATTGAGAAGGATCTGGCTCTCCTCGAGAATCGTCTGCGTGATCGACATCGCAGTCTCAGGATCGAAGGCCCGCACATGGACCTGCATCAAGGCCGAGGCGCGGTCGTAATTCACCTGAACATTGCGCTGCCAGTACTCGAGGAATTGCCCAACCGTCGCATCAGGCGGCAGGGCAAAAATCGGATCCACCTCATATGTTTGGGCATAATGGGCACGAAGATCGGTACGCTCCAGCAAGCGTTCTGCAAGCGCCCGGCTGGCAATGAACTCGTTGAGGATGTCTGCATCCGGTTCCGAGCGCGCAATGGTGACCTGCGCTGCCGCTCCGGGGCGCAGCGGGGATCCCTGCATCTCGTTCGTGCGGACTGTAAATCCGACGGTCGAGGCATATTGCGGCGTCGCATGTTCCTCCAGATAGAACGCCACTGCCGCGAACGGCACCACCACCAGCACCAAGAACGACAGGATCTGCCCCCAATGGCGGAACCGCATCTTTGCGGGCCCGACAGTGGCGCGCACCTGGATCACCTTGGACCGCTCCGGCACAGCACCCGCCATCGCGGCGGCGGCGATCTTGGCAGCTGCATCTTCGTCGTCCACCAGTTTCGGTATCGGCCTTGCTGACATGATGCCCCCAGTCTTCATCACTTGTTGACGAGAGCCATAGATACTGAGTCCCGTTAATTCCGGATGAATGCCCCTCAGAATGTGAGCCCCCGTGTGATCAGCAACGTCAAAGCCCAACCCGCCGCGCTGCCGACCGGCACGTTGCAACGTGCGGCCCGCGCAACCCTCGCCCTGATGCTCCGCGAAATGTCGACACGCTACGGGCGTTCTCCCGGCGGCTACGTCTGGGCCGTGCTGGAGCCAATCGGCGCCGTCATCGTGATCTCGGTCGCCCTGCAATTCCTGATCCGGGTACCACCGCTGGGAACATCTTTTCTGCTGTTCTACGCGTCAGGCTACCTTGCGTTTTACCTTTACAACACGTTGCAGCAGCACATCAGCCTGGCGCTGACCTTTTCCAAACCGCTGCTTATGTACCCGGCCGTGTCATGGATCGACGCGGTCTTGGCGCGATTCATCCTCAACACACTCACCGGTTTCGGAGTTGTCGCCATCGCGATGACCGGGATCATCTGGTGGACCGGGACCACCACCCCTCTCGACCTGACTGCGATCCTCGGCGCACTTGCGATGATGGCGGCTCTCGGCCTCGGTCACGGTACGCTCAATTGCGCGCTTGTGGGCCTTTTTCCGGTTTGGGCGCAGATCTGGAGCATCCTAAGCCGTCCACTTCTGGTGGCCGCCGGCGTCTTTTTCATTGTCGAGGATTTGCCGCAAAATGCGCAGGATGTGCTGTGGTGGACCCCATGGATCCACGCCACCACCTTGTTCCGGCAAGGCGTCTATCAATCTTACCAACCGGATTTCGTATCCCTGACGCTGGTCGCGCTCTGGGCGTTGATCCCGCTCTTTTTCGGCCTGCTGCTGCTCCGGCGGCACCGGCAGGATATCCTGATGCAATAGCGTCTACACGCGGTGGTATGGCGCGCCCGACAGGATGGAAGCGGCCCGATATAGCTGCTCGGACAGCATCACGCGTGCCAGCATGTGTGGCCACACCATCTTGCCGAACGAAATCGCCAGACTGGCCTGCGCCCGAAATCCCGGATCCGTGCCGTCCGCGCCGCCGATCACCAAAGCCAAATCACCGGCCCCAAGATCACGCTGCGCGCCAAGTCGCTTCGCAAACTCTGGCGAGGTCATGACGTCGCCGCGTTCATCCATCACCCAGAAGGCTTCGCAGGGCAATGCACGCCGCAGCAGTTCCGCCTCTGCCGCCATACCTCCGCCCTTGCGATCCTCGACCTCCACAACACGACCAAGCGTCAGCCCAAGGCCGCGCCCCATCTTGTCGTACCGATTGAGATAATCGTCGATCAGCGTCTTTTCCGCCCCACCCTTCAAGCGGCCGACAACGCAAAGATGTACCTTCACCCGCTGATCATGTGGCCGCCGGAGGCTGCCACATCTTCTCGAGTTGATAGAATTCGCGCACCTCGGGCCGAAACACGTGGACGATCACATCCGCCGTGTCGATCAGAACCCAATCGCCCGCATCCTTGCCCTCCATCTTCGCGTTCAGGCCAAATTCGGCCTTCAACCGCTCGACAAGCTTTTCCGAAATCGCCGAGACCTGCCGGGTCGATCGCCCGGAGGCCACGACCATGTAGTCGGCGATCGAAGATTTGCCGCGCAGGTCGATCTGCACGATGTCTTCGGCCTTGTCGTCATCAAGTGAGGTCAGGATCCGCTCCAACAGCGCTTCGCTGGTGTAAGTCGGTTCGGGGCGCGCATGTCGCGCACTCGGTGCAGCGGTCTGGCCCGCCTGAGTAAGTCCGGTCAGGACCTTATCCTCCATGGCTCACGCGCCTGACACCCCGGCGCCGGGTCACACGCAGAATAACACTGCGCCGTGCGCTTCTCAACTATGCGCATTTCATGGTCATGCAAGTGTTGCGCGGGCCTATGTCGAACGTCCAACTCGTTGAACCGCCGCAGCGCCCTACTGCTCGTGCGCTGCGGCACGAGCACTCATATATCTAGGCCAAGATCTCATATCTTGGGGATAACCCGCTGGATACTACGATATGCGGTCCCGCATTATTGACTCGCGGCACCCCGGTCCGGACACTGGCACCCCATAAGAATCGCGGCAAACAAGGCAGGCATCCCGTGCGTTTTTCCAAGCTCAGACTCAACGGATTCAAATCCTTTGTGGATCCCACCGATCTTGTGATCGCCGATGGCCTGACCGGTGTGGTCGGCCCGAATGGCTGCGGGAAATCCAATCTTCTCGAGGCCTTGCGCTGGGTTATGGGGGAAAATCGGCCCACGGCGATGCGCGGCGCAGGCATGGAAGATGTGATCTTCGGGGGCGCTGCCACACGCCCGGCTCGCAACTTCGCCGAGGTTTCGCTGCAGATCGACAACACTGACCGCCTTGCGCCCGCCGGCTTCAACGAAGAGGACCAGATCGACATTGTGCGCCGGATCACCCGCGACGCCGGAAGTGCCTATAAACTCAACGGAAAAGACGTCCGCGCCCGCGATGTGTCGATGTTGTTTGCGGATGCATCCACCGGTGCGCACAGCCCCGCTCTGGTCCGTCAGGGGCAAATTTCAGAGCTGATCAACGCTCGCCCCAAAGCGCGGCGGCGCGTCCTGGAAGAGGCTGCTGGTATCTCCGGTCTCTACCAACGTCGGCACGAAGCAGAGCTGAAACTGAAAGCCGCCGAGACCAACCTGGCACGAATTGACGACGTCCTCGAACAGCTTGCAAATCAGCTCAACGCTTTGGCACGGCAAGCAAAACAGGCAGCGCGCTACCGTGAAATCGGCTCTGAACTTCGCCTTGCCGAAGGGCTGTTTCTTTTCTTGCGGTGGCGCGATGCGGACAATGCGCGTTTGCGGGCCGAAGAGGCGCTGCGCGATGGTTTGACCACAGCCGCTCAGGCCGAAGCGGCCGCACGCGATGCGGTAAAGGCCCGCGAAGCCGCCGAAGAGGCCCTGCCACCGTTGCGTGAGGAAGACGCTGTCGCCGCTGCGATCCTGCAACGCCTGCTGGTTGAACGCGATTCGTTGCAGGCCGAAGCCGAACGCGCCGAAGCTGCTGTAGACACCCTGACTGCCCGCATCGCGCAGATCGACAAGGATCGCGAGCGTGAAGAGACCCTGAACGCCGATGCCAGCGACACGGTGGAGCGCCTGCGCACCGAGCGGGTCGAGCTTCAGGCCAAGCAAGACGGTCAGGATGAGCGCCTCGCGCTGGCCCGGGACGAAGTGACCGACGCCCGCAGCGTTTTGGCCGGCCAAGAAGCAGAACTTTCTGACCTGACAGAACAATCCGCAGCACTAGCCGCGCGGCACCAAGCCATCGAACGTCGGATCGGCGAGGCCGAGAAGGCTGTCGCCCGCAACGAGTCCGACGCTGCCACCGCGACCCAAGCGGCCACCGAAGCCGAGACCCGTCTGGAGGCGCTCAAACGCGAGGCGTCCGAAGCCGCCGACGCGTTGGTTCGCGCCACAGACCTTGCTGCCCGCGCGGAAGAAACGCTGCTCGCGACCGAAGCCAGCCGTGCCGAAGCCCAAATCACCGAGGCCGACGCCCGTTCAGCCCGATCCGAGGCCGAAGGGCGCGCTGGAACGCTTGATGCGGAAGTGTCGGCGCTGGCCCGCGTGCTTGAGCGCGACCGCGGCGATGGCGGCCAGGTTCTTGACGAAGTCAGCGTGTCACCCGGATTCGAGGCCGCGATCGGCGCCGCTTTGGCCGATGACCTGAAAGCGGCGCGCGCCACGGCACCGGGCACCACGGGTTGGTCTGATTTGCCAAGCTACGACGACGCCGCGTCGCTGCCCCATGGCGTTCAGCCCGCAACCGATGTGACAAAGGCCCCGGGTGTTCTGACCCGCCGTCTGTCCCAGATCGGCATTATTGACGCCGTCGACGGCGCTCGGCTTCAGCCGATGTTGCAACCGGGACAACGCCTTGTCAGCCGCGATGGGGACCTCTGGCGTTGGGACGGCTTTGCCGTCGCGGCCGCCGATGCTGTATCTACTGCCGCGCGTCGTTTGGAGCAGGCCAATCGCCTGACAGAGCTGCAGGTCGAGCAGGCCAAGGCGCGTCGGGCTGCGGATGAGGCCGGTAAAGCCCATGATACGGTTTCGACCCGCCTGAATGAGCTGACCGAGGCCGACAAGGCGGCGCGGACCGCACGGAGGGATGCGGAAACGCAATTGAGCCAGACCAGCCGGGCTGCAGCGCGGGCCGAAGCGGATCAGAGCGTGTTGGACGGCAAGCTGGAAACGCTTCGCCTGACAGCGGCCCGCCACGCAGAAGAGGCCGAATCCGCTCGGGCAGAGTTGGTCCGGGCGCAGGATTCACTGGCCGAGCTCGATGACCTGGACGCCGTGCGCCAGAAACTTGCCGATGTGAAGACCACGGTCGAGGCCGCGCGCATGACGATGTTGGCCAAGCGCGCCGCCTTTGATGAGGTCAAGCGCGATGGTGAAGATCGCGTGTCGCGCATCTCCAAGATCGGGCAGGACATCACCTCTTGGCAGAACCGGCTGACCAATGCCGCAACGCGGTTGGCCGAGTTGGAAAAGCGGCGCGCGGAGGCCGAGGCATCCTTGGCTGACGCGCGGCAGAAGCCGGGCGAGATTGCGCAGCGGCGCGAGAGTTTGGCCGCTCAGATCACGGAGGCGGAGGCGCGCAAGGCTGCGGCGGCCGATGCGCTTTCGGTTGGCGAGTCGAACCTGCGGGCGGCGACGGCGGCAGAGCGCGATGCCGAACGGGCCGCGTCGGAGGCCCGCGAAGGGCGTGCAGCGGCGGAAGCGCGGCGGGATGCGGCGGCGGAAGCGGTGCAGGCGGCGGCGGAGCGGATTGCGGAGGATACGGAGATGTCGCCGGAAGACTTGCGCGAAAGCCTGGGCGATTTGCCGGAGCCTTTGCCGACGCTGGACCGGATCGAGGCGGATGTGATGCGGTTGCGGCGGCAGCGGGATGCGCTTGGCGCGGTGAACCTGCGGGCGGAGGAAGATGCGCGCGAGGTTCGGGAGGAGCATGACGGGCTTTTGTCGGAGAAAGAGGATCTGGAAGCGGCGATTGCGAAGCTGCGGACGGGGATCGCGTCGCTGAACAAGGAAGGGCGGGAGCGGTTGTTGAAAGCGTTCGACGAGGTGAACGCGAACTTCTCGAAACTGTTCACGCACCTGTTTGGGGGCGGGGAAGCGCGGTTGGTGCTGGTGGAGAGCGATGATCCGCTGGAGGCGGGGCTGGAGATTTTGTGTCAGCCGCCGGGCAAGAAACTCAGCACGCTGTCGCTTCTTTCGGGGGGGGAGCAGACGTTGACGGCGTTGGCGCTGATCTTTGGGGTGTTCCTTGCGAACCCGGCGCCGATCTGCGTGCTGGACGAGGTCGACGCGCCGCTGGACGATGCGAACGTGAACCGGTTCTGCGACATGCTGGATGAGATGACGCGGCAGACGAATACACGGTTCCTGACGATCACCCACCACGCGGTCACGATGGCGCGGATGGACCGGCTGTTCGGGGTGACGATGGGCGAGCAGGGCGTGAGCCAGCTTGTGTCCGTCGACCTGAAAAAAGCCGAGGCTCTGGTGGCCTGAGGGGGTGGTTGCAAGGTTGCAACCGGGTGTTAAGTGTTGGGGATTGTTGGGGAAAGTGGATTTTGTTAGGGTGTTGTTAGGGAGTTTAGCGGTCTCAGTTTGGTACCGGACCCAATTCAGTAACTCTTGTGCTTGTTGCTATCCTTTGCGCTCTTGTAGTCTCGGATATAGGCAAACACCCGTTCCGCACCTTCATCAGTTTCAATCAAATCAATTGGCCGCATCCCTTCAAGCCAGCTATTTTCTTCTCGCGCCCACTTCATAATCGCATTGTCTTTTCCAAGAACAGGGCGCGCCAAATCGAGCAGTGTCTTCAGATGGTCTGGCCTAGCATACCATGAATATGGTCTGACGGAGGCCCGGCGACCACCATGCACCACATCCGGCAACTGGGATTGCCGAAGTTCATCTTCAGTAATGTATCGCCTTACCCAGTGTGCTCTTTGGCTCAAATCTGTGTTTGCTTGACGTTCGATTTTCTGACTTTCGTTGGATTTTCTTGTGGGTACCACTAGCCCTCGAACAGTTTCTGGGCAGCGGATTTCCAGCATCTCAAAGGCTGGAACAAGATCAGTGTCGTTGGTGACCAGGACGACTTGATCAACCTCTCCGCGTACTGCATCGTCGAACATCTGCAGCGCGATGCTGACGTCTGAACGCTTCTCCTCAATCTTCCAGACCTGAACTTTTTCGCAGTCCTTTGGGAGCCGCTTTGGGTCGTCATCGGAGACTAGGGCTTGTTTGCCTTTGTAAAGCGCATAGCCACCGAGCACGATTTCTACTCGGGTATTCAAGTGTTTGGTCAGCGCGTTGTGATATTGGGCTTGCGACGAAACGGAGTCTGCCCCTTTGGCTGCGCTCTCCACGATCTTCGCGGTGAAGTATTTGACTGCACTTTCTGTCACCAACTCCATGTCCGCAGGTTCAGCACTTGGTTGTGGCCGGAAGAGTACTGTTGGCAATATCCTGTCTTCGAAAAGAGACAGTACATCCAGCCATTTGAAGGGTGATTTCGTCAGGCAACCGTAGTAGAGATTGTATCCGTCAATGTAGACGCGAGTACGTAACTTCAGAACGCTGCCCTCAAAATAAAAAAACCGGCTATCGCCGGCTTTTTACCCCTACTCTTTGGAGTCCAAGCCTCACAGAGCGCAGGGTTAGTTGTTGAATTACAGATGACATCGTTTCCTGGAATTGCAACAAGCAAACCAAAACACGAAGCGCAATAATGTAACCTCAGGAATATATTCCTGAGGTTACATTATTTTGATCGGCCTGTCAAGTGTTGTAAGGCACTGGTTTTGCGGGCTTGTTTCTTGCGTCAAGTTATACTATTTGTTGCAGAAATTGAAGTGCAACACACAAATGTCAGATAAGCTTACCTATTTTGAGAAGCGTCTCACACGAGAGCTGGAGGATATTGAGACCAAGATTCAAGGTCTCGAGGACGAGCGTCGCGCATTAAGTAGGCAACTCGCCAAGGCTCGCGCAGAGCGGGAGGGGCTAAAATTCACCACAAGAAAGAACAGCGCGAACCGCGTTTTGGCAGAGAACGCCATTTTGCAAACGCTTAGAGAGTCAAAAAGCGCTGTATCCACGCAAGTTCTGTTTCGTGAAGCACGTCTTACAAATTTTGATCTCAAGGAGACTACCTTCCGTTCATACCTTCATAGAATGAAAAAACGTGGCGATATTCGAACCTCAGGTGGGGTCGGTTATTGGGAGATTGCTCATCTGCAATCTAGCGATGACACCGAACGTCCGCGTGCTTAGCTGATCGGCGGGTCCTAGTCACGCTTCATGATTTCCAAGCACATCCCACAGAACAAGCGATGCACCAAGACTAGCCAAATCGCCGTGCCGGGGGGGCCTTCTCGGCATCTTTTTCTGAGAAAAAGAGCCTGTCAGGCAATGGGCCCGTCGATGGGCAGCGCGCTTGCGCGCTTGTTCTGCCCCGGTGCGTTGAGCGGGTGTTGTGCGGCGGTTCGACGGCCTAGCCTTCTCGGCAGACTTTGCTTTGCAAAGTCGCCTGTCAGGCTTCGGGCAGGCTTCGCCTACCCTTACCCCTGCCTACGCCCAAAATTATCCTCCACGTAATCCATGATGTCCTCCATCAGCGGGCCCTTCGCGGTCTTGCCCGTGAACACCAGATTCCAGCCGTCTTTCGTGCGCTCTCGTCTCACGGTCAGGTCGTCTTGCACGCGGGTGGCGTAGCGGGGCTGACCTTTCTTGTATTGGAGGCGCGGGGCGCGGGCCTCGGCTTCGGCGTCGTCCATGATGGAGGACAGGAGGCTCCATTGGACCGCGGGGGATTTATCGGAGGATTCCTGTAGCGCGAGGGTCATGACGTCGCCCATGCCTGCGCGCAGGTTGGTGGCGAGCCGCATGAGTTTTTGTTGGGACAGGCCGCGCGGGTCGGTCAAGGCGTGATCGCCGAAGTGGGCGACGACCTCGGCAATGGCGCGGAGGCGCGACCGGCGGGTTTTGTCGTAGGTGGGGAAGAGGCGGGGGATGGCCTCGTCGAGGGTGGCGAAGAGGCCCGCGTCGATGGCAGTGAGGGTGATGCGCGCTCGCTCCCACGGGGTGATGTCGGCGCGGATCTCGTTCTCCTCGATCATGCTGGCCATTGCGGAGGCGCCGTCGGCGGGGGTGCGCAGGAAGGCGGGGATGGTGGGCAGGCCGAGGTCGCGGTGCGCGGCAAGGCGGCGGAAGCCGGAGATCAGGCCGTATTGGTGGCCGGTGTCGCAATTGGCCGCGAAGACTTCGATCGGCATGCGCAGGCCATGGGCGGCGATGGAGAGCGACAGATCGGAGAGCGCGGTGGCGTCAACGGCGGTGCGGTCGCGCGGGAGGGCGTTTTCGTCGATCTGGGAGAGGGGGATGTGGTGGATGTCGTGCATGTTGGCCGATCCTTCTGCGGGGGGGCGAGAAGGATCGGCTGGTTCGGTTAGCGAAGGGTTAATGGGGCGTGCGGTGGGTCAGAGCGCGTTGAGGAGTGCGGTGGTGGGCCAGGCGTCGGCGGGCAGGCCCAGGCGGCGCTGTTCCTCGCGGGTGGCGGCGCGGGTGCCTGCACCGAGGATGCCGTCGATTTCGCCGACGTCATGGCCACGGGCGGCGAGCGCGGTTTGCAGGCGGCGCATCTGGTCACCGTTGAGGCCCGGATCGGGGTTGCGGGCATCGAAGACGGGCGCGCCTTCGAGGCGGGTGGCGAAATAGGCGGCGGTCATGACGTAGGTGAACGATTGGTTCCATTCGAACAGCACCGAGAAGTTCGGGTAGGCGATGAAGGCCGGCCCGTTGCGCCCCTGCGGGATGATGATGGAGGCCTGGGTGGAGGGCATCGGAAGGGCGCCGCCCGCGCGGGCCTGCACGCCGTCGGCTTGCCATTCGGCGACGGTGCGCGTGGTGTGGATGCCGGTTTGGTACCAGTCGAGATCGGACGGAAGGGTGACTTCGATGAGCCACGGCTCATTCGGGCGCCACCCCAGCGACGACAGGATATTGGCGCCGGACATGAGCGCATCGGGGGCGGAGGTTTGCAGGTAGACGTGGCCGTCGCCGTCACCGTCGATGCCGAAATTCACGATGTCTTCGGGGAGCATCTGGACCATGCCGATTTCACCGGCCCAGGCGCCCTGGGTGTTCACGGGGTCGAAATCGCCCATCTCGAACAGTTCAAGCGCGCCGAAGACCTCGGGGCGGAAGAGTTCCGGGCGGCGGCAATCGTAGGCGAGCGTCACGAGGCTATCGAGGGTGTTGTAATCGCCCTGGAACGCGCCGTAGTCGGTCTCGAACGCCCAGAAGGCCAGAAGGATGCCCTGCGCGACGCCGAAACGGTTTTCGATCTCGGCGAAGGTGGCGGCCTGCCGGTCGGCGTTGCGGCGACCGTTGTCCATGCGGCTTTGGGAGATCAGGCGACGGGCAAACTCGGTGAACGGCACGGTGAAGATGCCCTGACGGCGATCGGCATCCAGCGCGCGCTGATAGAACGACGCGTGGCGGAAGAAGGCGTCGATGGACTCGGCGGAATGGCCCCGCTCGGCGGCCTCGGCCCGCAGACCTTGGACAAATTGCCCGAAATCGCCGCCACAGGGCGCCTCTTGGGCCTGGGCGGTGGCGGTGGTGCCGAGTGTGAGGGATAGGAACAGCGGGGCGAGAAAACGACGCATGTGAAAAGACCCTGTGTGTGAAGCGTTTGCGCGGAAGATACAGGGTGCGGTGGTTGAGGCAAGGGGGCCGTGCCGGTTGGGTTTATGAGGCGGGGTCGCGTGTGGTTTTGCGGCCTTGGGATTTGGGTTTTTTTGGCAACATGAAAGGGCCGCGGGGGGGGGCGCGGCGTTTGGGTCACGCGTCGGGCCAGTCTTTCCAGAGGTGGCGTTTGTTTTGGTAGTTGGGCGGGCGGAAGGCGTCGGGGATCAGGCAGAGGCAGCCGAGGACCCAATAGGCGACGGCCAGACCGATGGCTCCGGCCATGAAGGTGTGTGCGCCGTGGGAAAACACCGTGTCGTTTTCGCCCGGCGCCAAGAAGCTTGGGATGTAGCCCTCCCAGATCAGGTCCCGGAGGCCGGATTCCGACAGCATGGCGAAAATGATCCAGCCGGTCAGGCCAGGAATGAAAAAGAGAAAGACAAAATATGGGCCGAGGGCCAAGTTGGGATGTGGGTTCTTGAATTGCCTCATGAAACGCTGCGTCTGCCGGTCGACGAAGCGAAAATACCAGGTGAAGGCGCGCAGGAGTTTCATCGGATGAGGGGATGGAAGAAAATCGTGGCGAGACATTGGCCGAACCGGGGGCCTTGACCGGGTCACTTCCGCGCAAACATGTGCCGGACGTGTCGCCCGACCCGGCCCATGATCTGACCCATGCCGCCCTTGACCCAAGCACCGCTTTCCAGCGTCACGGGGCCTTTGGGCGTTTCCAGATCGAGGCGCAGGGACGGCGCGCCGGGGGTGGCGCGCAGGCCGAGACCCAGCCCATCGAGCAGGCGGTTGAGCGGCGGCACCTCCCAATGGGTCAGGTGCAGCGCGGTGGCGAGGCATTGCGGGTCACGCGCGACGGGGTAGACCGGCGGCACATCGTGGCAGGTCAGGAAGGGGCGGGTCATGTCTTCGCCCGGCCCCATGCGACCAACTTTCATGGATTGCCTGAACCCATCGACGTCGATGTGGTGGGCCTGTACCACTTCGACGGGATGGTTCAGTTGCGCCACCAAGTCGGAGGCGATGTCGAAATCGCGCACCTGCACCGACCAGATGATCAGCTCGGGCAGGCGCAGTTTGGACAGTTCCGCACCGAGATGGTTGAGGCCCTTGTGGTCCGGGTTGGGGGCGATCACCTCTATCACCGCGCCGGAATGGGTGTGGAGCACGGCGGAGAGGTTCGGGGCATCATCGGGGGCGGGAAGCGGCATGGCCATCAGCCCGGTCTTGTCATGCAGGAAGGCGATGCCCGCCTCCAGCGTCGGCGCGCCGAGGCCGATGTTTTCGAATTCAGTGGCGCCGAAGGGGGTCAGGAGAGCGGGCATTTCGGATTTCGCATGGGACGGGATCAGAGGAGGGTGAGCGCGAGGATGAGACCTAGCGCGAGGGCCCACACCCGCCAGAGCACGGCCACGGCGGCGGTGATGTCGGCGGGGGTGGCGGCGCGGGTGCCGGAGGGGTTCATTTCGGGATCGGTGGTCAGTTCGCCGCCATAGGCGCGCGGGCCGGACAGTGACAGGCCGAGGGCGGCGGCCATGGCGGCTTCGGGCCAGCCGGCGTTGACGGAGCGGTGTTTGGGGCCGTCCCGGGCGGCGGTTTTGAGCGCCCTTGGTTTGGTTGTGAGCGCGATCAGGAGGGCGGTGAGCCGCGCGGGGAAGTAGTTGAGCGCATCGTCAAGGCGGGCGGCGGCCCATCCGAAATCGGCGTGGCGCGGGGTGCGGTGGCCGATCATGGAATCGGCGGAGTTGATGATCTTGTAGGCGAGGATGCCCGGCAGGCCCGCGACGAGAAACCAGAAGGCGGGGGCCACGACACCGTCCGACAGGTTCTCGGCGGCGGATTCGATGGCGGCGCGGGCGACGGCGTTTTGGTCGAGTTGGTCGGGGTCACGGCCCACGATCATCGACACGGCGCGGCGGCCTTGGGGCAAGGAGGCGCGCAGGGCGGTGGCGACGGCGGCGACATGGTCCACGAGGCTGCGTTGCGCGAGCAGGATCGCGGTGAGGATCAGGGACCAGAGCCAGCCGAGGGGCAGGGATTGGATCACGAGGCCAAGGGCGACGGCGAGGGCAAGGAGGGTGGCCGCGGTGGCGAGACCCTTGAGCCTGCGCGCGGCGCCGCGGTTGAGGCGTCTGTCGCAGAGATCGACGAGGCGGCCCATGAGGACGGCGGGATGGGGGGCGCGCGACCAGAGCCATTTCGGTTCGCCCAGCGCCGCGTCGAGCGCCATGGCGACGGCGAGAAGTGTTGCGGTCACAGGGCGGCTTCGAGTTGGGCCCAATCGGCGTCGGATCCCGGAAGGCCGATGCGCATCCAGGTTTCGGAATAGGGGAAAACGCGGGTCCAGACATGCGCGCGGGCGAGCTTGGCCTGCCAATCGGCGGCGCGGCCGGGCATCGCGTAGGTGCGGAACAGATCGGTGCCGCCGACGAGGCTTGCGCCAAGTGTGTCGAGCCGCGCGTCCAGGCGGGCGGCATCGCGGGCGAGGCGGATCCGCGTGGCATCGGCCCAGTCGTCATCGCCCAGCGCACGCGCACCGATTTCAAGCGCGGGGCCGGCGACGGGCCAGGGACCCAGCAGATCATCGAGCCGCCCGATGGTGCGCCGTTGCCCGATGGCAAATCCGAGGCGCAGACCGGCAAGGCCCCAGAACTTGCCGAAGCTTTTCAGGACAATCGTGCCCGGCTTGGCGGTCTGGTCGATGCGCGATTGCTCGGGGCAGGTGTCGCAGAAGCTTTCGTCGATGATGGTCAGCTCGGTGTCGCTTTTGGGAACATCGGGCCAGAGGCGGCCATCGGGATTGTTGGGATGGACGTAAACATGGACCGGCATCTCGGCATCATCGGCGGACACCAGGCGCTTGCGGGCGGCGAAGGCGGCGGCGTGTTCGTTGTAGGTCGGGCCGGGGATATAAGCGCTGGTCGCGAAGGTCAGGTCGGGGATCCGCGCGATCAGGGAGGACGCGCCGGGCGCTGCGATGATCTGCGCGCTGTCGGGGACGTTCCAAAACCGGCGCGCGGCCAGGAGCAGGGCATCGGTCGCGGTGTCATCGGGCAGGCGATTCCACGCATCGGCGGAGATGTCATGCAGCGGATAGGGCCGCGGGTTGATCCCGGTGGACAGGTCAAGCCAATCGGCACGCTGCCCGCCATATCGGGCCATCGCCGCATCAAGTCCGCCGCCATGGTCGCGGGGTTCATTCTCAGCTTTGAGGGCTACGTTCATGCCCTAGTTTGAAACCCGATTTTCCGCGACCTGCAAGGCTTTGTGCGTTTTCGCAAGTTTACCGCAAGTGGCGCGCAAGTTCACGCGGCACGCCTCGTGTCGCGCCCATGCGGTGCGTGCCAGTCCAGGGTCGGGTTGATGGGGATGATCCGGTGCGGGTTAATGGTTTCGTGGCTGTAATGGTAATGGCGCACGATATGGTCGAAATTGATCGTGTCCTCGACCCCCGGCATCTGGAACAGCTCGCGCGTGTAGGCCCAGAGGTTGGGATAATCGACGATCCGCGCGCGGTTGCATTTGAAATGCAGGTGATACACCAGATCGAAGCGGACCAGCGTGGTAAACAGACGCCAATCGGCCTCGGTCAGGCGATCGCCGGCGAGGTAGCGATTGACCGAGAGGATGTCTTCGATCCAATCGAGCGCCTCGAAAAGGGTGTGCACGGCCGTGTCATAGGCCTCTTGCGTGGTCGCAAAACCGGACTTGTACACGCCATTGTTGATCTCGGAATACACCCGCGCGTTGATGGCGTCGATCTGCGTGCGAAGTTCGGTGGGGTAATAATCATCGGTATTGCCGGTGACGCCGTTGAAGGCGCTATTGAACATGCGGATGATCTCGGCGCTTTCGTTGGAAACGATGGTCTCGCGCTGCGTATCCCAAAGGATCGGAACGGTCACGCGGGTCGTCACATCGGGCCGGGCCTTGGTGTAGAGGTCGCGGGCAAACGGCAGGCCATAGAGCGTATCACCGGTGGCATCGGGAAAATCGGTCCCGAACGTCCAGCCATCGCCAAGCATGTCGGGATGCACGATGGAGATGTCGATATGCGGCTCCAGCCCCTTGAGCGCGCGGAAGATCAGCGTGCGGTTGGCCCAGGGGCAGGCATGCGACACATACAGATGGTAGCGCCCGCTTTCGGCCTTGAAGCCATCGGTGCCGGTGGGCCCGGCGCTTCCATCGGGGGTGATCCAGTTGCGAAACTGCGCCTCGGTGCGCTTGAACGCGCCGCCGGAGGATTTGGTATCATACCATTGGTCGTGCCATTCGCCGTCGATCAACTGACCCATCGGGAAACTCCTTCGCTGTGCCTGGCGCTGAAATATCGCCCCACCGGCACGCCATAAACGCCCAAAGGCGCAGGGCCGGTTCCGCATCAGCGCACAGGTAGAGGCGCGCGCGCGTGTCAGCCGGTGGCGCGTTTACGGGCGCGGTAGCTTTCGGCCTTGGCGCGGTTGCCGCACCGGGCCATGTCGCACCAGCGTCGCCCCTTGCCCCGGCCGTGGTCGATGAACAACCGCGTGCAGCGCCGACATTCCGACAGGCGGATGACCTCGGCCGAGGTCATCAGGTCATGGGCCGCCAGCGACAGGGCGTCGACCTGCGTGCAATCCGGCCCGGGGCGCATCGAAAGGCCCTGCGGCAACAGGGCGATATCGGCGCGCGACAGGCTTGCGCGGATCGCATCCTGCACCCGACCCGCGACAGACGGATCGGGCGCGTGCCCGGCGGCCATGGCGGAGAACGCGCGGTAGTACATCTCGCGCAGCGACAGGAGCGCCGGAAGCGGCGACGGGGCAACCCGCGACAAGGCCGCATCCTCCACCAAAGCGATCAGGCCCGCATGGTCGGCAAAGGCATTCTGCGCCCGCGTTTTGCCGTCATCCTCGATTGAATTCACGAATCTCAGGACCGGGTAATCGGTATTTTTCATTATGTCAGAATCGCCCGTTCATGTTGAGTGAACAGATAAAGATCGTTCTTATACAAGTACTCTGCGCTGCCGCATTTCCGCCAACGCCCTAAGAATCGGGTGGAATCCTGCACTTGTCCACCGGCCATGCCGCAGTGCCGCTAAATCGGCGGAGTTCTGTCATTGACCTGTCGTTAACCGAGATCACAGTAGGGCATGAACACCCACTGCCTACGCCTGAGGATAAGATGTCCGAATACCTGCCCAAAGAGCTGCGCGATCAGCTTCTCGCCGCGCAACGCAAGGCGAAACGCAAACGCGCGACGCGGTCGGTCCATGTCGGGGACGAGGCCTTTGCGATCCTCGACATGTCCGACAATGGCTTTGCCGTCGCAAGTGACGACACCCCGCATCTGCGCGGCCTGGTCGACATTTTCGAAGGTCCCCGGCACCTGTATCAGGCGCTGATCGTGGCCTCCGCCGAGGCGGGCGACATGATGCGCTACGACTTCAAGCGCAACACCGCCGCGATGGCGGATCCGCCGGTGGATTTCGAACAGAAGGCTCCCGGGCCCGCCGGATTGTTGTCCAAGGCCTGATCAAAACGCACGCTTCCTGCGGCAAGGATCAGCGTGGCGGGATAATCTCCCGTTGCTGGACGTATGGTGTGCGATCTTTCCGAAGTAATTGCATCCGGTCGCACGTAACCTGCGGCCGAGTTTCATTGCACCCGGGGAGCCTGACCATGATCGAAACGCCGTATCTTCTGTTCCTGGGCGACGCGCCCGACCAATTGGGCGCCAAGGTGGCGCAGGGCATCCGCGATTGGCGGCCCGAGAATGTCATCGGTCAGTTCCGCATGGACGGGTGCGGCGCGGATGTGAGGGTGGCCGATATGGACCTGGCCGGTGCGAAAGCCTCGGGCGCGAAAACGCTTGTGGTGGGCGTGGCCAACCGTGGCGGGATGATTTCGAGCGCCTGGAAGCGGGTGCTGATCGAGGCGCTGAGCGAGGGCTTCGATATCGCGTCGGGCCTGCACAACCTGCTGCGCGATGAACCTGACCTGGTGGCCGTGGCGGCGGAATACGGCCGGCAGCTGCATGATGTGCGCATCCCGTCGGTCGCCTATCCGATTGCGAACGGCGAGAAACGGTCCGGCAAGCGGTGTCTGGCGGTGGGCACGGATTGTTCGGTCGGCAAGATGTACACGGCGCTTGCGATGGACAAGGAGATGAAGGCGCGCGGGTTGAAGTCGAGCTTCCGCGCCACCGGGCAGACCGGAATTCTGGTCACCGGCGACGGCGTGCCGCTGGATGCGGTGATCGCCGATTTCATGGCCGGTGCCGTCGAATGGCTGACGCCGGACAATGACGCGGATCATTGGGACATGATCGAAGGTCAGGGGAGCCTGTTCCACGTGTCCTATTCCGGCGTGACGATGGCCTTGATCCATGGCGGGCAGCCCGATGCGCTGATCCTGTCGCACGAGCCGACGCGGACGCATATGCGCGGCCTGCCGGGTTATGATCTGCCGTCGCTGGAGGCGCTGCGCGACACGGCGCTGCCGCTGGCGCGGATCGCGAACCCGACGGCGGAGGTGGTGGGGATCTCCGTCAACACCGCCGCGATGGGCGAGGATGAGGCGATGACCTATCTGGAGGGGGTCGAAAAGCGGATGGGCCTGCCGACATGCGACCCGTTCCGGCAAGGCGCGGGCAAGCTGTGCGACGCGTTGGACGGCGTCTGATGCTGCGGATAACGCGTGACCGGTTTCGTTTGGCCGAAGTGTTCACGATCTCGCGTGGATCGCGAGCCGAAGCGCAGGTCCTGACCGTTCATATAGAAGAAGACGGCGTCACCGGGCGCGGCGAATGCGTGCCCTATGCGCGCTACGGCGAGACGCTGGACAGCGTGACGGCACAGATCGAAGCTTTCGGCGCGGGCCAGCCGCTGGCCGAGATGCCGGCCGGTGCGGCGCGCAACGCGGTCGATTGCGCGCTATGGGATCTGCAGGCAAAGCGCGCGGGCAAACGGGTATGGGAGCTCGCCGATGAACCCGCGCCCGGCCCGGTGACCAGCGCCTTTACCCTGTCGCTGGATACGCCGGACAACATGCGCGCGGCCGCCGCGAAACATCGGCACCGCCCGCTTTTGAAGATCAAGCTTGGCACGGCGGATGACATGGGGCGGCTCGAAGCCGTGCGCGCCGGGGCGCCGGATGCCGCGATCATCGTGGATGCCAACGAAGGCTGGACCGCCGACGTATATACAGACCTTGCCCCGCATCTGCTGCGCCTTGGCGTGCAGACGGTCGAACAACCCCTGCCCGCGGGCGAAGACGGAATGCTGGCCGAAATCGCGCGCCCCCTGCCGGTCTGCGCCGATGAATCCTGCCACGACCGCGCGTCCCTGCCCGCGCTCAAGGGCAAGTACGACATGGTCAACATCAAGCTCGACAAGACCGGCGGCCTGACCGAAGCGCTCAGCCTACGCGATGCCGCCCGGGCCGAGGGCTACACGGTGATGGTGGGCTGCATGGTGGGCTCCTCGCTGGCCATGGCGCCCGCGATGATCGTGGCGCAGGGGGCGGAGATCGTGGACCTCGACGGCCCGCTCCTGCTGGCCGAGGATCGCGCGACGCCCCTGCGCTTTGACGGCTCGCTGGTCCACCCCCCGGAGGCGGACCTATGGGGGTGAGACCCTGCTTCCTTGTTTCAGAAATACTCCGGGGAGCGCGAGGGGCTGGCCCCTCGCTCCCGCAAGATGCCAAAACGACCTTTCGCCGGTGTGACGCGCCGCAAATCACGCTATCTTGCCGCGCGACAGACCCTGCTTTGATGGAGCCCCCAATGCGCCTGATCCTCGCCGCCCTGCTCGGCCTTGCGACCACGCCCGCGCTGGCCTGCGGGGCGGACACAGATTGCACGATCCTGAATGGTGAGCGGACCTACCGCTACTACATGCCCGAAGGCCTCGACGGCCCGGTCGGCGCGGTTTTCCACGCCCACGGCTATCGCGGCTCGGCCCAGGGTGCGATGCGCAACGCGGCCTTGCAGAGGATGGCGGATCGGCTCGGCATGGCCCTTGTGGCGATGAACGCCGATGCGGACGATTGGAACCTCGCCCACCGGCCCCGCGAACCCGAACAGGCACAGGCGCGCGAATTCGACTACGTGCGCGCGGTGATCGAGGATGTCGCGGGCCGGGTCGACCTGAACCGGGAGCACCTGATCGCAACCGGGTTTTCGGCGGGCGGCATGATGACCTGGACGCTGGCCTGCGGCATGGGCGACACATTTGCGGGCTTCGTGCCCTATTCCGGCACCTTCTGGGCCCCGGTGCCCGACACCTGCACCAGCCCGCCCTCGCGGGTCATCCACATCCACGGGTTGCAAGATGAGGTCGTGCCCCTGCAGGGACGCCCCATCGGCCCGGCGCGGCAAGGCGACGTGATGCAGAGCTTTCAGATGTACGCCAATCACGCGGGCCTGCCCGCGCCGGAACAGGCGGAGTTCCCCCATGGTGAGGCCTGCATGGTCAGCATGGGCGACGGCCCCGGCGCGCTTGCCCTGTGCGTGTTCGAGGGCGGGCATTCCTATTCGACGGAGCGCGTGGAATGGGCGATTGAGCAGATACTGGATACCATGTGAGTTGAGATGACGCGCGCCCGGGCCGGAAAATGCGGTTCCCTTGCCCCCACGCCGGGGATAGATGCGCGCAGAAGTGCCAAAGGAGTTCAAAGCCATGACCCGCACCGTATACGTCAACGGAACCTACCTGCCCGAGCATGAGGCGACCGTGTCGATCTTTGATCGCGGGTTCCTGTTCGCCGATGGCGTCTATGAGGTGACGAGTGTTCTGGACGGCAAGCTGATTGATTTCGACGGTCATGCGAAGCGGTTGCAGCGCTCGCTGGATGAGTTGGAGATGAAGAACCCCGTCACCGATGACGAGCTTTTGGAAATCCACCGCGAATTGGTCCGCGCGAACGGGATCGACGAAGGGTTGATTTACCTGCAGGTGACGCGCGGCGCGGCGGATCGCGATTTCGCCTATCCCAGCGAGGATACCGAACCGACCATCGTTCTGTTCACGCAGGCCAAGGCGGGGCTGGCCGACAACCCGATGGCCAGGACGGGGATGAAGGTGATCTCGATCGAGGACCAACGCTGGGGCCGGCGCGACATCAAGACGGTGCAGCTTTTGTACCCGTCGATGGGCAAGATGGCGGCGAAGGCCGCGGGCGCCCATGATGCCTGGATGGTCGAGGATGGCGTCGTGACCGAAGGCACGTCGAACAACGCCTATATCGTCAAGGGCAACACGATCATCACCCGGCATCTGGGCAACGAGATCCTGCACGGGATCACCCGCGCCGCCGTGCTGCGCTTTGCGCGCGAGGCGCAGATGCAGGTCGAAGAGAGGGCGTTTTCGATGGACGAGGCGAAAGCCGCCGACGAGGCGTTCATCACCAGCGCCTCGACCTTCGTGATGCCCGTGGTGGAGATCGACGGAGCGGCCATCGGCACCGGCCAACCCGGTGCCGTCACGGCGCGGTTGCGCGAGATCTACCTTGAGGAAATGCGCAAGGCGGCCGTCTGACGGCGCCGCCCGCGCACAAGGACATGTCCTTTTAGACTATTGCTGCGGGCGCGAAATACCTGTATACAGGTATCAATCTGATCGCGTGTTTGGTATGTATGTTGCGTAATGATCAGCAAAATCCCCCAAATACAGGGGTTTGTATCGCCTAAGCCCCAAAAATCGGGCAGGCTCAAGCGCAGTGTGCGTAAACTGCGTATCTGTGTAACGAGTGCGCCGTCTTATGCGGCGACCGCGTAAAACAATTCGCTGCTCGTCATAGGGGGACGAGCAGCCTCTCTTTCCCCTCTAACGGTATTCTGGTGATGCGACCGGCTCGGAAACGGGTCGGATCGATCCGCCGTTCGGCACATCCCACACGCGGCGATCCGGACCACGCGGCGGATCTCAGAGGGTCAGGACGTTCAGTGATCCATTGATGGCGCTGCCGGGCGTCCCGGCCAGCCCTTCGAACACAAGGATCGGGCTTTGCAGGCCATCGGGCGTGTTGAGCAAAAACAGAAGGTCGCTGCCATTGGGCGCGTCAGTCACGGTGACGCCGCTTGGGCCCATCGCCTGAAGGTCAGCGCTGAGGAAGATGACCAGCTCGACACTTTCTTGGGCAAGGTCGAAATCGGTGACGACCACCGGTTCGCTGCCGGGACCGACGACAACGTCGAATTCATCGATCCCGTCCCCACCGGTCAGGATGTCGCCATCGTCGCCAAGCAGGGTGTCGTTGCCGTCGCCGCCATCAAGAACGTCGGGCGCATCCGGCCCGGTAAACAGCGGCAGGTCCAGCGCATCAAGCAGGTCGTCATCGGCCCCGCCCGAAAGCGTGTCGGACCCGAGGAACGACACCAGGGTATCATTGCCGTCCTCCCCTTCGAGCACGTCATTGCCGATATCCCCGAACAGGAAATCATTGCCGAATCCGCCGGAGAGCGCATCGTCGCCGGCGTCGCCAAACAGGTCATCATCGCCGAACCCGCCGGTGATCGTGTCATCGCCGTTGCCCCCCTCCAGCGTATCGCGCCCGATGCTGCCGTTGACCTCATCATCGCCGCCGCTGGCCAGGACCAGGTCATTGCCGACGCCAGCCGCCACCAGGTCATCTTCGTCCGAGCCGTTGACCGTATCGTCGCCATCCCCGGCGAAGATCCTGCTGGCCCGGATGGCATCGAGCATATCGCCGCCGTCGGTGCCGGGCAGCGCGATGCGGGTATCGTCACTTTCGTTGGAAATGGGCTCGGACGCGTCGCTATCATCGTCGCTATCGTCATCACCACCAATAAAGGTCAGACCGATCCCAAGCACCAAAAGCGGGATAATCAGGAAATCCATGAAACTCTTCCAAGACTCGTTAAGAAACAACGATCAACTTTACACACAGCCTGCGAAACGAAAGCATTAATGTCGAAATTTCGGCAAAATCCGGAAAACAATCTGTTTCGGGTTTTTCCGAGTGTGCGTCAATTAATTGGTTAATAGATCGGAATGGAACGCCACCAATTCGACGGTATTGCCCTCGGGATCTTCGGTGAACACCCCGCGCCAGCCGACCCAGTCGAAATGCTCCACACGGTAGGTCAGGCCATGGGCGTCGTACCAGGCCATCGCGGCTTCCTGCTCGGCGAAGGCCATGCTGAGGGCGATGTGATGAAGGGACGACCGCGCACCGGTTTCGGGCACGTCCGGGCCGGTGGCCGGCGGGCCGGCGGGCCCCGACATCGCTTTGTCGAACAGCGCCAGAACCTGCGTATGGCCGCCGAACCCTTCGGCGATGCGAAAGAACACGATGCCCGCGGCGGCGTTGCCCCGCAGCCGCTGCAGGCCAAGGATATCCCCGTAGAACGCAGCCATGCGCGCGACATCGTTGCAGCGAATGGCGATCTCGCCCAGGGCGCGGATCGTGAAGGGAGGCGTTTGCGGCATGGGGCGAGCTTAGCGGATCTTGGCGAAAGATAAACGTTTGGCCGAAATCACCCCCGTGGGCGGAGGCTCACCCGAAATCACCCCCGTGAGCGGAGGCTCACCCGAAATCACCCCCGTGAGCGGACGCTCACCCGAAATCACCATGCGCGAACCAGCCGGAGGAGGTCAGCCCGCCATGGGCATAATAGAGCCACAGCCGCGCGCCATCTTCCGTCACCACCCGCCAGTAATCGCGCACGCCCGAGCGCCAATCGGGATCGTCGAGCCACCATTCCGGCGCGATGCGTTCCGGCCCCGTGGCGCTGAGCGTGGAGAACATGCGCCCCCGCCAACGGAATTGCGCGGGCATGTCGGCCCGATTGGGCGCATTGACCGGTTCGGGGCGAAACAGGATCAGGGGCCGGGGCCGGGTCGGTCTGGGCCAAGTGCCGGGCGGCTCGGGCTGCGACCAGGCGGCGGCAAGCGGCACGGAGGTCTTTTCGGGGGCATGGCTGTCGGCGGGGCGGGCACGGCGGATCGCATCCAGGCCCACGCGGGCGCCAAGGCGGGCGATCAGGTCGGCCATCTCGTCGCGGTCGGTGCGCGGGCGTGCGGCCTCTTGCGCCGCGATCATGCCGCCCTTGTGGGTGGTCATGTGCAGGGGTTCGGTGACGGTCGCCTCAAGGCGCAGCTGATCAATGCCGAAGCCTGCATCGATCTCATCGAGCTTCATCGCAAACAGCGGGCGCAGCATATCGGGCCGGTCGGCGGGGCGGGCCAGCCCGATCTCGATCACCTGTCGGTCGCCATCGACACGCGCCAGTTCCAACCGCATCCGCCGCGCCCCCCGCCCCTTGGCCCGCAACGCATCGCAAAGCGCCGGCAGCAGGCGGTCGAGACCGGCGAGGATGTCATCCTGCAGGCCGATGGGATCCGGCAGGCTGAGGCGGACGGCGAAATGCAACGGGGCGCGGGCGGGTGAAATCGGCTCGGGTTCCGTGCCCAGCGCCTGATCCAGCCGCCAGGTCAGCCCGCGCCCGAACCGCCGGCTCAGGTTGGCGCGCGGCAGGCCCAGCAGATCGTCGATGCGGCGCAGGCCCAGCCGCGCGAGGCCTGCGGTGGTGGCGGCCTCCACGCGCAGCGCGGCGATGGGCAGGGTGCCGATGGCCTGCCGGGTGCCACCGGGCGGCGCGATCCGGGCGACGCCGCCGCCGGTGACCTTGGCGGGCGGGGCCGCGCCGCCCTTGACCCAGTGCCGCTTGCCGGCGCGGGACCGGGTCGCGCGCGCTTCCTGGTCAATGGCGTCGCCGGTGCGGCCCTGCGCCACCCCGCCGCCACCGGCATAACGGGCGAGGGCCCAGGCGGCCCCGGCGGTATCGGCAATCCCGGCACAGACGCTGAGCCCAAGATCGCCGCAATCCTCATGGACCTGCGCAAAGAGGCGGTCCTCCCCACCAAACAGATGCGCGCAGCCGGTCAGGTCGATCACCAAGCCCTCGGGTGGTTCTTCGGCCACCCACGGGCTGAACTTGCCCGCCCATCGCCGCAACGCCGCAAGCAGCATCGCCTCGCGCGCCGGATCGGCGGGGCGGGTGAGGATGTCGGGACACATGGCCATCGCCTCGCTCAACGCCTGCCCGCGCGACAGGCCCTTGGCCTCGGCAGGCGCGGTGGTGGAAGCGATCTGGCGCAGGTTGCCAACCTCCGCCACCGTCACAAGCGGCACCTCGACCAACCCCGGCTCGGCCCTGAGCACGCGATCCGCGCCCAGGCGTGGAAACCAGAGCGACAGGATCCTGCGATGCGACGCGGTGGGGATGATGCGGCGTGTGGACATGGGACAGGGGGACAGCAGCTTTGTTCACATTTTGTTCTCAAATTAGGGCGCGTGTCGCCGGGAGTCGAGTCCAAGGATGGATGAAGCGTTTCGAGACATGACCGGGACAGCGGCTTGTCTCGGACCGCACAGATGATCCACCTGTCGCGGGCGCTTCGATTTGATAGGCTGACGCAGGTTCAAACCGAAACGCTCAAGGATGCGGATATGGAAACGCTTGCCACCCTCACCACGCGCCATGCCGGGCCCGGACGCATCGATTGGATCGGGCTGCGCCCCGTGCGGCTGGCCGACCCGATATCGGTTGAGACGGCGCACTTGGGCGAAAGCGGGCTTGAGGGCGACCACGCGCGGCCGGGCAAACGCGCGCTGAGCCTGATCCAGGCAGAGCACCTGCCGGTGATCGCAGCGCTTGCGCATATCGGGGCGGTCGCGCCCGAGACGTTGCGCCGCAACCTTGTGATCTCGGGCCTGAACCTGTCGGCGCTGCGCGGCAAACGGCTGCGCCTGGGGGAGGCGGTGGTCGAGCTGACCACACCCTGCGCCCCGTGTTCACGGATGGAAAAGGCGCTGGGTCCGGGGGGCTACACCGCGATGCGCGGCCACGGCGGGTGGTGCGCCAAGATCATCACCCCCGGCACGCTGTCCATCGGAGCGCCCGTTCTGCCGGCTTGATCGCTCCTCGGCCCGTTCGGGCCTGCTCGCAGCGCGCGTCTTTCATCTTGCCAGAAAAACCTCGGGGGGAGTCGCCTCAAGGCGACGGGGGGCAGCGCCCCCCTGAACTAAACCAAGGGGCAGCGCCCCCCCTGACCAAAGACAAAGCGCACAATGGCTCAACCCCGGCGCAGGCGCTCCAAGATCGAAAGGGACGCGTACCCATCGGGGGTCAAACCCTCGCCCTCCTGATAGGCGCGCACGGCGGCGATGGTGATCGGTCCGACGAGCCCGTCGATATTGCCGGAGTAATAGCCCGCCGCCTGCAGATGGCGCTGCATCTCCTGCCGTTCCGCAAAGCTGAGCGCGCGGTCTTCGCGGGGCCAGTCGGCGCGGAACGCGGGTCCGCCGGTGATCCGGTCGCTGAGGTGCCCGATGGCAATGACGTAGGCATCGGCGGGATTATACCGCTCGATGACCCGAAAATTGTTGAACGTAACCAACGCCACCCCTTCGGCCCCCATCGGCAACCGGATCGAGGCCGGGCCATGGTCGGGGATTGGGTCGCCATTGATCAGGCGCACGCCCTGCCCGTTCCAGAACGCGGCGCGGATGCGTTCGTGTTCGCCCGCCAGCCGGTAGTCAAACCCCTCGGGCAGACGCACCTCAAGCCCCCAGGGTTGGCCATAGGTCCATCCATGTTCGGCCAGATAATGCGCGGTGGAGGCCAGCGCATCGACGGGATTGTCGCCCCAGATGTTGCGCCGTCCGTCGCCGTTGAAATCCTGCGCATACTCCAGATAACTCGTTGGCATGAACTGCGTATGGCCCATCGCGCCGGCCCAGGAGCCGACCATGTTGCGCGGGCTTGTGTCGCCCGATTGCAGGATGCGCAGGGCGGCGATAAGCTGTTCTTCGAAGAAGTCCTGCCGCCGTCCGTCATAGGCCAGCGTCGCCATGGCCGCGATGATATCGGTGGACCCGCGCATCGCCCCATAGGCGCTCTCCAGGCCCCACACGGCGACGACGATCTCGGCCTCGACCTCGTATTGCGCCTCGATCCGGCCCAGCGTGGTGCGCCATTCGTCCATGCGGTCGCGGCCATTGCGGATCCGTTCGGGCGAGACGGCGGTATCGAGATAATCCCACAGAGCGCGCGAGAATTCGGCTTGGTTGCGGTCGCGGTCCAGCACGCGGTCCTGGATCTGCACGCCTTCAAAGGCGCGGTTGAGGGTCCCTTGGGAAATGCCCGCGGCGCGCGCACGCGTCTGGAACCCGGTGATCCAGGCCCGGAATTCAGGGTCGCGCGTGGGTTCGGGGCGGCTGGCCGCGAGGGCTTCGTCATAGGCCCGGCCACGTTCCTCGGAGCGGGCCAGCACGTCTTCGGGAACGGTGCCGCGCGGTTGCGGGCGGGGCGATCGCTCGGCGGCCAGGGCGCTGACCTCCGTGGTTGCGGGCGTTGCGGTATCGGCGTCGGCGTCACGGAGCGCACTGCTGGCCAGCGACGCGATATCAACAGGCTCTGCCGCGCGCTCGTCGATGACGTCGATGATCACCCGCGACTGGGCGGAGGCCTGCACCTCGACCACGTCCGCCGCAGCCGGGGCCACCTCTTGCGCGGGGCGCGGCACGGGGACCAACGACACCACCGGCGGCGCCGCGAAAGCCGGGGCACAGAGGGGGAGGGTCAGGGCAAATGTGAGCCGGATCATCTTGGGATGGATCATGTTCAGCCGCATGGGATTATGTGCTCGATTGCGCAACAATATAGCCGAGATTACCGTTATTTACAGGGAGTCCGTCCCGGTGCGCGGAGTCTCGCCGCAGATAATGGTGCAAAACCGGTTACCGAAAGGTGAGCCGACCCTATGCACCACCCCTATACACCCCGCTTGCGCGCGGCCTTCTTGCGCAGCTTCGTGCGCTTGCCCTTGCTGGCCCCGGCCTTGCGGCGCGTCGGGCCCTTGCGACGGCCCGAGCGGCGCGGCGTGGGGCGGGCGCGACCGTCATGTTCCAGCAGTTCGAGGATCAGCCCGCCAGTCACCGGCACGGCTTCGGCGAGTTTGACCAGAACGCGATCCCCGATGCCGATCACAAAACCGGTGTCGGCGCCCATCAGCGTCTGCGTCTCGGCATCGTAGTGGTAATATTCATCGCCCAGCGCGCGCATCGGCAAAAGCCCATCGGCCCCGGTTTCATCCAGCTTCACGAAGACCCCAAAGCGCGCAATGCCCGAGATACGGCCCGCGAATTCGGCCCCGACCCGGTCCGACAGATAGGCGGCCAGATAACGATCGTTGGTGTCGCGTTCGGCCACCATGGAACGGCGTTCGGTATCCGAGATCAGCTTGGCCGTTTCGTCCAACCGGTCGATCTCTTCGGGTGCAAGGCCATCCGTTCCCCAACCATGGGCCGTGATCAGCGCACGGTGCACGATCAGGTCGGCGTAGCGTCGGATCGGCGAGGTGAAATGCGCGTAATGCTGCAAGGCGAGGCCGAAATGGCCAAAGTTTTCCGCGTTGTAATAGGCCTGCTGCATGCTTCGCAGGGTGGAGATCGAGATCAGTTCGGAATGCTCTTCACTGGCCTGATTGAGCAGCGCGTTGAGATGCGAGGTCTTCAGGACCTGCCCCTTGGCAAGCGTCAGGCCGGAGGCCTGCGCCACCTCGCGCAGGGCGTCGAGTTTCTCCGGCGAGGGTTCTTCGTGGACCCGGAACAGAAGCGGCGTGCGCTTGGCGATCAGCGTCTCGGCGGCGCAGACATTGGCCAGCACCATGAATTCTTCTATAAGTTTGTGGGCATCCAGCCGCTCCTTGAAGGCGACGGAGGTGACCTTGCCGTCGTCGCCCAACTCGATGCGGCGTTCGGGCAGATCCAGGTCCAGCGGCTGCCGGTTTTCGCGCGCGGCCACGAGCGCCGCGTAGGCCGCGTAAAGCGGGCGGATGACATCGTCGAGCAGGGGCGCAGTGCGGTCATTGGGGGTCCCGTCCTGGGCGGCCTGCACTTCCTCGTAATGCAGCGAAGCGGGCGAGCGCATCAGGGCGCGGTGGAACGAATGGCCGCGTTTTTGACCTTTGCCATCAACGACCATCCGCACCGCGATCACGGCGCGGTCCACGCCTTCGTGCAGCGAACACAGATCGCCCGACAACGTATCGGGCAGCATCGGCACAACACGGTCGGGGAAATAGGTGGAGTTGCCCCGCTTGCGCGCCTCGCGGTCGAGCGCAGAGCCGGGGCGCACGTAATGGGCAACATCCGCGATGGCCACCCAGATGACGTGGCCGCCCGCGTTGCCGGGGTCGGTGTCGGCATGGGCGTAGCAGGCATCGTCGTGATCGCGCGCATCGGCCGGGTCGATGGTCACAAGCGGCAGATCGCGCAGGTCTTCGCGGCCCGCCATCATCGCGGGCTCGGCGGCGTCGGCCTCGGCCACCACCGCATCGGGGAAGACATCGGGAATGCCGTTTTCGTGGATCGCAATCAGCGACACGGCGCGCGGCGCACCGGGATCGCCCAAACGGTCGGTGATGCGCGCGCGCGGCAGGCCCATGCGCGCCTTGGGTCCGGCCAATTCGCCCTGGACCAATTCGCCGTCCTTCGCGCCGTGGGTGTCGCCCGAACGGACGATCCATTCCTTGTCGGACCCCTTCGATATCGGCGAAATGCGCCCGCCGTCGTCGCTTTTGCGGAAAATGCCGAGGATCTTGCGGGGGTTGGTGCCGATCTTGCGGATCAGCTTGGCGGTGTATTGGTGGTCGGCTTTGTCGGGGCCGTCGACCTCGAACAGCTTGGCGAGGATGCGGTCGCCCTCACCCACCGCCGGATCGCTCTGGCGCGGCGTGTAAAGCACGCGCGGCTCCGGCCCGTCGCCATCCCAGTTCATCGGGCGCGCAAAGAGGTCGCCATCGTGATCGGGGGCCTGCACGATCATCACACCCACGGGCGGCAGCTTGGCCGGATCACGGTAGAGGCGACCCTTCTTCTCGATATGCCCCTCGTCCTCCAGCTCCTTGAGCATGCGCTTGAGGTCGATCCGCGCAGCCCCCTTGATGCCGAAGGCTTTCGCGATGTCGCGCTTGGTCCGCTTGCCGGGATTGTCATTGATCCACGACAGGAGGTCGTCTTTGGAGGGAAGCTTGCTCATGAGATCGGGCGTATCATGGGCGTGGGGGGGCGTCATGGGGGAATTGGCGGGCGTTGGGCGCGGGTTCGGCGTGAGAACGAAGGACCCGTTCTATTGCCTCGGGCCGATGATCCTTAGTATCAGGGCAGAGTGCCGTCAGGATAGGAGCAAGTTAAAGCCGTGAACGACCAAGACCTCGAATCCTTCGTCGAAAATGAAATCAGGATCGCGGAGGGACATATCCGCAAAGATGCGCGCTTTACCTTTATCGTTTCCATTCTGTGTATTGGCTTCACTGCAACCGCAACGATTGGACAGTTCTTCAATGGATTTTTCCACGGAATAGTCACATGCGCCATACTAGGCACATTGAGCTTTTTCATGATCCGAGGCGCAGCTCGTCTGACCGAGGAACGTCACGTGAGCCTTTCACGAGAAGTTAAAAACAGAACCGAGCAGCTTGAACGCATCCGATCTGAAAAACGTCGCAAGGCCTAACGAGCCTAAAGAGCGCTCGCGGGACTACTTCGCAAAGTAATCCGTCAACACCCGGCCATAGACTCGCTTGAGATCGTGGATGTCGCTTATGCGGACGCGCTCATCGACCTGATGCATGCGGTGGCCGACAAGGCCGAATTCCACCACGGGGCAGTGGTTTTTCACGAAGCGCGCGTCCGATGTGCCGCCGGTCGTGGACATCTCGGGGGTGCGGCCGGTTTCCGACGTCACGGCCTTGGCGACCAGCGAAGAGAGATCGCCGGGCGGGGTCAGGAACGACTCGCCCGAGAGCTTGGTGGTCATCTCGATGCGGGTGCCGGATTCCTCCGCCACGCGGTCGGCTTCGGCGCGAAGCCATTGGGTGAGGCTCTCGCCGGTATGGGTGTCATTGAAGCGCAGGTTGACGGTCATGCGCGTTTTGGCAGGGATCACGTTATTCGCCGGATTGCCGGTGTCGATCGTGGTGATCGCGCAGGTGGAGGCGTCGAAATGATCTGTGCCCTCATCGAGCACATGGGAGGACAGGCGATGGCCCAAGAGCGCCACGGCGGGCATCGGATTGATGACCTTGTGCAGATAGGCGGAATGCCCCTGCTTGCCGATCACCTCGAAGAATGCGGTCAGCGCGCCGCGCCGCCCGATCTTCATCATATCTCCCATCTCGGCGGGGCAGGTCGGCTCGCCCACGATGCAATGATCCATGCGTTCGCCGTTTTCGCCCATCCAATCGAGAAGCGCGATGGTTCCGTCGGTGCTTTCGCCCTCCTCATCGCCGGTGATGGCCAGCACCACCGCACCGTCGGGCGGCGTGGTGCGCACGAAGTCGATGGCGGCGGCGGCAAAGGCGGCCACGCCGGATTTCATGTCGGTCGCGCCGCGCCCATACATCCAATCGCCGTCAATCTCCGCGCCGAAGGGCGGATGGGTCCAGGCCGCTTCATCGCCGATGGGCACGACATCGGTGTGGCCGTTGAACCCGAAGGCCTTACCGTTGCCGCGTTCGCCCCATTTGGCATAGAGATTGGCGATGCCGCCCCGGTCCACGCGGGTACAGGTGAACCCCGCCTCCGACAAAAGCGCCTCCAGCAGGACAAGCGCGCCGCCTTCAAGCGGGGTGACCGAGTTGCAGCGGATCAGATCAGCGGTCAGGGCAACGGGATCAACGGGGGCGTGGGTCATGCTAACCTCAGGAAAAGACGCGGGAACCCAAAGCCTATCGGCGTGGCCGGCAGACCACAATGCGGCGCGAAGGTGGCGCGTTTGTGTTGGAGCGATGGATTTATCCACAACCGGCCTCTAGGTTAACCGGATAATAATACGCCGAGGCAGGCAGCGGATGCCGTAAAAACAAAGGCACCGCATCGAGTAGAGTAATGAGAGTTTCGCTTTGAACGCACCGCCCTTGGGTCGTGCGGATGGCTCTGTGTGATGTTTGCCTGATCTCGGCCCGAATTGGGTGAAGGCCAGCGATGCCCGCAACGGGACAAGAGCTACCGATCAACACATCCGCCTCTGCCATGCAGATGGCGCAGACGATCTTCGGGCCGGGTGTCACGGTCAACTCCGCCAGCTACACCGGGTGGAGTGAATCGTCGGGCATCTACACCAACGGCGACAGCGTCTCAAACCGGCTGACCCCATCGGATACCGGTGTGATCCTGTCCACAGGCCGGGCCCGTGACATCACCCGTTCCAGCGGCGACCCCAACCGCGTCGGCAATGAGACGACGAACACCCCCGGCCCCACAAACGACCCCGACTTCACCGCGGTCGCGGGCACGTCGACGTTTGATGCGTCGTATATCGAGGCGAATTTCATACCGACGACCGATTTCATTTCGGTGCAGTTCACCTTCGCGTCGGACGAATATCCGGAATTCACCGGTTCCATCTACAACGACGCGGTCGGCGTCTGGATCAATGGCAATCTGGTGACATCGCCCACGGTGAACGTCACGCAGATCAACTCGGTCAACCAGAACGACAACTCGACGCTGTTCAACGACAACACCAGCGACGAATTCAACACCGAGATGGACGGCTTCACCGTGACGCTGGCGCTGGTGATCCCGGTCAACAACGGGGTGCCGAACGACATCAAGATCGGCATCGCGGATGTGGCGGATGCCAATTACGACAGTTCGGTCCTGATCGCGGCGGATTCGATCCAGGGCGAATTCATCGCCTATGACGATGCCGTCGCCCGGCAGGAAGGCGTGGTCGCCGTGCTGGATGCGCTGGCCAATGACCCGACCTCGGGCGGGATCGCCTTCATCACCCATATCAACGGGATCGAGGTCAATCCGGGCGATACGATCACCCTGAATTCAGGCCATCAGGTCACGCTTCTGCCGTCCGGTGAGCTTGAGATCGTGCCGCCCCCCGATCAGACCGGGCTGGACGCCGACGAAAGCTTCAACTTCACCTATACCGCCGATGATGGCACCGGCATCACCGACACCGCCTTTGTCACGGTCACCACGATCCCGTGTTTCGTACGCGGCACGCGGATCCTCACGGAACAGGGCGAGCGTTTGGTGGAAGACCTTCGGCCCGGCGACCGGATCGAGACCCGCGACAACGGCCTGCAACCGATCCGCTGGATCGGCACGCGCACGGTCGCCGCCGAGGGGCGCCATGCCCCGGTGGTGATCGAGGCGGGCACCTTCGGGATGCATCGCCGTCTGGTCGTGTCGCCGCAGCACCGGGTGATGCTGACCCATTGGATGGCCGAGCTGATGTTCGGCGAGGACGAGGTGCTGGTTGCCGCGAAGGATCTGGTCAACGATTGCTCGGTGCGGGTGCTCGAAGGCGGCGAGGTGGAATATTATCACCTGCTGTTCGATCAGCATCAGATCATCTGGTCCGAAGGCCTGACCACCGAAAGCTTCCTGCCCGGGCCGACCGTGATCAACGACCTCGACGCGGCGGTGCAGGACGAGGTTCTGTCGTTGTTCCCCGAGATCAACCGCGCCACAAAGCAGGGCTACGGGCCATCCGCGCGGCGGCCCCTGCGGGGGTTCGAGGCCCGCGCAATGCTGGGTTAGGCGGGACGCGCGCGCATGTCATGGACCACCATATGGGCCGAAGGCCACGCGATCCGGATGCCCCGGACGCCGCTGGACACGGCCCTCCGGGCGATGACCCTTTGGCTTGAATTGACCGGCCCGCGCCGCCCGCCGCACAGGCGTGGGCAGGCCGCCGATGTGCCGCTGCGCCTATGGCGCGGGCAGGCGGGTGACACCGGCAGCGCGATCCAGCTTTACCTGATGTCCGACAATGCCCTGCGACTGGTGCATGGTGAGATCGACCTGTGCACGTCGCCCGATATGCTGCGCCCCGGCGAGACCATCGGCTTGCGCTATGTGGCCTGCCATGAGGGGCGGCGCGATGTGTTGGAAGTCACGAATTATGATCAGGGCCAGAGTCAAAGCCTGCGCGCCGGGCTGGCGCAGACGGCGCGTGTATCCGACGCGACCCCGGCCGATGACGGCTACCTGAACGTGGCCCATATCGCGGCGATTGCGCCCTGCGTTGTGCCGGCGACCGACCTGCCCGGTATCGAAAGCGGCGCCGTGGTGGCCACGGCGCAGGGGCCGCGCCCGGTGGATGCCCTGCGGGAGGGCGATCTGCTGCTGGATGACAGTGGCGCGACGCATCCGCTGCGCTGGATCGAAGCGCGCACGCGGCTTTGCATGGGGCGCACCGCGCCGATGCGGCTGCGCGCGCCGTATTTCGGACTGGCGCGCGATCTGGTGGTCACGCCGCAGACGCGCCTTCTGCAATCGGGTCCGGTGGTCGATTACCTGTGCGGCACCGAGGCGGTCCTTGCCAACGCCCGCGACCTTGCCAACGGGCGCGCGGTGTTTCGCGACCGGGACAAACCGGTGCGGACGTTCTTTCACATGATGCTCGATGATCCGACCTGTATCATCGTGGAAAACTGCCCCATCGAGACCGCGCATCTGGGGGATGTGATGGCCTTGGCCGATCCGCAGGTCGGGCTCGCCGCTGCGCCAAGTGCGCGCGACACGACACCCTCGTTGCCGTTGCTCGACAGGGCCACGGCGCGGGCGCTTCTGACCGCCAATTCGCGGGCGGCCTAAGCCTTTTCCTCACCGTCGAAGAACGGCGTCATCTGCACGACGATCACGGCATTTTCGGCGCGCGCCCGGTCCATCAATTCGCGTTCTTCGGCGTTGATCTCATCGCCCTGCGCCGCACGCTCGGCCCGTGTACCATAGCCCGTCACGTCAAGCGGGTTCAGATCGGCCTGCTTGAGCACGGCCACCGTCTCGCGCACCGCCTCGGCCTCGTCCACGCCACTGGCAAAGCACAAAAGCCCCGCGCCGGTGGAGCCGTCGGGAAGGCCATCGCCATCCTTGCGGCCCACCTGAACGAGCAAGGTGTAGACGTCCGTGGGGCGTTTGGGTTTTTTCGGTTTCGGCTTCGGCTTCGGCTTGCCATCGTCGGGGCGCGACATGCTCTACCGTCCCCGAAGAAAGCGGATCACCGCGATCAGGATGCACGCGCCCATGAAGCCCGCGAAGCCTTGGCTGATCCACGTGGGGGAGGTCGTCGCCCCCACAAGACCCAGAATGAAATTCCCGACAATCGCGCCAACGATGCCCAGGACCACATTCGTCAGGATGCCGGTGCGGGCCTGCATGAACATCGACGCTGCCCACCCGGCAAGGCCGCCCACGAATATCGCCGCGATCAATCCCAGACCCTGCATGCGCTCAGTCCCGCAGCAATTCGTTGATCGAGGTCTTCGACCGCGTCTGCGCGTCCACGCGCTTCACGATCACCGCGCAATAGAGGTTCACACCGTTCTTCGACGGCATCGACCCCGCCACGACAACCGACCCGGCGGGCACTTCGCCATACATGACGTCACCGGTTTCGCGATCCACGATCTTGGTGGATTTGCCGATGAACACGCCCATGCCAAGCACCGAGCCTTCGCGCACGATGCAGCCTTCGACCACCTCGGACCGCGCGCCGATGAAGCAATCGTCTTCGATGATGGTCGGCCCCGCCTGCATCGGCTCCAACACGCCGCCGATGCCAACGCCACCCGACAGGTGCACGTTGCGGCCGATCTGCGCACAGCTTCCCACGGTGGCCCATGTGTCCACCATCGTGCCGCTGTCCACATAGGCGCCGAGGTTCACGAACGACGGCATCAACACGACGCCGGGCGCGATATAGGCCGACTTGCGCACGACGCAGTTGGGCACGGCGCGGAAGCCCGCAGCCGCCCATTCGTTCTCGCCCCAGCCTTTCCACTTGCTGTCGACCTTGTCCCACCACGATCCGCCTTGGGCGCTGCCGCCCTGCATCTCCATATCCTTCAGGCGGAAGCCCAGAAGCACGGCCTTCTTGGCCCATTGGTTGACGTGCCAATCACCGCCCGCCTGCTTTTCCGCCACGCGCAGCGACCCGCTGTCCAAAGCGTTCAAGGTATCCTCGATCGCCTCGCGGGTCTCACCGGTGGTCGCGGGCGTGATGGTATCGCGCGCGTCCCAGGCGGCTTCGATGGCGGTCTCGAGTTGGGCATTGGACATGGGCTTGGGCTCCTTGACGAGAGGGCAACGGTTCGCGCGGGCTATAGAGGCGGGCCGGTCGCATTGCAACGCGGCAGGCGGATCGCAGGACTTTCAGGATCCGCGAAGCGGGGGCGCATCCGCAAAAAATCTTGATTTTCAATCAACCCTTGCACACGATCCCGGTCAACAAACTGGGGGACATCAAAAATGACCAAAATTTCATTCGTGGCTGCCGCCGCGTTGGCGCTGCTGGCGTCAGGCTGCGTCGCCGTTCCGATTGGACCTGTGACCAGCGGTGGTGGCGGCACATCCAGCTCACTGGCCAGCGTTGTGGGTGGCGGGCAAGCTTACGTGAATACGCAAACCGGCCAGAGATTGAACTTGTGGAGCGACGGGGGCTACACCATGACAACCGGCGGTCAGCAATCCTTCGGAACATGGCGCACCGTCGAAAACCCGGTTTCGATGTGCTTCACCGGCCCGGTTGCGGCCTATGCGGGCGGTGCCTGCGTGCGGGTCCGGTATGACGGCGATTTCCTCGAACTGTACGATGTTTCGGGATCGTTTGTCGCCGAATCCTGGGCCGTTGAAGGATAAATCCCGATTGCGCATCGGCCCCAGACCACTTGGCAGGTCCGGGGCCCTGTTCCAAAACACTTTGAAAAGCTAGTCCCATGAAAATGATCAAACTTTCCTTTGCCGCCTTCGCGGCTCTTGCCCTGTCCGGCTGTGTGGTTCTGGACGAGGCCCCTGCGGGTGCGGTCGGCCCAGGCCCGTTTCTGACCGGCGGCGGGGCCGCTGCGCCCGCACCCGCCGCTGCACCCGACCTGGGCAGCCGGTTGGCGGGTCGGACGCTTGTTGGCGGTCCGGAAATGCAGGGTGCGACATGGACCCTGCGCAATGACGGGTTTTCGGTCACAACCGCACCAAACGGACAGCAACTTGGCGGCGGTCAGTGGTATACCGAGGGTCGGCAGTTGTGCCACGAAAGCTTCGGTGGCGGCTTTGACTGCGCCATCGCCGAGATTTCCGGCTCAACCCTTCGACTGACGTATGGGGACGGCCGGTCAGCGGTCTTCACGATCACCTAGGCATAGCGTCGCCGCCAATGCGGGGTGTCAGACCCCTTCACAGCCTCTTAGAAAGACCAATTCCATGCGCCTTACAACTCTCACCCTCGCCGCCGTCGCCTCTATCGGCCTCTCGGCCTGCGTCACCGTTCCCACTGTCCCCGGCACCTCGCCCGCGCCGCAGGGGGCCGTGTCCCTGCAACAGCGCCTCAGCGGTGCGCAGTTGATCAACAATGACGAACAACACAGGCTTCTGCCCGGTGGGCAGGTGGCAGGTCGTATCTTTTTCGGGCCGTCCGAACGCGACTTTTCGCCGGTCAATGGGACCTGGTCAGTCAATGGAAACACCTTTTGCTTCGGTGTCGAGGTCAGCGAGCCATTCTGCGGCCCGGCGGAAATCTCCGGCAACCGGCTGATCCATTATTCCGACGGCGGCACGATGACCTGGGTGATCGAATAACGCATCATACGCGCGGTGTGCCACCGCCAGCCAAGGAGGCTCGAATGGAAGGCCTCCGGGGTGGCTTGTGGGGCTCCGCGCGTTCACGATCAAGCCGAAGGGACCTAAAATGATGATGCTCAAATTGTGCACCGCGACGGCTGTTGCCCTGATCCTGTCTGGCTGCGTCGTGCTCGACACAGCCCCGCCCTAGGCCGTCGACCCCGGCCCGTTCCTGACCGGCAATTTCAACGGCCCCGCAGCCGCCCCTGCACCAGCCGCCGCGCCCGACCTGCGCAGCCAATTGGCGGGCCGAACGCTGTCCTCTCCTGACCTTACGGATCGGGTGTTTGTCCTGGACGCCAGTGGCGCCCTGTTGATGAGGGCCCTCAACGGAGCACAGATTGAGACCAGTCGGTGGTATACCGAGGGTCGGCAGCTCTGTTTTGAACACCGCGCTGGCACCTCTGAGTGCACCATCGCCGTTGTCAGCGGCTCGACCCTTCGGCTGATGCAAGGGGACGGACGCGTAACGACTTATACCATCAGCTAGGCCTTACGCCGCTGGCCAATGGGGGGGCGCGTTGAAGCGCTCCTCCAGATCGGCGTTGAACGCGTCCAATGGCAGACTGGTATCCAGCCCGTCCTCCAGCCGCGCAATCGTGATGTTCACGTGCCGCCGCCCCTTGTGGATGCCGATAAAGCTCCAGAACAGATCGCGGATGGATTTATCGTATTTGCTCAAGCCCTGAATGCGCAGAATTGCGACCGGGCAGCCGGGATTGGCGCGCAATGTCTCATAAGCGCCGCTGAAATGCGGCAGAATGATCTCATGGGCCTGACGCTTGGCCTGCCCGCCGGGAAACAGCAGGACAATCTTGCCGCTTTGGATGGTGTCGTTCAGCTTGTCCTGCGCCCATTCTTTCCGCTCGGCCCGCTTTTCGGCTGGCCAGCTTTTGGGCGAGGACAGCGGAATGCAGCCGGACGGGGCCAGAACCAGAAACTGCGCAGGGTGATAATATTCGTTGTAATGCACCGCCGGCAGAACCCGGCGCGTGGGATACAGCATCGAGGCCACCATCGGCCCGTCCAGCCGCGTCACATGGGTGGCAAGGATCAACCCGCCCGGCATGTCCTGCAGCAGGTGCTTGTTGGAGATGCTGATATTGTAGAACAGCCCGAAATAGGTGCGCAGGCAGACAAAGAAGAAATGACGCAGAACCCGTCCAAGGGTCGCATCCACAAACCGTTTCATCCCGTTCATCCAAACGCCCAGTTGCTGCGCGACCCCGGGTAAGGGTATAGGCGTTCAACCGCCCTGCAACTACGGGAATCCGTATGAAAGACGATCGCCGCCCCTTCCGTGATGCCCATGAGGACATCGAATATTCCAAAGCGCTTCCCGATACGCCGCAGGCCCAGTCGCCCGCCTATCGCCTCGCCTTTGCCGATCCGGATTTCCTGTGCCGGGATGAATTGCGCCCGGTGCGGTTGCAGCTTGAGCTTCTCAAGCCGCAGCTTGGCCTCGACGAGCGTGGCATCGAAAGCACCATCGTCCTGTTCGGTGGCGCACGGATCCCCCGGCCCGAGGATCGCGACACCGCCCGCAGTGACACATTGCGCGACATGTCGAAATACTACGATGAGGCCCGTGAATTCGCCCGCGTTATTACGGAGCGCAGCGTTGAAACCAACTGCACCCAGAATGTCGTCGTCACCGGCGGCGGGCCGGGTGTTATGGAGGCGGGCAATCGCGGTGCTGCGGATGCGGGGGGATGTTCCATCGGCCTCAACATCGTGTTGCCGCATGAACAGGAACCGAACCGCTACGTCACGCCTGAATTGTGTTTCAACTTCCATTACTTCGCGATCCGCAAAATGCACTTCCTGATGCGCGCCAAGGCCATCGCGGTGTTCCCCGGCGGCTTCGGCACGCTGGACGAGACGTTTGAGGCGCTGACGTTGATCCAGACGGGGCGTATGGAGCAGGTGCCCGTCCTGCTGTTCGGGGAAGACTTCTGGCGCGAGATCGTCAATTGGGACGCATTGGTGCGCGCCGGTACGATCTCGGCCGATGACCTGAACCTGTTCCGCTTTGTGGAAACGGCTCAGGATGCGCTGGAGGTGATCGACACCTGGACGCTCAGCGGCAAGCGTGGCGAGATACCGGGGCGCTAAGGCACCCCGGTACAATCTCAGAAATTGATATTGAACTGCGCGCTGAGCGTCGTCTGCGTGACGGAATTGTCGGCGCCTTCATTGAAGTTCTGGTAGCTTTCGCGCACCGCTTCGACACCGATGTCGGTCGATTGGCCAAGGCTGTACAAAACGCCGAGCCCGCCAAACGTTCCGAACGAAGACGTATCGCCGAACCCGATGGTATCCTGAAACGTCATGCGGCCGATCCCCGCCGTGCCATAGGGCAGGAACCGCCCCAGGTCATACCCGAAAGTGCCGCCGATCCGCGAGGTTGTGACGCGCGTATCTGTGCCGCCCAGATCCGGCTCGGACACCAGAAATTCAATCTCGGCGCCATAGACGAAGGCATCGCGCTGCCGACGGAAACCGAAGTGACCACCGCCTTGGATCCCGTCCAACTCTTCTTCGAGCCCGGGGGCGGAATCCAGCGTGAAGGAGCTCTCAAGGCGATTGCCAAGCTGCACGCCAAGGTAATTGCCAGCCCAGGTATCGCCAGTGGATTGTGCAAATGCAGGGGTGGAGAGGGCCATTGCAACCAATGGCAAAACAATGCGGTTCATTTCGAACTCCGTTAATTTTGACTGCCCGACCGTTTTTCGGCCTTTCCTCAGCTATAAAACAAGTTTTGCGAAATCTCACAGGCTTTTTGTGAGACGGATCAGCGTGTTGCAATTGCGCAAGTGCCCTTTGACGCGAGCCAAAGGGATCAGCGGTGGCCCAAATGAAAAGGCGCACCCGATGGTGCGCCTTTTCCAATCACTTGGACGATCCGATCAGAACGCGAAGGCCACGTTCAATCCGAACGTGGTGAAGCTGCCATCTGCGGATCCGCCGGCAATGCCGGAGAATTCGTGCTGCAACGCCTCGGCCCCGATCAGGATCCGGTCACTGGCGCGGAAATCCAGGCCCACGCCGTAGAAAAAGCCGCTGTCCGTGGACGACAAGGTCTGAAACTCGAGATCCGCCTCGACATACCCGGCGGTCGCGTAAGGCAGGGCATTGCCAAGGTCATAGCCAACCTCACCCCCCACGCGGAGCAGCTGCGCGTCATAGTCGAGGTTCAGGGTCGTCGCCCCAAGGGTGACCTCGCCGAAGTCGAAATTGCCACGCACGAAGTCAATTTCGGCCCCGATGGTGACATTGCCCAGATCGTAGCGATACCCGGCGAAGACGCCGCTCAACGTGCCGTCGAAATCGGTCCCGGCGGTTTGGCCGTCCATCGTCTCGACCTGGATACCGCCGTAGAACTCGGTCCAGTCGGGCTGAACCGTCGGGCGGACGGGCGGCGGCGAGGATGGCGCGACGCCACCGGCGAATGCGGGCCCCGACAACAGGATTGCCAAGATGGGAAGAACGAATGTGCGCAAGGGACTCTCCAAAGACTAGGGAGGCAGCATAAGGCATTAGCATAAATAGCCCCGCCCGTTGGATCACGGGTTTTGGCCGAAACCGGCCGAGCTTGGGGCGCGGTGTTGCAGATTTGCCCTTCGCGCGGGTCGCCTCAGTTCAGCTCGCTCAGCAACGAAATGCATTGGTTCGGGACGTCCTGCAACGCGACCCGCATCCCGCGCGGGGGTTGCGCGGGCGGAGGCGTCGTATCCGGCGGGCCGGGCGGCGGCGGGTTCAAAATGCGCGCCGCGCGGTCATAGGCTTCCTGACAGCCATCGCCTTGCGGAAGCGGCTGGTTCTGGCAATTGCGGTCGCCCGCGGGGCATTCAAGGCGCACATGGAAATGGTAGTGATGGCCATTGGCGGGGCGAATATGGCTGAGCCAATCTCTGTCGCCGGTGACGTTTTCGCACAGCCACACCTTCACCCCGGTGGTCACGAAAATCCGCGCCGTGCGCGGATCTGTGGCCGCAAGGCGCAGAACCTCTGCATGCTCCTGCGTCCAGTTTTCATTGACCGAAGCGCCGCGTTGCGCCCGGACCGAGATGGAGGACAGGTTCTCACGATCCTCACGGGTCAGGCTCAGGTCACGCGCCGGCAGCATCCAGATATCGACGTCGATGCCCGATTGGTGGCTCGCATGCCCGGTCAGCATCGGCCCGCCGCGCGGCTGCGCCATGTCGCCGACGTAAAGCCCCTGCCAGGACGTGCTGGCCGCGACATTGGCGCTGAGTGTTTCGATGTAGTCAATCAGTTCCGTGTGACCCCAATTGCGGTTCCGGCTTAGCCGCATCGCCTGCCAGGTTGGCCCGGTTTCCGGCAGCTCCATCCCTCCCGCAAGGCAGCCGTTGGAATAAAACCCAATGGCTTCGGACGCCCCGGAGGAGGCGCTGGTCTCGGCCCCGAAGAATTGCCGCGCTTCCTGACCGGAGATCGTTGGATCAAGTTGAACGGTGGATCCGCCACCCGACCCGCAAGCCGCCAAGATCATCAACGCAAATGGGAAAAATCGTTTCATGACGCGTCCTCACCCTCATAATTGCGGCCCTTGGGATCCACCCAGAATAGCAGGATCAGGCCAATCAGAAAAAGCACCACCAACGGCACAACACCGATCTGCTGAGATCCGCTGATCTGGGTCATGACCCCGATGGACAAAGGCGCGATGAACGACGTGGCCTTGCCCGCCAGCGCATAAAGCCCGAAGGCTTCGGTCATGCGGTCGGGATAGGCCTGCCGCACCAGCATCGTGCGCGAGGCCGATTGCAACGCCCCGCCGCAGGCCCCGATGAACGCGCCCAGAATGTAGAAGGAAATGTCGGGCAAGCGCGAGCCTTCGTCTACGGGCAAGCCGAAGACGCTGTCGCGGCTGACAAACACAACCGCCAGCGCCACGCAGGTCAGCACGATCACGTTCAGCACAATCACCGGTTTCGGCCCGAACGCGCCGTCCATCCGGCCGCCCAGCCACGAGAAAACCGCGCCAGTCAGAATGGCGAGGATGCCGAAGATGCCCACGTCCACGATGCTCCAGCCCAGCACACCGGAGGCGTAGATGCCGCCGAACACATACATCCCGTTGAGCGCGTCGCGGTAGAACATCGACGAGGCCAGGTAAAACATCAGCGGGCGTTCCGACGGCAACCGCTTGAGCGACACCACAAGCGACGGCCAGGCCCCGCGCAACGCCGCGCCCATCGGGATCGCGCCCGGCAATCTTTCATCGCGCACCCAAAGGAAGAACGGGATCATCCCGACCGCAAACCAGATCGCGGTCAACGGCCCGACCGCCCGCGTGCCTTCCCGTGCCTCTGCGTCCAAGCCGAACACCGGGTCCATGCCCAGAAGCGTTTTGCCCGTCTCGGCGTTCTCCGCAAAAAAGAACAGCATCAGGATCAGGGACAACAACCCGCCGACATAGCCCCAGGCAAAGCCGGTGCCAGAAATGCGCCCGATCTCGCGCCGATTGCCCAGCGACGGCAACATCGCGTTGGTGAAGATCGTCGCGAACTCCATCCCGATCAGGCCAATCGCGAACAGCACCAGCGTCGCGATCAGGTTGAAATCGCCCGGCGCGGCCCACCACAACCCGTAGGCGCCCACCACATACATCACCGAAAAGATGTAGATGAACGGCATCCGCCGCCCCGACAAATCCGCCATCGCGCCCAGGAACGGCGCCGAAATCGCGATCAGGAACCCCGCCGCACCGACACCATAGCCCCAGGCCGTCTGCGCCTGCGTCCCGTCGCCCAGCAATTCGTTGATATAGGGGCCGAATATGAACGTCAGCAGCAGGGTGTTGTATGGCTGGCTGGCCCAATCAAATGCCCACCATCCCCAGATGCGTTTGCGAAGGGTCGAGGCCGGGGTCGGGGTCGGGGTCGAGGCGGGGGGGGATGTGCGTTCCATGGGCGCAACCATCTTGCGGCGTGCCCGGTTTGTCCAATGTTTTGGCGGGGCTCAGACCTGCGGCGGCCAGGGACGTGTCGCATCCGCCGCAGCCCAGCCCTGCACCCATTCGGGCAACGGGCGGCTGGCTTCGCTGATCGCCATCGCGCGGGCGACATCATCGACCGGAGCCAACCGCCCCTTCTGCGTGACCCCGGTGCGCAGCAGTGCGTGGTTACAACAGGTCTCGCCGCGCCACATGGCCTGTTCGAGATAGAAGAACCGCGTGTCCCAGCCCAGAAACCGCGTCCGCATCTCGAAGGTTTGCAACGGCCTGATCCGCGAGCGGTAGCGCACGGTCGATCCCGCCACGACCAGACCCCATCCCTCTCGCTTCAACACATCCCAAAGCCCGATCCGGATCGCCAATGCCGTGCGCCCAAGGTCGAACAGGGTCAGGATGCGCCCGTTGTTCATCTCAAGGAAGTAATCGATGTCGAACGGCCAGCAGCGCATCGTCATCACATGCGTGTCGTAAAGCCCAAGGCGCGGCTTGCGACTTTCCTTGGCGGCGATGGCGAGGGTGCGGGCAAATGGATACATGGCCTGCAAATCGCGGAGCACGCGGCAAAGGACAAGAGGGCCGTCGCGTCAAATGCGCGTCGATTCCCGCAAATCTACATCGATTGCTTGCGGCGGCGCGATGTCCTGCCTATTTCCCGTGCAACATTCCATTGGCCGGACATGATCCATGACCTCTATCCTCCAGATCCTGATGCTGCTTCTGAGCGTGGCAAAATTCATCGTGATCGCGCATATCATCATGTCGTGGCTGATCAATTTCGGCGTGCTGAACATGGCGCAGCCCATCGTCGCGCAGATCTGGGACGGGTTGAACCGGCTGTTGGAGCCGATCTACGGCCCGATCCGGCGCATGTTGCCGAATATGGGTGGCCTCGATCTTGCGCCGCTGGTGGTGATCCTCGGGATCCTCGCGCTGGAGATCGTCATCCGCAACAACGCGGTGCTGTTCCTGTAGGTGCCTCGTAGCGGACGCCGTCCCCTATAGATGGTCCGCGGCGAAGGCGGCTTCCTGTCCCCAGATGTCGAGCACGCGCTGATCCCGGCCACAGGCGTCGCGGTACAGCTCGTAGGCGACGGATTTCCGGCGCGGGCCGAACCGGGTGAGGATGATCTCGTCCGACCGGTAGTAATCCTGATGATAGGCCTCGGCCTCGAAGAACGGGGCCGCATCGCGGATCGGCGTTACCACGCGCGCGCCCAGCACACCCTCGGCCTCAAGGATCGCGCCCCGTGCAATCTCGCGCTCCGCCGCGTCGCCTGTGAAAATCGCGGTCGTGTAACTTTCGCCCCGGTCACAGAACTGCCCCCCGGCATCCAGCGGATCGATCGAGCGCAGGAACAACCGCAACAGCGATGCATAGGGCAGCACATCGGCGTCATAGGTGATTTCCACCGCCTCCAGATGCCCCGTGCCGCCACGCACGACTTGCCGGTAGCTGGGGTCGGGAACCGTACCACCGGCGAACCCGGAGACGACCTCGATCACGCCATCGACCCGCTCGAAATCGCTCTCGACGCACCAGAAACACCCACCGGCGACCACGGCGGTGCGGATATCCTGCGCATGGGCCTTACCGTGGCCAAGGACGGCGCCAGTCAGAATTGCGGCGCTGAGGATCAGGGTCTTGAGGTTCTCGCGGATCGGGGTGCGGGACATGGGTGGGGTCCTTCGGTTAGCGTTGCAGGCAGCGAAACGCGACGCAGTCGGCATTGCAAGACACGCCCGCTTGATGTCACGAAAGGGTGAAACCGGTGGGATCCGATGCGTTACGAAAAAACGACAAAAAAACTACAGGAAAATTCATATGAAAATCGCGATGTGGTCGGGGCCCCGAAACCTGTCGACGGCGATGATGTACGCCTTCGGAAACCGCTCTGATTGCGAGGCCTGGGATGAGCCGTTCTACGCCGCCTACCTTGCAGCAACCGGTGCCGATCATCCGATGCGCACCGAGACAATCGCAAGCCAACCCGTCGATGTTCTGGACGTGATCGCAGACATTCGTGCGCCGCAGGACAGGCCGGTCCGATACCTCAAGCTGATGACCCATCACATGGTGCCGGACTTTCCGCTGGATTGGGCCAAGGACTGCGCGAATGTCCACCTGATCCGCCATCCCGCGCGTGTCATCGCAAGCTATGCCGCCAAGCGTGAAACGATCACTTTGGACGATATCGGCTTTGCCGAAGTGGCGCGTATATACGACGCCCTGCCCGGCCCCGTGATCGACAGCGCAGACATCCGCGCGGACCCCGCCCCGATGCTTCGCACGCTGTGTGCCGAGGTCGGGCTCCTCTTCGATCCGGCCATGCTGACATGGCAGGCCGGGCCGAAAACCTTCGATGGCGCCTGGGCTCCGCATTGGTACGATGCGGTGCACCGCTCCACCGGATTTGCAGGCGCAGAAGGCGAATTGCCCGAGGTCGCGCAAGCGCATCGCGGGCTGCTCGACGCGGCGCTGCCGATCTATGAAGCCATGTGGGCGCGGCGTTTGAAACTCCGCTAAGGCGTGCCGGTTTTCCAAACGACCCTTGCAGGCCCCGGGGCGCTTCGGCAAAACTGCGACATGGAGATTACCCCGTTCCCCACATGGCCCGATGTCGCCTCGGGTCTGGTTGCCACCGCCGCCGGGCGCGCGCCTGCCGATCTGGTTGTGATCAACGCGCGCGTCGTTCTGGTGCAGACGCGCGAAGTGATGGACGGCTGGCAGGTTGCCATAAAACAAGGCCGTTTCGCCTATGTCGGACCGGATGCAGCGCATTGCATCGGGGACGGGACGCAGGTTCAGGATCTTGACGGCAAATACCTGCTCCCCGGCCTCTGCGATGGGCACATGCATATCGAGTCAGGCATGCTGACGCCCGCCGAATTTGCCCGTGCCGTGATCCCGCACGGCACGACCAGCATGTTCACCGACCCCCACGAGATCGCCAATGTCTTCGGCCTGCGCGGGGTGCGGTTGATGCATGACGAGGCGTTGATGCAGCCCGTCAACATCTGGACGCAGATGCCCTCCTGCGCGCCCTCCGCGCCCGGATTGGAGACCACCGGCTACGAGATCGGTCCCGAAGATGTGGCCGAGGCGATGGCCTGGCCCGGGATCATCGGCCTGGGCGAGATGATGAACTTTCCCGGTGTGGTGAACGGCAGCCAGCAGATGCTGGCCGAGATTGCCGAGACGCAGAAGGCCGGCAAGACCGTTGGCGGGCACTACGCCTCGCCCGATCTGGGCCCCGCGTTCCACGCTTATGCCGCCGGTGGCCCCGCCGATGATCACGAAGGCACCAGTGAGACCGACGCGATTGCGCGGATGCGGCAAGGTATGCGGTCGATGATCCGCCTTGGGTCTGCGTGGTACGATATCGAAAGCCAGATCACCGCGATCACCGAACGTGGCCTCGACCCGCGCAACATGATCATCTGCACCGACGATTGCTTTGCCAAGACGCTGGTGGAGGAAGGGCATATGAACCGCGCCGTGCGCCATGCGATTGAATGTGGGTGCGATCCGTTGATCGCGCTGCAGATGGCCACGATCAACGCCGCGACGCATTTCGGGTTGGAGCGCGAGATTGGGCAGATTGCGCCGGGGCGGCGGGCGGATATGATCGTGACTTCCGATCTTGAGGCCCTGCCGATCGAGGCCGTCTATGGGCGCGGCGTGATGGTGGCCGAGGCGGGTCAGGTTCTGGTCGATTGCCCGCATCTGAAGTGGCCCGACGACACGCGCGCCTCCGTGCATCTCGGACGTGCATTGAAAGCGGCGGATTTCGAGATCCGGTCAGACGCCGAACGCGTCACCGCCAATGTGATCGGCGTGGTCGAAAACCAGGCACCCACCAAGGCGCTGATCAAGGACCTGCCGGTGCGGGACGGCATCGTGGAGCCCGACGGTATCGCGCAGATCGCGTTGGTCGAACGGCATCGCGGCACGGGCGGCGTGGTCAACGGGTTTGTCAGTGGCTTTGGCTACGGGCCGGGGATGGCGATGGCCTCAACGGTGGCGCACGACAGCCACCACATGATCGTCGTGGGCACAGACCGCGCGATGATGGCGCAGGCCGCGAACCGGTTGGCCGAGGTCGGTGGCGGCGTGACGCTGTGGCGCGACGGCGTGGAACAGGCGCTGGTGGAACTGCCTATCGCGGGCCTTATGTCAGATGCCCCTGCGGCGGAGGTCGCGGCGAAGGTCACGCGCCTGGTGGAAGCGATGGGTGATGCGGGATGCACGCTCAACAATGCCTATATGCAGCACTCGCTTTTGGCATTGGTCGTCATCCCGGAGTTGCGGATCAGCGACCTTGGGCTGGTGGACGTGCGGACGTTCGAATTAACGGAGGTTCTGCAGTGAGTTTCGCAGACGAGGTACGCGCGCGCTTACCCGAAGGCATGACCTTGCCAGAACCCTTCACGCAAACGTTCGACTGGCTGGAAGCACAAGGCTGGGGCGGGATATTCACCCGCCTCGATCAAGAAGCTTTCTCGTCTCGGTATCTGTCAATCTATCCGCCAGATGTCCGCGATGAATATGGCGCCAGCTTCGTTCTGTTCCGCTTCGAAGCTGGCCCGCCTCTCCATGATCCGCCGCCCCAGGCGATCGCCCGGATCACAACCATCGCAAAGATCGCAGGCGACGGTGGAACGCTGTCCTTCTGGCTCGACGACGACGGCAAGCAATGGATCACCGTTTTCAACCACGGCATCCCCCATGTGCTGACCGATGACCCAATCGTCGCGCTGCAATTTCTGGCCATCGGCTATTCGGAACCCGGTGCGTTGACCGACCCCAACGTTACGCCACTGGAGGCCCAGTACGGCGATCCGATCACCGTCCCCAAAGCATTTCAGGACTTCATCTCGGCGACCTTTGGCGTCTCGATTCCGGCGCGCGCTTCGGATCTGGGCATCGTAATCCCGCCGGAAAGCGCGCCTGATCCGCTGCGTGCCTGGCTGGACGAGGTCATGCCCGAACCCGAGATCGGGGCCATTCCCGGCATGACGGCCGAAAACCCCTATATTGTCACTCCGGAACTCCGCGAAATTCTGGGCGATGCGGGCGTCGCCGCGCTGCGCCGGGTCTATGAATTTGTGATCGAGGAAGAATGAACCAGAACACATCAAGAGTCCGCTCCCCCAATCAGGGCGAGCCACGCAGCTTCACAGATGCCGAGGCTGCCGTCGCATATTTGCAGAAATTGTACACGGAAGCCGCGGCGTTTTTGTGCGATCATTTCTCGTCCACACTGACCGAGGGCGCGCCGGAGGCCACGCGGTATCGGGCCTACTACCCCGAGGTCCGCATCCGTACGACCAGCTTCGCCGGCGTCGACAGCCGGTTGAGCTTTGGCCATGTGTCGGAGCCCGGCATTTATGCAGCCACAATCTCGCGTCCGGATCTGTTTGAGAATTACCTTATCCAGCAGATTGGCCTTCTGCTGAAAAACCACGGTGTGCCGGTCAGTGTCGGCCCTTCGATGACACAGATGCCGGTACATTTTGCTGTCGCCAACGACAGCGCCATCACCGTCCCGCAGGAAGGCGCGGGAGAGTTCACACTGCGTGATGTATTCGATGTTCCCGATCTGGCGACTACGAATGATGATATCGTCAACGGGACCGGCTTCACCTACGAGGACGGCGCACATCCGTTAGGGCCGTTCACGGCACAGCGCGTCGACTATTCGCTGGCGCGCCTGTCGCACTACACGGCCACGGACCCCAGCCATTTCCAGAACCACGTTCTGTTCACCAACTACCAGTTCTATGTCGACGAGTTCGAGGCCTATGCCCGCGCCCAATTGGCGGACCCGAACAGCGGCTATACCGGGTTTGTGGCGACGGGGAATATCGAGATCACCGATCCCGACACCCCGATCCAGCAACCGGCAAAGATGCCGCAGATGCCCACCTATCACCTCAAACGTGCCGATGGTGGCGGGATCACGCTGGTGAATATCGGGGTGGGGCCGTCGAATGCAAAAACGGCCACGGACCACATCGCCGTGCTGCGTCCGCATGCGTGGCTGATGGTTGGACATTGCGCAGGGCTGCGCAATTCGCAGCAACTTGGCGACTTCGTGCTCGCCCATGCCTACCTGCGCGAAGACAAGGTTCTGGACGATGATCTGCCGCTTTGGGTCCCGGTCCCGGCGCTGGCGGAAATCCAGGTCGCGCTGGAGACCGCAGTGGCTGTCGTGACGCAGCTTGAAGGCTATGAATTAAAGCGGATCATGCGCACCGGCACGGTGGCCAGCTTCGACAATCGCAACTGGGAACTGCGGGACCAGACCGGCCCGGTACAACGGTTGAGCCAGTCGCGTGCCGTCGCCCTTGATATGGAAAGTGCCACGATTGCGGCCAACGGGTTCCGCTTCCGTGTCCCTTACGGCACGCTATTGTGCGTGTCCGACAAGCCACTCCACGGCGAATTGAAACTGCCCGGCATGGCGTCGGATTTCTACAAAACACAGGTCGCACGGCACCTTTTGATCGGAATTCGGGCCATGGAGCACCTGCGCGAGATGCCATTGGAGCGCCTTCATAGCCGGAAATTGCGCTCGTTCGAGGAAACCGCGTTCCTGTGAACGGACAAAAAACGCCGATGGCCCCTATATTTCTGCCCAAAACGCACACGAAGCGTTGTGTGGCACCACAATATTCGGTTAGCTTCCCGCCAACCGGCCCAAGGGCTCGGGGGATAGACAGCAGGAGAACAAACACATGGCAACCAAACCCATGACCAAAACGCAACTCGTCGCCGCACTGGCCGACGAGATGGGCGCAGACAAGAAAGCCGCAGGCGCAGCGCTTGACGCCGTGACCGCGATTGTCACCAAGGAAGTCGCCGCCGGCGGCGCCGTGACTCTTCCCGGGATCGGCAAAGTCTACTGCCGCGAGCGCCCTGAGCGCATGGTTCGCAACCCCGCCACGGGCGAGCAAATCAAGAAAGAAGCCGACAAGCAGGTCAAGATGACCATTGCCAAGGCTCTGAAGGATTCGGTGAACGGCTAAGGCCGATGACCCCCGCTGGCGGCTGATTGCCGTCGGTTGGAAGACATGAGAGGGTCGCGTCATCAGGGCGCGGCCCTTTTGCTTTGAAGGGACGAGTGATGGACGTGCGCGCGGTTCTGATGGGTCTGACCTTTGCGCTGATCTGGTCGTCGGCCTTCACCTCGGCCCGGATCATTGTCGAAGCCGCGCCGCCCTTGTTTTCCTTGTCCGCACGGTTCGCGATCTCGGGCCTGATCGGCGTCTCGATTGCATTCGCGCTGGGACAACGGTTCAACCTGACCCGCAATCAATGGCGCGCGGTCTTGATCTTCGGCTTGTGCCAGAATGCGATTTATCTTGGCCTGAACTTCGTGGCCATGCAGACGATTGAGGCGTCACTGGCTGCGATCATCGCCTCGACCATGCCGCTTCTTGTGGCGCTTGCGAATTGGACAATTTTCAAGGAACGCCTTCCGATGATGGGGGTACTCGGCATGATAGCGGGCTTTGCCGGTGTCGCGCTGATCATGGCGCAGCGTTTTGGGGGCGGGGCAGATCCGGTTGCGATCGGATTGTGCCTTGTTGCGGCGGTGGCCCTCGCGGCCGCAACACTAACGGTCAAAAGCGCGTCGAGCGACGGGGGCAATCTGTTGATGATCGTGGGGCTGCAGATGCTGGTCGGTTCGGTCGCGCTTTTGCTGCCGGCCTTGGTGATGGAGGAGTTGGTGATCGAATGGACAACGCCGTTCGTCATTGCCTTCATCTACACGACGCTGATGCCGGGCCTGGCGGCGACCTTCATCTGGTTCCTTCTGGTGGGCCGCATCGGACCCACACGGGCGGCGACGTATCACTTCCTCAATCCGGTGTTCGGGGTGGCGATCGCCTTCGTGCTTCTGTCCGAAGCCCTGAGCTGGACCGACGCCTTGGGCGTTGTGGTGATTGCCGGTGGCATTCTGGCGGTGCAGCGTGCGCGGGTTGCGGAATAGACACGACCTGCGCGCACCTCACGCGGTTTTCATGTGACACGACGTGCCCTGCGCGGCATCACCTTCCGCATGGAATTTCTTCTTGCATATGCTGCGGGTCTGCTGACCCTGATCAATCCTTGCGTTTTGCCCGTGCTGCCAATCGTTCTGGCAGGGTCCCTGCAAAGTAGCCGCTACGGCCCGCTCGCGCTGGCTGGTGGCATGGGGTTGGCGTTTGTGACCATCGGGTTCGGGATTATCGCCGCAGGCCACCTTGTGGGCCTGCGAGCCGAAACCGTCAGCACGGCCGGTGCGATCCTTATGATGGTGTTCGGCGCCGTTCTTATGGTGCCGCAGCTGTCCGCGCGGTTTGCGACGGCGACCGGCGGGTTCGCCGAACGCGCCGACGACGGGATGCGCAACATGCAGGCAGACGGCTGGCAGGGGCAATTCCTCGGCGGTCTTTTGTTGGGCGCGGTCTGGAGCCCTTGCGTCGGGCCAGTGCTTGGGTCCGCCATTTCGCTGGCCAGCCAAGGCGAGGAATTGCCGCGCGCCTTCGTAATTATGGTGTCGTTTGCGCTTGGCATTGGCTCCGTCATCCTGGCGCTGGGCTATGGCGCACGCGCAGCCTTGCAGAAACGCATGGGCACACTGCGTCGCTTCGCGGCTTCGTCGCGGCCCATTCTGGGCGTCGTCTTTTTCCTTGTCGGACTTGCGATCTACATGAGGTGGCATCTGGTGGCCGAAATCTGGCTGCTGGACCGCATGCCCATCTGGTTGCAGGACCTGTCTGTTTCCATCTGATCCCAACGGAGAATGCACATGAACCGTCGTACATTTCTGGCTGCTGCCGCGGCCCTGACCCTCGGCCCGTTCACGGCGCAGGCTAACATGATCGACTACACGCCCGGCGCGGCGGAAGAGGCGATCAATGCCGGGCAAACGGTGTTGCTCGATTTCGCGGCGGATTGGTGCTCCACCTGCCGCAGTCAGGAGCGCACGATCAACGCATTGCTCGAAGAAAACCCGGCCTATGCGGAGTCGATCACGATCTACCGCGTGGATTGGGATGATTACGGGCGCGGCGATCTGGTTTCACAACTCAACGTGCCGCGCCGGTCGACGTTGGTGATGTTCCGCGACGGGTCCGAAGTGGGCCGGATCGTCGCGGGTACACGGGAAGCTGACATTCGCGCACTGCTTGACGCGGGCCTTTAGGCGGCACCGTCTGTCGTTGCCACAACGGCAAGATTGTCGAGGGTCCAAGACGCCCCGTCATCGACCCGCGCCGTCAGGTCGAGGGTCAGCTGATCAGAGGACGGCGCGGTCATCAGCGTGACACGCAAACTGATGATTGCGGCGTCTTCCACACCCGGCAAGGCCGGCTCGGCGGGACGAGCGGCAAAGCGCGTCTGCTCAACATTGACGGCGGTCGAATGACCCTCGGCCACCGATACGTCGAGCCGGGCCTGTTCCGTACCGATATCGGCGAGGGTTAGCGACACCACCTCATTGTCGTCCAACATCACCCGCATGGCATCGGCGGCTTCCCATCCGCCATGCAGATGCACATCGAAGGTCACGCGCAGATGTTGCGTATTAACGGGCAACTGAAAGGTGCGTGAGACGGCGTCATCCGTAAATGGCCCCAAGACAGGCCCAAGACCCCCAAGGCGATCCGACGTGGCGTTTTGCGACCAAGCATTTGCGCCGAAATTGAAATCCTCGAACGCCAGTAGATTGTCAGTCGCACCGAGCGTTTGCAAACCGCCCTGTTGGCGAAATGTCTGCGGTTCAGAGGTTATGCGAATGAACGCACCAAGACAAAAAAGAACAACAACTACGGCGACTGCAAGCAGCATCCAGTCAATTGAGATCAACGCGCCACGTGCGCGCCCTGGGAAAGCGTTCTGCCCCATGAAACATCCAATACTAAGTAAACACAGACACCTTGTCATTTCGCCGTAATGTGTCGGAAAAAAGGCATCAATCGGACAGTTTCGCCCCATTGTTCGACAGGCGGCACAAATCTGCTGACGAATACGCAATTAGGCACGAAAAGACTAAAAGTTGACGGAACGTTAACCGATATGGCCCCGGTTAACCCCTACCTGCCCACGATGTAGTAGCAAGTGGTCCAGAAGGACGCAGGCCATCATCGCCTCTCCAACCGGGACAGCCCGAATACCGACGCAGGGGTCATGCCGCCCTTTGGTCACAATCTCGGTCGCTTCGCCCGATTTGGTAATCGTCGCGCGCGGCGTCAGGATCGACGACGTTGGCTTGACCGCAAATCGCACCACGACATCCTGCCCGGTCGAAATACCACCCAGAATCCCGCCGGAATGGTTCGAGGCGTATTCTGGCCCGTCAGGTCCCATTGTGATCTCGTCTGCATTGGCGGTCCCGGTCAGCGCGGCGGCGGCCATGCCATCCCCGATCTCGACACCTTTCACGGCATTGATGCTCATCATCGCGGCGGCAAGGTCAGTGTCGAGCTTGCCGTAGATCGGAGCGCCAATGCCTGCCGGAACACCGCTGGCACGCACTTCGATGACGGCCCCGACGCTGTCGCCGGATTTGCGCAACCCATCAAGGTAGGTGGCCCAATCCTCTGCGGCGTCCGCATCGGGCGCCCAAAAGGGATTGTTCTCCACCTCGGCCAGATCAATGCCCGACACGCGACGATCGCCCATCTGCACCATGTAGCCGGTGATCTTCATCCCCGGGACCATCTCGGCCAATGCCGCGCGCGCCACCCCACCGGCGGCGACACGGGCTGCGGTTTCGCGTGCCGAGGAGCGCCCGCCACCGCGATAATCGCGGATGCCGTATTTCTGCCAATAGGTGATATCGGCATGGCCCGGGCGGAATTTTTCGACGATATCACCGTAATCCTTCGACCGTTGGTCCGTATTGCGGATCATCAACTGGATCGGCGTGCCAGTGCTTTGGCCTTCGAACACGCCCGACAGGATTTCGACCGCATCCGCTTCGCGACGCTGCGTGGTGTATTTGCTCTGTCCCGGTTTGCGGCGATCGAGCCAATGCTGGATCGCCTCAGATTCGATCGGCACGCCGGGCGGGCAGCCATCGACAGTCGCGCCAAGGGCAGGACCGTGGCTTTCGCCCCAGGTGGTGACGCGGAAAAGGTGGCCGTAGGAATTCATACTCATGCCGAATGGGTTAGCCTTGCCGAGCGCGATGGACAACCCCGCAGCGATGCCCTACCTCTTGTGATACCTCGGGGTGCCACCTTGGCTGAGATGCAACACGCGAACCCGTTGAACCTGAACCGGTTAGAACCGGCGGAGGGAAGGGTTAAGGCGCCGCCTCACTTCACTTCGCCCACAGTTATTGGAGGAGTGAGATCATGAAACTCACCACACCTATCATCGCTGCGGGATTGTCGACCATTGCAGGGGCTGCCGTCGCGCAGACCCCGGTGCTGACGGTCTACACCTACGACAGTTTTGCGTCGGACTGGGGCCCCGGCCCGCAGGTGGAAGTCGCCTTCGAAGAGGTCTGCGGCTGCGATCTGCAATTCACCGCCACCGGCGACGGGGCGGCGCTTCTGTCGCGTTTGCGGCTGGAAGGCACACGGACCGAGGCGGATATTGTTCTTGGCCTCGACACCAACCTGATTGCGGCGGCGGTTGAGGCCGGGATCGTTGCGGAACATGGGCTTTCGCCCGAGGGCCTGACCCTTCCGGTGGCATGGGATGATCCGCATTTCCTTCCGTTCGATTGGGGTTACTTCGCATTCGTTCATCGCACGGACATGGCGGATGTACCCACGAATTTCGAAGCCCTTGCCGCCTCCGACGCTTCCATCGTTATTCAAGACCCTCGATCCTCGACCCCCGGTCTTGGCCTTCTGATGTGGGTACAGAACGCCTATGGCGACCGCGCCGGAGAGATTTGGGCCGGGCTGGCCGACAACGTCGTGACCGTGACCCCGGGCTGGTCCGAGGCCTATGGTCTGTTCCTCGATGGGGAGGCCGACATGGTGCTGTCGTACACGACATCGCCGGCCTATCACCTGATCGCGGAGGAAGACCCCGGATTTGGCGCGGCCGCGTTTGAGGAAGGGCATTACATGCAGATCGAAGTGGCCGGGGTCGTGGCCACAACCGATGTGCCGGATCTGGCAGCGCAATTCATGGAGTTCATGATTTCGCCTGCCTTTCAGGAAATCATTCCGACCACCAACTGGATGTATCCGGCGGCGCTTGCGGCGGAGGACTTGCCCGATGGGTTCGACACTCTGACGCAGCCCGAACAGGCGTTGATCTTCGATGCCGATGAGGCGGCAGCCGTGCGGGAGGATGCGCTGGCCACATGGCAAGACGCACTCAGCCAGTAACAGCCCTTCAGGCGACCGGCGGGCTCCTGGCCCTGCTGGTCGTGCTGACAATCCTTGGGCCGCTGGTGGCGGTGATCTGGCGGGCCGATGGCCTGTCGGACCTGCGCGGGGCCGATTGGGCCGCAATCCGGTTCACGTTGATCCAAGCGGCATTGTCGGCGGTGGTCTCGTGTCTGGCCGCAATCCCCGTGGCGCGCGCGTTGGCACGGCGGCGGTTCAGGGGGCGGTCGTTGTTCATCGCCCTTCTCGGCGCACCCTTTATCTTGCCGGTGATCGTGGCGGTTATGGGCCTTTTGGCGATTTTCGGGCGGTCAGGCTGGATCAACGCCGCGCTTGCAGGGGTCGGGGCGGGCACGATCGAGATTTACGGGCTGTTCGGCGTGGTGCTGGCCCATGTCTTCCTGAACCTGCCATTGGCCACGCGACTGTTGTTACAAGGATGGCTGGCAATCCCGTCCGAACGGATCCGGCTGGCGCGCTCGTTGAGTTTCACGGGCGCGGATATGCGGCGGCACTTTGAACGCCCCCTGCTGGCCGCGACCCTGCCGGGCGCGATGTTGGTGATTTTCCTGATCTGCACGACGAGCTTCGCGGTGGCTCTGATCCTTGGCGGTGGGCCGTCGGCAACCACGGTGGAGCTGGCGATCTATCAGGCGTTCCGATTTGACTTTGACCTCGGGCGTGCGGCGTATCTGGGATTGATCCAGGTCGCGATTTGCGTAGCGGCGGGCCTTTTGGCGTGGCGCTTTGCAAAGGCGGCGCAGTTTGGGGGCGGGTTAGACCGACCCGCGATGCGGTGGCCGGACGACTGCGCGTTATCGCGGGGCGTTGATGGGACGGTTTTGCTCGGCGCCGGCCTGTTCCTTTTGCTGCCGCTGCTGGCGGTCGCCGCTCAGGGGATCGGCGCGATCACGGGACTGCCCGCCTCCACATGGGAGGCGGCGATACGGTCGGTTCTATTGGCGCTAGCCTCGACCGCATTGGCGGTGAGCCTTGCCCTGCCAATCGCACTGCTGATTGCCGGTCATGCAGCGCGGGCGGGGTTGGAAGGCGTTGGCCTTTTGTCCATCGCTGTGTCGCCGCTGGTTGTGGGCACGGGCCTGTTCATCCTGATCTTTCCGGTCGCGGATCCGGTGGCACTTTCGTTGCCGATCACCGGGCTGGTGAATGCCTTGGTGGCGCTGCCGTTCCTGCTCCGCGCGTTAATCCCGGCTGCTGCATCGGCCGAGGCCACGCAGGGTCGCCTGGCAGACGCTTTGGGGATGCAGGGCACGGCCCGGTTGCGTCACGCGATCCTGCCGCGCTTGCGCCGCCCGTTGGGGTTCGGCGCGGGGCTGGCAGCCGCGTTCTCGATGGGGGATCTTGGCGTGATCGCCTTGTTCTCGGCCCCGGGCCAAGAGACCTTGCCGCTTGAGATGTATCGGCTGTTCGGGTCCTACCGCACCAATGATGCGCAGGGGGCGGCGGTGCTGTTGATGGGGCTGTCACTGGGCCTGTTCTGGTTGTTTGATCGTGGGGGGCGGGTGAATGCTTCGGCTTGAGGATGTGCACGTCCGACAGGGGAGCTTTGAGCTGTCTCTTAGCCTCGACATACCCAAGGGCGCACGCGTCGCGTTGATGGGGGCGTCTGGGTCGGGCAAATCGACGGTCCTGTCCGTCGTGGCGGGGTTCACCTGGCCCGACAGCGGCACGGTCTGGATCGATGGCGTGGACGTGTCGCGCGCGGCGGTGTCGAAACACCCGATTTCGATCCTGTTTCAGGACGGCAACCTGTTCCCGCATCTGACGGTGTTTCAGAACGTCGCCCTTGGGATCGAGCCGAGCCTGAAGCTCCGCGCGGACGACCAAAAACGGGTCGGCGAAGCCTTGGACAAGGTCGGTTTGCACGGGTTCGGCACCCGCAAACCCGCAGAGCTTTCAGGTGGGCAGCAAAGCCGCGTCGCGCTGGCGCGGATGTTGTTGCAGGATCGACCGCTTGTCCTTCTGGATGAGCCCTTCGCGGCCCTGGATCCGGGTCTGCGGCGCGACATGCTTGAGCTTGTTGCGCGCCTGTGTGCCGAGACGGGGCAAACGTTGATCATGGCGACCCATGACCTGCGGGATGCGGAGAGGCTTTGCGATCGGGTGCTTCTTCTGGAGGATGGCAGGGTCGCGCTGGAAGGGTCTTTGAGCGAGGCCATCGCACATCAAGCGGAGGCGTTGCGACCCTGGATGTGAGCCGTATCACGCGTGATAGGCAGGGCTAGCTCGTTGATACCAAAACAAAAAACCGTTGTATTATAAGAATAGAGACACCGGCGTTAACCAATCTGTAGCGCCAAAACGAAAAACGCGCCCCGGATTGCCGGAGCGCGTTTTCTTGTACCTATGACCGGCAGATCACTCGGCGGGTTGCGTCGCCTTCTTGGCCCGTGCCTTGACCGGCGCCCAGAGACGCTTGTTGGTCAGGTAGAGAAGCACCGAAAAGATGCCGAGGATGATCACGGCCACAAAGCCCATCTGCTTGCGCGCCATCATATGCGGCTCTGCCGCCCACATCAGGAACGCAGACACGTCTTCGGCCATCTGACTCTCGGTCGCGACCGTGCCATCGGCATATTCCACCGCACCTTCCCACAGGGGGGGCGCCATGGAGATCAGGCCACCGGACATCGTCGTATTCTCGTAGAGGATGGTGCCGAACTGCTCGACCTCTTCGCCGGTGTAATGGGTCAGGAGCGAGTAGATATACTCTGGCCCACCCAGACCGTAGAGCAGCGGATAGATCGCCGTGCCCCGCGGGCCGGAGAAGCCGGTGCGCGCCTTGGCCATCAAGCTCAGGTCCGGTGCACCGACGCCGTCATTGGCTGGGAAGTTGTCGTTCGGAATGGCCGGGCGCCAATCCTGCAGATCCTCGTCATACACCTCGATGAAGTTCTGATCGATGTAGGCCAGAACCTCTTCTTCGGTCCAACCGACGCCACCTTCGTCCGCAAGCGACCGCAGGGGCACGTATTGAAGACCGTGACAGCCCGCACAAACCTCGGTGTAAACCTGAAGGCCGCGCTGCAACTGATCCTGATCGAAGGTACCAAACGGACCCTGGAACGAGAACGGCACGTTGGTGATGTCACCTGCGCCACCTGCTGCAATTGCACCTCCGGTGGAGAGGGCCAGCGCCGTGGTGGCGCTGATTGCTAGTTTTCTGAACATTGTCAGCTCCTCTCTCATTCTGCCGGTGTCGGCGCAGCCGCCGTGCCGGACCCGGGCGTGCCCGTGTTATCGGCCTTGTGGCTGTTGAAGTCGTCTTCAATGGTGTCGGGCTGCGGCAGCGGCTTCTCGATGACGCCAAGCAGCGGCAAGATCACCAGGAAGTACGCGAACCAATATGCGGCACCGATCAGCGAGATGTAGGGATAGATCCCTTCCGCCGGACGCGCACCAACCCAGGTCAGCACGATGAAATTCACCACGAAGATCCAGAACCACCACTTGAACATCGGGCGGTAGCGACCGGACCGGACGCTGGACGTGTCCAGCCACGGGGCCAGCGCCATCACGACGATCGCACCGAACATCGCAACCACCCCGAAGAAGGCCGCATCGACGATACCACCTGTCAGGAAGTTGGCCGCGATGACCACCCAAACCTCGTTATCGAAGGCGCGCAGGATCGCGTAGAACGGCAGGAAGTACCATTCGGGCACGATGTGTGCAGGCGTCGCAAGCGGGTTCGCTTCGATGTAGTTATCCGGGTGGCCGAGGTAGTTCGGCATGAAGCCCACGATGGCGAAGAAGATCACCAGAATGACCGCAAGCGCAAATAGGTCCTTGATCACGAAGTAGGGCCAGAACGGCAGCGTGTCCGCCTCGGCTTCTTTCTTCGAGGTGCGGCGCACTTCGACACCGGTCGGGTTGTTGTTGCCCGTGGTGTGGAAGGCCCAGATGTGCACGATCACAAGACCCAGGATCAGGAAGGGCAGCAGATAGTGCAGCGACAGGAAGCGGTTCAGCGTGGCGTTGTCCACGGCAGGTCCGCCCAGAAGCCAGGTCTGGATCGATTCACCGATGAACGGGATCGCGCCGAACAGGCCGGTGATCACGGTCGCGCCCCAGAAGGACATCTGACCCCAGGGCAGAACGTAGCCCATGAACGCCGTGCCCATCATCAGGACATAGATCAGCATACCGATGATCCACGTCACCTCACGCGGGGCCTTGTAAGAGCCGTAGTAGAGGCCGCGGAAGATGTGCAGATAGACTGCGATAAAGAACAGGGATGCGCCGTTTTGGTGGATGTAGCGGATCGCCCACCCCCCGTTCACGTTGCGCATGATGTGCTCGACCGAGGCAAACGCCATGTCGACATGCGGCGTGTAGTGCATCACCAGAAGGACGCCGGTGATGATCTGCATCACCAGGCAGAAAACGAGCACGATACCGAAGATCCACATCCAGTTGAGATTCTTGGGCGTCGGGATCATCAACGTGTCATACATCAAACCCACGATCGGTAGGCGGCTGTGCAGCCACTTTTCGCCACGCGAGTTCGGTTCATAATGGTCGTGGGGAATACCACCCATGTGTCGTTCCTCCGTTAACCGAGCAAAATGGTTGTGTCGTCAAGAAACTCTGCCGGTGGGATCGGCAGGTTCCGGGGTGCGGGGCCGCGGCGGATGCGGCCGGCCGCGTCGTAGTGCGAGCCGTGACAGGGACAGAACCAGCCGCCGAAATCACCGGCGCCATCGCCCAACGGCACGCAACCAAGGTGCGTACACACACCTTGCATCACAAGCCATTCGCCGGTGTCATCCACGCCCGGCGGTGTAATGGTCCGGTTCTCGTCGGCGGCATCGGCACCTTCGGCGTTTTCATTGCGCGACTCCGGGTCCGGCAGCTCCGACACCTCGACGGCGCGGGCCGACTCGATCTCTTCGGCGGTACGGCGACGAATGAAGATGGGCTTGCCCAGGAACAAAACCGTCAGCTGCGTCCCTTCGGAGACGCCCGATACGTCGACGCGCATCTGGCTGGCCGCGCGGGTGTCGGCGGACGGGTTCATGGAATTCACAAGCGGCCAAGCGGCCGCACCTGCCACAACAGCGCCGAAACCGGCGGTGCCGTAGTACAGAAAGTCCCGGCGATCGCCGGAAGGATCCTCTGCGTGTGACACGAGCTCTCCTGTTCTCTCTATCGGGGTCGGACGTCTCCGGACCCGGGGGAAACTGCAAACAGGGCCTCAGACTCTGTCCGGTGCCCAACCTGCCGTGCTGTTACTGGGTGACGTTATAGGCGTCCAGCGGACAAACGCGCGCACAGGGGCGGAAATGTCGCAGAATCCCGCTCAGTTGACCCATGGCGCGACTCTGTCGCAGCGCGGCAACGCCTTGGGTTGAATTGAGCGGCCATTCGGGAGCGTCGGATTGATCCTTATGGTCACAGCGCGACTCGCGACAGCCGCTAGAGATCCGCGCGCATCAGGCGGTGGGGAATGCCGGATCCATCGTCGTAATCCGCCCCGGTCGCCACAAATCCCAGCCGTTCGTAGAACGCAATCGCATGGGTCTGGCTTTCCAGCTCGGCGCGGCGAAATCCCAGGGCTCGCGCATCGTCAAGAACCGCGCGCATGATCTTCGCCCCAAGCCCGGTGCCGCGGTGGGGTCGCAACACCGCGACCCGTCCGATCTTGGCGGTGTCACCGCGCGCCACGATCCGGGCGCAGCCTGCCGGGCCATCCGCACACAGGGCAAGGTAATGCAGCGCGTCGGCGTCGTATTCATCCAGATCCGGTGGATCGATGATCTCTTGCTCGATCTCGAACACGGCGTGGCGCACGTCGAAACACGCCTGACGATCCGCCTCGGTCTGCGCGCGCGCGATTTTCACGCCGGCGCGGTTGCGACCATTGAGGGGCGCGCGGAGAAGCGGGTATACCAGGAGGCCAGTGCCTCGCGCCCGGCACGCCAGTCCTCGTCGGGGAACCGGAAATCGAGATATCCCAAGGCGCAGGCGACGCTGACCTGCCCCATATCGACCGGGCCGTGCAGATGGCTCATCCATTGCCGCTCGATCGTGTCCAGCGCCCGGTTTATCTTGGCCCATTGCCCTTCGAACCACGGAGCCCAGACCTTGGATTTCGGGCGGAAGCGCTGTTCGTAGATCATGCCGACCGCCGCTTCCATGATGCCATCCCCGGTCGCTTCCAAGGTCAAGACCTCCCACAGGCGCGCAGGTGGATAAAGCCCGGCCCGGGCGTGATCGTCGAGAAAGCGACAGATCACGTTGCTGTCGTAGATTGTGGGGCCGCTTTCGCGCGTCAGCGCCGGAATTTTGCCCAATGGATTGGCGGCGTTGATCTTGTCTTCGCCACCCATCGGCGAAGCGGTGACCTCAACATAAGGAATATCGGTGATGCCCGCCTCCACCACCATAACGCGCGCCTTGCGTACGAAGGGCGACGCGCCTGACCCGAGAAGTTCCATCATGACGATCGCCTTATCCTGAGACGCGCGAGCGCCGTTGCATCAATGCGGAACCGCGGGCCGAAGCGCCCAAGCCGTGCCGTGCGCGCGGCACGGGCCGAGGCGTTGATCTGGCCAGGGGCGCGGCGCAGCTGCACACCATCGGGCACCTTATCCATCTGTGTCTCAATCGCTTGCGGGAAATCGCCGCGCGGGGCGAAGCGCGCTGCGGCAAACCCTATCGCGGCCACCGCGCCGTAGCGCAGGGCCATCGCGGCCAGGGGGGTCAGTTGAAGGGGCATCGCGTCCTCCGCATCCGGGATCAGGGTCCCCTAGATGTAGGTAAGCGGGCTGCCCTTGTCTATCGACGGCACACCTCCGGTCATCAGGGCGCTCAGCGTTTCGACCTCATGCCCGATGGGACTTTGCTTGATCTGCTCGGCCGCGCCGGCACGCGCCTCGTCACTTTTGTTCTGGTTCAGCTTGAAGGTGCCATCCACCTGCTGAACCTTGAACCGGAACGGCAAGATCTGCCGCATCATCCGTTCAAGCGTATCCTCGGACATCTTCGACGTCGCCCACATCGGCTTGGGCGCAAGCCGCCCTTCGAAATGGGCGGACAGGCGATCAAGATGTTCGCGCATGAGGCCGCCTTCCATGGGCTCCAACACACCGCGCAGGTGAACGGCCACGTAGTTCCACGTGGGCACCTGATCCGGCGTGTCGTACCAATCGGGCGAAACGTAGCCGTCGGGCCCGTTCACGATGATCACTGCAGGCGTTGGCTCCTCAAGCTCGACAACCGCGCGCGCGATGGGGTTGGATCGGACCAGATGCAGTTCCGCAACCTCGCCCGCCTCATCCAGAAAGAAAGGGATATGGCTGATCAAAGGGGCAGGGTCGGCATTCATGCAAAGCACACCAAAGCCGCGTTTGCGACACATGGCGAGGTTCATGAACGTCGGTTCCTGACGGAAGGCGGGGTTCGGATGCATCGATCACTCTCGGACTAGGCCGGTTCAACCGTACACGCCAAGAGTTGACGGTCCGTTGCTCCGGCGATCTTGGCACTGATGATCTCGCCTTCCGGCTGATCTTGACCAAAGGCAACCTCGGCGAAGTGTTCGGTGCGTCCCATCCGGGGTTTTTCAACAAGGATGTTGTGTTTCTGCCCTATCTGTTTGGACAGGTGAGCGGCAACGCGCGCCTCTCCTGCCGCACGCAGCCGCGCCGCGCGGGCCTTGATCGCACGCCCATCGACTTGCGGCATGTGGGCCGCGGGCGTTCCGGGACGTGGGCTGTAGGGGAACACATGCAACCAGGTCAGGTCGCAGTCCTCAAGCAATCGCAGGGAATTGTCGAACTGCGATTCGGTTTCGGTCGGAAACCCGGCGATGATATCGGCCCCGAACGTCATGTCAGGCCGCAGGCGTTTGGCCTCGGAGCAGAAGGCAATCGCATCGTCACGCAGATGGCGCCGCTTCATGCGCTTGAGGATCAGGTCATCGCCATGCTGAAGGCTGAGGTGGAGATGCGGCATCAGGCGCGGCTCGGTCGCGATGGCCTGCATCAGGTTTTCATCCACCTCGATCGAGTCGATGGAACTGATGCGCATCCTCGGCAGGTCCGGGACAAGCCGCAGGATCCGCATCACCAGATCACCAAGTTTCGGCTGACCCGGAAGATCAGCGCCCCATGACGTCAGATCGACGCCAGTCAACACCACCTCATTGAAGCCCCGGTCGACCAGCCGCTTGATCTGTTCGACCACCACGCCCGCCGGGACGGAGCGACTGTTCCCGCGCCCGTAGGGAATAATGCAGAAGGTGCAGCGGTGATCGCAGCCGTTCTGAACCTGCACATAGGCACGGTGGCGCCCGAACCCATCAATCAGGTGTCCGGCGGTTTCCTCGACCGACATAATGTCATCGACACGCACCTTTTCGGTCTGCCCGATGAAATCGGCAGGCAGGCTGTCCCAGGTCGCGGGCTGCATCTTTTCGGTGTTGCCAAGGACAAGGTCGACCTCGGCCATGGCTTCGAACGTCTGCGGCTCGGTCTGCGCGGCGCATCCGGTGACGATCAGGCGTGCGTCGGGATTGTCCCGCCGCAGCTTGCGGATTTCCTGCCGGGCTTTGCGCACGGCTTCGGACGTGACGGCGCAAGTGTTCACGATCACCGCATCCTGCAGGCCGGCGGCTTGCGTCATCTCGCGCATCGCTTCGGTCTCGTAGGCGTTGAGACGGCAGCCAAGCGTGTGGAACACCGGAGGGTTGCTCATGCGAGGCTGTCCAGAAAGGCAGGCGTCAGTTCACCTGAAAAGACATGGGCGGTTGGGCCGGTCATCCAAACGCCATCATCGCGCCAATCGACGTGGATTTCGCCGCCATCCAGCGTCAGACGCACGCGCCGCCCCGTCAGACCCCGGCGCGCCGCCGCCACCGCAACCGCGCAGGACGACGACCCGGACGCCAGCGTCACGCCAACCCCCCGTTCCCACACCCTCATCCGCAGGTGATCGCGCCCGATGACATGGGCGAATTGCACATTGGTGCGTTCGGGAAACAGCGGATGGTGTTCGAACTTCGCCCCCAGCGTTTCCAGATCGACCGCCTCGGCATCTTTGACGAAGAAGGTGCAATGCGGATTGCCCATTCCGGTTGCCACGGGCACGCCATCCAGCGGCAGATGCAACGTATCGCAGGCCCCCTTAAGTGGAATGCCCTGCCACGACATGACGGGCTGGCCCATGTTGACCGAGGTCAGGCCGTTGCCTTCATCCACGGCTTCCAGAATGCCACGTTCGGTGCGCAGGGTGATGCGGTGTTTGCCGGTCAGCTCCATTTCGCGCCGCGCGATGCAGCGCGTGGCATTGCCGCAGGCCCCGGCCGTGGACCCATCGGCATTCCAGAACGTCAGGTGCAGATCGGTATCTTCGCCATCCCGGATCACCGCAAGCTGATCAAAGCCGACGCCGCGATGCCGATCACCCAGCCCCTTCGCAAGCGCAGGGGTCATCGTGGCGGCATCGGTCCGGGCATCGACGATGACAAAGTCGTTGCCGAGGCCGTGCATCTTCAGAAACGGAAGGCCGAGATGTGAGTCTGTGCTGGACATGGCGGGCATATACGCGTGCGCTGCGTAACTTCAAAGGGGCGCGGCGCAGGAGCCCCGGATTTTCGCTTGACGAGTCACAGGGGGCCTCTTAGGAACGCGCCCTTGAGTGGGCCCGTAGCTCAGCTGGTAGAGCAGTTGACTTTTAATCAATTGGTCACAGGTTCGAATCCTGTCGGGCTCACCATTTTTCCCAACGTTGCCTGACCCCTAGCGCCCGAACAGGCGTTTCCGTCCGGGCTTTTGCGCCTTGAGATATGCCTTCAGGTCCGTGAAGCCGCCAATCCGTTCCCCTTCGATGAAGATCAACGGCGTCGTGGTGATGTGGTGCTTGTCCTTGAACGCGTCGGTTTCACGCCGCGTGCGCAACACATGATCTTCGATCTCGAACCCCTTGCGGCGCAGCAGGTCGCGGGCAGCGGTTCCGTACCCGCAGGTGTATTCGGGAAGATCCATACGGTGGAGAACGGCTTTGGGCATGGCGATGGGTCCTTTCAACGGAGCCACCCATATGGCGACGCAATCCGAACAAACCCAAGGCTTCGCGGTTCACTTCGCTGTGACGCACCATGGAATGCGTCGCAAATCCGATATGGCGCGTCGTACAGATCCTTTGGAATCGCACCGGTGCAGGCTAAACGCAGGGCATGTTCCTTTCGATCTTCGACATCTTCAAAATCGGCATTGGCCCCTCGTCGTCTCATACGATGGGGCCCATGACCGCAGCCGCGCGGTTTTTGGAGGACCTCCGATCCGGGCGCGAGAAGGAGCCCGGCGCGGGCACATTGGCCGGACTGGGTGCATCCCTTCATGGCTCGCTTGCATTTACCGGCAAAGGCCACGCCACCGACCGTGCCGTAATCCTTGGGTTTGCTGGTTTTGAGCCCGCAACACTGGACCCCGATCGCGCCGAAGCGCTGGAGGCGGAGATCCACACAAACGGTATCGTCACACCGCCGAACCTGCCGGCGCTGCGGTTTCGGCCTGAGACCGATCTGACGTTCGACTACGATCAAACCCTGCCTGGCCATGCCAATGGAATGATCCTGCGCGCCTATGACGAGACCGGGAACCTGTATCTTGAGGAAACCTATTATTCCATCGGGGGTGGCTTCGTGGTGACGGCTGCCGAGCTTGCAGGTCAAGGTGAAGGTCCCGACGCGCTGCATGCCGAAAAGGAACAGGCAGGCTTTCCGCATCCCTTCGGATCCGCTCAGGAAATGCTGGCCATGGGGCGGGCGACGGGCAAGAGCATCGCCCAGATGAAATGGGAAAACGAAACAGCCCTTGCGCCCCGCACCGAAGTGCAAGACCGGCTTGATGGTGTTTGGCAGGCAATGGACGATTGCATTGACCGTGGCCTGCGGATGGAGGGCGAATTGCCCGGTGGCCTCGCCGTCAAACGCAGGGCGAAGCACATCCATGAGCAATTGAAGGCCGAGGCAGGCACCAACCTTGCACAGCCCCATGTCGCCAATGATTGGCTGTCGGTCTATGCAATGGCGGTCAACGAGGAAAACGCCGCCGGTGGTCGGGTTGTGACCTCACCCACCAATGGCGCGGCGGGTGTCGTGCCTGCAGTGCTGCGCTACTACCGAGACCATTGCATCGGCGCGACCGAAAACGGCCGCCGGGCGTTTCTTATGACGGCGGCGGCGATTGGCGGGCTGATCAAGCACAATGCTTCGATCTCCGGGGCCGAGGTCGGCTGTCAGGGAGAGGTCGGAAGCGCGTCGGCCATGGCGGCGGCTGGTCTCTGTGCGGCCTTGGGCGGCACCAATGAGCAGATCGAAAATGCCGCCGAGATCGCGTTGGAACATCACCTGGGCATGACATGCGATCCGGTGGCCGGACTGGTGCAGGTGCCATGCATCGAGCGCAATGGCCTGGGGGCCATCAAGGCGGTCTCGGCCGCATCCCTCGCATTGCGCGGTGACGGCACCCATTTCATGCCACTGGACAATTGCATCGAGGCCATGCGGCAGACGGGTCTCGATATGAACACGAAGTACAAGGAAACCAGCCAGGGCGGCCTCGCCGTGAACCTGCCGCAGTGCTAGCATTGCAAAATGTCCGTTGCCGCCCCCTTTGACCCGGAGTTCGACGATCCGGTGAAGGTCTCCGATCATGTGCTTGAAGTGACCCGCGACGCCTATTGGAACCGGAATTTTCCAGCCTTTGCCGATCGGTTTTTTTCTTCCCCAAACCGTAGGCACGTTCGAGGGCGAACGACGCCTTGAGACGGAAAACGATCTTCGGCGCCTCTACGACGATGCCTGTGCATATTTTGATGCCAATGGCATCCTGGACCTGAAACGCCACACAACCTCTGCCTTGTTCCGGAGCAAATCGTGTGTGCAAGCCACGTTCGTGTCGCAACACGTCCTGCGTGGCCATGTCCTTGGCAAAGAAACCTTCGCGCATGGGACGCTGCGCCGGGTTGACGGGCTTTGGCGGATCGAGGAGAGCCACTATGCGACGGACAGTGTCGAACTGACCCTGACGCTGACCGGATCGGCGAGGCGCACGCCGGATCGGTGACCTGACAGCTCGCACTTCAGCGGCCATCGCCGGCCCGCGCCAAAGGTCAGTTCTTCAACCGTTTCGCACCGTATCGCCGGGCAGAAACTCTGGCTTTAGTTCAAACACTTCCGAGGTCAGCTCATTCGCGACCATAAGCTCAGCCGCCTTACGCCCAATCGCGTCGCGCTGGCTGTCCATCGTGGCGATGCGCATGGGAAGGCCGTCTAGCACTTCGAATGAGTTGAACCCAGCCAGGCCGATCTCACCGGGGATGTCCTTCCCCATCTCAAGACAATATAGCAGCCCGCCCGCCGCGTTCATGTCCGTGTTGTAGTAGAGAAAATCCAGATCCGGGGCCCGGTCCAAAAGCGCCTTTGTCATGCTGCGCCCGGTGCCGAAACCGGAGGTGCCGTCATAAAAGATCTCATCGGCAAGGCTGAGACCGGCCTCCGCCACGCCTTCCTTGAAGCCGCGATACCGCTTCTGCGCACGCGCATCCGCGTTGGAGCTTGACCCGAGATATCCGATCCGCCGATACCCGCGCGTTACAATCTCCTTTGCCATCGACCGGCCCGCCGCCGAATGGCTGATGCCGACAACTCCCGCGACCGGGTCGCCGTCCACATCCATGACTTCGACAACGGGAACACCCGCCGCCCGCATCATGGCACGCGCCGCTTCTGTATGTTCCAAGCCCGCAACGATCAGGCCAGAGGGCCGCCAGGACAGCATCTCGTAGATGACCCGCTCTTCCTTGGCCGCATCGTATTGCGACGTGCCGATCACAGGCTGCAGGGAGGTGTCGTCGAGCACCGCACCGATGCCGTGAAGCACATCGGGAAACACCATATTGGAGAGCGATGGGATCACGACGCCCACAAGGTTCACGCGGTTCGAGGCGAGTGCGCCGGCGATCTTGTTGGGGACGTAGCCCAGGGTGCGCGCCGCCTCGAACACGCGCTCCCGCGTGCGCTCGGAGACATCGCCCCGGTTTCGCAGAACCCGGCTGACCGTCATTTCACTGACGCCAGCCGCATCGGCCACGTCGCGCAGGGTCATCTGCGGTTTGCCATCAAATGGATTTCGTCCGCGCAAGGGATCATCCTTTGGTAGAGTGCGCCTATAGCCCTTGATACGCCCGCCCGACCAACGTTCGCAAGCGCTTGCGGGAGCGAAACAAATCGCGGACAAATGCGATGTGGCCCCGTGGCTCAACTGGATAGAGCAGCCCCCTCCTAAGGGGCAGGTTGCAGGTTCGAATCCTGCCGGGGTCGCCAAAACTGCCTGATGCCAGAAAAACCAGAAGTGCGCGCGAAAGAAACAATAAGTGCGCGCAAAACTGTGAGCATTCACCGCTAACTCTTCGGAATATATAATAGATTCAGCAGCTTATCACCGTCTCCCCAGCGTCTCGAAAAGTCGGAGACCTGCTTAATCTGCCCCGATTTGACAGATTGGCCGCGGTGATCTCTTCCTGATCCAACAGGTTCCGGAACCTTTCATCTTCCATTGCCCACCGCCTTCCGGCGCGGGGCAGCCGCGCACGCTTTGGTTTGCGCCCTGAAAGGACTCCGCCATGACCCGTTCTCAGACCACAATCCCGTTCCACGACCTCACTTTCATCGACGACGTGGCCAAGCTCCGCGACGTCGAAGCGCGGTGGAAGAGCTTCCTCAAGGAGGTCCGCCGGAGCGCGCAGACTGCCGACCTTGAAGCGGGGCGGATCACCGAGGATGACCTCGTGCAGCCCTACAATCTGGTGACCGACACTGATCTGCGCCGTATCAAGCGCCGCGCGATGCGGTTGTTGGAGCGGGTGCATTCCTCGACCGGCATGTATCATCTGAGCGAAGAGCACCGGGCACGGCTGACGCCCCTACGCGGCGGCGTGCCGGTCGCCCATCTTGCCACCGAGCATGAGGCCGATGAGATCGCGGCTGCGCTCCACGCCGAGATGCCATGGATGGCGCCAGCGACGGAGGAGGTTTGGCGTGGGTTGCGCGCATCGGCGCGCGACGGGTTGCCAGGCGTCCGGTTCGATCCGTTGGTGCTGGTCGGCTCGCCGGGGATCGGCAAGAGCCATTGGGCGCGGCGCTTGGCGCATCACCTTTCGGTTCCGACAACTAAGATCGAAGCCACGGGTGAACCCGCGGCGTTCTCCCTCGTGGGCCTGCAAAAGGGCTGGGGCAGCGCATCACCGGGCAAGTTGGTGCAAACCGTGCTGCGCGAGCGCCACGGCGGGCCATTGGTGATCGTCGATGAGGTCGAGAAGTCCGACGAGGTCTATTCGAACAAGGGCACCCGCCACACGTTGACCGACGCGCTGCTGCCATTGCTGGAACGCATGACGGCCCGGGACTGGCAGTGCCCGTTCTTCCAGGTGAGGCTCGACATGTCCTGGGTGAACTGGGTCCTAACCGCCAACTCGCGCGATGGGCTACCGGAACCGCTGCAAAGCCGCTGCGTGGTGCTGGACCTGCCCGACCTGACACCCGGCCAACTGCGCGCGTTCGCCGTCACTGAGGGCACACGGCGCGGCTTGCCCGATCCGGCCCTGGCTGCACTGATCGAGGTGTTCGATCGCTGCGGCGTCCCCAATACACGGCTGACCCTGCGGACCGTCAGCCGGATGCTCGACCGCGCCGTGGCGCTGACCCACCAGCCGGTCCTGAACTGAGGAGATCGCCATGCAAACGCTTGCCATCCCCTTCAACACGGGCCGAGTCGTCATCCTCGCGGACATGCATCTGAACACCTACCTCAACTGGGCGCTCAATCCGATCGACGTGTCCTCTATCGAGGACAAGCTGTTCGACGTCGACGCCCTCATCCTCGCGGGCGACTTGATCAACGGCCCTGTCGCTAACTGGGCAACGGCCTTCGCCTTTCTCGCGCGCTACGTCCCGCCGCAGAAGACTTATGTTTTCCCGGGCAACCACGACTACTACGGCGGCTGCATCTCGGACGACCCGCTGCTGGCGCAGGAAGCTGCAAAGGTTGGCGCGCATTTCGTTCAGAAGACGGCTTTGCTGCACGGTGATACGCGCTTGCTGTGTTGCACGCTCTGGACCGATTTCGACCTGCTGAGCGATCAGCCAGTGGCCATGAGCGTCGCGCAGCAGGTGATGCGGGACTATTCCCGGATCGCTAGGCGACCGCCGGATGAACTGCCAAAGGACCATAGCCCCGCCGCTTGGACGCCGCATCCATGGATCAAACCGGAAGATGTCCTGGAGGTTCATCACGATCATCGCAACTGGCTGACCGCCGCGCTGGCGCAGCCGCATCCCTTGGGGAATGCAGCGCGGACGGTCGTCGTCACACATCATGGGCCGGACCCCCGCGTTGCAGGGGCGCCCGATGCTCTCACGCCCGCATTTCACTCGGATCTCTCCGATCTCATCGCGCGCCATCAGCCGGACGCCTGGTTCTTCGGTCATTCCCACCGAAGGCTGCGGGAGGGGATCGGCACCACGGACGTCAGAAACGTCTCCATCGGATATCCGAAAGAGCAGCCGGATGTCTCGGCGGCCTATTTGCGAGACGCCTGCGCATGGGAGAGCCGCCATGGATCCGAATGAGCGTGATCTCGACCTGCTCCAAAGGCTTCGGTCGGTCCGCCCCCTCTGCGCGGAGGGGCATGATGACGACACGGTGGTGTCGTGGGACGACCTCGAACGCGGCCTGCAGGAGACATTCCTGACAGTCGCGCCCGAGTTTGAACCGACCCGCATCGACGGCGGGCTCTACGTCACCGCATTCGAATGGGTATTCGCCTATGAGGACATCTGGCGGCTGATCACGACCCGCATGCGGCTGCGGTCGCTCGAATTGGCGGTGACTGGGCCGACAGCGGCGGAACTGGATTGCGCGCCATTCCTGGCGGGCTGGGTATCCGTCCGATCTGATGGCGATACCGGCGCGCATCTCGTCGGTGATGTTGATGCGCATCCCGCGTCCATCGGTCCTATGATCCATACATCCCCGCTCTGCGGTATCGATCCCGACGCAGGCTGGGCGCGCACCGTCTCACGCTGGTATCGGCTCGGCGATCGATCGACGCCGACAGAATTTTACCGCAGATGGGGCAAAAAGGCGGAAGGCATCAGCGCAATCGCCATCGAGACCTGGGAAGCACAGGCGATCTGCGTCGCAGAGCAGATTGAGGAGGGCTTTCGTGGGGCATGAGGGATACTGCGGAGATCAGGAGAAAAAGTTGTCCGGCGAAGATGATGGTGAGGTTTCGGGAACAGGAGGCGTGAAATGACAGAACCAACCCAACCCAGAAGCCGCCCACGCGCGATCTGCCTCGACCTCACGGCGCCGCACGCTGCTCTCTATCCAGTTCCTGTGAACAGTGGCCCGATCATCGGCAGTCAGCTGCCGGAGACCTTCGAAGCCGCGCTGATCCGCCTCGCGCTTGAGACAGGACTGCCTGTCATCGCACTATCCAAGGGGCCGCTACATCTACCTGAGGTCGCCGAGGACGCGCAGGAGCCTCATTTGGCAATTGTCCGCGAGGATCAATTGACCGTGACCATAGGTGAACCGCTGAGCCGACTGGAAAGACGGCTGCACAAGTATGGCATACCAACTTGCGACACCGTGTTTGTCTCGGACCAGGACCTGCGTAGCCTGAGCGTCGCGTATCAACACGTTCCGTTCCGGAAGGCGATCCCAACCCTAAACGACCTCTCCCACGCAAATCGCAGCGCGGCGCTCAAGGGATCCCGTGAAATCACCGCCCAGATGGCGCACACGGTCCTCATACCGCTCGACCTGGAGCTTGGGAACACGCCCGATGCCGACCTACTTGCCATCGGTGGCCGGTTGCTGTTCGATATCGTGCTGTTGCTCGAGGAAGCGGTTCCAGTCGCGGGTTTCGGCGTGAAGTCACTGGAAAAGCTGGCCGCTGGCTATGCGCCCATCCTTTACGGCCTTGAAGGCGAAACGGATCCCGAAGACCCCTTCGATGATGCCATGCGTCGCTTGCGTCGCGCGGGGGCCAAACGGATGATATTCGTAGGCAAGGACGACATACCTGACGCACCGTTGACAAGGTATGCAGATCAGGCTCGGTCGGTAGGTTTTACGTGCAGCCGCCAGACATGGGGGAGTTTGATCGCGGAGTGCCACGTGCGCATGTGAGTCTCGATGATGCTCGATCGACAGCCGTTTTGCGAACGACACCTTGAGTTGGGACGAAGGGACAACATCTTCCGAGGCTTCAGGATAGCAAGAAGGCCTACTTGAAGCGGTCATTCGCTGCATCGCCACTGAATGCCTTGCTTGCGGACTTTCTCGACATTGATGTTTGGAGATGTTGCTGACGCAGCATTTGTTTGCACTCGCGGCAGGCGATACCCGGCTTTGAAGCAACTGTCGTCAGACCGGTCATTCGTAGGCATGGTTATGATCGGAACCGAGACCGTATCTTCGCTGCAGTCAGATCGGACACAACAGACGCGGACAAAGTGAGCTTTCGCCGCGTTTGCACCGACGACTGCTTTTGGAGAATTGGTTCGGTTTAGGATGATCAATATCGCCGCTGCTACAGATGGCTCAAATTTTGTTATCAGTGCAACTGACATTGCTGTTCAGCGCTCGGTCAAGTCAGGTTTGGCACCCGACGCATCGTGCGCACCGATGCAAAGCCGATGGTCCCCCAAAACCTGAATGACGCGACATTTTCCGGCATGGCCGGGATCATCCGCGTCAGCCATCCGCACCAGCTCTTCCCGAAGCCGCGTGAGAATTCTCATGCGCCGATCCACGGCCGCGAGCTGCTTGCATGCGATCTCGTGGGCGGGTGCGCAGTCCTTTAACGGAGCTTCGGCCAATGCCATCAGATCGGCGATGTCATGGAGATTGAAGCCCAGTTCCCGCGCATGACGCAGGAAGGCGAGCCGTTCGAGCGCCGCTTCGTCGTAGCGCCTTTGTCCGCCTGTCGTCCGCGCCGGTGCCGGTATCAGGCCCCGGCTTTCGTAGTAGCGGATCGTCGTGACCTTCACGCCCGTCCGGCGCGACATCTGCCCGATGGAATATTCTTTCATCATTGGCCCTTGAACCTACAGTCGCTGTAGGTCGTATCTATCCTGAAACGATACGAATCGAAAGGAGCCGCCATGGGTCACGGCCATCATCATCACGTCGATCCAGAGGCGGGCGACCGCCGGGTCTTTGCCGCCATCGCGGTCAATATGGGCCTGACGGTCGCGCAGATCGTGGGCGGTATCGTTTCCGGTTCGCTCGCCCTGATCGCGGACGCGCTCCACAATTTCTCCGACGCGATCTCGCTCATCATCGCCTTCGCGGCCCGGAAGATCGCGCGGCGACCCCGCGATGCCGACATGACGTTCGGCTACGGTCGGGTCGAGGTCGTCGCCGCCCTCATCAATTATACCACGCTGATCGTGATCGGCCTCTACCTGCTCTACGAGGCGGCGATGCGCTTTGCCGATCCGCAGCCCGTGGAGGGCTGGCTGATCGTCGTCATCGCGGGCATCGCGCTGATCGTGGACGCGGTGACGGCCGCGCTGACCTACGCCATGTCCAAGTCCAGCGTGAACATTCGCGCGGCCTTCCTGCACAACGTGGCAGATGCGCTCGGCTCTGTCGCCGTGATCGTCGCGGGCACGCTAATCCTGCTCTATGACTGGCGTCTGATCGACCCGCTCGTGACGGTGCTGATCGCGGGCTACATCCTGTGGCAATCGTTCCGCGAGATCGGTCCGGTGATCCGTATCCTGATGCTCGGATCGCCGCCGGAGATCGAGACGGACGCGGTTCTTGAAACCGTGCGCGGAATCGACGGCGTGACAGGCATCCATCACGCGCATTTCTGGCAGATGGATGAACACCGCGCCGCATTGGACGCGCATGTCGTCATCGCCGAAGGCCGCTGGAACGATGCCGACGCAGTGAAAGATTGGATCAAGACGACACTCGCCGACCGGTTCGACATCGAGCACACGACGCTGGAGCTGGAATGTGCGCGCCACGCCTGCGACGACCCGTCCGAGTTCGGCGGGCGGGGGCATGGCGAGGAGCGGCACGGATGAACGATCTTGTTCCCTTCGCGCTGGCGGTCGCGCTTGTCTGTGAAGCAGCTCTCATTGCGATGCTGCTTTGGTCGATCCTCGTCCCATTTCGCCGCCTCTGGCCCCCGCAACGGGTGAGCTGGTTCAGCCAGATCATGGTTTGGCTCCCGACCCTCGCGGTTTTCGGAGGTGCGACCCTCGTGGGCCTCGCCAAATGGAACATGCTGGACTGGCCGCTCTATCTTCGCTGGGGCATGGGCCTGCCACTGATCATGGCGGGCAATGCCGTGGTCTGGCCTGCGGCTTTGGGCATCGGCCTCGATGCAACCAGTGGCGCGGCGGCCAAGCTAAAGACCGATGGCTTCTACCTCTGGTCGCGCAACCCGCAATACGTGGCAGACATGGGCATCTTGGTCGGATGGGCGATCCTGTCCGCCACTCCCGCTGCATGGATCATTGCGACAGGCGGTGTGATTGCCTTTGCGCTCGCTCCGTTCGCCGAAGAGCCGTGGCTGGAAGAGGTCTATGGCGCGTCCTACCGCACGTATCGGAAACGGACGCCGAGGTTTTTCGGGTTTCCCAGCCGACAGGACGCTGACTACTCGGTATAGCGCTCGCAGTTGTCGATACCGGTTGCGGTCGAGGCAAGGAGGTGATCCGCGTCACGGATCAGCCCGGCGACGCGCCTGTCCGCCAGACTATATCTGACGAACCGGCCCTCGCTGCGACGGCTGACCAGCCCGCAGTCTAGCAAGCACCGCAGATGGTTCGAAACATTGGGCTGCCCGAGCCCTGTATTTCCGACAATCTCCTGAACGCTGCGTTCGCCCGCCACCAGCGCATTGAGGATCGCCAGACGGCTGGGATCGCCGAGGCCCCGGAAGAGCTTTGCCCGCAGCTCCAGGCCGTCGGGTGCCAAAAGATCGTCTTGAACGTCTTGCGTCGTCATATCATTATCCACTGATACGTTAGCGGCGGCTCCTTTCGCCCGTCAACTTGAAGAGGATTGCACATGAGCCAGGCCGAGAACAGCACGTTGCCGACGGCCACCACGCCGATCCGCATGCGGGTGCAGGGCATGGACTGCGCGAAAGATGCCGCCGAGATCGAGCGCGCGGCCCGGTCTGCGGGCGTGGCCGAAGGCGACGTGAAAGTGTCCGCCGCGACCCACATCATGACATTGCGGATCGCGGACGGCGACCTGCCGAAAGTGCGGCCCGCGCTCGACGCGACCGGCTACGGTTTCGAGAAGATCGAGGACGGCGATACATCGTCCGATCCGGCCTACAAGGACCCGAGTTATCGCCGCGCGCTCTGGATCGTGGTCGCGCTCAATCTCGGCTACGGCGTGGTCGAGATGTTCGGCGGGTTCCTGTCCGGCTCGCAGGCGCTGAAGGCCGATGCGCTCGATTTTCTGGGCGATGGTGCGATCACGTTTCTTGGCCTGCTCGCCATCGGCTGGAGCCTGACATGGCGGGCGCGGTCGGCGATGATCCAGGGCGTGTTTCTGGGCCTTCTGGGCCTTGGCGTTGTCGGCAGCACGATTTGGCGCGTTCTCAATCAGACGACGCCCGAAGCCGGGTTGATGGGAGCCTTCGCGGTGGGCGCGTTGATCGTGAACATTCTTGCGGTTCTGCCGCTGCTGAAGCACCGCAAGGGCGATGCCAACATGCGGGCCGTCTGGCTGTTTTCGCGCAACGACGCCATCGGGAACCTCGCCGTGGTGATCGCAGCCGGACTGGTCGCGTGGCTTGGCAGCGCCTGGCCCGATCTCATCGTTGCTTTCGCCATTGCAGGGCTGTTCCTCCATTCGTCGTGGATGATTGTCCGTGATGCGAGGAGCGATCTGAAGGATGAGTAGGGGCGCTTGCGTTAAAGCAGCGACCCCAAATCCGATCCAACACTTGGATAGGCCGCCGTCATCGACTGAAGCTGTTTTGCGGTCAGGCCCAGCTTGATCGCCAGCCCGAAGAAATTGATCAGCTCGCCGTATTCAGGGCCGAACAGGTGCGCGCCGAGGATATTGCCGTTCGACTTGTCCACGAGGATCTTCGCGGCGGCGGAGGTCTCGCCGATCCGGTAGTTCGAATACCAACCGCCAGTGTCGGTGAATCGGACATCGACATCATACCCAGCGTCCCTTGCCTCACTTTCCAACATGCCGACACGCGCCACTTCCGGGACCGTGAAGACGGCTGTCGGAATGCCCGCATAGTCTGGCACGGTCTGCGCGTTCTTGAGCATGTTGGAGGCCGCGACCTTCCCTTCGATCACCGCGACCGGCGTCAGCGGCATGCCATCGGTGTCTGCGGAATCTCCGGCGGCAAAGACCGCGCTGTTTGTGGTGCTCCGCAGATGCGGTGCAACGACGATGCCTTTGTCGCTGTAGTCAACCTTGGCGGCCTCCAGGTCCAGATCGGCCAGGGCTGCAACGCGGCCCGCGCCATGCACCACCAGATCGGTTTCGATTGTCCGGTTCTGATCGCCTGACTTCACCTCGACGTTGAATGCTCCATTGGCTTCTGCGACCGAGACGATTTCGGTCTCGCGCATCAGGTCCACGCCGATACCGGCGCCGCGCTCGATCAGCATTTCGACCAGATCGGGATCGAAGCCGCGTAAGGGCCGGGCGCCACGATCCACGATGATCGGGTTGGCTCCGGCCCGTGCGGCGATATGCGCAAACTCGAAGGACACGAAGCCGCCACCGATGAAGAGAAGCCGTTCGGGAAGGGCCTCAAGGTTGAGAAAATCTGTGCTGTCGATCACGAGATCGGCCCCTGTGAAGCCGAGCGGCCTGGGCATGGCACCGGCGGCCACGAGGAACCGCTTCGACAGATATGTCGTCCCATCGACCTCCAGCGTGTTGTCTCCCGTGAACCGCGCGGCTCCATGCAGGGTTTCGACGCCGTTTCCGATCAGGCCCTTTTCCATCCTGTCCGGCACCGGGTCGGTGAAGCCGCGCTTGTGGGCCATCAGATCGGCCCAGTTGATCGACAGATCACCGGGATCGATCCCCTTGCCCTGCATGAGCCGGACTGAGTCGATGATTTCCGCACCGCGCCGCAGGATTTTCTTTGGATCGCAGCCACGCAATGCGCAGGTGCCGCCGTAGGGCAGCGCATCGACAATGGCGACACACCATCCTGCTGCGCCACACTTATTCGCCGCGGCCACGCCTGCCATGCCAGCCCCGATGACGATCAGGTCGTAGTCTTCGCTCATTCTCCGGTCCTTGTCTTGGGTCTATCCGGCGCAGCAGCTCAACTTTGCCACGTCCATATCGAAGGTTTGAGCCGCCAGCTTCAGCCCTTCCACGGTCGTCAGATAGGGGAAGACCGTCTCGCCGAGTGCCTTGGTAGTCATGCCGAACTTCAGCGCCATAACGAGGGTCTGGATCGTATCGGACCCCTCGGGCGCGATGATCTGGCCGCCAAGCAGCCGGTCGGACTTTCTGTCCGCCACCAGCTTGATCAATCCGCGCGTGTCGCGTGCGGCCAGCGCGCGCGGCACCTGATCGAGCGGCACGATGGACGTCTTTAAGTCGAAGCCCGCGTCCCGAGCCTGGGCTTCACCGAGACCGACGCCCGCGACTTGAGGGTCGGAAAACACTACCCACGGCATCGCGGTGTTGTCGTAACGATTGTCTTCGCCGAGAACCGCGTTTCTGGCCGCGAGCTTTGCACCGTAGGCCGCCATATAGACAAACTGGTCACGATCGGTCACATCGCCCGCCGCATAGATGCCTCGCACCGATGTCTGCATGTCCTCGCCGACGACGATGGACCCGCGCGCGTCTGTTTCAACGCCGATTGCGTCCAGGCCCATATCTTCGGTATTGGCCCGCCTGCCAGCGGTCGAAACGAGGTGATCCGCCGTTACTTCGACAGGCTTTCCTTTCTGGATCACGCGTAGCGTCACGCCTGCGTCGTCGCGGCGCACAGTGTCGTAGCTTAACCCGGTCAGAAGGGTGATGCCTTCGGCCTCGAACGCCGCCGCCAATGCCTCCGAGACCTCTGGTTCCGCGCCGGGCAACAGATGCGAACGGGCGACAAGCGTGACCTTCACGCCCATGCGGCTCATCATCTGGGCCAGTTCCGCGCCGATGTAACCCGCGCCGATGAAGATCAGGCTTTTAGGCAGTACTTCGAGCTCCAGAAGACTGGTGCTGTCGAGCGCGCCGATTTCCTCGATGCCGTCGATGGTCGGCAGGACGGGACGCCCGCCCGTGGCGATGATGGTCCTCGGTGCTTTCAGGGTTCGCTCACCGACTGTCACGCCACCTTCGATCAGCCGCGCGGGACCGGCGTCGATGTAATCGACACGCTCGTATTCCGGCAGAAGGTCCGCGTATTTCTTCTGGCGCAGGGTCGCGACCAGATCGTCCTTGGACTGAACGAGCGTCTGCCAATCATCGACTTGCGCGTGGCCTGATAGACCGGGGAACCGCTTGGCAGCCCCCGCACCGTGCACGGCCTCTGCCGCGCGGATCATTGCCTTGGAGGGCACGCATCCCACGTTGACGCAGGTTCCGCCGATGGTGCCATGTCCCACGAGAGCGACGCGCTTTCCGGCATCCGCGCCGGTAATTGCGGCGGAGAACCCCGCCGACCCCGCCCCGAGGACGATCAGGTCATAGCCGCCCTGTCCATCGTCGTTTTTGTTCAGGTCTTTCATCTCAGCGCGCCTCACCATACTCGGAGTTGTTCGATTTGACAGCGAACAGATAAATGACCGCGCCGATTGCGATCAGCGGTGTGAGCATGCCGAGAAGACCGAAGAACATCCCGGTGGCGGTGCAACATCCCATCATCATGAGAGCGTTCCTTTTTTTTGCGCACGGTTCACGAGAACCGCGTAGAGTGCTGTGGCGGCGAAAACGCCGATTGTGATCCGTAATGCGAACCTGAACTCAAAAAGAATGATCAGGATCGACAGAGCCGCCGCGAGGCCGGTGGCCCAAAGTTTCGGGGCCGGTCCCGGTTTGCCAGCGCGCAGCCAAAGGGCCTGTGCCACCACGGCGAGGCTGAAAAACAGCAGCGGGAACAGGGCGTAATCGAGCCAACCCGTTAGGGCCGACAATCCGACGCCAGCGACGATGACGACCAGAAGCGGCGTAAAGCAGCAGAGCGCGGCGAAGAGCGCACCGCCAAGCCCCCATTTCAGCAGTCGGTCGGGATTTTCTGGTGTGTCAGTCAATGGGCCGTCTTTCTTCGTGATGGTTCGGTGCTGGAGGCCCGTTTCATTTGCGAACGACGCAGTGCGCGGACGATCAGGTAGGTCAGACCCGCCAAAACCAGCACGGCAATGCCACTCATTCCAGAGAGCCAAGCCCCAACGCCGCCGAACAACGCTGCAAGCACGGCAGTTCCGCCGCAGCAGACGACCACGACCGGAGCCGCTATTCCGAAGGCCAGCAGGCCACCCATCAGATTGTCACGCATTGCAGACGGCTCAGGAGGCTGTGTCGGGCAGCACCTGCGCCGGATAGCCATTGGCCGTCACCGCGCCAATGATGCTTTCGATGGAAGTTTCGGCGTCATCGTAGGTCACGCTGTAAACACCCTGCCCGTATTCGGGGCCGTCCTCGAATGCGGCGATCTCGACCGACGGAACACCGCGCATCGAGCTGGCGACGATGAACGAGCAGGACGGGCATGTCAGTTCGCTGACGGCGATCTCGACCTGGCGCTCTTCAGCGAGGGCCGGAGTCGAGAGTGCGGCGATGGTCAGGGCGGATAGCAGGAGATGCTTCATGGTCTTGGTCCTCGTTCAGAAATTCAGGATGAAGGGGGTGATGTAGGGAAAGATCATGGCGACAGCGACAATCGCGGACGCGGCCCAGAGGGTTGCGCGCATGATGCGGCGGTCGATGGGGCGGGCGCAGGTGCCATCGGCACAGGCCTCGGCATCTACAGGCTTGTAAGCCTTGTAGAAGCCGTATCCCAAAAACGCGGCGCTCAGCGCAAAGGTGTACCACTTGTAGGCATAGAGCGCCCCGAGCTGCGCGATGAACACGCCTGTCACGCCAAAGCTGACCAGAACAAGCGGCAGGATGCAGCACGAGGTCATGGCCAGCGCACCGAGGACGCCGAGGCCAGTGGCACTCCAGCCCTTGGTTGTTTCGTCGCCTGTTTGATGTGACTGAGTTTGCGGCAGTTCTGCCAAATGTCGTTCCATCGAATCGTCCTTGAATCGGTATTTCCACCGTTCTAAGGTCTGTAGTTGATACAGGCTCAAGGGGTTTTTCTGCGAGATGAATAACGGACGCGTGACTTCACTCCGGCGGGTCGATCTGGCCCGCGCCACGGGCTGCAACCTAGAAACCATCCGCTACTACGAGAAAATCGGCATCATGCCGGACCCGCCGCGCAGCGCGAAAGGCTATCGCAGCTACGATGACGCCCATGTCAAAAGGTTGAAATTCGTCATGCGCTCCCGCGATCTCGGCTTCTCTCTCGAAGAGGTTCGCGGATTGCTTGGGCTGGTCGATGACCAGTCCCGCACTTGCGCCGAGGTTCAGATCATTGCGGAAGATCATCTGGCGGACGTTCGAGCCAAGATAGCAGATCTGAAACGCATTGAGCGTGTCCTGTCAGAAACCGTTGCACGATGCACTGGTAATGCCGCGCCGGAATGCGCGGTGATCGACGCGCTACTCGATGCGTAAACGGGTTTGCCTTTGATCCGTGGCCATTGCGGTTTTGAGATAAACCCGCCATTGGCCGCAACGCAGAAATTCGGAAAACTGGGCTCACTACCGCCGACCGTGTCGTGAAATTCCTAGGTCCGTTCTGGGTTGGCGAACGGCAGCAACCGCCCGCCAACGACGTTCAGATGTCGATCTCTTCTGCTATGCTTAGCGCATCGTCCAACTCAACGCCCAGATATCGCACTGTGCTATCAACCTTCGTGTGGCCAAGCAGAAGCTGCACGGCGCGAAGGTTGCCCGTCTTGCGGTAAATCTCTGCAGCTTTGGTGCGGCGCATCAAGTGTGTTCCGTATCCGCTGGGTTCCAGACCAATTGCTGTCACCCAGTCACGGACCAACCGGCCATACTGCCGCGTTGAGATATGCGGGCGGTCATGGAAACGGCTCGGGAACATAAAGCGGCATCCGATCATCTCAGGTGATCTTACCCACGCAATGACTGTATCTCTCGTGTTTTCAGTAAGTTCAAACTGAACGGGTTGCTTGGTCTTACTCTGGATTATCGAAACTCGTTCACGAACGCGGTCATCTTTGACCAAATCGGCCACGGCGAGTTTGACCAGGTCACAGCCGCGCAGCTTGCTATCGATCGCAACGTTAAACAGCGCAAGGTCACGAAGATAACTAGCAAGTTCGAGCCGGGCACGAATGGCCCAAACCTGTCTGGGAAGAAGGGGTCGTTTCTGACCGATGATCCGGCTCTTGTTCCAGGCTTTATGCTTTGGAGTGACTGCGGGAAGTTGGACTCTTGGCATAATATGCCCTCCGATCCTCCCTCCAAACCCAGACATCAGCACCGCGCTGACAAAGAGAGCATAGCGCCCTGCTGAATGGCCGTTGCCGAAAGTCGCTGGCAAGCGGCGTTGCTGCAAATGCATTGGGCCGCGATGAGCCCCAGAGTCTCTGATGCTGCGAGGTCAACGAATGGCCGCTTACTGGTGGTAGCTTCATGCGAAATTACGGTCTCCGCTTCGCCAATTCGCGATATATTGCAGGTGGTGACACACCGATCTGATCCGCGACCCTGATCCACTCGCCCTTCTCCGGCTCTCCGTGAAGGTCCAGCCATGCGTCCAGCCTGTCGGAGACGCGGCGCAGGCGCATTATCTCGATGCTTGCCCGCTGAGCCTGGACCTCTAGGGCGTGGGTTTCGATAAGACTCAAAGCTGCGTCCGGTTTATCTCGCAATGCAGCCAAAAAATTGGCACGGGGCATGGTCGCAATTTGGGAAGGTGTGCGCGCAACCGCATCGCAGTGTTAATTCGTGGCGAACAGGGAGGCTTCGGCCAGCGCAGCGCCCGCCGTCGCGATATGTAAGGTAAGTGAGGTTCCGTCTTTCATCGGACGTTCCAGCGCGACCGCGCCTTGACGCACCAGATACATGCGGCTGACCCGATCCTCCCGCCGGAAAAGGGTCTCTCCTTGCTCAAGAGCACGCTGAGGCGCGTTGTCGAATATATGCTGCCAGCCGGACATGATAGAAATCATACGCGCTTTCGGACGCATCCGGTAGGGTGCGATGAAAGCTCCAGCGAGGAATGAGAATGCGATTAATGGTGATCCTGGCCGCGACGGTCATTTTGGGAGGCGCAGCCATTGCGTTGGCGCAGACGATGTACTCCGATCATGGTCAGGCGATGGATCACGCGGCGCATGGTCAAGAAGGCCACGCTGGCAGCTTGACGCTGACCGAACCGGGGCAAGGCGCCTTTGCAGCGCTTTCCGAAGTCGTGCGTGTGCTGGAGGCCGATCCCGATACGGATTGGTCTCGGGTCGATCTCGCGGGGCTACGGGCACATCTGGTCGATATGGACCGGCTGGTGTCGGATGCGGTCGTGACGGAAACGGACCTGCCGAACGGGATGTCGATGATAGCGACGGGCGATGCGGAGACGATAGCCACCCTCCGGCGCATGGTTCCGGCCCATGCCGCGCAACTTGCACGGGATGATCGCTGGACAGTGGACGCGGCCGAAGTCGAAAACGGCGTCGAGTTGCGCGTCACCAGCGATGATCCCGGCGTTGTCGCCCGGATCAAGGGACTGAGCTTCTTCGGCCTGATGGCGAGCCAAGACCATCATCGCGAACATCATCTGATGATGGCGCTCGGGGAAGATGCACACGCGCATTGACGCCAGCGACAGAATGTATCGTAGCTTGCAGCTTGCAAATATCCGTATACCCCATATAGGTATGTTGCATGGGTTTGATCCGGCTTCTTCTTGTTGTCTTGGTCGCGCTATCCGCTTCGATCTCCGGGGCGATGGACGCGGGTCATGCGGTTGTCGTGGAGCATAGCCACGCGGCGATGAATGACGTGGCCGACGATCAGCCGGTCTGCTGTTCGGAAAGCACCGAACGCTCCCAGACCTGCCATGCGCTTCCCGCGCTGCTTCCCGATGCAGGCCACCATGACGACGCCCCCGCGACGTGCGAGGATGTCTTCATCGCCGCAAGCCTGCTGCTGACAGGCATAGAACCGTCCAGCCCTATCGACCCTCCCCGCACGGCGTGATGCTGGCCGCGTTCCTGGGGGCGCGGCTTCCAAACCTGCAATCACACCAGAACGGGCTCTGCTCGTACGTATTCCCGTCGAGAGGAACAGACATGAAACCGATCAAGACACTACTCGCCTTCACCCCTGCCGCAGCACTGATCCTTGGCCTCGCCTCCTTCGGCGCGGTCGGTATGGCCCATGCCGAAAATCATTCCGGCATGGCCGATCACGGCACGATGCACGTCACCAAAAGCCCGACCTGCGGCTGTTGCGGTGCCTGGGTCGCGCTGGCTCGCGAGGAAGGCTACGACATCGAGGTCACGGACACCCGCGATGTCACCAGTGTGAAGCTGGACAACGATGTGCCCGGCACGATGTGGTCCTGCCATACCGCGATGATCGACGGCTATGTGGTCGAAGGTCATGTGCCGTTCGCTGCCCTTGCGAAACTGCTCGAAGAAGGCCCCGAGATTGACGGGATCGCGGTTCCTGGAATGCCCGGTGGCTCCCCCGGCATGGGGGATGATCCGACCGCGCGGTATGACGTGCTGGCCTTCGGTGGCGAGGCCGGTGAGGGCGAGGTCTTCTACCAGGCCGGTCTGTGAACCGGACTATCGTGCTCGGTTTGGGGGCAGCGGTTCTTGCGGGAGCCGCTGCCCTCGCCTTCGGATGGGGAACCTCGGCACCGGCCCGGACCGTGCTGATGCCGTCCAACCCGGACGTGGTGGCCCTTGGACAGACGATCTACGCCGAGAACTGCGCCTCCTGCCACGGTGCGAACCTCGAAGGTCAGCCGAACTGGCGGTCGCCCGGCCCGGACGGTCGGCTTCCCGCGCCGCCCCACGATGAGACCGGACATACGTGGCACCATGACGGCGACACGCTGTTCCGTCTGACCAAATACGGCACCGGCGCTCTGATTGGCGATCCGGACTACGCAAGCAATATGCCAATCTATGAGGGCGTTCTGACCGACGATGAGATCATCGCTGTCCTCAGCTACATCAAATCGACTTGGCCGCAGGAAATCCGCGAACGCCACGACGCAATGGAGAACAGACAATGAAGCAGTTAATTCTGGCCCTCGCGGCTACATTGGTGACGGCGACAGCCGCGCTGGCTCACTCGAAAGCCGAAGATACGACTCCGGCAAACGAGGCAACAGTTGAGACGGTCGAGGTCATTGAGCTGCGCTTCGATGATCCAATGCGCGTCACCGCGATTGCCCTGACCGGGCCGGACGGCGATCTGGACATCACCCGCGAGACCGGCCTCGATCCAGTGACGGAGTTTCGGGCCATGCCGCCCGAATATTTGCCCGCCGGGGCCTACACCGTAGATTGGCGTGGCCTGTCTTCTGACGGCCACCCGATGCAGGGCAGCTTCGACTTCACAGTTGCGGACTGACCGGTGGAGGGACTTGCTCCCATAGACGGTTGGGCGCTTCTGGCGATCCTCGCGAAAGCCGCCGGATATGCAGCGGCGCTGGTCGCCATGGGCGGGCCGCTCTTCGTCGCGGTCTTTAGATTTGCGCCGGATGACGTGCTGCGCCTGGCGCGAAAGCTCGCTGTGATCGCGGCTCTGCTCGGTCTCGCCGTGCTGGCACTGCGCTTCGGCATCCGGTCGGCTCGCATTTCCGGCATGGGCTTTGAGGGCGCAGTCAATCCCATAATGCTCGGTCTTGTCTGGGACAGCCCGCTCGGCACGGCGGCGCTCTGGCGCGGAGCGGGTGAACTACTGATCCTTGCCGTGCTGATCGAGGGGACAATCGGTCTTGCGGCAAGCCTTCTGGGCGCACTGCTGGTGGCTGTATCCTACTCGCTGGTGGGCCATTCCCTTGGCGATCCGCGCTGGCTTCTCGCGGTCCTCGTGGGTGTGCATCTGCTGGCCGCGGCCTTCTGGATCGGCGCTCTCGCACCTTTGCATCGCGCGGCGGGCCTGACCGGGGGCGCTGCCCTGCTGCACCGCTTCGGCACAATTGCCAGCGGGACCGTCGCGATCCTCGTCCTCGCGGGCCTCACGTTCGTATGGCTGATGGTCGGTTCCGTGGATGGGCTGTTCGGAACGGCCTATGGTTGGACGTTGATCGCCAAGCTTGTGGTCGTCACTGGGCTTCTGGGCCTTGCCGCCAAGAACAGGCTCCGGCTCGTGCCCGCCCTTGCGTCCGGCGAGCCTTCGGCGTCTTGCAGGCTGCGCCGCTCGATCCGCATGGAAATCATCGCCGTCGCCCTGATCCTGCTGGCGACGGCTACACTGACCTCGATCACCACGCCCCCGGTGAACCTATGACTGGAAAACCGAAGATGACACATATCTCACGACGCACGGTTCTGACCAGCGCTGCTGCTCTTAGCGGAACGGCCTTTCTCCCTCGAATGACATTGGCCGATACTGTTTTGCCGATCCTGCGGGCCGCGCCGTCCACGGCGCAACTTGCCCCTGCCGGGTATCCGGCCACGCCGGTTTGGGCCTACGCGATAGAGGGTGCGGGCACGATCCCCGGACCGGAAATCCGCGTCACGGCGGGCGAGCGCGTCCGGCACCGTCTAGTCAACGATCTGCCGCAACCAACCGCCGTGCATTGGCACGGGATCCGCATTGGAAACGCGATGGACGGAGCCGCGCCACTGACGCAACCGCCCGTGCCGCAGGGTGAGAGTTTCGACTATGACTTCGTAGCCCCCGATCCCGGCACCTACTGGTATCACTCCCACGATCGAGGTTTTGAACAGGTAGCGCGCGGGCTGGCCGGGGCTTTGATCGTTGAAGATCGCGAGCAATGGCTTGGTGAGCCGGGTGCAGCAATGCGCGAGCTGACATTGGTTCTGGATGATTGGTTGCTCGATGCGGACGCGGCGATTGTCGAGGGCCGCTGGGACGATCTTCATGCCGCCGCGCATGGCGGGCGGATGGGCAACACGGTCACGGTGAACGGTAGGGCCTATCCCGACCTGGACATGCGACCAGGCGAGCGCGTGCGTCTGCGTCTTATCAACACCG
>NZ_JBBIFX010000004.1:0-329230 GCF_037543845.1 Gymnodinialimonas ulvae
TTCAACCTGCCGAAGCTTCGATACGATCTCTTCGGGCTTTTCTCGTTTCCCAGCCATCGCTGATCCTCCAATTTGCGGGACAATCTATCCCAGTTGGTGCACCACTTTCAGGGGGCTACTCCAAGCGCACCAAACTGCGACACACGTCAGATCAGCAGTAATTGGCCCGTCGAAGGCGTGACCGGGCTGCAGGCGCTTCTAGATGGGCGTACCGACCTCCTGGAAAGCGACGACAATCAAGCGCGTGTCCTGCCGCGATCACAGCCGCACCGATGTCTTCGCCGTGTGCGTAGCAAACACCTACCCATCGATCATGGGTACGCTCCCCGTTGAGATCGCATTCGACATTGCGTCATGAGAGATAGTGCACCATCCATCGCCGGGCATCGCGTCCTGCCTGTGTGCCGAGTTCGGGAGCGTCTACCTCGTTCAGGCGAACCGGAGTTCCTGATACTTCAACGGTATCCGCATCCCTGACTTGCACCTGCGCAAGTGCCGGACTTGCCAGAAGGATGAAGACGATGAAGGTGACGCATCTCATGTGAAGAGTTTTTCCGTCTTCGGTTCAGACCATTCACGTTCTACATAACCCCAACGCTTGATGGGAATGCTGTTCCGGCCCTTAGCAGACATTCACCGACCAGCTCGGATGCTGCGGTCGCAGTCCGCATTGCCGACATTCGCTGCTAGCGCAAAATTCAACGGTGGCCAAACTCACAGTCTGCGGGACGAAGTAAGCTTTCGCTGCGGCTGCGCCAATGGCTGCTTCATCACACTGCCAGTTACCTAGAAAGCCTGCCTTGAGAAACGCGCGCCCGTGCAATTTGTCGGGATCCTCGGTCACTCATGCGCCGCGTGTATTGCTTTGATCATGCGTGCGTTCTCCAACGCGATCACGCTTTGGGCCGCAAACATCTGCGCAAGTCGCGTGCTTTCGTCAGAAAAAGGGCGCACGGTCTGGCGGTAGATCGTGAAAGCACCAACCAAACGGTCACCAGCAAGCATAGGGATTGCAACAAAAGACCGCGCCCCTCCAAGATCGGCTGTGGCATAGCGCAAGGGGTCGTCCGTTTGGTAAATCGCCTCTGATTTGACGTCGATGATATTGATGACTTCACGCTGATTATTCATGCGGCCGAGACCCGTCTCAGAGCTGACCGCGAAGACACCTTGATCATCCAGCCACGCCTGAAATGGTTTTGGAATTCCAGCAGCGTGGTTGGCCAGAAACCTGCCATCCCGATGATACTCAAACAGGATGCCAAACTCTGCATCGCAAAGCTCAAGCGCATAGTTCAGGATCAACGGCATCACGGTGTCCAGATCACCCTGGGATGCACTGATAATTCGCAAGACTTCGCTGAGTGCTTTTTCGCGGCTTATGGCTTCTTCCAGGCTGAGCGCCAACTCGGAGACCACCGCGGCCATTTCGGACTGGCTGCGGGGCTCAGGGGCGTCGCCTTTCAGATAGGTCGCCAGTTCCAGCTTCGAGGAGACTTCAAGTTTGCGGTAGATCGTCGCCAGATGCGTCCGCACCGTGGACGGTGCAATACACAGCTTGTCGGCGATTGTCTGATAGGTCTCTCCACCCGCATAAGACTGCGCGATCTGCAATTCCCTTTGGCTGAGACCTGATTGTCCAGACACCTAAAACACTCCGAAAAGAACACCTTGTACTGAGTTTGGTAAGAACACGTGCAACAAGCAATCCACCAAATGCTTTAGTTTGAATACTGCACTGCTGATGCCGAATTTACAGCATCTGCACGATAGCTGGCGCCATGGGCATCGGGCAAAACTGCCACCAGCAGATCAACATGGAGGATATCACGATGACCCAATTTGAGACCGCAAAGGCATTTTTTGAGGCTTGCGAAACCGGCAAAGGGTGGGAAGGCTGCAAGCCTTTCTGCCACGAAGGGGCGCGTTTTTCCTGTCAGGCTGACGCACTGGCGGACACAGCGACACTTGCTGAATACGCTGAGTGGATGAAGGGTCTTCTGACGCCCATTCCGGATGGCCATTACAAGCTGACAGCTTTTGCGTCGGACGAGACGCGCGGTACCGTTGTTGCTTCCGCCGAATTTCACGGCAAGCAAACTGGAGAAGGCGGGCCAGTTGCGCCAACGGGCAAAGCTGTTGTTTCAGATTACGCCTATGTGATGCAGTTCGACGGCGACAAGATCAGTCACATGACCAAAATCTGGAACGACGTGCGCGCGCTGCGCGGACTGGGTTGGGCTTGATGTTGGAAACATGCCGGTCAACCCAGTCTGCCGCCGCGTACCACGTCTTTCACGTGTCAGACCTATCAGACCACAACCTGCGTGCGGCGCTCGATGATCTTTTGTTGGAGTACTATGGCGTCATTGTTCGCAAACTGGGCGAGGTTGGGATGGTTCACGGCTATACGCACCAGATACTGATGGGGTCGTTCTGGCCCGAGTTGCACAAAGTCTTGCCACCAAACGGTCAGTTAATCCTCGCACAGGATGCCGCGGGCCGTCTTGTCGGGTGCGGAACGCTGCACCGTGTGCGCCCGGACGCAGCCGAAGTGAAACGTCTGTATGTTCGGCCCGAGGCCGCGGGACATGGAATGGGCAGTGCGATTGTGCGCGAATGGATCAACGGCGCGCGCAGCATGGGGCTGGAAACACTTTTGGTCAACGTGATCAAAAGCAATCGCGACCCGATGGGGATATTTGAGCGCTTGGGTTTTCAAGCAATCGACCGATACCCGGAATGTGCTGACCCAATCGAAGCCGACCCCTATTTCATCTACATGAAGTACCATCTGTGATGACCCGTTGGCACATTCTCGCTCTGCTCTTTCTGGCGCGCACAGCATTGGGGTTTCAATTCCAGACACTTGCTTCGGTTGCAGACAATCTGGTTGTGGCCTTCGAGCTGGACTACGCAGGCATTGGCCTGCTTATCGGGCTTTTCATGGCGCCTGGTGTCTTGCTAGCGCTGCCCGCGGGGCTTTGGGGTCGTTACGTATCTGATCGCAACATGGTCGGCTTTGGGCTGATCGCGATGGCAGTCGGAGGTGTAATCTCGACTCTTGCCGCAGGGGGCTGGGGATTGGGTATGGGTCGCGTTGTTGCAGGTGTCGGATGCTTGTTTGCAATGATCTACTTCACCAAGATGATCGCTGACTGGTTCGAGGGCCGCGAGATCGCAACGGCCATGAGCATCCTTGTGATGAGCTGGCCGTTAGGGATCGCCATGGGCCAAGTTGGCCATGCTTGGTTGGCGCAAACGTACGCCTGGCAAGTCCCGTTTCAGGCGGCTTCGGCTTATTGCCTGATCGCGGCCCTTGGGGTTTTCTTGCTCTACCGTCCGCCACATGATCTGCCGGATGCCACGGGCGGCGCGCGGATTCCACTGACAGGGCAAGAATGGCGTTTGATGCTCTGTGCGGCAACGGCCTGGGGTGTCTTCAACGCAGCCTATGTTGCCTATCTTGCCTTCGCGCCAAAGGTTCTTGAGAGCCACGGCCAAACCGCCCTTGCCGCCGCTGGCATCATTAGTATCGGTAGTTGGATCATGATCCTTTCCGGTGCGGCCTGCGGGCAATTCGTGGACCGCTTTGGTCGGAGGAATACAGTCTTGGCCGTCTGCATGGGAGGGGCTATCGCGGCGCTCTTGCTGCTCGGGATGCCAGGCGCTGGCGTTGGCGCAAGCATTCTGTTTGGACTGATCGGAATGGCACCTGCCGGGGTCATCATGGCCATGGCAGGTCAAGCGATGCGGCCCCTTGTCAGAGCATTTGGCATGGGGATATTCTTTACCGTTTACTACGCGCTCATGTGGATCACGCCGCCGGTAGCAGGTGCGATCCTTGATGCAACGAGCAATCCGCATGGCCCATTGTGGCTGGCAATGATCCTCTTCGCGGCGGTGGTGCCGTTGGGCATCGCGTTCCAGTTCTTCAAAGATGCTCCCGCGACAGGGCAAGAAAGGAAAGTGTCACGATGAGTGTTCGGAAAACGGTTTTTACAAAGGAAATCATCACTGCTGATGAAATGGGACAGGCGAGCGATCCGATCACCCGCGTAGCGGCTTTGGCCGTTGTCAGAAATCCTTTCGCAGGTGTCCATCGAGACGACCTGTCGCCCCTTTTTGATATCGGTGCGCAGCTTGGCGAAGCGCTGACACAAGAGCTCTTGCACATGCTGGGAGCCCCCGCTGTCTGCTACGGCAAAGCCGCACTTGTCGGTTCTTCGGGCGCGATGGAACACGGAGCTGCGCTTTTGCATCCCGCACTGGGCAAACCGGTGCGCGCTGCCATCGGGGGCGGCAAATCCCTGATGCCATCCAACCACAAGGTTGCAGCATTGGGCGGATCGATTGATCTGCCTCTGGGCCACAAGGACGAGGCATGGTCATTTGATCACATCGATACGATGACGCTCTGGGTGCCTGACGCGCCCCGGGCAGACGAAATCGTACTGTGCATCGGACTGTCGGACGGAACGCGTGTGCATCCGCGCGTTGGAAAAGGCCCAAGAAGCCCCACTTGATCGCGCTACGTTTCTCAAAGCGGCCCTAAAACCCAGATGCAGCATCGGTGAGTCTGGGCTCTGAGCGGTCATTTTCCGCTGCGCGGTATTGCACCAAGAAACCGGTAAGGACGTCGTCACGAACGGCCAAGAGCGGACGTCCAGCTCACCGTCGCAATGCCGCGGTTGCGACCCGCACAGCAGTCCTTGATCGATGCCGCGGCATTTTAAGCCGTCCAGATGGCCGCAATGCGCAGGAGGCAGACGGCGTATCGAAGATCATGTGCAGACCCGCACGGGCTCGCAGGACGCGTTGCCGCCATTTGGCAGTGACTGTATTACCTTTCGTTTTAGCGAACCAAAGCGGAAGAACCCAAGTAAATTGCCTGATAATGTCCGAGAAACCATCATGAAGCGTCGACAGCTGCTGCGCTCTAAGAAGCAAGTCTGTGCAATTGGGTTGGGCTGCATGGGCTTTTCTGGTTTCTACGGACCCACGCATGAGACGGAGGCGCATAATACCTTGGCGGCGGCCCAAAGTCTGGGGATTGACCTGCTGGACACCGCAAATGTCTATGGGTTGCGCCTGTCCGAAGAGATCATCGGTCGGTACTTGAAACGCAATTCCTCGAATTTCACCGTTGCGACCAAAGCTGGCATTTGGAGAGATCGAGACCATGGAAACCGCGGATTTCGAAATGACTCGGAGTATTTGAGAACTGAGTTAGAGGGGTCGCTTCGCCGGCTTGGCATCGATTATGTCGATCTGTTTTATGTGCATCGTCGCGACCCAAGCATCGAGATCGAGGACGTCATGGGCACGCTGCTTGACCTCAAGGCTGAAGGGAAAATTGCCGGCATAGGCTTCTCGGAAATTGCGCCGGCGAGTCTGAGGCGTGCAGTGGCGGTCGGACCCGTGGACGCCGTGCAGAGCGAGTATTCGCTCTGGACCCGGCAGCCTGACCTGGGGCTCTTGCAAGCCTGTCGCGAATTAGGCGTTGCATTCATCGCGTATTCCCCGCTCGGTCGTGGTATGTTGGTGGACCGAACGCCAAACCCTGCGGAGTTTTCAGATCAGGACTTTCGGAAGGGTAATCCGCGTTTTTTGCGATCCAATTTCGAACGCAACCTGGCAAGGCTGGAGGGGTTCAAGACCTATGCGAGGGACCACGGTGTCAGTGTTACGGCCCTATCGCTTGCCTGGTGTCTGGCGCGCGGGAAACATGTCATCCCCATCCCGGGAACGCGGACGGCCGATCACTTGGCGGAATGCGCTGCTGGCGCGTCGATTGCGCTGAGTGAAGACATGATGACTGAGATCGAGGACATTCTCCCAGTAGGTTGGGCCCATGGTGATCGCTATTCCGAAACCCAGTGGAACGGCCCGGAACGGTATTGCTGATGCCCCCCGGGTGCGTCTGTTTCGCCTCAATCCGCGCCGCGCACCGGGATAGTGGTCATGGGCGCGGGTTTCACTACGCGCTGGATGAAGAACACCCCCGCCGCGATACCGATTCCGATGAGGTCCGTGGTCCAACCGCCAGCGATGAGCAGGAGGGCGGCGGCGATGAGTGCCACGCGCAGGAACCAGACGGAGCGTCCGCCCATGAACCAGCCCTGGATGCCCGAGGTCAGCAGGAAGATTCCGATGATTGCCGTGATGCCCGCGCGGACGATATTGTACCAGGCGGGCGCTTGGTGGACCATCTCGCCCGCCACTTCAATCGCCGGGCCCTGCATCAGCAGGTTGCCGTTGTAGAAAAACATGAAGGGTACGATGAAGGCGGCGATGCCGATCTTGAACGACGCCACCGAGGTCTCCATCGGGTTTGCGCCGGAGATGCCTGCCGCAGCATAGGAGGCGAGCGCCACGGGCGGGGTGATCGCGGAGACGACGGCGAAGTAGAAGACGAAGAAATGCGCCGTCAGTTGCGGAATGCCAAGCGACACCAGGCCCGGCGCCACCACGGATGCGGCCACCGCGTAGGCCGCCGTGGTGGGCATGCCCATGCCAAGAAGGATCGCGATGCACATGGCGAAGAAGAGCGCCAGGAGTTGGCTGACGCCCGCCAGGTCCAGCAGCACGGCCGAGAAGCGCGCGCCGACGCCCGTTAGGGAGATTACGCCAACAATGATACCGGCACAGGCACAGACAGCGATGATCTGGATCGACATGACACCGGCGATTTCCAATCCGCGCAGCATGCCCTTTAGCCCCAAGCCAATGGTGCTGTCGGGCTTCATCATCTCGGTGATCGAGATATAGGCGAATGCGGCGACGATGATCAGGCCGGTGATGGTCGCCAGCGACGTCATCAGGGCGCTTTGGTCGGCGCCGGGCTCAGGCGTCGGTGAGGCGATCCAGACCAATGACAGCGCAACGGTCATCGCGGTGATGGCCAGCACGAACAGCCGCTGGATCGACCAGCCCCCGCGCTGGATGAAATGCTCGGGCGTGGCCCAAGACACGACGACGGCGGCGATGGTGGCCAGGGTTCCTGCTCGGATCACGGAATAGCCCATGAACAAAGCGAAGATCAGGATGATGATGGGCAGGAACAGGAAGACCTTCTTGGCCATTTCCTTGAACTTCGGCAGCTCATCCTCGCGCATGCCGCGCATGCCCAGTTTGGCGGCCTCGAAATCCACCATGAAGTAGATGGAGGCGAAGTAGAGCACGGCGGGGATCAGCGCCGCGATGGCGATGTCCTGATAGGGAATGCCGGTGATCTCGGCCATGATGAAGGCGCCCGCACCCATGATCGGCGGCATGATCTGACCGCCGGTGGAGGCGGCCGCTTCCACGGCGCCGGCAGTCTTCTTGTGGTAGCCGACCTTCTTCATCAGTGGGATTGTCAGGGACCCGGTGGCCACGACGTTGCCCGCAGAAGTGCCGTTGATCATGCCCATCAGGCCAGAGGCAAAGATCGCCACCTTGGCGGGGCCACCGCGCGCACGCCCGGCGGCGGCGAAGGCGAAGTTGACGAAGTAATCGCCGACTTTGGAGGCCTGAAGGAAGGCCGCGAAGATGATGAACAGGATGATGTAGGTCGAGGACACAGCCGTGGTTGGCCCGAGGATGCCTGCGTCGGTATAGACAAAGCCGAAGAAGCGCTGCCAGTCATAGGGGTTTTGAACCGCCAGAAGGCCCGGCAGCAGGTGCGCCGTGAAGGTATAGGCCAGAAAAACGCCGGTGATGATCACCAGCGCCAGGCCCGCGACGCGGCGGGTGAGCTCCAGGATCATTGCGGCGCCTGCGGTGGCGGCGAAGGCCACGCCGATGGGCACGAAGGAGGTGCCGACAGAGTTGCGCGCCGCGGTGGAGTAGATCGGGATCAGATACAGCGCCACGACGAGGGCGCAGAGCGCCAGCACGATGTCGGAGGCGGCGAAGGAGCCGCGGCCCTGACGCTCGAACCAGCCGAGGACGATGGCGCCGCCGGTGGCGATCAGCAGGGGCAGGCCGAAGGAATAGACCTCGGCGTTGTAGATGTCGGTGCCGGGGAAGGACGCCCAGGTGGTCAGGCCGCCCATGACGGGCAGCTCGCCGCCGTTGATCTGGCCGATGAAGCCCAGGACGGTGAAACCGGCATAGAGCGCGGGCAGGGCGAAGAGGGCGGCGATGAGCGACACGGCCTTGGTGGAGCGGTCGTTGCTGGCGTCTGCGTGGAACGTATGGGCCGAGAACAGCATGAACCCAAGCGCCAGTGCGCCTGCGATGTGGACGACGCGGAAGTTCCAGGTCTCCATCGGGAATTGCGGCAGGAACGGCAGGTCAATCCCGGTCATGGAGGACAGGGACAGGCCGTTGAGCGCGGCCATGTGGAAGCCGGCATAGAGTACTGACAGAAGCGCCACGAAGAGGAACTTGTTCCCCTCAAACAGGCGGCGGTTGGTTTCGATCGGCTCTTCGTCCACGCCTTCGGCGATGACGGGGCCCGTGGTTTGATCTCCGAGCTTGGCTGATCGGTCGGTCATTGGGGGGGTCCTTCGGTCGGGCGTCGAATGGTCGCTGACGTAAACAGGGAAATTTAGGACGAAAGCGCCTGCGCCAATGGAATTAGCGCAGGCTTCTGTCTTGTGGATTGGCTCCTTGCTCTAGGAACCAGTGGCGAGCTTAGCCACCATAGATCATGTCAGCCGCGATCTCTGCGTCTGCATTTTCAGTGAACCAGCGGGCCGCACCGGGGTGCCACATCATCACTTGGTTGCGATCCCAGAACTCAGGCAACGTCGACCGCGCTGCACCGTGCGCCGTGACCATCCGCTCATTGTCGGACATCACCGCGTCAACAAGGCCATAGATGAACGTTTCGGGCAGATCACACCCTGCAATGGCAAAGTTCCACATGGAGACCGAACGCACAGGGGCATCAATCGTCGTGTAGGCGTCTGCTGCGATGTCAAAGTTGGCAACAGGGAAGGCGCTGCTGATCGTCGCCTGCTCTTCTTCCGTAAACGCGATGATGTTGATCTCAGTCTGCACTTCCAATTGGCTCACCGCTGGAACTGGGACACCGGCGGCAAATGCAATAACGTCCAGTAAGCCGTCCTGCAATTGCGCTCCCAGATCGTTCCAACCGCCGTTGCGGCGCTCGAATTCGACGCCCAGTTCTTCCATCATGCGCGGAAAGTAGGTGTCCGAGGTAGATCCGGCAGGGCCAAAGCCGATGCGCGCGCCTGCGGGAATGTCCGCAACAGAGGTGATGCCGGATGACACCAGGGTAGTGACCGAGAATGGCGTCTGGTACATCGGGAACATTGCGCAAGCGCCGGTCATTTGCAGGCCGGGGGCGATGGGGTTGTTGCCGGCGATCGATTCAGCGGCGGGGCCCATCGTGGTCATGCCGAAGGCAAGCTCGCCCGTGTGAACCAGTGCCATGTTCTGCATCGGCCCGCCGGTGACTTCAGCGCCGCCGGACACCCCAAGCTCTTCCGACACGATGTTGGCCCATCCGGTGCCATAGCCAAAATACGTGCCGCCCTGCGAACCGGTGCCGACGGTAAAGCTTTCGGGCCAACCCGTGCGGTCCACATGGCCATCGGCCAGTGCAATGTTGGCGGATACAAGAGTGGTCGCGGCGACAGCCGCGATCTTGGCAATCTTAGTCATTTGTCTTCCTCCCAGAAGCGTTGCGCGTATGCGTTCGTACGACAAGCAGTTCGCCCTTCGTCAGGCAGCGCCGAGATAGAAGCTACAGACAGATTTCGGTTTCGCTCAAGCATCAACGCGCCAATCTTGGGCGATCGTGTTTATATAATCAATTGCAACAAATGAACCTGTTCGAAGCTATGCCGTCTTCAAAAGGCGGCTTTCCTCGGTATTCAAAATATCCAAAAACACATCGCGAGCCTCGTTGCGGGTATCTTTCAGCCAAACCAGCGAGAGCGCCAATTCGGATAGCGTGCGCTCTTGTGGAATCTGCAGGGACGCGAAGGTCACGCCTTCAATGGCAAATCGAGAGGTCCATTTTGGGACGATTGCAAATCCGACGCCAGAGCTCACGAGGCTGACAATCGTCTGTTTTTCCTCCGCAATCTGAGCAACTCTGGCGCTCAATCCGGCCTCAAGAAATAGCTTCATGGTCAAGTCATGGCTATGCGGGCGCGAGGTGCGGTCAGGTATGATCAGCGGCTCGTCTGCCATATCATGGACGCTCAACGTGTCGCGTGCGGCCAACGGATGACCCGATGGGATCGCAACGACCGCTGTTTCATGAAACATTGGCTGGAAGATAAGGCGCTGGTCGCGAAGCTCGGGCGGGCGCACGATCGCAATATCAAGGCGCCCAGATAGGACGCGGGGCAAAAGGCGGAGGGTCTTCTGTTCGAAGATTTCAATCTCGGTCTCGGGCAGCTGGTCTTTCAGCAGTGGGACCAGCTGCGGCAACAATCCGGCGGCTGCACTATCGATGGCACCAATTCGCAGAATGTTTCGTTGAGATTGCAGGGCATCCCGGAAGTTTTCCTCTAGCTCTTCGGCGCGAGCCACCACATCGCGCGCGCCCTCAACAAAGTCGCGCCCCGTATCCGTCAAGGACACATGGCGCGTCGTCCGCACCAGCAGCCGACTGCCGAGGCTTTCTTCCAACAGCTTAATATGGCGCCCGAAAGAGGCGGGCAGCATATCCATCTGCTGCGCCGCGCGTCCGAAATGGAGCGTGTCAGCCACCGCGATCAGACACCTAAGCTGGTGCAACTCCATCTCACTCTCCTGTGTCTATGTCGAAATACTATATAGTAATTTGAGCGTTGCAGGAAGGATGGGTCGATGCCCATAAGGCTTCAACGACAATTCAAGGGATCGAACCATGAGAACCCATAAGATCGCAGCAATCCCCGCAGATGGCATTGGACCGGAAGTAATTGATGCGGGCACGACTGTGCTTGCAGCGCTGGCTGAGCGGATGGGGGATGTATCGTTTGATTTCACAACGTTCGATTGGGGTTCAGATTATTACAAGCAGCACGGCGTGATGATGCCTGAGGACGGGCTGGAGCAGCTAAAGTCGTTCGACGCCATTTATTTTGGGGCAGTAGGGGCCGCGGATGTCCCCGATCACATCACCCTTTGGGGCCTGCGCCTCCCAATCTGCCAAGGCTTTGACCAATACGCCAACGTGCGGCCCACCAAGATCATGCCGGGGGTCGCCTCTCCGCTCCGGAATGCGGAGGTGGGCGATCTGGATTGGGTTATTGTGCGTGAAAACTCGGAGGGTGAGTATTCTGGCCACGGTGGACGGGCCCACAAAGGATTGCCCGAGGAAGTCGCGACGGAAGTGGCGATCTTCACGCGTGTGGGCGTCACGCGGATCATGCGCTACGCTTTCAAGCTGGCGCAATCGCGCCCGCGCAAACTATTGACCGTGGTGACGAAATCCAATGCGCAGCGCTTTGGCATGGTTATGTGGGACGAGATCGCAGCCGAGGTGGCAAAAGAATTTCCGGATGTGACTTGGGACAAGATGTTGGTTGACGCAATGACAGTTCGCATGACCCTGAACCCCAAAAGCATCGATACGGTCGTGGCCACGAACCTGCATGCGGATATTCTATCGGACCTTGCGGGCGCGCTGGCAGGAAGCCTTGGCGTCGCTCCCACCGGAAACATTGACCCGGAAGGGCGCTACCCTTCCATGTTCGAACCAATCCACGGCTCTGCGTTCGATATTGCGGGCAAAGGTATCGCGAACCCCGTGGCAACCTTCTGGACGGCCGTGCAGATGTTGGAACACTTGGGTGAGGCGAAAGCAGCTGAACGCTTAATGTCCGCCGTCCAGCGTGTGTGTGCGGAAGGCATCGTAACGCCTGACATCGGTGGCACCGCCACGACCAAGCAGGTAACCGAGGCCGTAATGCAGGCGATCCACGGCTCCAACGTGTTGCAAGCTTAGGCCAGCGACCAAGCCCATCTGCAAGGCCACGGGACATTCCATTTCGCTTGGCGTGACATGGCGTGCCTAGCCCGGATCAGCGATAGCAGCGGACCTGCAAAACCAACGGTGAAGCCCGACGGGCCGCTGGCGGCAATTGCTACCGCTTTTCTCGTAAAAAACAGCGCCGCTGCAACGTCCGCGTTTTCCTTCTAACAGATGCATGATGCACCCGCAGCGAAGGTCTGGTTCCCGCCCTAAGTGACAGTTTCTTAGCCCCTGCAGCATTTCTTCGCGCGCCGCAGCCACGGCACAGCGCCGATTGGCCGCCCTGCCCTCTCACAGCCCGGCCCATTGAGCGCACGCTCTCCCGCCTCCCCCCAGCTACACCTCTTTCGGCAAAAGCGCGCTGGCCCTTTCGACAATCCCGCGGTTCGTCTCAATCAAATTGTCTAGACTAGACGCAAGGGTCTCGTCAGATTCTTCGTCACGCATCTGCTGGAAGTAATCCACCTCGTCCTGAGCCTCATCCCTCAGCTGCCGGATGCGCTCATAGGTGGCATGTTGCTCCTTTGTGATGGGCCCCTCGATCCGCACTTCTCCGCGGAGCGGATCAAGGACAATGTGGTCGGGGTGGGGTAGCGGCGCTTCAAGATCGGTGATGCCGAGGCGCTCGCGCCGACGGAGCTCATCATCCCAATTGGCCTTATACTCGAGAACTGTGTCTAGCCATTCGTCATGGAGCAACTTCCGCGACGTTTCGGTATCTGCCAGCAATTGTGCGAAGAGCCGCTGCGACCGGGTGTTGCCCTTGGCAGCGTTCACGGCGATCGCCCGCATCACGGCCTGCGCCACCGGGATCTGAACATTGTGATCGCCCTCGCGCATCGCCACCGTCCGGTAAGCTTCATCCAGAATGATGTCCTTCAGGCGCTCCTCGTGCAGCCCCGGGCGCTTGTTCTTTGCGCCCTTCGGTCGCCCCCGCGGGTTGCCCGACTGGCCGGGCTTGAACCGTGTGTCTTTCGGCGGCTTGCCGTATCCAACGTCATAGTCTAACCCGTCTGTCTTTGACGGCAGTGTTAGCTTTCGTCCTGTCATTCCGCCGCCTCCAGCATACATGCAGTCACCGGCGGCGCCCATCCACAAACAATCTGCTCGGCCTCGTCCTTGGCATAGACCTCCCACCGAGCAAGGATCCGATCGCAGTAGATCGTATCCAGTTCACACAGATAGCCGCGCCGCCCTGTCTTCTCGGCCGCGATCAGCGTCGATCCGGATCCCCCGAACAGATCGAGCACGATGTCACCTCGGCCCGACACATCCCGGATTGCATCCGCAATCATCTGCACGGGCTTCACGGTCGGGTGCAGTTCCAGCTCCTCCATCCGACCCGCCCGCATCGTGTTCACTCCGCGGTATTGCCAGACGTTGGTCCGGTACCGCCCATGCTGGCCCAACTCGAAGGTGTTGATGTGGGGCGCTTCGCCCTTCTTGAACACAAAGATCAATTCATGACGCGAGCGATAGAACGTCCCCATGCCGCCGTTGTCCTTGGCCCAGACAATCAGGTTCTTCATCTCATCATAGACTGCTCCGCCCGCTGCCAGCATTTCAGACATGTGGCGCCAGTCCATGCAGAGGAAGTGGATCGAGCCGTCCATACTGTGATCGGCGAGATTGCCGAAGGCCGTTAGCAGGAACGCGGTGAACTGCGCTGAGCTCATTTCACCCGAGGCCATGGCAAACTCCCGGTGCTGCACCTTGCCGGAGTTGCCCACGTGACCGTCGATCGGCACGTTGTAGGGCGGATCCGAGAACACCATGCGTGCCAGCTCACCCGCCATAAGGCTGCCGACCACCTCCGGGTCCAGCGCATCGCCACAGGCCAACCGGTGACGCCCCAACTGCCACACATCGCCAAGCCGAACCCGGGCCGGTGCCTGGCTCGGAGCACCATCCTCCTCCGGATCCCCCTCCTCTTTCGGCGCCACCGCCTCCATAAGCCCGTCGATCTCAGGGATTGAGAAGCCGGTCACATCCAGATCAAAATCGAGATCTGCCGACATCAACGCGCCAAGTTCTGCCGCCAACAGATCGTCATCCCAACCCGCATTCAGCGCCAGCTTGTTGTCCGCCAGCACATAGGCGCGTTTCTCATCCGCGGACATGTGATCAAGACGCAGGCACGGAACATCCGCCAGCCCAAGTTGCTTCGCCGCCTCAACCCGGCCATGACCGGCCAAAATCGTCCGGGCCTCATCAATGAGCACAGGGTTGGTGAACCCAAACGTTTCGATGCTCTGAGCGATCTGGCGCACCTGCTTCTTCGAATGGGTCCGCGCATTGCGAGCCCACGGCGTAAGATCACCAATCGCGATCTGCTCAATTTTCTGCGGGGCCATTGCGGCTCTCCTATCTAACTGCTCGATGGAATCATTCCGTCGGCCTCTATCGTATGATGTATCTTACGGCTGGCATTGCGTCAACTATGCGCCTATACCGTCGTCAGGCACATCATACGGGGAGGGACCGATGAGCATAGAAGAGCGGCTATTCAGCCTACGGCAGAAGTCTGGCGAGTCCTTGCAGGACGTGGCTGACAAGGTTGGCGTGTCAAAGGCCCACGTCTGGGAGTTGGAGAAGGGGCGCAGCCGCAACCCGTCCTTTGAGCTCGTCCGCAAACTCGCCGCGCACTACGGCGTCAGCATCGATGTGTTGACCGGCGATGCGGAGGAACCAGGCGCAGGCGACCTTCAGATTGAGCGCGTGCACCGCGGCTTGGACGAGTTGTCGGTGCGAGATCGCGAGATTGTCGAACAGATGATCGAAGCGATGAAGCGCAAGTCATCGGAGGCGACCTGATCTCGCTCCCTCTTGATCGGATCGACCTGGCCGACGTCCACCACCCCGTTATGCTCGCGCGCAAGCTGCACGTAATGCTTGGTCGGATAGACGCAGCAGTTCCTGTTGTGGAGATCGCTTCCGCCCTGGACATCGCTGACGTTCGGATGGATCGTTTCGATGGATTTGAAGGCATGCTTCTCACGGATCAGGTCCGCAGCACCGGGGCGATCCTAGCCAATACATCCAAAGGCTATCGACGAGCTCGGTTCACCGTGGCCCATGAGTTGGGACACTTCCTCATGGAGCGGCACGAGCTAACGAGCGATGGTGGATTCACATGCCGTGCGCAGGATATGCGGGAGACACGGGACGGCCGTCAGCATGTTCGTCAGGAAAGTCAGGCCAATCAATTCGCCGCGGAGTTGTTGGCCCCAACCTATCTGGTGACACCCCTGCTCTCACCCGAACCCGATCTTCGCGATGCACAGCGGATGCGTGATCACCTAGACATCTCTTTGGAAGTCTGTGTCAGGCGCATGATCGGAGGTCGCGACGAGGTTCTGGCCGCCGTTTGGTCCTTTAAAGGTGAGGTCAGGTACTTGGTGAAAGGAAGTGGGTTTCCCTACGTGACCGTAAGCCGTGGCGATCGCCTTCCACCCATCTCTGCCGCCTATCGCGCTGTGCAAAACGCCCAACCGGGATTTACAGAGTTCGCAGAAGCTCATCCGTTGTCTTGGACCAGTCGCACAGACGTGGATCTCTACGAGCAGACCCGAATGAGCAACAACGGGCACGCCGTGACGCTCCTCTGGGCCGATATTCCGGACGACGACGATGATCCGGATCGACCAGAGCTGAGCGTACCAACATTCCGATAAGTCCCGCCGGATACACTCCTTTTGCGGCTTCATCCGGCAGGCACGTCGGCTCTATTCCTGAGACCGGCAAAATCCTGACTGGACTGTGCCCGCAATCCACGCATGACTGCCTACACGCCCGGCCACCCGGGCGCTCCTCGGTACGACGGACGGCACCCCGCCGCCCCGCACTCAAGGAGCAAACGATGGCCCGTAAACCCAAACAACCCCAAACCAAGATCGCCAAGGTGCAAGCCCTCCTGCGGCGCCAAAAAGGGGCAAGCCTCGACGCCATCTGCAAAGCCACCGGATGGCAGCCGCACTCAGCCCGCGCGGCGTTGAGCGGATTGCGCAAAACCGGCCTCACAATCGAACGCTCCAACCTCGATGGCAAACGCAACTCGGTCTATCGGATCACCGCAACGTCGGAGGCGGCATCTTGAGGCTCACCGATCTCGAGACCGCAGAGCGTTCGGCCTTGATCGAAGCATGGGGGCGCGTATTCGCAACGCCAGTTCCAAAAGGCCTCAGCAAATCCCTCATGCGTCGGTTCCTCGCAACGGAGTTACAGACCAAAGCAAGCGGCGGATTATCAGCTTCAGTCAAACGAGCGCTCGCACAACCGCCGGACCAGCGCGCACCTGTCGCACATAACGCGCTCCAACCGGGCGGTCGCCTGTTGCGAGAATGGAACGGCATCACACATGTGGTTGATGTGACCGGCGACGGGTTTCTATGGCAGGGGCAATCCTATCGCTCGCTTTCCGCCATCGCCCGACACATCACCGGCGCCCATTGGTCAGGACCCCGCTTCTTTGGGCTCACTAGGACCAAGCGATGACACAGCCACGTATCCGCTGCGCTATTTACACCCGCAAATCCTCCGAGGAAGGGTTGGATCAGGACTTCAACTCGCTCGATGTGCAGCACGAGGCCTGCGCTGCCTACGTCGCCAGCCAGCGCCATGAGGGATGGAGGTTGCTCCCCGCGCGCTACGATGATGGCGGGCTGTCCGGTGGCACGCTGGAACGCCCGGCCCTTCAGCGGCTCATGACGGACATCGGCGCCGGACGCATCGACATGATCGTCGTCTACAAGATCGATCGCCTCACACGGTCTTTGGCCGACTTCGCCAAACTGGTCGAGCGCCTGGAGGCAGCAAAGTGTTCCTTCGTCTCCGTCACGCAGGCCTTTAATACATCCTCGTCGATGGGTCGCCTGACGCTCAACGTTCTCCTTTCCTTTGCGCAATTCGAACGCGAGGTCACTGCCGAGAGGATCCGCGACAAGATCGCCGCTTCAAAGAAGAAGGGCCTCTGGATGGGAGGCGTGGCGCCCATTGGATATGCTTCTCACCCCGATCCAACCCGCCGCGAGCTCGTCGTCAATGAAGCCGAGGCCAACACTGTCCGGCACATCTTCAAGCTCTATCGCGAACACCGATGCCTCAACGCTGTCGCAGCAGCAGCCGAGGCAGAGGGTCTGAGATCAAAACGGCATCATTTCCGATCGGGCCGCGTTCAAGGCGGCACTAGGTTCAGCCGCGGCCAGATCCATAAACTGCTTACCAATCCAGTTTACATTGGGAAGATCCGGCACAAAGACGCGGTCTACCCCGGCCTGCATGCCGCGATCCTTGATCAAGCCATCTGGGATGACGTGCAGCACCTGTTGCAGGAAGCCAGTGCCAAACGCCGGGGTGCCGAAGCTGGTGTGGTGCCGGAGAGTGTCGCCCCCCTCAAAGGCAAAGTCCGCGATGAGACCGGCGATCTGCTAACCCCAAGCCACACGCGGCGCGGCGGGAAGGTCCGACGGTATTACGTCTCCAACCGGTTGATCTCCGGCGGCGTCGATCCGACGGGCTGGCGCTTGCCTGCCAAAGGTCTTGAGGATGAGATTACCAGCCTAGTCGCCGGCCACTTATTGGATCACACGCAGCGCCATGACGTTCTCACCGTGGCAGATGCTGCGACGTCAACAAAAGCTTCGAAGGCGATTGAGGCGCTTGCCCAAAGCATCAAAGCGGATGGTGCAGGAGCAACAGCAGCCTTAATCACCAGCGCAAACCTGCAGGCCGGACAGATCACGATCGACCTGGATCTATCAGCGATTGCAAGCCATGCGGCCCTATCCCCAGCAGATCTGACACCCAGCCTGTCTCGATTGACATCAGCATTCACCGCCAAACGCCGTGGCATTGAGACCCGGATTATCGCCGGTGCGCGCCAGCCCGCACCCGATAACACTCTCGTCCGCGCCCTGCGTCATGCGCATCTCTGGGCCGATCAACTCAAGACCGGCACACCAATGGTGCAGATCGCGGAAGAGGCAAAAGTTTCCGCACGATACGTTGCGAAGCTGGTGCCGCTCACCGGATTGTCGCCTCGCATCCAGAGTGCGATCATCGCTGGCAGCCAACCCATCGACATGACACTCGAGTCTCTTGTGCGCCGCCCGCCGCCCCTCGACTGGGCCGAACAGCATCGCCGCTTTGGCATCGCCGGCTGAGCTGGCTTCCCTGTTTATTAGAATTTCTTTCCCTGCATCGCCCCTGTTCCGCTCCTGTTATCGCGGGGAGAATTCCCTGTTATTGTGCGTAGGGAATTGGTGCGCAAACAACTGAATTTGCGGGGCTATTCTGGATGAAAACCTACGGATTCTCCCGAAAACGATCGAACTTCCCTGAAAATTCCCTGTTATTCGAAACAGCCCACAAAAGCGCACCGGCGTTTTACGGCCACTGAGACGCTTAGCAATATCGGCGGGGATGGCAGGCCACGGTGCGTCTACGGCTCAGGATCACCCCAGCAACCCACGGAAATTGCGGAGCAATCTAACGCAAATAGGAACTGGGGAAATGAGACCGGGGTCAGTGGCGGAGGAGGTGGGATTCGAACCCACGGTACGCTTTCACGCACGCCGGTTTTCAAGACCGGTGCATTCGACCACTCTGCCACTCCTCCGGCGGGTCTGTGCCATGGCGATACTGTGACATCTGTGATTCTGAAACCCGCACCGCAACAGCGGAATTCACAAGCCACCTTTTCAGACGCGAATCACTGCGCTATCGTGCGTCCATACAGGTGCGTTTCGAAAAATCGGGACGCGGGCCGGCAACGACCGGACACAACGGAAAAACCACAAAAACACCGCGCAGATCTCGCGTGGGACCAGAGCAGAGATGAGCAGTATGACACAAAATCGCCCCACGCCCCGCGTCCGTCTCGCGCTTGCGCTTGTGCCGCTAATGGCCCTGTCCGCCTGCATGGGCGAGGACGGCGAATTCTTCAATTCCCGCAATGCCGAGGCCGATGGACCGGCTCCGATCGGCGCCACCCGCCTGGTGGAACGCGACGTTGAAGCGCCTGAAATATTTGAGGAAACCGCAGAAGGTCTGTGGGATGGACGCCCCTCTCTCGGGGGGGTTTGGGTCGCGCATCCCGATGTTGGTGACCCCGAACGCGTGATCATCCGCAACGATGAGAATGGCCGTTTCGTGATCGGTGCCCTGTTCCGTCGCGAACGTGACAATCCCGGGCCTGATCTGCAGATCTCGTCTGACGCCGCCGCAGCCCTCGGGGTTCTGGCCGGCGACCCGACCGTGCTCAACGTCACGGCGCTGCGCCGTGAAGAAGTTGCTGAAACGGCCGATGCCGCACCGGACGCAAGTGCGCCGGGCTCTGCGGCAGACGAAGCACTCCTCTCCGACGAGCAGGTCGCGGCCTCCGCAGCCGCCGCTGCAATCACCGCAACCCCGCTGGATGGCGCAAGCGACATTGCCACCACAGCCGCCGCTGCCATCGACGCCGCCGCGCCCACACCGGAGGCCGATCCCGCCCCCGAGGCTGCTCCCGTGGCCGCGCGCACCCCCGCGCCCACTGGCGATCTTGAGCGCGCCTATGTCCAGATCGGCATCTTCTCTGTGCAAGAAAACGCCACCAACACCGGGCAGGCCTTGCGCAATGCGGGGCTAGAGCCCACAATCTATGACCAGTCGAGCAACGGTGGCCAGTTCTGGCGCGTTGTCGTTGGCCCCGCTCAAAGCGAAGCCAACCGCGATGCGATCCTTGCAAGTGTCCGGGATCTCGGCTTTGACGATGCTTATTTCGTAAGTCGATAGGACACCATGCACAGCGCATTTCTGATCAGACCCGCCGCGACCCTCCTCGCGGCGGTTTTGTTTTTGCTCACCGCCCTGACCCACGCCATGGCGCAAGGCTATGACACACAGGCGCGCGCCGCGTGGGTCTATGACCATTCCTCCGCTCAGGTGTTGATGGAGCTCGATGCCGACACCGCCCTGCCGCCGGCCTCCATGTCGAAGCTGATGACGCTTTTGATGACGTTTGAGGCCCTGCGCGATGGCCGGCTGACGTTGGAAACCCGTGTCCCCGTCTCCGAACACGCCATGAGCTTCGGCGGCTCCACGATGTTCCTCAACACCCAAGACCGCCCCACCATCGAAGAGCTGATCCGTGGCGTTGTCATCGTGTCGGGCAACGATGCCTCCGTCGTGCTTGGCGAAGCGCTCAGCCCCGATGGCACCGAAGACGGCTTCGCCGAATTGATGACGCAGCGCGCACGGCAGTTGGGCATGATGAATTCCACCTTCCGCAATGCCTCCGGCTGGCCCGCCGATGGCCACCGGATGTCGATGCGCGACCTTGGCATCCTCGCCGTCCGCCTGATCGAGGAATTCCCGGAATATTACGGCTATTTTGTCGAAACCGAGTTCGATTACGAAAACCGCTCGCCCGCCAACCGCTTCAATCGCAACCCGCTTTTGGGGTTGGGCATCGGCGCCGACGGCCTGAAAACCGGCCACACCCAAGAGGCAGGCTTTGGCCTTGTCGGCTCCGCGATGCAAGGCGACCGGCGCGTCACCTTTGTGATCACCGGCCTGCCCTCGGCCGAGGCACGCGCCACCGAATCCGAGCGCCTCGTGACCTGGGCCTTCCGCCAATTCGTGATGCGCGATCTGGTGGAACCGGGCGTTGAGCTGGCTCGCGCGCCCGTCTTCATGGGGGCCGACACCAGCGTCGGCCTTGCCCCCGCCGAAGGCTTGGAAATGCTCGTCCCCGCGCTGCTTGACCCCGAAATTTCGGCCAGCGTCACCTATACCAGCCCGCTGCCCGCCCCCGTCACCGAAGGCGCCGTGGTGGGCGAATTGCACATCGTGCAAGGCGTTCTGGGGGTCGAGGCCCGCGTGCCGCTTGTGGCCATGGCCGACGTGCCGCGCGGCGGGCCGATGGTGCGCCTTGGGGCCGCTTGGGCCGATGTTCTGGGCATGGTGGGCCTTGGCGGCACCGACGAAGCCCCCCTCATCGAAGCCGCCGCCGACTGACCCCGCGCCGCGTCTTGCCCTGTTCTGCGCGGCGTGCCATCCCTTGCGCTCACCATTGCCGAGCAAGGACAATCCGACGCGATGCCTGACCCCAAGGGCCTATTCATCAGTTTCGAGGGCATCGACGGCTCCGGCAAGTCCACGCAGGCCCGCAGGCTCGCCGATTGGCTGCGTGCGCAGGACCGCGATCCGGTCCTGACCCGCGAGCCGGGCGGCGCGCCGGGGGCCGAGGAAATCCGCAGACTGCTGGTCGAGGGCGCGCCCGAACGCTGGAGCCCCGAGACCGAAATCCTGCTATTCACTGCCGCGCGCCGCGATCATCTGGAACGCACGATCCGCCCCGCCCTGGAGGCCGGGCGCGATGTCGTCACCGATCGTTTCGCCGACAGCACGCGCGTTTATCAAGGCGCCACGCGTGGCGATTTGCGCGCGCTGGTGGATCGCATCCACGCCGATGCCATCGCGGTCGAACCCGACTTGACGTTGGTGCTTGATATGGACCCCGAAGTGGCGCTTGACCGTGGCCTTGCGCGCCAAAGCGGCGAGGATCGGTTCGAGGAATTCGGCCTGCCGTTCCAACAAAAGCTGCGCGCGGGGTTTCTGGCCCTGATTGACGACCATCCCGACCGGTGTGTGTTGATCGACGCGACCTCTGATCCCGACACCATCGCCGCGCGCATCACGCAAGCCGTCGCCAAGCGTCTGCCCTAGACCATTTTCGCCTGCCCCCGGCGCGCGCGCGTGCTACATGGCGGATATGTCCGATGACGCCCCGCTCGAATCCGATCGCCTTGACGGCGCGCCGCACCCGCGCGACACCGCGCGCCTGTTTGGCCATGCCGGGCCGGAGGCCGAATTCCTGACCGCCGCCACTTCGGGCCGCATGCCCCATGGCTGGCTGCTGACCGGGCCGCGCGGCATCGGCAAAGCCACCTTCGCCTGGCGCGCCGCGCGCTTTCTTCTCGCCACGCCGCCGGTCGCCGCCAACGACATGTTCGGTGCCCCGCCGCCGCCCACATCGCTCGACATCGACCCCGAGCATCCCGTCGCCCGCCGCATGGCCGCCCTGTCCGAGCCGGGCCTTTACCTGCTCCGCCGTCCGGTCGACGACAAGGATGCGAAAAAGCTAAAGACCGTGATCACCGTCGACGAAGTGCGCGGGCTCAAGGGCTTTTTCCACATGTCCGCGGGCGATGGCCGCCGCGTTGTGATCGTCGACAGCGCCGATGAAATGAACCCCTCCGCCGCCAATGCCCTGCTCAAGGAACTCGAAGAACCCCCCGAAGGCGCGGTCCTGTTCCTGATCTCGCACCGCCCCTCGGGCCTTTTACCCACGATCCGCTCGCGCTGCCGTACATTGCGCTTCACCGCACTGGACGATGCGGATCTCGCCGCCGCCCTGATCCAGGCCGGGTCCGAGCCGCCCGAAGGCATCGCGCTGGCCAATCTCGCCCAAGGTTCCGTCGGGGCCGCGATCACGCTTGGCGAACAAGGCGGGCCTGCGCTCTATGGCGACATCATGCGTTTGATGGACACGCTGCCCAACATGGACCGCGCGCTGGCCCTCAAACTCGCCGAAGCGACTGCGGGCAAGGCGGGCGAGGCACGCTTCGCCCTCACGCTCAGCTTGCTGGAAACCGCGCTGGCCCGCGCCGCGCGTCTGGGCGCCACGGGCCAAGCTCCGCCCGACATCACCCCGGGCGAGGCCGCCACCCTCGCCCGCCTCGCCCCCACGCCTGCCCGCGCCCGCGACTGGGCCAACCTCGCGCAGTCGCTCACCGCACGCGCGCGTCAGGGTAAGGCCGTTAACCTTGACCCCGCCGCGCTCATCTTCGATATCTTCCTCGATCTGGACCGCACCGCGGCCCGCCTTGCCGCGTGAGCGCCCCATGACCCAACCCCATATCGTCGACAGCCATTGTCACCTCGATTTCGACAGCCTCGCGTCCGACCTGCCCGACGTGATCGCCCGCGCCCTCGACGCCGGTGTTACCCGTATGGTCACGATCTGCACGCGCCTCCGGAACGCGCCCGCCGTGCAAGCCATCGCCGAGGCCCACGCGCCCGTCTTCTGGGCCGGTGGCACGCACCCGATGTCCGCCGCCGAGGAACCCCTCGCCACGCTCGACGACCTCATCACCCTGGCCGGGCACCCGAAATTCGTCGGCATCGGCGAGACCGGCCTCGACTACCACTACACCGCCGACACCAAGCCCATCCAACAAGAAAGCCTGCGCCTGCATATCGAAGCCGCGCGGCAAACCCGCCTGCCGCTCATCATCCATTCCCGCGACGCCGATGACGACATGGCCCGCATCCTGACCGACGAACACCGCGCAGGCCCCTTCACCTGCGTCATGCATTGCTTCAGCTCATCGCCCGAGCTGGCCCGCGCCGCCCTCGATCTCGGCTTCTACCTCTCGATGTCGGGCATCGCCGCCTTTCCCAAATCCGGCGCCTTGCGGGATATCTTCGCAAGCGCGCCCCTCGACCGCATCCTTGTGGAAACCGACAGCCCCTACCTCGCGCCCCCGCCCCATCGCGGCAAACGCAACGAACCCGCCTTCACCGCCCACACCGCGCACACCGGCGCCGAGATCTTCGGCCTGCCCTACGCCGATTTCGCCGCCCAGACCTCCGCCAATTTCGACCGGCTGTTCTGGAAAGCCGCCGCCACCCCGAAAGCCGCGTAGAATGGCTGAAACCCGCTTCACCATTCTCGGTTGCGGCTCCTCTGGCGGCGTGCCCCGGCTTGGCGGCCATTGGGGTGCCTGCGATCCGGCAAACCCCAAAAACACCCGTCGCCGCTGCTCGCTCCTGGTCGAACGCAAGACCGACAACGGCACCACCGCCGTTCTGATCGACACCTCGCCGGACCTGCGCGCGCAGCTTCTTGACGCGGGCATCGGGCGGCTCGACGCCGTGCTCTACACCCATGCCCATGCCGACCATGTCCACGGCCTCGATGACCTGCGCATGATCGTCTTCAACATGCGCGCGCGCCTGCCGGTCTATGCCGATGGCGCCACCACGAACGACCTGCTCAGCCGCTTCGGCTACGCCTTCGTGCAGCCGCCCGGCTCCGCCTATCCGCCGATCCTCGACATCCACGGGATAGACGGCGATGTCACCATCGACGGGCCCGGCGGTCCACTCACCTTCACCCCGCTCGAAGTCGCCCACGGCAATATCCACGCCCTTGGCTTCCGCGTGGGCGACGTGGCCTACCTGCCCGATGTCTCCGATATCCCAGACGACGTCTGGCCCAGGCTCGCGGGCCTCGACACCTGGATCCTCGACGCCCTGCGCCGCGACCCGCACCCCTCGCACAGCCACCTGGCCAACTCGCTGTCATGGATCGAACGCGCCGCCCCGCGCCGCGCCGTGCTGACCAACATGCACATCGATCTCGACTACCAGACGGTGCGCGAGGAAACCCCCGACCACGTCGAGCCCGCATTCGATGGGATGTGCATCACCGCGCCTGGGTAAACGCACCCTCGCGCGCACCTCCGCGCCCAAACGCGCCACGGAGGGGCCATTCCTCCACGCCCACCTGACGCGTGCGGCGCGCGGATGCGGCCCAAAGCACCGGAGCAGCACCGCGGGTGCGCGCAGCGCGCACCGCCTCACATTCCCTTCCCCAACCGAACCCGCTAAGCCGGACCCATGCTCGACCTCCTCGCCATCGTCCTGCCCGTCTTCCTCGTCGTTGGCGCAGGGTACGCCGCCGTCTGGCGCGGGCTGTTCAAGGACAGCGCGGTGGACGGGCTCATGGCCTTCACCCAGAAATTCGCCATCCCCTGCCTGCTGTTCTCGGCCATCGCCACGCTGGATCTGGGCGCGGAACTCGACCTCGGGCTGCTCATCGCCTTCTACTCCGGCTCCACCCTGTGTTTCTTCGCGGGCCTGTTCGGCGCGCGGCTGCTGTTCAACCGCCCCTGGACCGACAGCGTCGCCATCGGCTTCTCCGCGCTCTTCGCCAACACCGTCCTTCTGGGCCTGCCGATCTCCGAACGCGCTTACGGCGTCGATGCCCTTGGGCCGAACTATACCATAATCGCCTTCCACGCGGCCTTCTGCTACCTGCTCGGCATCACCACGATGGAGATCGTGCGCGCCGAAACCCGTGGCGTGCGGCTCGCGGGCACCGTCGTGAAGGCGATGTTCCAGAACTCCCTGATGATCGGCATCGGCCTGGGCTTCATCGTCAATCTCACCGGCCTGCCGATCCCCGGCGTGCTGCGCGAGGCGCTCGACCTGATGATCCGCGCCGCCCTTCCGGCCGCACTCTTTGGCCTCGGCGGCGTGCTCTACCGCTACCGCCCCGAAGGAGACGTGGGCGTGATTGCGATGATCTGCGGCCTGTCCCTGATCATGCACCCGGCCGTGGCCTTCGGACTGGGCACCGGCCTCGGGCTCAGCACGCCACAACTCCAATCCGCCGTCATCACCGCCGCCATGGCCCCCGGCGTGAACACCTATATCTTCGCCGACATGTACGGCTGCGCCCGGCGCGTCGCGGCCACGTCGGTGCTGGTCGGAACCGCCCTGACCGTCCTCACCGCCGCTGCGTGGATTGCAATCGTGGGATGAACCCCTGCGACGCCAGCGCGTGTTCGCTATGGCGCGGCGAAGAGCGGGTTTGAGCCCAGACCTACCGGATGCTGCACGATGCACTAATGTCAGCTTTCTTTAGAGTTGACATTGTGCTTGTCATAATGACATGTATAATGTCGTTATGAAAGAACAACAACTTCACCAATTGATTTGGATGTCACGCCCTTTGATGCAGGCCGCAGAAGCCTGTGTTGAAGCGGGTTTGGTCGGAACCAACCTGACAGTCCGGATGCGCGCCGTTCTGGAGATGCTGGACAAATACGGAGAACAGACCGTCCCGGAGATTGCCGCAAGGCTCGAAATCAAACGGCAATACGTTCAGATCATGTGCAATGAAACGCTGGCTTCAGGTCTGGTCGAGCAACGCCCGAATCCTCGCCACAAGCGGTCTCCTGTCCTGGCGTTGACCGATCACGGTCGGACCCTCATCGAAGAGATCATTTCGAACGAAATGAAGCTTATGGAGAAGGTTGGTGTGAACCTAAGCTATCAAGACATTTCCACGGCGCTTGAGGTCGTGCTCACAGTGGCGGACAGACTGAAAACCCATGCAGGAAAGAGCGAATGACACTCGGTTACATCTTGGCCATCGCGGTCTTGCTCCTCATACTCTGGCTCGGCAACGGTATAAGACGCATTGGTGCGGTAAGTGTTGGAGAAACGATACCGGTCCGGCATGGATCAGCACTTCTGCTGATTGATTTGCAATCGGTATTCTGGGAGCGCGGTCCTTACTCGAACGCCGCAAAAGAAGCCGCCGCACGGGTCATTCTTTCGGAAGTAGAACCTGCGCGAGCGGAAGGCCATCCCGTCATCGCCGTGCGTCAGGAATGGTCGATCCCCTCAACCAAGGCAGTGGCAAAACTCTCGATGAAAGGGCAGGCGATTGAGGGCAGCGACGGGACCGAAATTGCCGAGGTTTTCACGTCACTACCCGACCATGTGCTTGTTAAGCGCGTGCAGGACGCATTCGAAACGGGCGAACTGGATGCTCTTTTGAAGAGTTACGGCGTCGGCAGGCTGCGTCTTGTTGGTTTGGACATGAATTACTGTGTGCAAAAGACGGCGCTGGCGGCCAGAAACCGGGGTTATGAGGTCACCGTCGTGAAAGAGGGGACACTTGCAGCCGCGCCGACGGAGAGCGCTGAAAAGCAGATGTCGTCAGCAGGTGTGGCCATTTGCTGAGCGGACATTGATCTTTCAAGTCGCAACGGCAGCAAGGTCCCGCAAAGCGGCCGCCCCTTAGATCCCCCCAAAAGCCCCCCCGAAATGACGGCCATACCCCGACCCCGCCCCTCACACGCGCAGGGTCTCGTCGCTGTCACCAAAATAGATATGATCCGCGGCTTGGCCCGCCCATTGAAAGGATCGGCATGGGGCACCGGGAAACCCTTTACAAAAGGTTAACAAAATCCAGAAAGCCGTTCTATATCAGCCACTTGACCCCTGGTTGCAACCTTGCAACCACTCCTCAATGCGGCGCGATCCCCCGCAAACGCTCCGAGCGCCGCCGCAGCATTTCCACCGTCGCCAGAAGCACGATCGAGATCGCCACAAGGATCGTCGCCGCCGCCAGAATGACCGGGCTGATCTGCTCGCGCAGGCCGGTGAACATCTGCCACGGCAAGGTCTGCTGCCCTGCCGATCCCACGAAGATCACCACCACCACCTCGTCGAACGAGGTGATGAAGGCAAAAAGCCCGCCCGAGATCACCCCCGGCAGGATCAAGGGCATCTGGATGCGGAAGAACGTCGTGACCGGATTGGCCCCCAAATTCGCCGCCGCCCGCGTCAGCGACCGGTCAAACCCCACCAGAGTGGCGGTCACGGTGATGATCACAAACGGAATGCCCAACGCCGCATGGGCCAGCACAACACCCCAATAGGTGCCCTGCAACCCGATGCGCGAGTAGAAGAAATACATCCCCGCCGCCGAGATGATTAGCGGCACGATCATCGGTGAGATCAGGATCGCCATGATCGCGCCCTTGAACGGCACATGGGTCTGGCTCAGGCCAATCGCGGCCAGCGTGCCGAACCCCACCGACAAAAGCGTCGCGACCGGCGCAATCATCAGGGAATTCCTGAGCGGCGTCATCCACTCCTCGCCCTCAAGCCCTGTCAGCTTGCCAATGATAAGCCCCAGAATGGCCCCGATCAGGATCGGGAACAGGTTCAATGACCCTTTCCAGAACTTCAGAACCACGCTCAAGACCGCCCCGGCGACCAGGCCGATCAGAAGCCCGATCCAGGGATAGCCGTCCTCGCCGAAGAAATCCTGGTAATGGTGCAGGCTGTAGGCCTCGGGATTGAGCGCCAGCATGCCCGGCGTGAAGGTGAAGAAGTCTTCGGCGTTGAAGCTCAGCGGAATGATGATGATGATCGGCGCGATCAGGAAGAAGAAGATCAACCCGCACAGCACCCGGAACCCGTAGAACCAGACGCGCTGCCCGAAAGTCGCATAGGGAGGGAGTTTCGTATCCATGATCGCGTTACCCCAGCTTCACATTGTCGATGCCGACGATCCGGTCGTAGAGCCAGTAGAGCACCAGAACCACCGCCAGCAGGATCGAGCCAAGCGCTGCCGCGAGGCCCCAGTTCAGGCTTGATGAGATGTGGAACGCGATCCGGTTCGAGATGAACGTCCCCGTCCGTCCGCCCACCAGCTCGGGCGTGATGTAGTAGCCGATGGCGAGAATGAACACCAGGATACACCCTGCCCCGATCCCGGGGATTGATTGCGGGAAATAGACCCGCCAGAACGCGGTCCAGTTCGTTGCACCCAGCGATTTTGCCGCCCGCACGTAACTCGGCGGGATCGTCTTCATCACCGAAAACATCGGCAGGATCATGAACGGCAGAAGGATATGAGTCATCGCAATGATCGTGCCGGTCTGGTTGTTGATCAACGCAAGACGCCCGTCATCGGCCACCAACCCGATCCACACCAGCACATCGTTGATCACCCCCTGTTGTTGCAACAACACCTTCCATGCGCTCGTCCGCACCAGAAGCGAGGTCCAGAACGGCAGCAGCACAAGGATCAGCAAGAGGTTCGATGTCCGCGTCGGCAGGTTCGACAGCAGGTAGGCAATCGGATAGCCCAAAAGGATGCAGCTGATCGTGATGGCCGCCGACATGAACAGCGTCCGCCAGAACAGCAGCAAATAGATGCGCTGATCCTCGGGCTGCGCCTCGACGCCCTCCGGCGTCAATTGCAGGTCTACCGAGGTCAGGAAATAGCCTGCGGTGAACGGGTCGGAAAATGCCTCGATCGTGCCCCAGACTTCGAGGTTCAGCCAATCCTCATCAATCTCCACGAAGGCCTCGCGCGGGCTCATCCCCTCGAAATCGGCGACCGCCGGGATTGCCTCGGCGACAAGATCGGCCATCGGACCGTCATACTCCGCTCCGTGGCCCGCGCTCAGGTCGCGGTAAAGCGCCAGATAGACGGTGTTCCACGGCTCTTCCGCGGTCGGGCTGTCATCATCTTGGGATTGGATCGTGCGCGCAAACGACCGATAGGCATCCGCCGTCTCGGGAAACGCGTCCCGCGCGGCGACCGACAGCTGGAACAACGTGCCCGCTCCGTCCACATCGCCGGCGTTGGCCGCCACCCAATCGGGCGCGCCCATCAGGGCTGTCCATGTCTCGGGTGCCCCCCAGGCCGCGTTCAGGTCGGTGAACTGATCGGCGTAGTCCTCGCCCACATCATCCACACCCCGCCCGGTGCGCCGAAAGAGAGACGACATTCCCGTCGTCTCATAGTTCAGCCGGCTGCCGAGGCGCGTATGCTCGCGCCGTTCGGTGGCGGCCATGAAATCATAAGCCAGCGCCGCGAATGTTGCGTCATCGGGCGCGTCAGACGGGTCCCACTCCTCAAGCGCGACCACGGTGCGCGGCAGCGTCTCGGACACGATCTGATTCTCGACCGAGCGGAACAGCATGTCCACGATCGGGGCGATGAAGGTGACGAGGATGAAGATCAACAGTGGCGCGATCAGCATCAGAGCGCGCAGCTTCTGCGCCCTCAGCGCGCGGGCCAGCGACCGCTTCAGCGGGCGGCCATCGGCGGCCAGCATTGGTCCCGATTGGGTCGCGTCGCTCATTCGACCCCCTCAACCACAAGGATCACGCTGTCGGCGGTGCGGCGGCGAATTTCGGCAACCTCTTGATATTCGGGGTCGTTATACGCGGCGAGCGCCGCTTTGTAGCTTGCGAATTCGAACACGACATGGCGCTGAAAGGTCTCTCCTTCCAGGATCTCGGATGTGCCACCGCGCACGATGGGCTTGGCCCCGTGGCTGAGCAGGATCGGCGTATCCCGTTCGATGTACTCTTGGTACGCCTCGGGATCATTCACCGTGATGTGACCAATGATGTAGCCTTTGGGCATGTCCGCCTCGTCGCATTTTGTGGGGTGTCGGGGCGACCATCGCCGCCCCGATCCTTTGCATTCAACCGCAGATTACTGGGCCAGCCACGCCTGGAAGCGCGCGTCCATGTCGTCGCGGTAATCCGCCCACCATTCGTAGTTGAACAGGAAGGTGTTCTCGGAATTCGCCGGATCGGTCGGCATATGCGGCGCCATCTCGATGCCGAGATCGGCATGGGTGCCCACCAGCGGCGCGGAAGACGCACGGGCCGGGCCGTAAGAGATGTACTGGGCCTGATCCGCCAGACGCTGCGTGTCGGTTGCGAACCGCAGGAAGTCGAGCGCACGCGCCAGACGATCTTCCGGCAGGCCGGCGGGGATGATCCAGCCGTCCAGATCGAACATCTGCCAATCCCAGAGCATGTTGACCGGCTGGCCCTGCTCTTCGATCAACGAGAACAGACGCCCGTTGTAGGTCGATCCAAGCACGACCTCGCCATCGGCCAGAAGCTGCGGCGTGTCGGCACCCGCGGACCACCACACGGTCTGATCCTTGATGGTGTCGAGCATCGCGAACGCACGGTCGAGACCTTCATCGGTTTCCAGCGTGTCGTAGACATCTTCGATGGCCACGCCGTCGCAGATCAGGGCCCATTCGAGGTTCGCGATCGGGCGGCGCTCCAGCGACCGCTGACCGGGGAAGGTCTCAAGGTCGAACACGTCGCAGACGCTGCTCGGCTCGGCACCGTTCCACTCCTCGACATCGTTGCGGTAGCCGAAGGCCGTCGAATAGACGATTTGCGGCACGAAGCAATCGGACACGATCAGGTCGCCGAAATCCTCGGTCGGGGTGGAGCCGTCATCGCCGGGTGCCAGCACCTCGTCATGGTCGATTTCCATCGCGAGGCCTTCGTCGCACAGGCGCATCGCATCGGCGGCCACGACGTCCACGACGTCCCAGGTCACGTTGCCCGCTTCGTTCATCGCGCGCAGACGGGCGACGGCTTCGGCCGAGCTTTCGTCCCAGATCACTTCGAGACCTTCATTCATCTCGGCATAGGGATCGGAATAAGCACGTTGCTGGCTGATCTGATAGGCACCGCCCCACGACACAAGCGTCATGGAACCGGCCATGTGTCCATCGGCCATAGCACCCGTCGTTACGAGGGCTGCGCCGGTGGTCAGGAGCATAAGGCTCTTGATTTTCATGGTTTGTCTCTCCTTGGTTGGACTTCGGTTTTCCCGTGGTTTTATCGCCCCTTACGGGACGTTATGCATCAAGTGCCCGGCAATCCTGCGGACGCCAGCCGATCTCGATGCTCTCCCCCGGAACCAGCCTGCGCTGATCGGGGGCATTCCGTGTCTTGATGATGAAATCGTCCATCCCCGCCACGTTCAATCGCGTGCGGTAAATGTCGCCCATGTAGACGAATTCCTTCACCTCAGCCTTCAGGGTATGCACGTCATCGGCCAGGCGCGAGCGATCCATCTCGACCCGTTCGGGCCGGATCGACACCCGGGTTTGCTCGCCCACGGCGCTGACGTTGACGGGCACGGCGTCGATGACTGACCCATCTTCAAGCGTGACCTCGCACATGTCACCCGACATCTTGCTGACGGTGCCCTGCAACGTGTTGTTCTCGCCGATGAACTGCGCAACGAAACTGTTCTGCGGCTCCTCGTAGAGCGTATCGGGTGCTGCGAGCTGCTGAATACGGCCATCGTCGAACACCGCAACGCGGTCCGACATGGTCAGCGCCTCGGTCTGATCGTGGGTCACGTAAACGGTCGTGATCCCCAGCTCATGGGCGAGGTTCGTGATCTCGAATTGCAGCGTCTCGCGCAATTGCTTGTCGAGCGCGCCAAGCGGTTCGTCCATCAACACCAGTTCTGGTTCGAACACCAACGCCCGGCTCAGCGCGATACGCTGCTGCTGCCCGCCGGACAATTGCGCCGGACGGCGGTTGATGAAATCGCCCATCTGCACCATGTCGAGCGCGCGCTTGATCTTGCCCTCGCGCTCGGATTTGGCCATGCCGCGCACCTCAAGCGGGAACGACAGGTTTTCACCCACTGTCATGTGCGGGAACAGCGCGTAGTTCTGGAACACCATCCCGATGCCGCGCTTGTGGGGCGGGATGTTGTTGATCGGCTTGCCATCAAGCGTGATCTCGCCGTGGGTGGCGGTCTCGAAGCCCGCAAGCATCATCAGGCAGGTCGTCTTGCCGGACCCCGAGGGCCCGAGCATCGTCAGAAACTCGCCTCGCGCAATGTGTAGATTGAGGTCTTTGACGACGAGTACTTCGCCATCATAGCTTTTCTGCACGCGATCGAAGGCAACGAACGCTTCCGTGTGGTCTGAGGTCAACCCTCACTCCCCTGTTGTACGTTGCGCGGTGTCTTCGACCCCAAGGGATTGCGCCCGCGCTTGGTCTTTCCCGACACTAAAGGGTTCGGGCGGAACTTCAACCAAAGCCTTCAGCATCGTGACATTGAGCACCGGTCTGCCGCAGACAAAGGGGAAAAACCGGCGATTGATCCACAAAAAACGGCGCAAACGGACGATCTGACGCCTTCTTGTGCGGACCCTGCAAAGCGCGTAACCCTCCGCCTGCGCGTTTTTTGCCTGTTGGATGCAAGCCCAGTGTCGAATGCCCATGACCAGCGACCAGACAGGCCAGGACCGGCTTCGCTGAACCTGGATCGTCGCGACCGCGCCTCGAATTCCGATATCATCGGGCGTCTTTGGCGCGGCTACATCCGCCCCTATTGGCGCTGGCTGATCCTGGCGGTGGTGCTCATGGCGCTCGAAGGGGCGGCGCTGGGGGCGTTTGCCTGGATGGTCGAGCCGATGTTCGACACGCTGACCGGCGAAAGCTCGATGCAGGGGGTCACGTTCGTGGCCCTCGGCGTCGGCGGGCTGTTCCTGTTCCGGGCACTGGCGGGCTTTGGGCAACGCATGATCATCGCGGGCGTCGGCATGCGGATCATCGCAACGCTCCAATCGCATCTGTTGCAGCATCTCCTGACGCTCGACACGGTCGTGTTTCAGCACAACCCGCCCGGCGCCCTGATCGAACGAATCCGCGGCGACACGCAACAATTGCAAAGCGCTGTTTCAAGCGCGCTTCTGACTGTCGGGCGCGACATGACGGCGCTTGTGGCCCTGTTCACGGTGATGATCACAACCGATTGGATGTGGACCCTTCTGACCCTGGTCGGCCTGCCGCTTCTGTTCTTTCCGATGCGGTTCGTGCACCGCCTGATCAAGTCGACCGCCCGAAAGAGCCGCGCGGTGTCGGCGCGGCTGACCACACGGCTGGACGAAACGCTGCATGGGATCCAGACCATCAAGCTGAACCGCCTGGAGGCCCATGAACGCGGCCGCTTTCGAAACGAGCTTGATGACTACCTCAAATTCGCCCTGCGCAGCCGTGCGGGTGCGGCGGCCAATCCGGCCCTGATCGATACGCTGGCCGCCATCGGTTTTGCAGCACTTCTATACGCCGGGGGGCAGTCGATCATTGCCGGTGACCGCACGGTGGGCGAGTTCATGTCCTTCTTCACCGCGCTTGGCCTGATGTTCGAGCCGATGCGCCGCCTGGCCTCGATCGCGGGGCAATTGCAAGCGGCCTCCGCCTCGGCCGAGCGGGTGTTCACCCTGCTGGATCTGCACCCCACGATCACGTCACCCGCGATGCCCAAACCGCTGGCCGACGGGGACATCGTCTTTGACAACGTGGTCCTGGGCTACGACAGCACACCGGTGCTGCGCGGGCTCAGCTTCACCGCCGCCGCCGGCAAAACCACCGCCCTTGTCGGCGCGTCGGGGGCCGGAAAGACCACCGTGTTCGCCGCCCTCACCCGTCTGGTCGATGCGACCGAGGGCCGGATCACCATCGGCGGTGTGTCGGTGAGCGATGCCGATATCCCGACCCTGCGCGACACGATTGCGGTCGTGGGTCAGGAGACCGCGCTGTTTGATGAAACGATTGCCGCCAACATTCGCATGGGCGCGCTGGACGCATCGGGCGACGACATCGCCCGCGCCGCGCAGGATGCGGAGGTGAAGGAATTTGCGCAATCCCTGCCCCACGGCCTCGACACGCCCGTGGGTCCGCGCGGATCAGGCCTGTCGGGGGGGCAGCGGCAGCGCGTGGCGATTGCCCGCGCGATGCTCAAGGCGGCGCCGATCCTGTTGCTGGATGAGCCGACCTCGGCGCTGGATGCCCGGTCCGAAAAACTGGTGGGCGCGGCGCTGGATCGGCTGGCCGAAGGGCGCACGACGCTGGTGATCGCGCATCGCCTGTCGACCATTCGCAACGCCGACCAGATCATCGTCATGGATCACGGCCGCGTGGTCGAGCAAGGCACCCATGACAACCTGCTGGCCAAGGGCGGCGCTTACGCGCATCTGCACGCAATGCAGATCACCGGCCAGGCGAACGAGCCGTGAATCAAAGCCACCGATCAATGTGCGAGCGCTGACCAGATCCCGAACAGGCCCACCAGAACAAGGCTGAGCGCCCAGACCAGATCAAGGTTGAACCAGGTCTTCGACAGGAATTTCAACCCCAGCCAAAAATAGATGAACGCCGCGATCACCGCACCCGCCGCCGTCATCGCCAAAGTGTGCAGCGCCGCGACCGTCACCGCGATGCCCAGATCGCTGCGCATCAGGGCCTGCGCCGCCAGATGCCCGGTATCATCGGGCGCGATCGCGCAGATCCCAAGGTAGATCGGCACCAGCATCAGACCCGCCCCATGGGCCAGCGCCGCGAGAAACGACCACAAAGCCAACCGCGCCGGATGCACCCGCGCAAGAAATCGCGGGTGGCGACGGTTGATCATCAGATAGATCCCCATCGCCACCACGATCACGCCCGCGCCGATGCGGATCTGGTCCTCGTATTCGACCAGCACGATCATCAGCGAAAACGGCAAAAGGATCGCCAGCATCGACGCGAAATGCCCAAGCGCCAAAAGCCCCAGCGCCTTGGGAAGGGCCGAGGCCTTGCGCTCCATCAAGGCGGCGGACACCGCCAGCGGCCACCCCATCCCGGGGTTCAACCCGTGATAGAGTCCCGAGGCGATGACGGCCCACCAAAGGGCCGCCGCGGAGAGATCTTCCATCTCCCGTCAGACGTTGGGGTAGCAGAAGCTGTCGGTCGAACAATCCCCGCCCTCAAGGCGGATCTGGTGCGCGCGATAGCCCTTGGGGAAGTCGATGTAGAAGTCCTCCGCAAGACGGAAGCCCTTCTCATCATTGTGGGCCATGACCATCTGCCCGCCTTCGTCGTTGGGGTAGAACTGATCATCCCATGTCGAATAAAGCGAGTTGGTCCAATAGACCCGCTTGCCGTCGCGGCTTACCTCGACCATCTGCGGGCCATAGACGAACGGCTTGCCGTTGGGATGCGTCGCCCCCTTGGCGATGCCGCCCACCTCAACCTTGCCCACAAGCTTGGGGTTCATCGGGTCCGACACATCGTATTGATGCATCTCGCCCAAGCCCCAGCAGGCCACATAGAGGTACTTGTCATCAAGGCTCAGGTCGATGTCGGTGACCAGCGGCGGCACCGCCTCGAACCCCTGCAACAACGGCGGCAGGTTCTCCGGCTTTTCGGGCCGCGGGTCGATGGTGATGACCTTCTTGGCCTGCCATGTCCCGTCCTCGCCGCGCCACCACGTGAAGATCGCGCCCTGCAGGTTGGTCGTATCCACCACCACGCCGCAGAAGCCGTAGGATTTCGTCGGATCATGGGCGGGCCGGATTTCCAGCGCCATCTGGTAATTCTCGCCGAAGTCGATGGTCTGGATATTCTTCCGCGCGCGCAGGTCCCAGAAATGGATCTTGTGGCCGTATTTGTTCGACAGCAGATCTTCGGGCACTACGCCGTTCTCGAATTGCGGTGGCAGACCCCATTCCGACGAGACCATGTAGTCCTGCGGCAGGTTCCACCAGAAATCGTAATGCTTGTCCTGCTCGCCCCGGTCCATCTCGTAGCGACCGATCACCTCGAACGTCTCGCAATCCATGATGAAGATGCCCGGAGGCCCGTCAGTGCCATCCTCGCCGCCGCCGCCAAGGGTGCTCACGTAAATCCCTTCGGGGCCGCAATGGATCGTGTGCGGGCGCGAATATCCGGTCTTGGCGAAAATCTCTTCCGGCTCGATGATCTTGTGGATCTTGGCCTCACGCGGCTCTTTCACGTCGATCACATACACCCGGCTCGACCGGATGCCCGGCACGATCAGATAGCGGCGCTCCAGAAACGCATGCCCCGTCAGCGGCGACAGCGACGAGGAACACGCGTTCCAGCCGAAGTGGTGAAACTCGTCGCCCTTGTTGGGCACGATCACCTGATGGACAATCTCGCCATAGGTTTTGGATTTCGGGTCAAGGTCGACTACCGCGATGCCATCGGATTGCGCGCCATCCGGGCTCAGCATCACGGTAAAGCCATAGGTTTCGACCGGGGCTTCCATCGCAAGCTTTGCCGATGCGTGGAACGTGGGGTCTGGTCTCAGGTTCATGTTGTCCTCCCGTTTGGTGAAGCGAAATCCTCTTGGCCGGGACTTTGCATCGCTTGATCGCAGCGCCTCCATCGCGGCCCGGCGCTTCGTCCGGTCCGCGCACTGCATCTTCGTCAAATGTCTGACAATTGGAACGCTGCCGCAGAATCACGGATCTGCAAAGCCTTTTCTGCGTCTTCCCGCGCAAATCCGCCGATCGGTCCTGCGCAAAACCTGCACGCTTTGCCCTTGGTCCCTGCACGGGCTGCGCGCACATCCTGCATCGGCTGCCGCCATCTTGCCTGCAACCAAACATGCCCAAGCAGCGGAGTTACACCATGAGCGGACCCTTGATCATTCGCGGCCTTCCCGACCGCCTCAAGCACGACGGCTGGTGGCTGATTGATGCGCCCAACCCCAAGGCCACGACCCAACATCCCGCGCCGGGCCTGGGCGCGCGGATCACCGATCGCAAAGCGGCGATCCTGGCGCTTCTGATCCTGATCGCGCTGGCCGATGTCAGCTTCTGGGGCCAGACCCCCGGCCTGTCGGTGGCGCTGTTCTGCATGGGGCTTTCCGCCGCCATGCTGGCGTGCAAACCCGAAAAGGCCAGCCGCCGCGAATGGGCCATGGCGATGGGGTTCGCGCTGGCCTGCAACCTCCCGATGCTCGAACAGGTGCAGCCCCTCTCCTTCGCCTTCAGCCTCGGGGGCATCGTCGCCCTTCTGGCCTGGATCGCGCAAGGCCCCCTCTTGCGCTGGAGCGAGGCATTGACCCCGTTCTTTCGGGCCTCGACCGATGGGCTGGCGCTTCTGCCGCGCCGCGTCGTGGCCAACGCGCGCACCCAAAAGGGCAACGCCGATTGGTCGGCCCTTGCCCGCAGCTACCTGATGCCGGTATCCATCGCGCTGATCTTCGTGGCGCTCTTTGCCATCGCCAACCCGCTGCTGGAACGCGCGCTGTCCAACGCGACGGATCTTGGCGCTCTACGCGGTGACAGCATCTGGCGCGTCCTGTTCTGGGCGGGCCTCGCGTGCATCCTGTGGCCCTACCTCAACACCCTCGCCCTGCGGCGCGACGCAGCCTTCCCCACAAGCCTTCCCGTGGGCGATCTGTCGGCCGGCTATCTCAACCCGCACTCCGTGCGCGTGTCGCTGATCGTGTTCAACGCGATTTTCGCGATCCAGACCCTGTCGGACCTCACGATCCTGACCGGCGGCGTCGCCCTGCCCGAGGGGATGACCTACGCGCAATATGCCCATCGCGGGGCCTATCCGCTTCTGGTGACGGCCCTTCTGGCGGGCGTGTTTGCCGCCGTGACGCATCGCATGGTGGCGCAGGACGCGCACCTGCGCTGGCTCGTCTACGCCTGGCTTGGCCAGACGCTGGTGCTGGTGTGCACCGCCGCGTTCCGGCTGCACCTCTATGTGCAGGCCTACGCCCTGACACACCTGCGCCTTGCGGCCTTCATCTGGATGGCTCTGATTGCGGCCGGCCTGATCCTCGTGGTGTTCCAGATCGCCCGCGCCCATCCCCTGGGCTGGCTGCTGCGCCGCAATGCCGTCCTGGCGCTGGCCACGCTGTACCTGTGCGGCTTCGTGAACTTCACCCATATCATCGCGTACCATAACCTCTCCGCCGACATCCCCATCGACCGGCTGGACCTGACCTATCTCTGCGGCCTCGGCGAACAGGTGATCCCCGCGATGTGGGACCACGGCCCGATCCATGACGATGTGATGTGCGGCGTCCATGGCCGCCCGAGCATCGCCTTCGACGATATCGACACCTGGCAGGAATGGGGCTTTCGCCGCTGGCGTCTTGAACGATACCTTGCCACCTACCACGACCTTTGAAAGCGCTCCGCGATGCCCGCCACCCTTCTGATCGTCGATGACGATCCCAACATCCGCGACGTGATAGGCTTCGCCGTCGAGGCAGCGGGCTATCACAGCGATTTCGCCGCCGATGGCGCGGCCGGTCTCGCCAAGGCGCAAACCGGGCAGGCCGATCTGGTGATCCTCGACATCGGCCTGCCTGAGATGGACGGCTTCGATCTGTGCAAGGAGCTGCGCAAGACATCGGACGTGCCGATCCTGTTCCTGACCGCGCGCGATGATGAGATCGACCGCATCCTCGGCATGGAAATCGGCGGCGACGACTACGTCACCAAACCGTTCTCGCCGCGCGAGTTGGTCGCGCGCATCAAGGCCATCCTCAAACGCGCCAACGGGCGCACGGCCCCGGCAGAGGCACTGTCCCACGGGGCGCTTGCGCTCGACCCCGAGCGGCACCTGTGCACTTTCGCGGGCCAGGACGTAGCCCTGACGCAATCGGAATTCTCTCTGCTCGAAGCGTTGCTGTCCAACCCCGACAAGATCACCCGCCGCGCGGCCCTCGTCGATGCGGTCTATGGCAACAACATTCATGTCTCCGACCGCACCATCGACAGCCATATCCGCAACATCCGCCGCAAATTGTCCGACGCGGGCTGCGCCGAGAGCATCGCGACCGTGCATGGCGTCGGCCTGAGGATGGGTCCGTGTCGGCCCGTGTGAGCCCGAAAACCTCCGCGCGCCGCCGGTGGCGGCCGGGCCTCGGCGGCGTGATCCTTGCGGTGCTGGTGCTGGTGCTGTGCCTGCCGTTCGCGGGGCTCACCCTGTTCCGCTTCTATGCCAACCAGCTTGTGCAACAGACCGAGGAAAGCCTGCTGATGCAGGCCGCCGTCCTGACCGCCACCTACGAAGAGCTCTACCGTTTCGCCGCCGACCTGCCGCCGCCCGACCTTCCCGCCGGGGAAATCCGCACCTATCGCCCGCTGTTTCCCGCCGTCACCGTGAACCCGCAAACGATCCTCGGACCCCGGCCCGACGGGCGCCCCGCCACGGAGCCTGTGCAGGAACCATACCGCGAAATCGCGCCCTACCTGTCGCACATCGCCGTTGCCGCGCAGGAACAGACTTTGGCCGGGTATCGCTTCCTCGACCGGTTCGGCACCGTCATCGCGGGCTCGGCGGAAACCGGTGCCTATCTGGGCCATGTGCAAGAGGTCGCCCTCGCGCTGAACGGCGACACCGTATCCGTCCCGCGCCGCCGCATCCGCTCCACCGCCGAGCCGCTGATCTACCGCACCAGCCAGGGCACGCGTGTGCGCATTTTCGTGGCGATGCCGGTGATGGTGGGTGAGGACATCGTCGGTGTCGTCTACCTCAACCGCACGCCCAACCACATCTTCCGGTTCCTCTATACCGAACGCCTGAACCTGTTCAGCGCGCTGGTCTTCGTGCTGCTGTCGACCGGGTTGATCGGCTATCTCTTCTGGCGTTTCGTCTCGCGTCCGATCAAATCGCTGGCCGCGCGGACCGAAACCTTTGGCGCATCCGATGCCCGCTGGAAGCCGCTTGACCATTACGGCACCCGCGAAATCGAAACGCTCGCCCAAAGCTTCGGCACCATGGCCAACCGGTTACAGGACCAGCAGACCATGCTGAAGACCTACACCGCCCATGTCAGCCACGAAATGAAATCGCCACTGACCGCAATCAAGGGCGCGGTCGAGTTGCTGCAAGACACCACGATGCCACCCGACGCCCAAGCCAAATTCCTGCACAACATCGCCCGCGACGCGGACCGGATGGAGCACCTTCTGGCGCGGATGCGGGAATATTCCGCCGTGGGGCAGCTTGCCTCGGACGGGACCAGCGATCTTGCAAGTGTGATGGACAATGTCGCCGCCCATTTCCCCACCCTCGACATTGCCGCAACCGGCGCCCCCCGGACGGTTCCCTTGTCGGCAGAGGCGTTGTCGATTGTCCTGCGTCACCTGATCGAAAACGCGGAAAGCCACGGCGCTACCGAGGTGCGCCTCACGCCCACCCGCACCGGCTTCACGTTGCGCGACAATGGCTCCGGCATCAGCCCCGGCAACCGAGACCGGGTGTTCGAGCCGTTCTTCACCTCGCGCCGCACCGAAGGCGGCACCGGCATGGGCCTGTCCATCGTGCGCTCGGTTCTGGCGCAGGCCGACGGCGAGATTACGTTGGAAGACACCGCAAGCGGCACCACCTTTCGCATCCGTTTCCCCGGCTGAGCCCCCCGGGCTTGCAGCAGCCCCCATTCCCCTGCACATCTTTTGGCGAAGCATTGCAGAGGCCAACATGACAGATCATCCCAAGACCATGCGCGCTGTTGTTCTCAAGCGTCACGGCGGCTTTGACGCGCTGGAGTACGAACCGCACTGGCCCGTCCCCACGCCTGGCCCCGAACAGGTTCTGATCCAGGTGCGGGCGACCGGCATGAACAACACCGACGTGAACACGCGGGCGGGCTGGTATTCGAAATCCGTGACCGAGGCCACGACCGGCAGCGCCTATGACACGTTGGACGGCGCGGCCGACAACACCTGGGGCGGCGCGGGCATCGCCTTTCCGCGAATTCAGGGGGCCGATGTCTGCGGCATGGTGGTCGGCGCAGGCGCGCGGGCCGACCAAAGCCTGATCGGCAAACGGGTGATTGCCGACAATTGGCTGCGCGATTGGGATGATCCCCTGAACATGCACAAGACCGGCTATTTTGGGTCCGAGGCGGACGGCGGCTTCGCCGAATACACCGTGATCGACCACCGCAATGTCGCCGCCATTGACACGCCGCTGAGCGACGCGGAACTGGCAACGTTCTCCTGCTCCTACGCCACGGCGGAGGGAATGTTGGACAAGGCCGGTGTCGGGGCGTCGGACGTGGTGCTCGTGACCGGGGCCTCGGGCGGGGTTGGTGGCGCGCTCATTCAGCTGGCCAAGCGGCGCGGCGCGCGCGTGGTGGCGCTGGCCTCGCCCGCCAAACACGCCGATGTCGCCAAATGCGGCCCCGACGCGATCCTGCCGCGCGCGCCGGATGACCTCAAAGCGGCGCTGCACAAGGCCATCGGGCGCGAGAGCGTTACCGTTGTCGCCGATATCGTGGCGGGGGAATACTTCGCGACCCTCATCGACGCGCTCGATCGCGGCGGGCGCTACGTGACCTCCGGCGCCATAGCCGGGCCGATCGTGAGCCTCGATGTGCGCACTCTCTACCTGATGGATCTGACGTTTTACGGCTCGACGGTGAACCCGCCCGAGACGTTCCGCAACCTCGTGCGCCATATCGAAGCCGGAGAAGTCAAACCGATGCTCGCCGCCACCTATGCGCTGGAGGATTTCAAGGCCGGGCAGCAGGCCTTCATCGACAAGGTCCATACCGGCAACATCGTGGTCGTGATGTAGGCGGTCTTGGCGCGGGTGGGACCGGTGTCAAAGCCGCATGTCGCGGCAGCGAAGACTTGAGACAAATCAGGCGCAACAAGCCATGAGTCTTATCTCTTGTTTAACCGGTCTTCGATAGCGATTGGGCAGACCGTTCGTTCCATCATGTCAGGCAAGCCGTGTAATTCCCCGTGCCGAACCCATTCTTGATTTATGCCGCCGTTCAATCGGTTGGTTTTGCTTGTGTGTCTTCGAAAGGCCAAGCCCGTTTCTTTGCGGAACGCTCGGCGGTTCTGTTCGGCGGATTTGAGACCGGCGGCATCCTCAAGAAAATGGGAAATCATGCGCTGCCCCCCGTCCCGATGGTTTCCCGCCATCGCGTCAAAACAGCCGCCCGACATCGAAAACCCAAACCCGCAAGGCGCAACCTCGCGCCATCACCTCCTGCAGGTGCCCGTGCTGCATGGAATGCCGGTTCGCGCGCCGCGCCAATGCCCGTGCATGGACGTCGTGCAACAGACCTTTATCGCCGTGTGGAGGATCATAGATGACAACCTACACCGTCACACTTTCCAACTACAACGACGCCTCATTCTGGAGTTCGATTAGCGAATCCGGGCCGGGCAATGTGTTGGATTTCACGGCGCTTCCGTCCAATTTCGTTATCGCTTTTGAAAGCGCGAACAGCATCATTTGGATATGGGACAACACCGACTGGACTTCCATCGGAGAGCAGGGTTTCGGCGCAACCTTCAATCTCGGCGCCCCGACACAGCTCGATTATTTTGGTGAGGTCCGGGTCGGCGATGCGCGTGCATACAATCTCGGGAGCATCGGCGATGACACGCTGTTGTCCGGGGCCGGAAACGACACCATCGTTCTCAGCGGCGGCAACGACCAGATCACCACCGGCGGAGGAAACGACGCCATCATGTCCGCCAACTCGAACCAGGGCAACGACACGATCAACGCAGGTTCTGGCAACGACACGATCGAACACAATGCCAACACCGATAGCATTGATGCGGGGTCCGGCGATGATCGGATCGTAAATGTGCATGTCACGAGCGGCGCTGAGTCCACAGCAATCGACGGTGGTTCCGGTACGGATACCTACGTGTTGGGCGCTGCTGGGAATTTCACGTCCGCTCACATGGTCAACCTGTCGACTGGCGCAGTGACGTACGGTGGCAATTTCCGCGATTCGATCTCGAACATCGAAAACGTCGAAATCGATGAGAGTGCCGCCGGTGCCCGGGGCGATGACAATGCCAATGCCCTGACCGGCACCGGCAATTTCGGCAACCTTTTCGATGGGCGCGGCGGGGCAGACACCATTGATGGCGGCGCAGGCAATGACAGTCTTGACGGTGGTCAGGGAACGGACAGCGTCCTTGGGGGCGATGGTGCGGATGACATCACCGGAGACGGGATAACTGAAAACATCTCCGATTTCGCCTCGGTCGGAGGGGCCGCGACCAATCTGACGATTACCAACAGTTCTGACGGCCCGATCGAGCTTTGGTGGATCGATAGTGCCGGAACACTGACCCGCTATGCCCGGATCGAGGCCGGCGACACATACGTCCAGTCCACCTACGACGCCCACAACTGGTTGCTGCGGGATGAGGAAGGGTTCCACCTCGAACTGATCCAAGGCGCACCGAACCAGACGGTGAACTATGGCGCTGAAGGGCTGGACGACACGCTGGAAGGCGGTGCCGGAGATGATGAAATCCGGGGTATGTTCGGCGACGACCTGATTGATGGCGGCACCGGGACAGACACGCTTTTGGGCGGCGTCGGCAGTGACAGCATCGACGGCGGGACTGGTAGCGACAGCATCGAAGGTGGCGCTGGCGACGACAGCCTTTTTGGAGGCCTTGATAACGACACGATCGCGGGCGGCGACGGGGACGACTTTATCGAGGGTGGCGCTGGCGACGACAGCCTGTCTACAGGGCTTGGTCAGGACACGCTGATCGGCGGCGATGGCAACGATACGCTGACCAACAGCGCAGGCGACGACAGCCTTGATGGCGGCTCGGGTGACGACAGCCTGGTGGCCACCGATGGCAACGATACGCTCCGCGGGGGCACCGGCAACGATCGGATGGAGGGCGGCAACGATGCCGACACCTTCCTCATCGAAGACAATTTCGGCAATGACACCATCATCGGCGGCGAGGGTGGCACTGACCTTGATACCATCGACGTCTCCGCGCTGACCGGCGATGCCACGGTCAGTTTTTCGGGACCAGAGGCGGGGACGCTTTCAAACGGTACGCACACAATCACCTTCACCCAGATCGAGCAGTTCATTCTGCCCAATGGCGACACCATCAGCTCGGGGCAGGCAGGAGACATCCTGTATATCGGTGACGCGACAAACAACGGCTTTGGCGGGAATGGGGGCGACGATACCCTCGCAGGGGGCGACGGCAACGATAGTCTCGGCGGCAACGGCGGCGCCGATGTGATCACCGGGGGTGCCGGTGATGATAATATCGGAGGAGGCCGTGACAACGACACCATCAGCGGCGGCGACGGTGCGGATGGAATTGGAGGCGATGAAGGCGACGACCTGATCTTTGGCAACGCTGGCGATGATCAGATGGGCGGCGGCGATGGAAACGATATCATCTCGGGCGGCGACGGCGCGGATGATGTCGGTGGGGATGGCGGAAACGACCTTGTCTATGGCGACGCAGGCGATGACACTCTCTCGGGAGGCACCGGCGATGACACTCTCTCGGGCGGCACGGGCAATGACACTTTGGCCGGCGGCGATGGGGATGATGTCTTCACCTATGCGGTGGGCGACGGTGACGACACGATCACCGATTTCAACTTCGGAAATTCTGGTGCGCTTGGCGACGGTGATACAACCAACAACGACTTCATCAATCTGTCGCCATTTTATGACAGCATGGCCGAGGTCCACGCCGATTTCGATGATGACGGCGTGCTCAACCAGTCCAACGAGGGGGTCGACGGAGCAGACTATTCGGACAATGCGCGGTTTGGCATGGACGATAGCCTCACCTTTCAGGGGGCCAATCGCGACAGCTTCACCGCTGACAACACCGGGGTCGTGTGCTTCGCCAGCGGCACAATGATCCTGACCCCGCAGGGCGAAGTCCCCGTTGAACACTTGAGCGTGGGTGATCTTGTGACGACCTGTGACAATGGTCCGCAGCCAATCGTCTGGATCGGACACCGCAGCCTCGGGCCGGAAGACCTGGCCGATGCACCACATCTCAAGCCCGTGGAAATCGCGGCTCGTGCCTTTGGCAACGAACGCCCGCTTGTCGTGTCACCCCAGCACGGCGTCTTGCTAGACCTATACGGCAACGAAAGGTTCATTCGGGCCAACCAGCTTGCAAAGCTCAGAGGCGGAAAGGTTCGTCAGCGCAAGGGCTGCAAACGTGTCACCTACTGGCACATCCTGTTCGAGCGCCATGAAGTCGTCTTTTCAAACGGTCTGGCCTCGGAAAGCTTCTTCCCGGGCCCGCGCGCTGTTGCAAACCTTAGCCTTCGGTCCCGGAGCACGCTTGAGCAGCTCTCCCCGGGCATCACTCAGGTCCGTGATCTTGGCACAGCGGTTCACATGTACGGGGCTGCCGCGCGGCCGCATTCCCGCACGCAGGAGCTACCCACCCATCTCGCAGATTTGTCACCGCGGTTTGCTTGTCAGGCCAGCAGCACAATGGATGTTGCTGTCGGATGAAGGTGAACCCGTCTCATCCAGGATAGCGTGAGTTCCGTTTGTTCACCACTGGCCTGCTGCCGGTTTCGTGGACACCGAGACAACCTGTTTACGGGATCGGAGTATCTACTTGACGAGAAGCGTGTTCAGCCGCGCGTTCGAACAGGAAGCGGTGGATTTGATAATGCGTCGGCACGGCTCAGGCTTCACGGGATCCTGGGATACATACAACGGTGCTTCGGCAATGGGTGCGCACCTCGCGTGGCGTTCCAGTTCGAAAGATCGCCTTCGCGCCACCGGGTGTCCTGTGTCGAACGGCCAACCGGTTTGGGAAACGAGGAAACGGTCCATGCCTCCCGCCAAGGTGTGCCGCCGGAGCCAGACCGGCCCTGCCAACCCCCGTCTGATCCGATGCATTCGGTTGCGGGACGAACGCGCGGACCACCACCCGAAATGGCGTCACGACTTGCGAAAGGGGATGTATGGTGCGGGTGAGAGGAGAAACCTAGACCCGCACCCTTGCGCTCAAGTAGGCCAACGGCCGGTAGCGCGAAGGGAAGATGGTGCGCTCGGCGAGACTCGAACTCGCACGGGTGTTACCCCACAGCGACCTCAACGCTGCGCGTCTACCAATTCCGCCACGAGCGCACGTGATCAGGTAGTGCGCCGGTCTCTAGCCGCTCCGATCTGCGTTGTGAAGGGGGCGCGGGCAGCCCGGCGGCACTTTTTTGCGGTCACCTGAACCGAAAACGACGCGCCCGGTCAGGCGCGCCGATCCGTGGCAGACAAACACCCACCGCGCAGGCGCTATTGCTGCACCTCAAACGTCGGCAGGGACGAGACACCGATGTCGGGCTCCTGCACGAGGAACGGCTCAATGGTCGGCTCATTGCCCGACGGCGCGGGCGTCGGCACCACGCGCGGGGCGATCACCGGGGCGGGCTGCGTTCCGGCGACCTGCTGCGGCGCAGGCGTGGGGGCCAGGGTCGGGGCCGGGGTCGGCGCAGGCGCCACCACTTGCGGCGCGAAACTCGCCGCCCCCGGGATCACCGGAACCTGCGGTTGCACGGCGGTCGGCGTGGGGGCCAGCGGCGCCCCGAACGTCACGGCCACGGCCTGCCGGATCAATGGCAACCGCCCCGCGTCGGACGGGCTGAACACCGCAGGCGCGCCCGCAATCAGCGCGTTCAACGACGCATCATACCATTCATGGGCCCGGTGCGCATCGGCCTCCAAACCGTAGCCTTCGCGCAGGTGGTGACCCAACAACTCGCCATACGCAGGCTCTCCGGTGGCCACCAGGATCAGGGCCGACCCCATCGCCATCGCCATATCGTCCGAGCCGTAGCCCACGCCAAGACACACCCGCGCGGTCGCGGCCAACTCGGGCGTCGGGATGCCGGTGGTGATCGCAAAGCCCTGCGTCGCGGCGGTGGCCTGCTGCGGGCTGACGACGCCTACTAGGCTGGTCTGCGTCGCAATCGCCTCCGAGAACCCCTGACATTGCACGGTGATCTGCTCATAGGTCATGCCCGCAATCGCCTCGGTCAGGTCATGGCCCTGGTTCACCGCACTGGCCCGCGCGGTGCAGAACTGCTCGGACAAGGCGAAACCGGGGTTGGACAGGTTGCCAAGCGTCATCATCCCGCCATTGGCCTGCCCCTGAAGCGCGACCGCGTCGCAGCGTGACGACAAAACCGGCGCATCCGACGCGCCCGCGAAAAGATTTGGCACAACCGGCGTGCCGCTGGACGACGCGGTCGTGACCGGCTGCGCGGACCCGGGCGTAGGCACCACTGTGGTGGTCGCCGGGTTCACGATCACGGTGGTGGTGCCGCCGGGCTGCCCCGCAACCACCGGGCCGCCGTTGCCGCCGTTGCCATTAAGCACCTCGCGATACGCCACCAGAAGCGGCGCGCCCGACAGGCCGGTCTGACCCGCGCCACCATTTGTGGCCCAAAGATAGGCCCCGATCAGGTATTGCGCCTGCGGTTCGGGAAAGCTGCGGCCATTGACGGGATAGCCCAGCGCCGCCTGATAACGCTCTACCGCGGCGCGGGTTGCACGCCCGACCTGACCGTCGACATACCCGGCATCGAAGCCGAAATAATTCAGCGCGGTCTGCACCTGCCGCCCCGCTTCGGTCGCGGGGATCGACGGGCGCGGCGGGTTATAAGTGGCCTGCGGGCGCGGGCGCTGCGGAGCCGGGGCCGCACGCGGCGACTGCGGGGCCGGGGCAGCCTGCGGCGGCTGCGGGGCCGGGCGGATCACGCGGGGCGGCTGTTGCGAGGCGGCAATCCCGCCAAGGATCGCACCGCCCAGAAGCAGGCCCCCGATCAACCCGCGCGCATCATCGACTTGCGCCTGCGCCGGGGCCGACGCGATGGGTGTCAACGCCATCGCGGCGATAAGGGAGGTCGTGGCGAAATACTTTGTAAACATCGAAAATACTCTCTGTGGCAGCAGAAGGGATAATGTCCCGTCTTACCCCAACACCCACCGAATCCGCAGACAGGATTCCCCTACCCCACAAGCCGCATGCGGCGGCGGACCTGATCCGCCAGAACGCCCAAGGCCACCACGGCAATCCCCCACAGCCCCACCCATTCCGCCTCCCCGAACAGCACCGCGTTCATCCGCCGCCCCGGCAACAGGGCGAGAAGCCCGGTGATCCCGATGGCCTGCCAATAAAGCGCGCGCATGACCGCTTGGTGCCGCGCCACGTCGCGCCGGAAAATCGCCGCCATCGCCTGCCAAAGCGACACCAGCGCCCAGATGGAAAACAGGTGGATCGGACCGAACCGCCCGACAAGCGGCAGAACAACCGCTTCGATGAACAGGCCCGACACCGCCAGCACCCCCATCGCCGTCACCCACACATAGCCCAAGCATTTGTGCACCCTGTCCCGCCGCGTCCGGTAAAGCGCGAGGGGGCCCAAAGCCAACGCAAGCAGCGCGGCGGCGACATGAAGTTGCACTTCGAACGGCGCGGACAGGATCGGATCAAGGGTCATCAGCGAGGTCTCCTTTTCAGAGGGATGCGAACGGCTTGAGATTGCCGCATCCCTCTGGCACCCTCGCCGCCCACGCGGTCCACCGCGCATTCGTGAACCACCCGGAGCTCTTCGTGTCTGACGTCACCTCGTCATCCGCGCTTCGTGACTTGCGCGATCATTTGCGTCACCCGAAGGTCTGGCTTGCCTGCCTTGGCGTGGCCGTTATGGTGGCGCTGGTCGGGCCCTTCGATACCGACGACAGCCTGACCTTGCCCGCGCGCCTGGCCTATTGGGGCGTGGTCGTGCCCGTGTCCTATGGCATCGGCGCGTTCACCGGATATATCGCCGCCCCCCTCCTGGCGCGCCGTCTGCCCCGCGTTCTCGTCGCAGGGCTCAGCGGGGCCCTGACCGGAACGCTGATCTACCTGTTCATCCTCGCCCTGAACGCCGCACTCTTCGGGCTGCGGCCCACATGGGCGGAGGTGCCCGCGATGCTTGCGCTGTTCATGGCAATTGCCTTTGTCGTCAGCTTCCTGATCGGGCTTCTGCCCGCCGTCTCCGGCGAGACGGGCGCGCCCGGGCCTAAGGTGCCGCCGCTGCTCGAACGGGTGCCGCTCGACAAGCGCGGCGCGCTTCTGGCGCTGTCGTCGGAGGATCATTACACCCGCATCCAAACCACCAAGGGCGCGGAAATGGTGTTGCTCCGTCTGGCCGATGCCATCCGCGAGACCGCGCCCGAGCCGGGCCTGCGCGTGCACCGCTCGCATTGGGTGGCGCTCGGCGCCGTCACCGCCGCGCGCCGCGATGGCGAACGTGCGATCCTGACCCTGACCGGCGGCACCGAGATCCCCGTCAGCCGCGCCAATGTGCCCGCGATCCGCGAAGCCGGGCTTCTGCCGCGATGAGGGCGATTTGTGCGCGTTGCTCATTCAAAACTGAATAGTTTCACGGGCAATTCGCGGGAAATCTATTCATTTCTGAATGAGCAACGTGCAACACACACCCCGCGCAAAGGCCAATCGCACAGGTCTTGTCCACACCCTCCCCCTCCCCCATAAACCCGGCCATGGTCGAATGGATCACCTCAGACGCCCCCGTCCCCTATGACACCGCCGTCGCCGAGATGGAGGCCCGCGCCGACGCCATCGCACGCGGCGAGGCGGGCGAAGCGGTGTGGCTTCTGGAACACCCAGCCCTCTACACCGCAGGCACCTCGGCCAAGCCCGCCGACCTGCGCCAGCCCGACCGCTTTCCCGTGTTCGAGACCCGGCGCGGCGGGCAATACACCTACCACGGCCCCGGACAACGCGTGGCCTATGTGATGCTCGATCTGAACACCCGCGGACGCGACATCCGCCGCTATGTGGAGCAGTTGGAAACCTGGGTGATCGCCGCACTGGCCGAGTTCAACATCCGCGGCGAAATCCGCGACGGCCGCGTCGGCGTCTGGGTCGACCGCCCCGAAAAAGCCCCCCTGCCCGACGGCACGCCCCGCGAGGACAAGATCGCCGCCATCGGCGTGCGCATCCGCAAATGGGTCAGCTTCCACGGCATCTCGATCAACGTCGAGCCGGACCTGAGCCATTTCGACGGCATCGTGCCCTGCGGGATCGACGGGCACGGCGTCACGTCGCTTGTAGATCTGGGCCTGCCGGTGACGATGGATGATCTTGATGTAGCGTTGAAGCGGGGCTTTGCGGAGGTTTTCGGGGGGTAGCGTGGGCCAACTTTCGGGTCACTTGCGAGAGTCACGTGCCGTTGGATTGCTCAAGTTGGATGCCCGGTGTGCGGGACAGTGCTGCCGTTCAATTGCGCACCAAGCCGCGCGATCGACGGGCCGGGGACTATCGATCCAACATCCGTTCCAGGCACTTTATGCCAGCCAAATCCGTCCTGCGCCTATTCGGAGCACCATACTTCACCAAATCGACAGGCCGCCGGACGGCCCGTCGATTGCGGGGCGGCTTGGCCGCTGTTCACCCGCTTGGGCAAAGCTTGAGCGTCGGCAAGGCGGGACGGAGCTGTCGTTCGCCTTGTTGATCTGAGTGACTGCTTTAAAGCTGCTGACCCGGAAGCCTCAAGGCTTGTTGAACCGAGTCTGCAAGTTGCTCTTTGTCGAGAGCTTCGTCCTCATGAATATCCAGATAACGCGTGCCTTCTACCTTTGATGCCTTGGGAGGCACAGGATCGAGAGAAGACCCAGTCATGAAGGTGATCTGCACGTAGTCCTTGTAGCAGTACATTGCGAGGAACCAGCCGTCGTCTTTGCCATAGAACGGGGTGTTCCAACGTACCTGCTTGCGCACCTCTGGAAAGGCTTTTTCGACGGTTGCGTTGATCTGTTTGCCGAGGCCACACTTCCAGCCGGGCATCGCAGAAAGATACGCTTGCACGGCTTCATCACCGTCACCCTTCGGGATGTAAGGGTTGGTGCTCGATGAATGTGTCGGCTTCTTCTTATCAGTTATATGGCGATCTTAGCAGAAAGACTTATCAAAGCCGACGTTCGCCATCTCACCGCATTTTGGTAGGTCAGGGCTGCAAACTGCCATTAGGATCCCTCTGAAGACAGAGGTCGCAGCCCGCCATGCCGTCAGGCGCCGCGCGACGCGTTCACCGGGTCCCTGCGGCACGGTTCACCTGCACCAAAAGCGCCCTGCCCTTTTCCGCCGTTGTTGTTTCCAACGCGGGCTAATACGTTAATTTTCGAGCCGTTCTCGGCGGGAACTCGTGGATAGCATGCAAGATACCGCATGTTTTCGAAGGTGCCGCAGGCCCTGCGCCAAAATACCCCACCCGATCCTCACGCCCGCGCGAGATGTCGCGTTGATCCGCAACCACTGGCAGACTAAACCCATGCCCAAATGACTCGACACGGCCCCTATAGTGGGGTCCTGCGCCCAGACCCTCGGCCTTCGGCTTCGGCAAATCGCCTTGAACAGCGCAGAAAGACGCGAACAGGAGACGACCATGGCAGACGCGACGCTCTCGCATGATGAGGGCCACGAGCGGCCGAACTTCTTTGTTCGGTGGTTCATGTCCACCAACCACAAAGACATCGGTATCCTTTACCTCTTCACCGCAGGCCTCGTCGGCCTCGTGTCGGTGGCCTTCACCGTCTACATGCGGTTGGAGCTGATGGAGCCGGGTGTGCAATACATGTACATCCCCTACGAGGCCGGTGTGGACGGGTTGCAAGCCGTCTTCGCGCGTCTTGGCGAGGCTCTGGCAGCCGCTGGAGGGGGCACAAACGCCTTCGCGGGCGAGCTTTCCAGCCTTGAAGGCACGCTTGTCAGTGCCGCGCAAACGGTCGATGGCGAAGCGCTTGTGGTGGTAGACGGCGGCTTGCGTGCCGAAACCGTCGCCGCGTTCGAGGCCATGATCGCAAGCGCCAACCCCGCAGAAGCCCAAGCATTGTTGGGCGCGATGGACCAGTTGGACGGCAATCCGGACGGCCATTTGTGGAACGTGATGATCACGGGCCACGGCGTTCTGATGATGTTCTTCGTTGTCATCCCGGCGCTTTTCGGCGGCTTCGGCAACTACTTCATGCCGTTGATGATCGGCGCGCCCGACATGGCGTTCCCGCGCCTGAACAACCTCAGCTACTGGATGTATGTCGCGGGCACCTCGCTGGCGTTCTGCGCCACGTTCATCGACGGCGGCGCCGGACCGGGCTGGACCTTCTATCCGCCGATTTCGGCCCAAGGGGTCGAGACCTCGCGCGCCGTGGATTTCGCGATCTTCGCCATCCACGTCTCGGGGGCCTCGTCGATCCTCGGCTCGATCAACTTCATCACCACCTTCCTGAACATGCGCGCGCCGGGCATGACCCTGCACAAGGTGCCGCTGTTCGCATGGTCGGTGTTCGTGACCGCGTGGCTTTTGCTGTTGTCGCTGCCGGTTCTGGCGGGTGCGATCACCATGCTGCTGACCGACCGCAACTTCGGCACGGCCTTCTTCGATCCGGCCGGTGGCGGGGACCCGATCCTGTTCCAGCACATCTTCTGGTTCTTCGGCCACCCCGAGGTCTACATCGTGATCCTGCCCGCATTCGGCGTGATCAGCCACATCGTGGCGACCTTCTCCAAGAAGCCGATCTTCGGCTACCTGCCGATGGTCTACGCGCTGGTGGCGATCGGCGGCCTGGGCTTCGTCGTGTGGGCGCACCACATGTACACGGTCGGCATGACCCTGACCCAGCAGGCCTATTTCATGGTGGCCACAATGGTGATCGCGGTGCCCACGGGCATCAAGATCTTCAGCTGGATCGCAACGATGTGGATGGGGTCGATCACCTTCAAGACGCCGATGCTCTTTGCAGTGGGCTTCATCTTCCTGTTCACGCTTGGCGGCACGACCGGTATCATCCTGTCGCAGGCTGGCGTCGACCGGGCCTATCACGACACCTACTATGTCGTGGCCCACTTCCACTATGTGATGAGCCTCGGGGCCGTGTTCGGCATCTTCGCCGCCGTCTACTACTGGATGGCCAAGATGTCCGGGCGTCAGTATCCCGAATGGGCCGGTAAGCTGCACTTCTGGGTGTTCTTCATCGGGGCCAACCTGACGTTCTTCCCGCAGCACTTCCTGGGCCGTCAGGGCATGCCGCGCCGCTATATCGACTATCCGGAGGCCTTCGCGCTCTGGAACTACTGGTCGTCGATCGGCGCGTTTTTGTCCTTTGCCTCGTTCATCTTCTTCATCGGCATCGTGTTCTACACGCTCTTCGCCGGTAAGCGCGTGACCGAGCCCGCCTATTGGGGCGACCATGCCGATACGCTGGAATGGACCCTGCCCAACCCGCCGCCGGAGCACACCTTCGAAGAGCTTCCGACGCGCGAGATGTGGGACAAGCAACCGGGGCACTAAGCGCGCATGCGCTGGCCTGAATGGGTCTTGCTTATCCTGATCGGCGCCCTGTCATGGGGCGCCGTTACCATTTGGGGGGATATGACCTTGATCGAACAGCGTGCCCGCAGTCAGGGCAACACGTTCTACATCGACGGTCATGCGTACCTCTTTCCGGTGTTGATTGCCGTGTCAGTACTGGCCGCCGCCGCATACCTCATCTTGATCCGTTCGGCCTCGAGAGGGCTGGCACAGGCGGGAACGGTGGCGCTTGGGATCGCCTTGCTCGGCGCGACGCTGGGGGTGTGGTCGGTCAAGTTCTTGATCCGTCAAGGCGCGCCGCTGGGCTATGACGTTTATCCCGATGCCTTCGCTTTTTGGTACAATGGCGCGTCCGTCGGGGCGGCCCTCGCCGTTTTCGGCATCGGCGCGTTCGCCATTGTATCGCTCGTCGTTCTTGCCCGGCGTGGGCGCCGTTAGACCCCACTGCAACGCCGCCTTCCTCGACCTCATCGATGCCAAGAACATTCCCTATTCTGCTTACGGCACCGCCTTCGCACGGGACTGCCATCAGGTGTTCTTCCAAGACCGCGAACGCAATGTGATCGAGGTTCACCAACAAATTGCCTGACGCCCCCGAAAGGAACATGCCCATGGGCTGGCACGATTGGATCATTGCACTCACGCTCACCGCACTCACCGTCACTGCCGCCCTCCAGTTTCGACCGGGCGTGCCCCCTGCCCTGTCGCAAACCGGAGTGGACCGATCCTTCCAGGACACGACCTACGTCATCGCACACGTCAATTATGTGGCCTCAGCACTGCTCGTCGCGATCCTCGCCACGGCTCTGGACTACGCCCTGATCCGCCGCGCCTCGCCGCCTGCGGTGCCATTGCCATCTGCACCCTCACCATCGGCATCATTCTCGCCGCAGCTCCCCCGACCGTCCTGCCACACGCAGGCATGCCCCGCCGCTACATCGACTATCCCGACGCATTCGCGCGCTGGTCGATGCTCGCCGCCTTCGGCCGCGCCTTGTTCGTCTCGGCCCTGTTGACCCTTGCGGGGCTGACAATCCGCGCTTTGCTGCATCGCTGGCGATCCAAGTAACGCGGCCGCACCCCGCGCCTGCACCGTGTGCCGACGCCGCACAAATCGCTCATGCCCGAAAGGCTTCGTGTGGTTCATCGGGGTGACGGCGGCGGTGTTCGGCCTTGTTGTGCTTTGGACGCGCAACCGCATCCGACGGATCGCAGAAGCCTAAATCAGGGGGCGTTTCCATTCGGTCTTCCCAAGGCTAGCGTGTGCATTCGGACCGCCGGACACCAGAACACCGGCAGATATGCTGACGGATGATGCCTTTGCGCTGGTTTGAATTTCTGCTGATCGTTGCCCTACCGGTCTTCGGGGTCAGCGCCTGTCTGACCGCCTTGGCCAATCCGGGCGACGCAGCCTTCACCACCTATATCCTGCGGATCGTCGCGATGATCTTGGGGGGTACCCTGATGTATGTGGTCACGATGCGCCATGCCCGCCCGTGGATCAAAACCACGGGCGCCGTGTTGTTGACCACCTTTGCGCTGGTCCAAAGCGTCGCGCTCTGGCTGACCGCCCTTCGGCCAGCATTCAACGCTTCGACTGCTGCTGTGGAATTAGACGGTGGCGGCGTCGCGCTTGTGTCCTCGCTCGACCTTACGTTTGCCATGGCCTCAGCCGGACTGGTCTTCGCGTTTGTCCTTGTCTTTGCCATTGGAGCCATCCTGCGGTTGGCCCGCTTGCGTCCACCGCCTCACTGACCATTCACCACAACCCGCCACCCGCGACCGTTTTGCCGCTTGCCCTGCGCGGCAGACGCAACACAATAGGCTTATGCCGATCCGCCCTGCCGACCCTGACCCGAGCCCCAAAGGCCCCCCGCGCCTGCACCTTGTGTTGACGCCGTACAAATCCCTCACGCCCGAGGGCTTCGTGTGGTTCATCGGCGTGACCGCGGCGCTGATTTCCGTGCCGCTGTTTTCCATCCTCGGCACATCCGTCTTCTGGGCGCTCTTGCCGTTTCTGGTGGCGGCGGTCTGGGGCGTCTGGGCGGCGTTGAAACGATCCTGGCGTGACATGGACCTTTACGAGGAAGTGATCGTCTGGGACGACTTGATCCGGGTGGAGCGGGTCGAGCCCAAACACGGCGTCAAGGATTGGGAGGCCAACCCCTATTGGGTCCGCGCGACGCTGCACACCAAAGGCGGGCCGGTGCCCAATTACCTGACCCTGACGGGCGGGGCGCGGGAGGTGGAACTGGGCCGGTTCCTGACCCCGCTGGAGCGGGTGGAATTGAAAAGCCTGATCGAGAAGGAATTACGCGCCGCCTGACCCAAGGGACCAGACGGCGCGCGGGATTTGCCTCAGGCCTCTTCGGGGACGCGCGTCGCCGGCGTGGGCGCGGTCGCGGGGACCTTGCGGCGCTCGATCGCCATGCCGATCCCCACCTCCTTCAACGCCGCGTTGAACGCCCGCGTGTCGATGTCAGAGGCAGCGGCCACCGCCATCAACTCCGCCAGCAATTCCGGCGCGCGGTCGAGGTCGATCTCGTTGGGCAATTCGGCCACATCCACGCGCGTGGTGAAATCGCCGATGGTAAAGCCGCCGACTTCCGCCGGGATCTGGTTCAACGCCGAACCCGACGCCAAGGGCAGACCCGCCTGCGTCTGGCTTTCGATGGTTTCACCATCACGGAAATACGTCGCGCGGTTCTGCGGCGTCAAAAGCACGTTGGCCTCGCTTTCGATCTGCGGCTCGAACCGCAGAAGCCCGCCGTCGAAATTCAACAACGCGGGCAGGCGTAGGGTGACGTAGCCGCGTGCCTCGTAATCGGCCGGGTCGGCCGTCCCGTCGCCCACCGGGCAGGGGAACGGATCATCGGGCAGGATCGCAACCTTGGCCGTGGCCTGCGGCGGAATGGTGATCAACCGATTAAGCCGGAACGACGATGCCGCCGGTCCGCCCAGAAGTTCAAAGGAAAAATCGTTGTTCACCCCTGCCACATCGACGATCACCACGGTGTTGCCCGACAGCGTCCGCATCGGATCAGGCACCGACGATGTCACCAGATCAAGGCGAAACGACAACGCCACATCTTCCAGGTTCGAGATGCTCAGGAAATAGCCCTGCAACACCGTATCAGCAGGCGGCACAGGGGATTGCGGTTTGAAAATCAGCTCAAATTGCGAAACGTTCATAATCATATCACTCCAATAGACTTGGTTAAAATAAACGCAGTGTGGTCGCATTGTTCGTGAGAGCGCACCAATCCTGTGCCTCGCGCTGCGTTGTCCCCAAGTCAGGAAAACCTGCATTGCCTTTTGCGCCGGGATCGGCAGGTTCGATTCGACCCCGTCTTCGCCGCGCAAAACCGGCAGGTTATGGCCGACGCGGTTAACACTTCTTTCACGGGACCATGGGACAACGGGCGTCGGTCGACCAACCGGACGCCTCAGCGGTTGCATGTCCCCTATGTCAGCTTGCCGAAAGGTCAGGCGGGGATCTGGAACATCGCGCATCCGTTTCGGGGCTTTGCCCCTGCAAACCGGTCCGCTTCCGGCGGCGCCGCCTGCTTTGTCCGGATCCGCCCCGGCAGATCCCCCGCCGTTTTCTGAAATCCGGCAGACTTTTGAGAAATCGGTGCGCCAAACGCGGCCATCGCGGTTATCTTCCGTCCGGACCCAGGACAGGATGCGCTTTTCCATGCCCCTTCTCGATCTTTCCCTGCGCGGCGCGTCGATTGCGCTGATGATGCTTCTGGCGCTGTTGCTATGGCGGCAGGCGCGCATCGGGTGGGAGGGGCGCGTATCCTTCGCCATGGTCGCGCTGACCGAAAGCGCGTTTCTGCTCAACACCACGCTGATGCCGCTCGACCTGCCCCCGGCACTTGGGGCGAACCTGACCCTGATCTCAAGCCTGTCGCCCAATGCCGTCACGTGGTTGATCGTGACGATCTTCCTTGATCCGCCGCTGCGCCGCTGGCCATGGCTTGTCGGTGCCTCCGTCGTCTCGGCGCTTTTCTATCTGCACCAGATCGCGCCGGACGCGCCGCTGGCGGTGCTCTGCGCCGTCTCCGGCATGGCGCTCTATGGTGCGCTGTTCATGCTCGCCCTCTGGGCCGCCCGCGATGATTTGGTGGACTGCAGATGCCGCGCGCGCCCGGGCTTCGCCGCCGCCATCGCGGGGCTCGGCCTTGTTCTAACCGGGGGGCAGGCCTTCGGGATGCTGGAAGAGGGCACAACCGTCATGGCCCTGCTGAAATCCGGTGGTATCTTTGCGGTCACCTTCGCCTTCGCGCTCTGGATTCTCAGCCCCGATGTCTCGCTCTGGCCCGACGCCGACGCCCAGGGCGGCGCCTGCGTTCCGGCCCCGAAACCCGCACCGCAAGACCCTGACGCGGCGTTGATCACCCGGATCGAGACCGCGATGGAGGAGGACATCTGGCGCGAGGAAGGGCTGACCATCGGTGCGCTGGCACGCCGGCTTGCCGTGCCCGAACACCGCCTGCGCCGGGCCATCAATTCCGGGCTCGGGCATCGCAATTTTTCAAGCTTCATCAACCGCCACCGGATTGCTGACGCCAAGGTGCAGCTGGCCGATCCGGCACATGGCGGCAAGACGGTGCTGGAGATCGCCTATGACGTGGGCTTCGCCTCGCTCGGGCCGTTCAACCGGGCGTTTCGCGCCGAGACCGGCCAAAGCCCCACGGAGTTCCGCCGCAGCGCCGGCGACGATGCCGCTGCAGCGCCCGCCGATTCCGAAAACATCACGCCGATCCGCGCAAATCTGCACTGATTTCCAAACCAGGCGCGCCGCGCCGCACGGCCACACCGATCTTGCTGAGCACAAACCCGCATCAGGAGATCACATCATGCGCCCCATCGCCCTCGCCGCCCTTATCGCCCTTGGCCTCGCCGCACAGGCCTCGGGTCAAAGCGTCAACCTGCCATCCATCAGCTTCCCCGAACCCGGCACGTTCTGCGGCCCGATGCAGCTTTGCCAACCCGACCTCGTGACACAGGGCACGACACGCTGAGCCGCGCGAACACCGCACGAAGAAGGGGCGCAAGCCACCGCCCGCGCCCCTTTTCAAATCTTTCAAACAGACCCGGACTAGCTCAGCCGCGCCTTCACCATCGGGCCGACGGCGCCGAAATCCATCTGGCCCGCGTATTTGCCTTTCAGCGCGCCCATCACCCGACCCATGTCGCGGATGCTGTCGGCACCGGCCTCGGAAATCGCGGCCTCCACCGCCGCCTCGGCCTCGGCCTGCGACAGCTGCCGCGGCAGGTAACCCTCGATCACCGCGATCTCCGCCTGTTCCTTTTCGGCCAGCTCAAGCCGCCCGCCCTCTTCATAGGCGCGCGCGCTTTCCTGACGCTGCTTGACCATCTTCGCCAGGATCGCCAGCACCTCGCCATCGTCGACGCCCTCGGCATTGCCTTTGGCGCGCGCGGCGATGTCGTGATCCTTCACGGCGGCATTGATCAGCCGCAGCGTGGACAGGCGCAGTTGATCCTTCTCGCGCATCGCGACCTTGATGCCGTCGGTGATTTTCGCTCTTAGTCCCATGGTCGGGCCCTCACGTATCCGATACCTCGAAGGCGCCTAGATAGGGCTGCCCCCCCACACGCGCAACCCACCTCGCCCTGCGCCGGGCCGTGCGCCGGGCAATCGCCTTGACCCACGGGCCACGCCCCCGTAGACCACCGAAAGTTTGCCCGCTTGCCTGCCACCAACGGAGCCGCCCCCATGCCCCATGACCACCCCACCGCCTGCCTTGCCCTTGCCGATGGCACGATCTTCTACGGGCGCGGCTTCGGCGCGACGGGTCTGCGGGTGGCCGAGCTGTGCTTCAACACGGCGATGACCGGCTATCAGGAGATCATGACCGACCCGTCCTATGCGGGGCAGATCGTGACCTTCACCTTCCCTCATATCGGCAACACCGGCACCACACCGGAAGATGACGAGACCGCCGATCCGGTGGCCGAGGGCATGGTTGTGAAATGGGACGTGACCGAGCCGTCGAATTGGCGCGCACAGGCGCATCTGGTCGATTGGCTGGCGCGCACCGGTCGCGTTGGCATCGGCGGTATCGACACGCGGCGGCTGACCCGCGCGATCCGGCAACAGGGCGCGCCCCATGTCGCCTTGTCCCATGATCCCGAAGGCAATTTCGACCTTGAAGCGATGGTCGCCGCCGCGCGCGGCTTTTCCGGGCTTGAAGGCCTCGACCTCGCCAAAACGGTCACCTGTGCGCAATCGTATCGCTGGGACGAGATGCGGTGGGCCTGGCCCGAGGGCTACACCAAACGCGACCCATCGATCCCCGCGCCCAAGGTCGTGGCGCTCGATTTCGGGGCGAAACGCAACATCCTGCGCTGCCTCGCCTCCGCCGGGCTCGACGTCACCGTGATGCCCGCGACTGCCACCGCCGAAGAGGTTCTGGCGCAATCGCCCGATGGCGTTTTCCTGTCCAACGGTCCGGGCGACCCGGCGGCGACGGGTGACTATGCCGTGCCGATGATCAAGGGCGTGCTTGATGCGGGCTTGCCCACCTTCGGGATTTGCCTCGGCCATCAGATGCTGGCGCTGGCGCTTGGGGCCACGACGGTCAAAATGAACCACGGCCACCACGGCGCGAACCATCCGGTCAAGGAGGTGTCTAGCGGCAAGGTCGAGATCACGTCGATGAACCACGGCTTCACCGTCGACAGCCAGACCCTGCCCGACGCCGTGCTTGAAACCCATGTCAGTCTCTTTGACGGGTCCAATTGCGGGATCGCGGTCCGCGACAAGCCGATCTTTTCGGTGCAGCACCACCCCGAGGCCTCGCCCGGACCGCAGGACAGCTTCTACCTGTTCGAGCGTTTCGCCGACGCCGTGCGCGCGCACGCAAAAACCCCGGCCTGAGCCCGCCGCACGGCTCCGGCCCGGAAAGTCCCGCGGATTTGCCGCACTCCATTTACGCTTTGTTAACCGAGCCCATGAGACAACCTGAGGATGTAGTGGATCCAGAGGTCGTATTTTGGACGGGGATATCCCCATTGGACGCAAGCCGCCGATGCGGTCGGATGTCGTCTCGGTCTTGGCCCGAGCCGGAATGCAAGCGCGCGCGCTTGCGCACTTGCCCGCAGACGCGGAGCCGGATCGCCCGGTCACCGAGACGCCCCGGCTAGTGGCGCTTTTGCAGGTGCGTGGCCTCGTCACCCCCGCTGAAATCGCCGCCGCCGAACGCGCGCAACGCGGCACCACCCTGGCGCTTGGTCAGGTTCTGTTGACCCAAGGCGCCATCAGCGAGGCGGAGCTGTTATCGGCGCTGACCCATCTCTACGGCGTGGGGCTCGCCGATTTTGACGCCACCGCACCCGACGCAAGCCTTGCAGCGGCACTTCCGGTCCCGCAAGCCATCGCCAACGAGGCGGTGATCTGGCAACGCAGCGGCTCGGCCCTTGTCATCGCAACCAGCCGTCCCGACCGCCTCGACGCCATCCGGAGCGCCCTGCCCCCCGACACGCGCGTGCTTCTCGCCATCGCAGGGCGCGCGCAGATCATCGAAGCTCAACGCCGCGTCTATGGCCCGCGCCTCGCGCGGGAGGCCGAAGGGCGCGCGCCCGCGCAGCATTCGTGCCGCACCTGGCGTGGTGATGTCCTGGGCCGCGCGACCCTCGTCTTCGCCGTCACATCCCTGATCGGCTTGTGGCTCGCCCCGCAGGTCCTGACCGTGGCGATTTTCGGCCTCGTCATCGCGGTTTTTGCTGCCAACAGCGGGCTGAAACTGGCCTCCCTGATTGCGTCCGTGCGGGCGGCCGGGCAAGCCAACGACACCGCCGCGCAGGACAACCGCTTCCTCCACAAGCCAACGGTTTCGATCATCGTGCCACTGTTCCGCGAACCCGAAGTCGCGGGCGCGCTCGTGGATCGGCTGCGCGCCCTGGATTATCCGCTCGAACGCCTCGACGTCCTGCTGGCCATCGAAGAGGACGACCCGCTGACCATTTCGGCGCTGCGCATGGGTGCCCTGCCGCCGTGGATGCGCGCCGTGATCGTGCCGCGCGGACATCCGCAGACCAAACCCCGCGCCTTGAATTATGTGCTGAATTACGCGCGCGGCGATATCGTGGGCATTTATGACGCCGAGGATCGCCCCGAACCCGATCAGCTCAACCGCGTCGTGCAACGCTTTGCCGAAGTGCCCGGCGACGTCGCCTGCCTGCAGGGGCGGCTGGATTACTACAACGCCCGTCACAATTGGCTCAGCCGCATGTTCACCGTCGAATATGCCGCCTGGTTCCGCGTGCTTCTACCGGGCGTTCAGCGCCTCGGCCTAGTCGTGCCGCTTGGTGGGACGACCCTGTTTCTGCGCCGCAATGTGTTGGAAGAGGTCGGCGCCTGGGATGCCCATAACGTCACCGAGGATGCAGAACTTGGCCTGCGTCTGGCCCGCGCCGGCTACGCGACCGAGATCGTCGATACCACCACCTTTGAGGAGGCCAACGCCGCCGTCGGGCCCTGGATCCTGCAACGCTCGCGCTGGCTGAAGGGCTACCTGATGACCTGGGGCAGCGCGATGCGCAACCCGCGCGCCCTGCGCCGCGATCTGGGCTGGAAACGATATCTCGGCCTGCAGGTGCAATTCCTCGGTGCGGTGCTCGGCTTCCTGATGGCGCCGCTGTTGTGGAGCTTCGCCATCAAGGCGTTCGGCCTGTGGCACCCGCTCGATGCGGTGCTCTCGCCCACCGCCTATCTGATCCTGTGCGCCAGCATGTTGGCGGGCCTCCTCCTGTCGGTCGGCGTGTCGCTTTATGCCTGCCGCGCCAAGCACCTGCGCCACCTGCGCCCGATCACGGCGCTGGTCGAACCCTATTACCTGTTCGGCACCGTCGCCGCATGGATCGGATTGGCCGAAGTCATCGCGCGGCCGTTCTTCTGGGCCAAAACAACCCACGGCGCGTTCGGCGGCTCCGAAGCCATCGGCGAGGATCAGATCGGCACCGCGGATCGTCAACTTCACGCCGCACAGTAAGCGCCCGTCAGTGTCCCTGCGCCTCTTCCTTAAGGCGCACTTTGAAAGCCGTCGACAGATGCGCCTTTAGCGCGTCCGCCGCCCGGTCCCCGTCATGCTCCGCGATGGCATCGACAATCGCCGCATGTTCCGCCAGGGCATCTTCGCCGCGCCCCGCAACCGCCAGCGATGTGCGCGCCATCAGCGCCATGGAGCGGTACACAAGGTCCAGCTGTTGCACGAGATAGCGGTTGTGCGAGGCCAGGTGGATCTGATGGTGAAAGCGCTTGTTGGCCCGCGCCAAAGCCTCCGGATCGTCCAGAAGCGCGCGGTCCTGCTCGACCATGTCACGCAACACCGCAACCTCCTCCGCGGCGGCATGTTTGGCGGCCAGCCGCGCGGCCAGACCCTCCAATTCCTGCCGCACGGTATAAAGCTCGGCCATCTGCCCGTGATCCAGCGACGCCACAATCAACGACCGTCCATCGCGCGTCAAAAGCGATTGCGTCTCAAGCCGTTGCAAGGCCTCGCGGATTGGCGTGCGACTGACCCCGAACCGCTCGGCCAGTTCGCTCTCCACCAGGCGCGCACCGGGCCGATAAATACCGGCGTCAATCGCATCAAGGATCATCGCGTAGGCATCTCGTTGATTGACATCACTCACGTCACGTATTCCTTACAATTCCGGTTCGGACGCTACGTCACCGCCGCGCAACCTGTCCAGTGGCTTGCCTTCCAAGACCTTGCCGATCGGCCCGCGGCCCGCTACCCCCGCCCCATGGCACAACTCACCAATATCGACACCTGGGTCTTCGACCTCGACAACACGCTCTACCCGCCGTCCATGGCCCTGTTTCCGCAGGTCAACGCCCGCATGACCGATTGGGTGATGCAGGCCCTCGGCGTCGACCGGGCCGAGGCCGACCACCTGCGCCATAGCTACTACCACCAACACGGCACCACGCTGGCGGGCCTGATGCAGAACCACGACGTCGATCCGGACCCCTATCTCGTCGCCGTCCATGACATCGACTTTTCTGTCCTGTCACCCGACCCCGATCTCGCCGCCGCCATCAACGCCCTTCCGGGACGCAAGATCATCTACACCAACGGCACGGCCCCCTATGCCGAGGCGGTCACCGCCGCGCGTGGCCTCTCTGGCCTTTTCGATGCGATCTATGGTGTCGAACACGCGGGCTACCGTCCCAAACCCTCCGCGACAGCATTCGAGACGATCTTCGCCGCCGACGGCCTCACCCCCAACCGCGCTGCCATGTTCGAAGACGAAGCCCGCAACCTCACCGTGCCCCATGCCATGGGGCTGACCACGATCCATGTGGCCCCCGCCCCTGCGCCCGAAACCCACATCCACCACCACACAGCCGACCTGCTGCATTTCCTGAACACCCTGCCATGAGCCCCGCCCGCTTCCTTGTTTTCAAAATACTCCAGGGGGGTCGCCACCGGCGACGGGGACAGCGTCCCCCAACCTGAACCCGACCGCCGCAAGGCGGGCGGGTGAGGGAAAACATTGCAGGCACACAGCCTGCGCCTTTTCTCGAACCCTGACCTGCGACGACGCACAAGCGGCCCGAGACAGAGTGCCACGTTTCCCGCACGCCCGCCGCGCCTACCTTGCGATGCATGAGTGATTTGCAAGATATCGACATTTTCGTCTCTGGCGGCGGCGTGGCCGGGCTGGTCGCAACCATCGCCTTCGCGCAAGCGGGTTTCACCACGCTCTGCGCCGACCCTGCCCCGCCCGTAACCGAACGTGAGGCCGCGGGCGCCGACCTGCGCACCACCGCGATCCTGCAACCGGGTCGTGCCTTTCTGGAACGGATCAGCCTGTGGGACCGCTTCGCGAAGCATGCCACGCCCCTGCAGGTCATGCGCATCGTCGATGCGGGCGGGCCTGATCCGGTCGCGCGCGCCAGCCATGATTTCGACGCCTCCGACATCTCGGACGGCCCCTTTGGATGGAACCTGCCGAACTGGCTTCTGCGCCGCGAAATGGTCGCCCATCTCGCATCCCTGCCCAACGCCATGTTCCGCCCCGGCACCGGCACCGCCCATATCCTGACGCGGCAAGGCGAGGCGTTGGTGCGCCTGCAGGACGGCACCCGCCTGCGCACGAAACTGGTGGTCGCCGCCGATGGCCGTGCCTCTCCGGCGCGCGCGGCGGTGGGTCTCGATGTCCACACGACGCGCTATGGGCAGAAGGCGCTGGCCTTCGCGGTCACCCACGATGCACCGCACAACAACATCTCGACCGAGATTCACCGCACCGGCGGGCCCTTCACCCTCGTCCCGCTTCCCGACCACGACGGACAGCCTTGCTCGGCGGTGGTCTGGATGGAAACCGGCGCACAAGCGCAACGCTTGGCCGCCCTGCCCGAGACCGCATTCGAGGCCGAGATGACGGCCCGTTCCGCGCATCTATATGGCCCGCTTCGGCTGGCCTCGCGCCGCACGATCTGGCCGATCATCAGCCAGCGCGCCACCTCCATGATGGCGGAACGCACCGCATTGGTGGCCGAGGCCGCCCATGTGGTGCCGCCCATCGGGGCCCAAGGCCTCAACATGAGCCTTGGGGATATCGAGGCGCTGCTGGATCAGGCCGAAGCCCATCGCGCGGACCCGGGCACGGCGGAAGTGTTGGCGCGCTACAACCGCGCGCGCCTGCCGGAGGTGACGGCGCGGGTCGCTGGTGTCGATGCGCTCAACCGCGCGTCGATGACGGGCATTCAGCCGCTGCGCGACCTGAGGATGCGCGCGCTGGGGCTTTTGCATGGCGCAACGCCGGTGCGGCGCATGTTGATGCGGGCGGGCATGGGCACATTCAATTAGGACCCCGGTTTGGGGGCACGCCTTTTGGGGGCCAGCCCCCAAACCCCCGAGGTACTTGAAAAGCAAAGAGGGGCGGGCGCGGGACGCTTGCTCTGATGCTACGCGAAGACCTTGTCGATGACGGTCTTGAGCCGCTCCAGCGCGGCGTCGACATCGTAGAGTTTGTCGAGGCCGAAAAGGCCCAGGCGGAAGGTCATGAAGCCCTCAGGTTCATCCACCTGTAGCGGCACCCCCGCCGCGATCTGCATGCCGTGGGCGGCGAAGGCTGCGCCCGATTTGATCGCCGGATCGTCCGTGTAGCTCACCACCACGCCGGGCGCGCCGAACCCATCGGCTGCCACCGATTGAACGCCTTTCCGGGCCAACATCGACCTCACGCCGTCGCCCAACGCCCATTGCGCATCCTTCAGCTTGTCAAAGCCGAATTCGCGGGTTTCCACCATCGTGTCGCGGAACACCCGAAGCGCATCGGTCGGCAGTGTCGCGTGGTAGGCATGGCCGCCGTTCTCATAGGCCTGCATGATCTTGTGCCAGCCCTTCAGATCGCCTGCGAAGCTGTTGGATTGGGTGTCTTCCATCCGCGCAACGGCGCGGTCGGACATCATCACCAGCCCCGCGCAGGGCTGCGCCGACCAGCCCTTTTGCGGCGCGGAGATCAGCACATCAACACCCGTGGCCCGCATATCGACCCAGGCGCAGCCCGAGGCGATGCAATCGAGCACCATCAGCGCGCCGACCTCATGGGCCGCCGCCGCCAATGCGGTGATGTAGGCGTCAGGCAGGATCACACCGGCCGAGGTTTCCACATGCGGCGCGAACACGATGCCAGGTTTGGTCTCGCGGATTTTCTGCGTCGCCTCGTCGATCGGCGCGGGCGCGAAGGGTGACGTCGCCGCATTGCCGGTCTGGCGCGCCTTCATCACCGTCACCTCGCCCGCAAACCCGCCTGCATCGAGGATTTGCGACCAGCGGAAGCTGAACCAGCCATTGCGCACCACCAAAACGTCGGTGTCCTGCGCGAATTGGCGGGCCACGGCCTCCATCCCGAAGGTCCCGCCGCCGGGGATCAGGGCGACCGCATCGGCATTGTAGACCTGTTTCAACATCGCGGAGATGTCGGTCATCACGCCCTGAAAGGCCTGGCTCATGGAGTTGAGCGACCGGTCGGTGAAGACGACGGAATATTCCAGCAGGCCATCGGGATCGATATCGGGCAAAAGCGCATTCATGGGTAGGTCCTCCAATCCGCCTTCAGGGATAAGGCGTTGCGGCGCAGCCTACAACGGTCCGGGGCGTTGTTCCTCGGACAAAAGCACGTTGGCCTCCACGTTTCCGACGCTTGGCAGGGTCATGATGCGGCGGCGCAGGACGCGTTCGAAATCCGGCAAATCGCGGGCGGTGACGCGAAGGCGGTAATCGTAAAGGCCAAGGACATGTTCAACCGTCTGCACCTCGGGAATGGCGGTGATGGCGCGCTCGAAATCCTCAAGGTTGGTGCGGGATTTGGCGGACAGTTTAACGCCCAGAAAAACGGTCACGCCGAAGCCGAGCTTCTCGGCATCGAGGTCGAGGCGGCGGCCGGCGAGGATGCCGGCTTCGGTCAGGCGTTGAATGCGGCGCCACGTGGCTGGCTGGCTGAGGCCCACACGGCGACCGATCTCGGACGCTTTGAGTGTCGCATCGCGGGCAAGATGCCGGAGAATGGCGAGGTCGGTGGCGTCGGGGGTCACAGCGGGAGTGCCTGGCTATTCTTGATCGTGGCGACCTGCATCAGCGCCTCGATATCGGCGATGTGAGGCAGGGTCAGGATATTGTTGCGGTAGATCTGCTGGTACTCGGCCAAGTCGCGGGCGATGATTTTCAGGCGCGCGTCGACACGGCCCAGAAAGGTCTGGATTTCGATGATCTCGGGCACGTCGCGGGCGGCGGCAATGAATTCATCGAAGGCCTGCGCGCGTGTTTTGTCGAGCGTGATGCGCAAGCTGACTTCGACCGAATAGCCGAGCGCCTGCCAGTCGATCACCGCATGTTGGCCGCGCAGAACGCCGGTGGCGTACAGTTTTTCCAGCCGTTTGTAGGCCGTGGCCAGTGGCAGGCGCGCGACTTCGGCCAGCGCTCCGATGGGTTGCGCAGGGTCCGCCTGAAGGTGGCGAAGGAGCCGTCGGTCGCTGTCGTCGAGCATGAATAGTCAAATATTTCGCATTTTGCACATGATTTTCTCCAATAGCCGAGCGCTGATGCAAATTCAAACGGAGACTTCACACAGCCAATCCGCCACATATCCGTCAAAGATTTAACCCACAGGGAGAAAGACATGCGCGTTTACTATGATCGCGATTGCGATGTGAACCTGATCAAGGACATGAACGTGGCGATCCTTGGCTACGGCAGCCAGGGTCACGCCCATGCGCTGAACCTGCGCGACTCGGGCGCTAAGAACGTGGTTGTCGCGCTGCGTGACGGCTCGGCCAGCGCCGCGAAGGCCGAAGGCGAGGGCCTCAAGGTCATGGGCATCGCCGAGGCCGCCGCTTGGGCCGACCTGATCATGTTCACCATGCCCGACGAATTGCAGGCCGAAACCTACAAGAAATACGTCCACGACAATCTTAAAAACGGCGCGGCGATCGCCTTTGCCCACGGGTTGAACGTGCATTTCGGCCTGATCGAGCCCAAGCCCGGCGTTGATGTCATTATGATGGCGCCCAAGGGCCCCGGCCACACGGTGCGCGGAGAATACACCAAAGGCGGCGGCGTCCCCTGCCTTGTGGCCGTGAACAACGACGCCTCGGGCCGTGCGCTTGAGATTGGCCTGTCCTACTGCTCGGCCATCGGCGGCGGGCGCTCGGGCATCATCGAAACCAACTTCCGCGAAGAATGCGAGACCGACCTCTTCGGGGAACAGGCCGTGCTCTGCGGCGGCCTTGTGGAACTCATCCGCATGGGCTTTGAAACGCTGGTCGAGGCGGGGTATGCGCCCGAGATGGCCTATTTCGAATGCTTGCACGAGGTGAAGCTGATCGTGGATCTGATCTACGAAGGCGGCATCGCCAACATGAACTACTCCATCTCCAACACCGCCGAGTACGGCGAATACGTTTCCGGCCCGCGCGTGCTGCCCTATGAGCAGACCAAGAAGGAGATGAAGGCGATCCTGACCGACATCCAGACCGGTAAATTTGTGCGTGATTTCATGGCCGAAAATCAGGTGGGTCAGCCATTCTTCAAGGGCACGCGCCGCATGAATGACGCGCACCAGATCGAAGAAGTTGGCGAAAAACTGCGTGCGATGATGCCGTGGATTTCCGACGGGAAAATGGTCGACAAATCAAAGAACTGACGGTCGAGCGACCACGGTTCTTGGGCGCGCCCCTTTTGGGAGGAGGGGGCGCGCCTTTTTCGTGTTTGCGCGACCGGTTAGCGGCGTGGCGCGGTGACGGGGTTCGGGCCCGGTCCATCCTTGGCCAACGACGATTTTGGTGCATCGGGATCATCTAGGCGGTCTTCGACGCGCTTCTTGCTGAGCGTGGCCCAAAGGAGGAAGGCTACCATTGTGAACAGGAACAGCCCTGCGAGGAAATACCAGGTTTCCATTGTCATTCTCCGGTTGTTGCGGTTCTCAACATCCAACGCGCAAACCAGCCTTTCGTTCCACAGACGATTGGTTGACCCCTCGGGCCGGGCACGCCACATCTGGCCAATGATCGCCCCTACGCATCCCCGCACACATCGTCGGACACCCGAAGCATGAGCGCGTCGCCCACCGCGCCGGGGGTGTTGAACTGGGGTCTGATCGTGGCGCTCGGGATCATCTGGGGCACGGCATTCATGGGCGTGGCCACCGCGCTGACGGGGCTGACGCCGTGGTGGATCACGGCCGGACGCGTTGGGTTGGCCGCATTGATCCTGCTGCCGGTGGGCGCGCTGATGTGCCAGGGGCTTGGCACGATCAAGGGCCGGCATGCTTGGGCCGTCGTGACGTTTATGGGTTTGGTTGCAACAGCTTTGCCCTTCGCCTTGCTCAGCTGGGGCCTGACGCAAGTGCCGTCGGCCTTTGCGGGTGTGGCGATGGGATCGGTTCCGCTTTTGGTGTTGCCGCTGGTCGCGCTGTTCTCACCGGACGAGGGGATCGGCCCGCGCCGGATCATCGGCGTGATCCTCGGGTTCGTCGGGTTGATGGTGCTGATGGGGCCGGGCGCGTTTGGCGACGGCACCCTGGCCGGGCGCTTGGCCTGCGTGGGGGCGGCGGCGTGCTATGCGGTGGGCTCCGTCGTGACCCGTCGTGCGCCGCCGATCCCGCCGGTGGCCTTTGCCTCCGCCAGCATGGTGATCGGAGCGCTGGCGCTGGTGCCATTGGCGATCGTGATCGAGGGCGCGCCGGTCCTGACACGGTGGGATGCCTTGTGGGCGCTACTTTACGTTGCGCTTCTGCCGACCGGATTGGCGGCAATTATCCGCGTGCGCGTGATCACCACCGCAGGGTCGCTGTTCATGTCGCTGACCAGCTACATGGTCCCGCTTTGGGCGGTAATCTTTGGTGTGACCCTGATGGGCGAGACATTGCCCGCGCAGCTTTTCTGGGCGCTCGGGATCATCCTGCTGGGGATCGGCATCAGCCAATCGCGCGCCATCGCTCAGCAGCTGCGGCCAAGAACCAGAACATAGTAGGGACCGCTCCGCGCGAAGCCGAATTGCGTGGCCTGTGGGGCGAGGATGTTGCGACGGTGCCCGCGCGAATTCATCCAATCGACGAACACCTGCTGCACGCTGCCCTGCCCGGCGGCGATGTTTTCCGCTGCGAAACAGGCGTTGTAACTGGCCGCCCGCGTGCGCGTCGTCAGCGTTGAACCATTGGAGCCCGTGTGGCTGAAATTGCCAGTGCGCGCCATGTCATCGGCATGCGCCTGAGCCGCGGCCTGAAGCGGTGCGGAATGCGCCAGAGGGCGGGTCAGCCCATTTTGCGCCCGAAGCGCAGACACCCGCGCACCGACGGCGGCGATATCAACACTTTGGCCGAAGGTCAGGCGCTGTGGCGCGTCGCTTGTGCCACGGCTGGGAACGGTTGGGGTGCAGGCGGCCAAAGCCAGCCCAATGGTTGCCATTGCGGCAATTGCCCGGATCTTCATCTGTCGTGATCCCTTGTTTGCTCGATTGCGCACAAGATGCCTGAGTGCGGAGTCTACGGCAAGAGGGCGGACTTCGGGCCATACCGGGCGTGTGAGCAAATCTGGGGATAAGTTTTGGACAGAGTTCGAAAAGCGGAATTCTGAGGATGCATCGGCATCGATTGCAGTTATTCCATGTAGGATTTTCGAAACTCACTCAGTCGGCAAGCTCTCGCGCCAAGCGCCGCTGTTCCTCAAGGTGGGGGATCAGGTCGGTGGTTGCAATCTGTCCATCCGCCACCACGCGGCGGCCTTCAACAAACAGGTCCCGCACCTGCCGCGGGCCCGCCAGCAGAAGTGCTGCCATGTCCCAACTGCCCGCCGCCGCGACCCCGCGCATATCCCAGATCGCCAAATCCGCGCGGAACCCCGGCATGATCTGCCCAAGCTCTGCGCCTCGTCCCAAAACCTCCGCGCCGCCGCGTGTCGCGATGCGCAAGGCTTCGCGCGCCGACATGGCCTGCGGACCCGAGGCCACCCGTTGCAAAAGCAAGGTCTGGCGCGCCTCGTCGATCAGTGAGCCCGCATCGTTGGAGGCCGAGCCATCCACACCAAGGCCGACTTTCACGCCCGCATCCCGCATTGCCCGCACCGGCGCGATGCCCGACGCGAGGCGGCAATTGGAACACGGGCAATGCGCAACACCCGTGCCGGAGCGCGCGAACAGATCAATTTCGACCCCGTCGAGCTTGACGCAATGGGCATGCCACACATCATCGCCCACCCACCCGAGATCTTGCGCATATTCCCCGGGCCGACAGCCGAACTTTTCGAGCGAATAGGAAATATCTTCATCGTTTTCCGCAAGATGGGTGTGCAGCATCACCCCCTTATCCCGCGCGAGTAGCGCCGCGTCGCGCATCAACTCGCGGCTCACCGAAAAGGGCGAACATGGCGCGACCCCGACGCGGCACATGGAGGCCGGTGAAGGATCGTGAAAAGCGTCGATCACCCGGATACAATCGTCCAGGATCGCGGCTTCGTTTTCGACCAGCGTGTCGGGCGGCAAGCCACCGTCGGACACACCGATGGACATCGCGCCGCGCGTCGGATGGAACCGCAAGCCGACTTCGGCGGCGGCATCAATCGTATCGTCGAGCCGCGCGCCGTTGGGGTATAGATAAAGGTGATCGGATGACGTCGTGCAGCCCGAAAGCGCCAATTCCGCGAGGCCCACGACCGCCGACGTGCGCATATGATCGGGCGTGAACCGCGCCCAGATCGGGTACAGCGTTTGCAGCCATCCAAATAGCGCTGCGTCCTGCGCGCCCGGCACGGCACGGGTCAGGGTTTGGTAAAGATGATGATGGGTGTTCACCAGACCCGGCGTCACAAGACAGCCGCTGCAATCAAGGCTCTCGGGCGCAGACAAGCCCGGACCCACGGCAGCAATCTGCCGGTTTTTCAAAAGGATATCAGTATCGCGCCATTCGTCGCCCGCGTCATTCATCGTCAACGCAAGGCCCACATTCTTCAGCACGACCTCACCCATGGAGCGCGCCTTTCAACAACGCCATTGCCTCGGCGTGCAGCGCGGGCGAAGCCGCCGCGAGCGCCCGTCCGCCCTCGTGTACCGGCCCGCCGTCCCAATCTGTGACAATCCCGCCCGCCGCTTCGATCACCGCGATGGGCGCGGCAATGTCGTAGGCGTTCAGCCCCGCCTCGATCACCAGGTCGATCTGACCCGCCGCAAGCAACGCATAGGCGTAGCAATCGCAGCCATAGCGGACCAGTTTCACGGCATCGCGCACCGCCTCGAATCCGGTGCGGTCCTGCGGGGTTCCGACCTCGGGGAAGGTGGTGAATAACGTCGCCTCGGCCAGGGCGGACGACGGAGCCACGGCCAGAGCGCGCGCACCTTGCGGGCCGGCCAATTGCGCCCGACCGAAGCCGCCTTCGAAACGCTCGCCGATGTAGGGCTGGTCGATGATGCCATAGACCGGGCCGTCAGCCGTGTTGAGCGAAATCAGAACCCCCCATGTCGGCGTGCCGGACACAAAACCCCGCGTGCCGTCGATCGGGTCAAGCACCCAGGTCAGGCCCGTGGTGCCGTCCTGCGCGCCCTCCTCTTCGCCGAGGATCGCGTCGTCCGGGCGCACCTGCGCCAATACGGCGCGCATCGCGGCCTCGGCGGCCCGGTCGGCGACTGTGACGGGGTCGTAACGGTCGACCTCTTTCGAGACCGTGTTCAAAGCAGTCCCGCGAAAATGCGGCAAGATCGCTCTGCGTGCGGCATCTGCCATCGCGTGGGCGCAGGCCACAAGCTCGGCCTGAAGTTCGGGGGTAAGATCAGTCATAGCGCGGTCCCGGTCCGGTTGCATCTCGGGGTGCACCGGGCCGGGGGCCACGTCAAGTCACGTCCGGCTGTGCGGCTCAGGCCGCCGCAGAATCGGACAACACGCGCGCCAGATCGAACAGGCGGCGGCGCTGGTTCTCGGGGATCGCGTAGTAGGACCGCACCAATTCGAGCGCCTCCTTGTCGGCCAGAAGATCGCCGGGCACGCCCTCGACTGTGGTTGCGGGCGCTTTTTCCGCGACCTCCCCCTCGATCCCTTCGAAGAAATAGGCCACCGGAACCGACAGAGCCGCGGAAATGTCCCAAAGCCGCGAGGCCGAAACGCGGTTCATGCCCGTCTCGTATTTCTGGATCTGTTGGAACTTGATGCCGACATGGCCGGCGAGCTGCTGCTGGGTCATGCCCACCATCCAACGGCGATGGCGAATGCGCTTGCCCACATGGACGTCTATCGGGTGCTTCATAAGATGCCTCCCTCCCACTTTGAAACCGGTCGCCCGTCACTTCATCGCTTATCGTCCTCAACGCCGCGGTCTGAACGCTGCATTGCCTTGACGCCATGGTAGTGTACTGCCCAAGCTATTCAATGACAGGTTGAGTATTTTATCGCCCGTCTCGCGCGCGCATCCTCTGGCCAGGGCGCAGCGGACGCGCTAGGCCAAGGCAAGTCAAGCCGGTGGAGGGCGAGAGCATGCGTGCATTTGTGGTGTCAGATCATGGGGTTGCCCCCGAGGTGACCGAAATCTCCGAGCCCGCGCCGGGCCCTGGACAGGTGAAAATCCGCATCAAGGCCTGCGGGTTGAACTTTGCCGATCTTTTGATGGCAAAGGGCACCTATCAGGACACGCCCGCCCTGCCGTTTACGCTTGGCATGGAAATCGCGGGCACGGTTGAGGCCTTGGGTGAAGGCGTCAGCCACCCGCCCGTGGGCGCCCGTGTCGCGGTCTTTGAGGGCGCGGGTGGATTGGCCGACGCGGGCGTGTTCGCGGCAGAGCGCTGCGTCGTGATCCCAGACGAGATGCCTTTTGACCATGCCGCCGGCTTCATTGTGGCCTATGGCACGTCGCACCTCGCGCTGACCGACCGCGCGCATCTCAAACCCGGCGAACGGCTGCTGGTTCTGGGGGCTGCGGGCGGTGTGGGCCTCACGGCGGTGGAGTTGGGGACCGCCATGGGGGCGGAGGTTATCGCCGTGGCGCGCGGCCCCGAGAAACTGGCCGTGGCCAAAGCCGCGGGCGCGGCCCATGTGCTCGACAGCGAGACCGCCGATATCCGCGCCGAGGTGAAGGCCCTTGGCGGTGCAGACGTGGTCTATGACGCAGTCGGCGGAGACGGGTTCAAGGCCGCGATGCGCGCCACAAACCCCGGTGGGCGGCTTGTCGTGATCGGCTTTGCCAGCGGCGACATCCCGCAGATCCCGGCCAATCACCTGCTGGTCAAGAACATTGACGCCATAGGTTTCTATTGGGGCGGGTATTTGCGATGGGCGCCCGAACGACTGGCCAAAAGCCTGGGACAGCTGATGGACATGTACCGCGACGGCGCACTCAAGCCCCATATCGGCGCGACGCGCCCGTTGGAGCAGGCCGGCGAAGCCATGGACCTGCTGCGGCAGCGCAAGGTCTCGGGCAAGGTCGTCGTGACGATCTGAGAGGCCACGCCGCCCTGGCGGGTCACATCGCGCGATAGGCCTGCCGCAGAAACCCGACCAGCGCATCCAGCGGCTCGCTGCGTTTCAACTCCGTGCGGTACATGTTGATCTGGATGCGCGGCAGCGCGGGCAACGCGCCGCCATGCTCGATCTTCTCGGCATAGGGCGATTCCGTACCCTCGATGATCGCATGCACGGCCAAATCGGCGCTGACCGTGGCCTCGACGGTGCGGATCGAATCCGCCTCCACCGCCAGCTCCCAGGATATTCCCGCCGCATCCAGCGCCGACAAGGCGGGCCCGCGAAAGATGCACGCATCCTCCAGGGCAAGTGGCAGCGGGCGCTGCCGCCACATCTGCCCGTTCTGCGCCCCAACCCAGACCATCGGTCGCTCCAGAAGCGTCTCGCCGCCCCGGTCGACGTCCTCTTCGGTGGTCAGGATCACATCCACCTCGGCCCGCGCAAAGGCCGCCTTGAGGTTGATCGTGCCCATCGACAACAATTGCACCCGCATCCGGGGAAAAGCGGTGTTGAATCGTTGCAGCACCTCGGGGATCGCGGGGTAGACGACGTCATGCGGCACCCCAAGCGATATCGTGCCCTCGTATTCCTTGGCCGTCAGGCGGCCCAACACCTCGTCGTTCAGCTCCAGCATCCGGCGCGCGTAACTGAGCATCTGCTCGCCCGCGCCGGTCAGGTTCAGCTTGCGTTCGGCGCGGTTGAACAGCGCCACATCCAACGCTTCTTCCAACCGCTTGAGCTGCATCGACACTGCGGATTGCGTGAGGTTCAGAAAACCCGAGGCCTTGGTGACCCCGCCCGCGTCCACAACCGCCACAAAGGCGCGCAATGCGGTCAGATCGAGATTTCGGGGCATTCATCAATCCTTGTGATGTAAATCTTCACAATCATTCACTATCAAAATGAATTGGGCCGGTCCATACATCACATAACGGAATGCGAAATGGATATTTCGTCACAAATCTGAAAGGAAGACCCATGGCCGATCTCCCCCTGTCCCTCCCCAACGTCACCAGCAGCGTGCCGTCCGCCCCCAAGGTCCGCCTGTCCGTCTTCCGGCGCATGATCGCGGTCTGGCGCCAGCGCCAGCACTTAAATCGCCTCGATGCGCATATGCGGTGTGACGTCGGCCTGAGCGGCGCCGAGGTGCGCCGTGAAGTCGGCCGCCCGATCTGGGATGCGCCGAGCGCTTGGCGGCTTTGACCTCATCCAATAGCTAAAAACTATCGACCCTTATGGTTACCATAGGGGTCGTTTGCTTGAAAAAACCCGCCACCTCACCGATATTCACATGCGAGAGGTCCGAAATTCGGGCCTTACCCAATGTTTGGAGGACCAAATGGCTGAATATCAGACGATGCGCGCCCAAGGCATCGCGACCTCCGCCGCGGAGATCGACGCGGGCCTGCGCGCCCACATGAACAAAGTCTACGGGACGATGTCCCTCGGCATGCTCATCACGGCCGCTGCCGCATGGGCCATCTCGGTACTGGCGACAACGACCGACCCGAGCCAAGCCACCGTGCAACTGGCCAATGGCACCATGCTGACCGGTATGGGTGCTGCGATCTACACCTCGCCGCTGCGCTGGGTGATCATGTTCGCACCGCTCGCCTTCCTGCTGTTCGGCTGGGGCGCATTGATGCGTCGCGGCTCGGCCGCAGCGGTGTCGTTTGGCTTCTTCGCCTTCGCCGCTGCGATGGGCCTGTCGATGAGCTCGATCTTCATCGTGTTCACCAGCTTCTCGATCGTGCAGACGTTCCTCGTGACTGCCATCGCCTTCGCGGGCCTCAGCCTCTGGGGCTACACCACGAAGAAAGACCTGTCCGGCATGGGCACCTTCCTCGTGATGGGCGTGATCGGCCTTCTGGTGGCGATGGTGATCAACCTCTTCCTGCAATCGCCAGCCATGATGTTCGCCATCTCGGCCATCGGCATCCTGATCTTTGCCGGCCTGACCGCCTACTACACGCAGGAAATCAAGGCCACCTACGTGGCCCACGCACAGCACGGCGATGTGGAATGGCTGGAAAAAGCTGCCGTCGACGGCGCGCTGAGCCTCTACATCAGCTTCTTGAACATGTTCCAGTTCCTGCTGATGTTCATGGGTCAGCAAGAATAACGCGCCCACCCGCGCGATACCAAGAGGGCCGGGGATTTCCCCGGCCCTTTTTCGTTGGTCGAAGCCGTGCGGTTCCAACGACTTGGACAGCGGGGCATCCCCGCAAACGGCGCGCGTCCCGACCTTTGATCTCGCCTTTCGGGGCGTGCTGCGTCATGAAAGCGTCGCACAAGAGGCCCATGATCCAACCGCGCAGGAGGCGCGCCCATGACCGGCCCCACAGTCTCAGACCTGACCCGTGTCTTCGGACGCATCGGCCTGCTCAGCTTCGGTGGCCCTGCGGCCCAGATCGCGCTGATGCACAAGGAACTGGTCGAGGACCGCCCCTGGCTGACCGAGCGGCAATACCTCAACGCGCTCAGCTTCTGCATGCTGCTGCCCGGGCCCGAGGCGATGCAACTGGCCACTTATGCGGGCTGGCGACTGCACGGCACACGCGGCGGGCTCATCGCCGGGCTCCTCTTCGTGCTGCCCGGCGCGGTGGTGATCCTCGCACTGGCCAGTGCTTATGCCACTTACGGCAGTGTGTCTTGGGTCGCGGCGGCGTTTCTCGGGATCAAGGCCACCGTGATCGTGATTGTCATTCAGGCGCTGTTGAAACTGTCGCGCCGGGCCCTGACCCGCCCGGTCGCCTACGCGCTCGCACTGGCCGCCTTCGTGGCGATCTTCGCCCTGTCCGTGCCATTCCCGCTGATCATCCTCGCCGCCGCGTTGATCGGCGCGTTGGCCTTGCGCGGCGCGCCGCAACAGGCCCCGCCCCTGACCACCTCGCCAACCCGGACGCTCGGCACGATCGTGCTCTGGGCCACATTCTGGCTCGCCCCGCTCCTCGGCCTTTGGCTCTTCGCCCCGGACCTCCTTTCCGACATCGCCCTGTTCTTCGCGACGCTCGCGCTCGTCACCTTTGGCGGTGCCTACGCGGTGCTGGCCTACATGGTCCAGGAGGTCGTGCAGGGCTACGGCTGGCTCACCACGGACCAGATGATCGACGCGCTCGGCCTCGCCGAAACCACCCCCGGCCCGCTGATCCTTGTGACGCAATTCGTGGGCTTTCTGGCGGGCGCGCAGGCCGGCGGCTGGGGCATGGGGTTCACCGCCGCAATCATCACCCTTTGGGTCACCTTCGTGCCCTGCTTTCTGTGGATCTTCGCCGGCGCGCCCTACGTGGAGTGGGTCGCCACGCGCCCGCGCCTGACCGGGGCGCTGAACGGCATCACGGCGGCGGTTGTGGGCGTGATCGCGAACCTGTCGGTGTGGTTCGCCCTCAACGTCTGGTTCGACGCCGGCACCTTCGCTCCCGAAGCCTTCGATCCGGTGGCGCTGGCGCTGTCGGCCCTCGCAGCCATCCTGCTGCTGTGGCGCAAATGGGACCTTTTGGCAGTCCTGCCACTCATGGCCACAGCCGGGATCACGGCCTCGATCTTTGCGGGTTTGATTTGAGGTGTTGACTCGGACAACAGCCCCGGTAAAAGGCGCGTCTCTACCAGAACACGCGCGAGCGCGGCAAATCCCGGACAGCGGGGCCGCCCGCCCCGACCTTGCAGGAGCCCGACCATGGCGAAGCCAACCACGATCAAGATCCGCCTCAACTCGTCCGCGGGCACGGGCCACTTCTACGTGACCAAGAAAAACGCACGCACGATGACCGAGAAGATGGTCGTACGAAAGTACGACCCCGTGGCGCGCAAGCATGTCGAATACAAGGAAGGCAAGATCAAGTAAGATCCCCCCTTCCAAAGACCCGACAAAAGGCCGCGCCGAGCAATCGACGCGGCCTTTTTCTTTGTCCTGCGCGCACCCCAAAGCGCAGGTCGGCCCAACACACAGGAGGACAGGGCCATGGTTGAAGACATCGTCATCAGAGCCACCAGCGCGGGCGATCTGCCCGCCATCGACGCGCTTCTCGCGGCGTCCTACCCGGTATTGCTGAAGCCCGATTACAAACCCTCGACCCTGGTCACTTGCCTGCCGCTCATCACCCGCGCCCGCCCCGACCTGCTGCGCTGCGGCTCCTACTACATGGCCGAAGGCGACGACGGCCGCGCGCTGGCCGCAGGCGGCTGGACCCACGGCGCGCCGCAGGGCGGTGTCGGCCCACGCGATGTGGGCCATATCCGCCACGTCGTCACCCGCCCCGATGCCACGCGGCGCGGCCTTGCGCGCGCGATCCTACAGCGGAGCTTCGCCGCGGCGCGGGCCTCGGGCGTGCGCTGGATGATGTGCCAATCGACCCGCACGGCCGAGCCGTTTTACACCGCGCTCGGCTTCCAGCGGCGCGGCGAGATCGACATCCTGCTGCGCCCCGGCATCAGCTTCCCGGCGGTCGAGATGATCCGCGCGCTCTGAGCCGCCCGGATCGCCTGCGGCCCGCGCAGCCCTCTCACCGCGCGGGCCGCCCCCTCTTTGCTTTCCAAATACCTCGGGGGTTTGGGGGCTGGCCCCCAAGGATCACCGCTCTGCCCCCACATCCTTACAACTCCACCGCCTCCATCACATCCGGGTCCAGCACCCGCACCCCGGGCAGCGCGGCGCGCAGCGGTTCCGCCGATTGCTCCAACAATGGGAACGTCTTGTAATGCACCGGGATCACCGTCTGGAACCGGAACAGTTTTGACGCCGCATAAGCCGCGCGTTTCATATCCATCGTGAAATGCCCGCCCGCACACAGGATGCCGATCTCGGGCCCGTGCAGATCCTGCAACACCGACATGTCGGCCATCACATCCGTGTCGCCCGAGACATAGACCACGCGCCCCTCGCCTTCGATCATATACCCCGCCTCACCACCCGCATAGACGGGGCCATCCGCCCCCCCGACGGACGAGGAATGCACCGCGTGCACCATCGTCACGGCCACCGCGCCAATCTGCACCGTGCCGCCCTTGTTGAAGCCCAGGACGTCGATCCCGTGCGCCTCGCCCCAATACGACATCAGATCGTAGATCCCATAGATCGGCACGCCCAATTCCCGGGCCAGTTCCACAACCCCGCCGGTGTGATCGCCGTGTCCATGCGTCACCAGGATCGCCGTTGCCCCGGCCAGAGCCTCTGCCCGCCGATCAGCCGGGAATACCGGATTGCCCTCAAGCCACGGGTCGATCAGCAACACCTCGCCCCCGATCTCCAACCGCACCCCGGCATGGCCCAACCATGTATATCGCATCGCACATCCTCCCGATTTCGCTTCCTGCAGCCTAGCGCCAGGCGGCCATCACGCAAGCGCGCTTGAAGCCCCTGCCGCGCCCCGCTAAACCCGGGCCGATCTGACAAAGGATACCACCGCGCCATGTCCATCGACACCGCCACCGCCGCCAAGGTTGCGAAACTCGCCCGGATCAAGGTCGAAGAGGCCGATCTTCCGGCCCTCGCCCAGGAATTCAACGCCATCCTCGGCTTCATCGAACAGCTCGAAGAGGTCGATGTCGACGGCATCGAGCCGATGGTTTCGGTCACGCCGCAACGCCTGAAACGGCGCAAGGATGTTGTCACCGACGGCAATCAGGCGGCACGTGTTCTGGCCAATGCCCCCGACGCGCGCGAAGGCTTTTTCTCGGTTCCCAAGGTGGTCGAATAATGCCCGATCTCAACAAACTCACCATCGCCGAGGCGCGCGACGCGCTGCGCAAGGGCGACGTCAGCTCGGTCGAGCTGACCCAAGCCTGCCTGTCGGCGATCGACGCGGCCGATGCGTTGGGGGCCTTTGCCCACAAAACGCCGGAGCTCGCGATGGAACGCGCAACGGCCGCCGATGCCCGGATCAAAGCCGGCGACGCGCCCGACATGTGCGGCATTCCCGTCGGCATCAAGGATCTGTTCTGCACCGAAGGGGTGCCGTCTCAGGCCGCCTCAAAGATCCTCGAAGGCTTCAAGCCGGAGTACGAATCGACCGTCTCGGGCCAGTTGCGCGACGCAGGCGCCGTCATGCTTGGCAAGCTGAACATGGACGAATTCGCCATGGGCTCCAGCAACGAGACCTCGGTCTACGGCAACGCCGTGAACCCCTGGCGCGCGGGCAATTCCGACGCCGCGCTGACGCCGGGCGGGTCTTCGGGCGGGTCCGCCTCCGCCGTGGCCGCCGACCTGTGCCTGGCCGCGACCGGCACCGACACCGGCGGCTCGATCCGCCAACCCGCCGCCTTCACTGGCACTGTGGGCCTCAAACCCACATACGGGCGCTGCTCGCGCTGGGGCATCGTGGCCTTCGCCTCCTCGCTGGACCAGGCCGGGCCGATGACCAAAACCGTGCGCGACGCCGCCATCATGGGCGCCGCGATGATGGGCCACGACGCCAAAGACAGCACCTCCGCCGACGTGCCAGTGCCCGATTTCGAGGCCATGTTGACCGGCGACATCAAGGGCAAAGTCATTGGTATTCCGAAAGAATACCGCATGGACGGCATGCCCGACGAGATCGAAACGCTCTGGGCCAAGGGCACCGCGATGCTGCGCGATGCGGGCGCCGAGATCCGCGACATCTCCCTGCCGCATACCAAATACGCGCTGCCCACTTATTACGTGATCGCACCGGCGGAGGCCTCGTCCAACCTCGCGCGCTATGACGGCGTGCGCTTCGGCTACCGCGCCGAAATGGCACCCGGCGACGGCATCACCGAGATGTATGAAAAGACCCGCGCCGAAGGCTTTGGGCCCGAGGTCAAACGCCGCGTCATGATTGGCACCTACGTGCTTTCGGCGGGCTTCTACGATGCCTATTACAACCGTGCCCGCCGGGTTCGCGCCCTGATCAAACGCGACTTCGATCAGGTCTTCGCCGATGGCATCGACGCGATCCTGACCCCCGCCACGCCCTCCGCCGCGTTCGAATTGGGCCAGGAGGTCGCCGACCCGGTGCAGATGTACCTCAACGACGTGTTTACCGTGACCGTGAACCTCGCCGGCCTGCCCGGCGTGGCCGTGCCAACCGGTCTCGACCGCAATGGCCTGCCCCTTGGTCTGCAGCTCATCGGACGACCTTGGGAAGAGGGCGATCTGCTGAACACCGCCTATGCGCTGGAGCAGGCGGCAGGCTTTGTGGAAAAGCCTGCCCGTTGGTGGTAGGCACGGGCAACATCAAGCGCGAGAGTTGAAAACCGTGACCCTGACAAAACCCCTTATGGCCGTTGCCCTCTTGGCATTGTCCGCCTGCGCCAGCACGCCCAATGATGTCTCCCCGGGCCTGCAACAGGACAGCGGACTGGGCTCCGTGGGCAGCCCGCCCCCGGGCACGGACGGGCAGATCTCGGCCACGCCTTTTGATCAAGGCGCAGCACCGCAAGGCGCAACCGGCGCGTTTGACCCCAGCTCGATCGAAGGCATCGCGGCCGGCGCAATTGCCGAAGCCGAACAGGCCGACACCCCCACCGGTGGCGTCTTTGACAACATCCAGCCGCAGCAGGCCTCTGACGTTCTGCCGCCGCCGATCATCCCGCGTGTGGCCGCGTTTGCGATCCGCACCTCCCATGCGCCCGGCGACCGGCAATGGCGTCGCAACCCGTTTCGCCGCAACAACGCCTCCGATTGCGGGAGGTTCGAAAGCCGCGACCTCGCTCAGGACGCGTTCCTGCGTGAAGGCGGACCGGAACGCGATCCGATGGGCCTCGACCCCGATGGAGACGGCTTTGTCTGCGGGTTTGACCCTGCGGGCTATCGCTCGGATGCTGCGGCGGCCAACGGGACCGCTCCCGCTGTCGCACCCGCTCCGGTCACGGACGTGCTCGGCGACCCGCTTCAGATTTCCACCGAAACTGGGAATTGATCGCTCCATAAGAAGCCCGAATTTCGGGGACAGGCGCGATGGTCTGCGGCCCGAACTTGTCGTGCTTCATTACACCGCCATGACCGATTGCGCCGGCGCGGCGCGGGCGCTGTGCGACCCCGCGCGCGAGGTCTCCGCCCATTACCTGATTGGGCGCGACGGGCATGTGTTCGAGCTGGTCGATCCCGCATTGCGCGCCTGGCACGCAGGTCAAGGCAGCTGGCGCGGGGCGGGCGATGTGAATTCGCGCTCCATCGGGATCGAACTCGACAATGACGGCGCAACACCGTTTTCCGAACCTTTGATGGCGGCGCTTCAATCGCTCCTCGCTGCGCTCCTCGCAGATCACCGGATCGCGCCAGAGGGGGTCATTGGCCATTCCGACATGGCTCCGGGCCGCAAAATCGACCCCGGGCGGCGGTTCGATTGGAAACGTTTGGCGCGGCAGGGGCTTGCAGTCTGGTCCGAGGCATCGGGCGACGTCGCGGATGCAGAGGCGTTTCGACGTGATGCGACCGCGTTTGGATATGGAGAGATGGGGGACGAGCTGTTGCTCGACGTCATGCGTATGCGCTTCCGCCCGTGGGCGCGGGGGCCATTGGATGGGAGGGACTGCGCCGTGATGGCCGATCTGGCGCGGCGATACGGGCGCCCTCTCGTCGGAACCTGACGGCACGCCGTCAGAACCCAACTGCCGGACCCGCGCGTTTTCAAGACGAAAACACGCTGGACTGCGCAGTGATAGCCGATCTGGCGCGGCGCTATGGGGGTTGAACGGCGTGGCATGGCGGCGTAAGCGGGCCTCGCGCGGAGGGCTGGATGGCCGCGGTGCGCTGTTTGCTTTGACATGATCCAAGGGGCCGGTCTCGTGACCTTTTCTTTGAAAAGGCACCACCACGGCTGACACGGGTTTGCAAAGCCAACGCCGTGCCGAGGAAAGTCCGGACTCCCTGAAGAGACGGTGCCGGGTAACGCCCGGGCGGAGCAATCCGACGGAAAGCGCCACAGAGAACAGACAGGCACGCATGCGTGTCGATGGTGAAACGGTGGGGTAAGGCCCACCGGGGCCTTGGCAACAGGGCTCGCATGGCAAGCCCCACCGGGAGCAATGCCGAATAGGGACCGCATGATGGGGGCTTCACCCCGCGGTCCGGGTTGGCAGCTGGAACGGCCCGGCAACGGGTCGTCGAGAGGAATGGTCATCTATTCCGAGGGGAGACCCTCGGTTGGACAGAATCCGGCTTACAGGCCCTCCGCGCGTTTTGATCGACCCAAGATATGGCGACGACTGGTCGGCTTGGCCAAGGCCGGATGCCTCCGGCGGAGGTTTTTTGGGCAAGATGAAAGGGCTACCGGCGCGCGTTGAAGAAGGCTTTGAGAAGGCCCGCGGCCTCGGCCTCGTGCAGGCCCGCGTAGATGTCAGGGCGATGGTGCGCCTGAGGGTGATCGAACACGCGCGGGCCCTGAGCCACACCGCCGGATTTGGGATCGGAGGCGGCGTAGTAGAGTTTTTCCAGGCGGGCGGCCGCAATGGCACCGGCACAGGCCGGGCATGGCTCTAGGGTCACCCAAAGCGCGCATCCCGCCAAACGTTCGGTTTTCAACGCCGCGCAAGCCGCGCGGATCGCCAGCATCTCGGCATGGGCCGTGGGGTCGCGCAAGGCGCGCATCCGGTTGCCCGCGCGCGCGATGACCTGCCCGTCCTTGACCACCACCGCGCCCACCGGGACCTCTCCGCGTGCGGCGGCGGCACGGGCCTCGATCAGGGCGTCGGGCATGAAATCGGTGAATTGGCTCATGGCGCGCAGCCATTGCCGCTTTCGCGCGGCCTGTCAAACCTGTAGGCCAACGCCATGGACGGAGATCGTATCGCAAAAGTTCTGAGCCGCGCGGGCGTGGCCTCGCGCCGGGAGGCCGAGCGCATGATCGGCGAGGGTCGCGTATCGGTCAACGGCCAGGTTATCGACAGCCCGGCGCTCAACATCACCGAGCGCGACAAGGTGTTGGTCGACGGCGCGCCCTTGCCCGAGATCGAGCGCCCGCGCCTGTGGCTTTATCATAAGCCAAGCGGCCTCGTGACGACGACCGCCGACGAAAAGGGCCGCAAGACCGTGTTCGACGCCCTCCCCGAAACCATGCCGCGGGTGATGAGCGTCGGGCGACTCGATCTGACCTCCGAGGGGCTGCTGCTGTTGACCAATGATGGCGGGATCAAACGCAAGCTGGAACTGCCCTCCACCGGCTGGGTGCGCAAATACCGCGTGCGGATCAAGGGCGCGCCTAAGGACGAGGATTTTACCGCCCTGCGCAAGGGGATCGTGGCCGAGGGCGAGCGGTTTCAGCCGATGGACATCACGCTGGATCGCCAACAGGGCGCGAATGCCTGGGTCACCGTCGGCCTGCGTGAAGGAAAAAACCGCGAGATCCGCCGCGCCATGTCCGAGATCGGGATGGAGGTGAACCGCCTGATCCGGATCTCCTATGGGCCGTTTCGCCTCGCGCAGATCAAAGCCGGTGAAGTCGAGGAAGTCCGCCCCCGCGTGCTGCGCGACCAACTGGGCCTTGAGGCCGCCACCGAAGGCCATGCGGAGGCCAAACCCCGCCGAAAGAAACCGGCGGCCGGTGCCGCGAAACCCGGCAAATCGCTCAGGAAGACGGGCCCGGCGCGTCGTCCGACTCGTCCCGGTCGCTGACAGAATCCTCCTCGAGGCTGAACCGCTCGATCAGCGGGGCCTGCGACATGAAGACGACGAACAGGAACGCGGGCAGCACGAAAGTCTCGAACGTGACCCAGAACCGGTCGCTTTGGGTGCGCCAGATCACCTCGTTGGCCACGCCCATCGCAACGAACGCCAGCGCCAGCCGCTTGGTCATGATCATCCAACCCTCGTCCGCCATTGGTAGCCGGTCGCCCATCAGAAACTTCAGGTAGGATTGGCCGCGCGCCAAACCGATCCCCAACATAACTGCAAAGAACGCATAGACGATCGTCGTCTTCATCTTGAAGAATTGCGGGTCGTTGAACCACACGGTCAGCGCCCCGAAGAACACCACCAGGATCGCGGTAAACACCTGAATTCGCGAGATAACCCCGGTCAATTTCCACAGGATCGCCGTCGTCGCCAGCAAGATCGGCACAAACGCCGCCGTGGCGATGATGAAGCCGTCATACTCCGTCCCGCCGACCGTGACGGTCGTATCCTCCAACCGCAGATAAGCGATGAAAAACAGGATCGGCGGCCCAAGTTCGAGACCGTTCTTCAGCCAGGGATTAATCGCGCGTTCTTCGGCCATCGTCGTTTTCCTTGTCACGCGACGGGCCACGCAAACCGGCACCCGCATCTCGACTCGCGCTGTTGTGCGCGCGCCCCGAAAGGCCGGGCGCGCGGGTTACCCGCCCACCTCAACTATCACCGCGCCCGCTGCGATCAAGGCCATAAGGGCGACGCGCGCCGGACCCACCGTCTCGCGCAGGAACAACCAGCCGATCAGCGCCGCGAAGATCGTCGAGGTTTCGCGCAACACCGCCGCTTCGCCGACCTGATCGAGCCGCGTGGCCAGCATCACCGCGCCAAAGGAAAACGGCGCGATCAAGCCGCCCGCCACGCCACGCAGCGCCAAGGGGGCCAGTGGCGGGCGCTCCTCCATCCGCAAGTAGAACCGCAGCGCAAGGCATGGGAACAGCAACCCGTCGATGAAGAAAAACCACGCCAGAAACGTGAATGGATCGGCCGTCGCGCGAATGCCGTAGGCGTCGAACGTCGTATAGACCGCGACAAACAGCCCCGTCAGCATCGCAAATCCCAGCGCTGCGACCAATGTATCGCGCGCCACCGTGACCCGCGCCATGTTGTAGGCCGCGAGCCCGTAAAGCCCCGCCAGAAGCACCAGAACCCCCAACCATTGCACGCCGGTGAATGTCTCGTCGAAGATCAGCCATGCGCCGATCACCGTGAAAAGCGGCCCCGTGCCTCGCATCACCGGGTAGACCACCGTGAAGGCGCCCCGCCGGAAGCTCAAGAGAACCGCCCATTTGTAACCCGCGTGGATGAAGAAAACACCGATGAATATCAACCACATATGCGGCTCGGGCCACGGCACGACGAAAAACGCAAAAGGGGCCGCCATCAGTGCATAGCTGATGTCGATCACGCCGCGCGCCAAAAGTGGGTCGTGCCGCCCTTTCTGCAGTGCGCCGAACGCCGCGTGCAGAACCGCCGCCATAAGCGCAAGGATCAGGGCAACGGTCGCGCCGGTCGGCGTACCTTCGATACTCTGGATCCATGCGCTCACATTCAGGCCGCTCGTTACTGCGCCGGCGCCCAGTCGGCATCCAGCGTAAGCGCTTCGGGCACCGCCTCCAAAAGCGATTGGCCACCGATCACGTCTTGCGCGATCTGCTCCGGCGAGAACGGTTCCTCATTGCGCAACACCAGGCTCAAATCGCCGCGCGGGTTTGGGATCGTGGCGAGGAAGTCGACAATCGCCTCCTGCGATTGCATAGGCAGCAGTGTCGGCGGCACATTTGCCATCAATCCGAACGCCATGGCAGAGAGAAACTGCGCCGATTCCGGTGTCAGTGCGGTGCCATTGGCTTCGATCGGGGGGGCGATGGCCTGCTCGAACAACCCGTTGAACGACACCGCAAGGCCAAGCCGGGTCAACCCGAAATCCTCGGCCCGCATCACGTAGGGCTGCCAATCGCGCGCCTGCCCGTTCATCTCGACCGTTACGACATTGTCATCACCCAGATCAATACGCAGCGCTTCGATGTCCAGCGTCTGCTCGACCCCGTCCCAACGGGTGTTCAGCGTGATCACCTGAGCCGAAACATCGCTCAGATACGCCAAATCCGCTGGCACGCCGAAGTCTTCGTTGAGCGCCACATCCTCGATCACGAGCGCGGCCTCGCCCGGCAATACCACGTCGCCGCGCACCCAATCCATCGCCTCTCCCGCAATCATGCGCGCCGAACCGATGGTGTAGTGCACCCCGATATCCTGCACATGGAGGTCAAGGTTGCTCACCGCGCAACCATCGGCAAACGCCTCGGCCGTCGATGTGGGCGATTGCGTCACGTCCCAACCGAATTCCGCATTCAGAAGCGTGTAGATCTGGCTTTCGATTTCACCGCATTCGGCAACCTCAAAGGCCTGAACCGATGGGACATATGCCGCAAGAATCCCGGCTGCGAGTAAGAATTGGCGCATGAAAAGCCTCCGAAAGTTATCCACAGAAGCGTGTGGATGAATGTTAGGTTCGATCAAACCCAACTAGGGCATCTGCGAAATCCTGCGGGTCAAAAGGTTGCAAATCATCAATCTGCTCCCCAACCCCTATCGCGTGAATCGGCAGGCCGAACTTGTCGGCCAAAGCCACAAGCACACCGCCTTTCGCTGTCCCGTCGAGCTTGGTCATCACCAGCCCTGATACATCAGCCATCTTACCAAAAAGTTCCACTTGGCTCAGCGCGTTTTGCCCCGTCGTCGCGTCCAGAACCAGCAGCGTGTTATGCGGCGCGTCGGGGTCTTTCTTGCGGATCACCCGCACGATTTTACCAAGCTCTTCCATGAGGTCGGCGCGGTTCTGCAGCCGCCCGGCCGTGTCGATCATCAACAGGTCCGCGCCTTCGGCCTCGGCCTTGCCCATTGCATCGAATGCCAGCGCCGCCGGGTCCGACCCTTCGGGCGCGGTCAAAACCGGCACGCCGGCGCGCTCGCCCCAGACCTGAAGCTGTTCCACCGCCGCGGCCCGGAATGTGTCGCCCGCCGCGATCACCACGCTTTTGCCCGCCGCCTTGAACTGGCTGGCGAGCTTGCCGATCGTCGTGGTCTTGCCCGACCCGTTCACGCCGACCACCAAAACCACCTGCGGCGTCTTGGGATAAATCGGCAACGGACGTGCCACAGGCTCCATCACCCGCGCGACCTCTTCGGCGAGCAACGCCTTGATTTCGCGCGCAGACATCAGTTTGCCATATCGGCCCTCGGCCATGTTCGACGTCACGCGCAAGGCAATATCAACGCCCATATCAGACGTGATCAGCAGTTCTTCCAACTGCTCCAACATGTCATCATCCAACGCCCGGCGCGGCTCGGACGTGCGGCCCATCAACCGCCCCAACAATCCGGTTTTCTTCGCCGGGGCCACTTCGGTCAGCGCCGGGGCAACGGCCTCCATCTTCGGCAATTCGACCGGAGCCGGATCGGATGGACGCTCAGGCTCGGGCGCAGGGATCTCAACCGGCGCAGGCGCGGGTATAGGCTCCACCGGCACAGGCCGCTCAACCGGCGCGGGGTCTGGCTCCGGCTCTGGCGATTGCTCCGGCACAACCGGCGGCTGCGGAAGCTCCACCGGCTGCGGCGGCGCAACCGGCTCAGGCTCAGGCTCAGGCTCAGGCTCAGGCTCAGGCTCAGGCTCAGGCTCAGGCTCAGGCTCAGGCTCAGGCTCAGGCTCAGGCTCAGGCTCAGGCTCAGGCTCAGGCTCAGGCTCAGGCTCAGAAACCCCTGCCACAGCCTCCTGCGCGTGCAAGATCTCTTCCGCCGCGTCCTCCTCGGCGGCCTCTACCGCGCCCTCTTCAATGATCGCATCCAACCCCTCATCGAGTTTCGACGAGGATTTGAACATCCGATCCTTCAATTTCCGGAAAAAGGACATGAGAACCCACCTTTGGCCTGACCCAACCCACCTAATACCCCCGGACGCGCTTGGAAAGAGCCGCGAAAACCGCCATTCTTTTGCCCGATTGCCATGCTACGCGCATCCGCGCGCAACCGCTTCCGACCAAAGGACCGCTTCGATGCCCGTCATCGCCCGTTACGCCGCCGTCACCCTACCGCCGCTGGCCCTGCTGATCCTCGCGGGCACGGCTTGGGGCGGGTTCGCCTGGATCGCGCTGGCGTGGCTGACGCTTGTGGCCGCGCTGGCCGACAGATTGCTGGCCCCACCAACCGCGCCCGCCTCAAATGAAGACACACAGCCCTGGTCCGACGCGCTGTCCGTCGGACTGGCCCTCGGCCACATGCTGCTCCTGATCTCGACCTGCGCCGCGGTGACCTCGGGCACCCTGAGCCTTGGCCAGACCCTCGCGCTCCTCTTCGCCACGGCCAGCTTCTTCGGACAGGTCAGTCACCCCAACGCGCATGAGTTGATCCACCGCCACAACACCGCTCTCAAGGCCCTCGGCGCGGCGGTCTACACCACCGTGGGCTTCGGACACCACGTCTCCGCCCACCGCCTGGTCCACCACCGCCACGTCGGCACCGAACAAGACCCCAGCACCCCGCGCCCCGGCGAAAGCTTCTGGGCCTACCTGCCCCGCGCCTGGCGCGGCACCTTCGAGGCCGGGATCATCGCAGAGGTGGACAGGCTGGAACACAAGGGCCGGGGACCCAATCACATCACCAATCCCTACTGGCTCTGGCTCGGCGGCGCGCTTGTAACCGCCGTCGTAATCATCACCAACGCGGGCCTCGCCGGATTTGTCCCGCTCGTCTTGCTCTGGGTCCTGACCGGGGCGCAGATCCTGATGTCGGACTACGTGCAACACTACGGGCTGCAACGCCTGATCCTGCCCAATGGCCGCACCGAACCCGTCGCCGCCCACCACAGCTGGAACGCCCCTTCGGGCTTCTCCTCTTACCTGATGATGAACGCGCCCGCCCATTCCGAGCACCACATGCACCCCGACCGCCCGTATGATCGGCTCGACCCTCGGGCCACGGCCCCGACGCTGCCGTTCTCGATGCCCGTCATGGCGATCATCGCGACCGTGCCGGCGGCGTGGCGCCGCATGATGGACAAACGCGCGCTGTCGGTGATGGAGGCCGCGCAAGCCGCACATCTGGCCCCGACACTGACCCGGTCGAACGCCGCACCCGCCCGGACATCCTCCGCGACGCCAACATCGGGCCCTGGCACCACGCCCGCACAAACACCGCTCTCCGATGACACAGACACCGAACTGCTCCTGCAATCCGTCCGCGCCGCCACCCGCTAAATCCGCCAACTGTCCGTCGGACCGCCTGCCCCTCCGCGCAGACGCCCAATCGCCAAAGCCACAAGGCCCCCGCCAATTCGGGCAAGCCCCCCATTTTTGTTCCAAACAAATGCAAGAAACGGCCGGCCGCGCAGCGCACCGCGCGCTTATCCGCGCCCCTCACCCGCCACACTTGCGAGGACGGCCGTGAGGCCGAAGGAGCGGCAAGCCTATCTCAGCGCGACGCCCCGCCGTCCTGCCAAATCGGTGAAATATTGCCACGCCACCCGGCCCGAGCGCGACCCGCGTGTCGCCTGCCATTCCACGGCTTCGGCGCGCAGATCCGCGTCGGAAATCGTCACACCATAGGCATCGCAATAGCCCCGGATCATCGTCAGATAGGCCTCCTGGTCGCAGGCATGGAAGCCAAGCCAAAGCCCGAACCGATCCGACAGAGAGACCTTTTCCTCGACCGCCTCCGACGGGTTGATCGCCGATCCGCGTTCATTCTCGATCATGTCGCGCGGCATCAGGTGGCGCCGGTTCGACGTGGCATAGAACACCACATTCTCGGGCCGCCCCGTCACGCCACCATCCAGCACCGCCTTCAGGCTCTTGTAATGCTGATCGTCGTGCGAAAACGACAGGTCATCGCAATACAGGATCACCCGCACATCCGCCCCGCGCAGCAGGGTCAGCAACCGGCCGATCGACGGCAGATCTTCGCGCTGGATCTCCACCAGCTTCAAGTCCGCATGATCCTCCGACAACGCCCCATGCACCGCCTTCACCAGCGACGATTTGCCCATGCCCCGCGCGCCCCACAAAAGCGCGTTATTGGCCGGCAGGCCTTCGGCAAATTGTCGGGTGTTGGCGATCAGCGTATCCCGCGCCCGGTCAATTCCGTGCAGCAGGTCCAGAGGCACCCGGTTCACATCGCGGATCGGCTCCAACCCATCGGGGTCCGCGTGCCAGACAAAGGCGCGCGCCGACGCCCAATCGGGAGCCGTTGCAGGAGCCGGGCGCAACCGCTCCAAGGCCGCCGCGATCCGTTCCAGCGCCTGCCTCTCAAAGGCAGCCTCGCTCAAAGTTCTTCGTCCTCGCCCAGAATGCCTTCTTCGCGCAGCCGCTTGGTCCGTGCATGCTCCACCCAGCGCACAAGCTGGATGGAAATCTCGTAGAGGCCGTATACCACCACAAACAGGATCACCTGCGTGATCACATCAGGCGGCGTCACCAACGCGGCCAGCGTCAGGATGCCCACCACGGCCCATTTGCGCACGTTGCCCAGGCCCTCGGCACTCACCAACCCGGCCTTACCCATCAGGGTCAGAACCACCGGAAGTTGGAAGCACAGGCCAAAGGCGAAGATGAACTTCAACGACAGGTCCAGCGAATCTTTCGCCGTGCCAAGAAACACGGTCTCCAACTCCTGACTGTTCGCCGACGGCGTGTAGTCCTGGCCCGTCAGGAACGCGGTCATCGCCGGGATCGCGTCAGAAAACCCGATGAAGAAGTTCATCGCAAGCGGCGTCACCACGAAATGCGCGAACGATGCGCCCAGAATGAACAGGAACGGCGAGGCGAAAATGAACGGCAAGAACGCGTTCTTTTCCGATTTATAGAGCCCCGGCGCCACGAACCGCCACAGCTGATGCGCGATCACCGGAAACGACACCGCAAAGCCCAGGATGATCGAGATGCGCACCAAGACAAAGAAATACTCCTGCGGCGCGTTGTAGACGATCTGCGTCGGCAGGCCCCGCGCCTCGAGGATCGAGCGCAGTGGCTCAAGGATGAAATTATACGCAGGCTCCGCCACCACAAACATCACCACGATGCCCACGACAAAAGCCATGACCGACCGGATCAGGCGCGTGCGCAACTCCGCAAGATGTTCGATCAGCGGGGCGGAGCTGTCGTCAATGCCGTCTTCGGGGGTGTTCGACGCGTCACTCATGACCGCTCCGTCTGTGCGGCGGGCTCAATTTCTGCAGGGCCGGGATCGACAGGCTTGATCACCTTCACGGGCCCCTCCGGCGCATCTGCATCGGCTGTGAACTCGGGCGCGGCAGGCTCTTCCGGCTCGTCCGAGGCCTCCGCCGCGCGTTCGGCCTTCATTGCCGCGATCCGCTCTTTCGTCGCCGCCTGCGCCGCGGCCTTCTTCTCGGCAACCGCGCGGGTCGCAGAGCCTTCCTCGAACTTCGACGGATCAATGTCGTCCATGACATCCCCCATCATGTCCTTGGCCATTGACTTGGGGTTGGTGAACTTCGACGCCGCGCGCAAATCGCGGTTCATCTGTGTCATGCCGGTCTCGTCGGCGGCCTCGTTCATCGCGTTGGAAAACTCCTTCGCCATGCCGCGCACACGACCCGTCATCTGCCCCAGCTTGCGGAACATTTTCGGCAGGTCCTTGGGACCGACGACGATCAACGCCACGATCCCTATGACCAGCATCTCCATCATTCCGATGTCAGGCATCCGCCCTACCCCTCGCCGTCTGTCGCACGGCAGCCTGCCCCGCACCGCACGGATGCATCAGGCGACCCACCGCAACCGTGCGCCTCAGGCGTTGTCACGCTCGCGGCGCTCCTCGGGCGTCACATCCCGGGCGGCGGCGGCGTCTGCGGTCTCCGTCGCATCCTCGACCTGATCAGGGTCCGGCGACTTCACACCGTCCTTGAACGCCGTGATGCCCTTGCCCACTTCGCCCATCAGGCCCGCGATCTTGCCCCGGCCAAACAGCACCAGAACCACAACCGCGATCAGGATAAGACCAGCCGGTCCGATATTGTTGAGCATTGCTTTTCTCCCTCTGGGCCGCGCACAAATATGGCAGCGCGGCGCACCTCTGTCTCGAATTCCCCTGCATAGGTATGGTCTCGGGCCGTCAGATCAAAGCCCAAAAACGCATTTGCCGGGCCTCAATCCCGGTTTGGAAACACAAAACACCGGTCCCTGCGGATCGTCAGCCACAACGCCGTACCCGGTTTCGGCAGAAAAACGTTGGGAACCGTGGCCTTCAGCATCGATCCGTCGAAATCCATGCGGAACTCCACGAGGCTCTCGTGCCCCATGAAACGCGCGCGCTGCACCACGCCGCGCGCCGGAACGCCGTCCTGTGGCGTCGGGTTCGGGCCGCGCCCGCCCCGGTCGAAGTCGATCTTCACATGCTGCGGGCGGAACACGATCTCGACCGCGCCGCCATCCGGAACCCCAGGCGCCAGGAACTGACCGAAGGCCGTGTCGATCAATGCCCCGTGAACCTCGCCCGATATCACGTTGATATCGCTGAAAAATGCGGCGGCATCCTTGTCGCAGGGCGAGGTGTATATATTGTAGGGCGCACCGGTCTGCACCACGCCGCCGTCGCGCATCAGCGCGATCTGATCGGCCATCCGCATCGCCTCCTCGGGCTCATGCGTGACCAGAACCACCGCCGTCCCTTCCTCCTTCAGAAGCGCCAGCGTCTCGTCGCGGATGCCGTCCCTCAACCGGTTATCGAGGCCGGAAAACGGCTCGTCCATCAACATGATCCGCGGCCGCGGCGCCAAGGCCCGCGCCAGTGCCACGCGCTGCTGCTCGCCCCCCGACAACATATGCGGCGCCTTGTCTCCATATCCCGCAAGGTCCACCCGCTCCAAAAGCGCCTCAACACGCTTTTTCGTCTCCGCCCCGCCCCGGCGCAGGCCGAATCCCACATTCTGCGCCACCGACAGATGCGGAAACAGCGCGAAATCCTGAAAGATCAAGCCAACCCCCCGCGCCTCGGGCGGCAGATGCACGTTGTCATCCGACAGGACCTCCCCATCGGCCAGAATGCGCCCCCGACTTTGCCGCTCGATCCCCGCGATCAGGCGCAGCGTCGTCGATTTCCCGCAGCCCGACGGCCCCAACAGGCACAAGATCTCCCCCGCGCGCACCGTCAGGTCGACACCGCACACAACCTCACGCCCATCGAAATGGGCGCAGGCATGTTCGATCTGCAGGCGAGGGGCAGTCATCGCGCGGGCTTATCCGAGTGTTTCAATCGGACACGGGGCTAGCAGGTTCGCACGGTGGGGCCAAGGGTCCGCACCGCTTGGATCACGCCATGTATCGAAGAGGGCATAAAGCGCGGTATTCCGTTGCCGGATGCGACGCTCGCGCGCCCGCCCTTCCATGCGACCAGAGCCGGTTCATACAAAGGCTGTCCGATCTGGAAAATCGACGCCAAGCTTCAGTAATTCACGATACCGCATTGCATGGGTACCATCAGCCCCAGAAACGGGTTGCTCTGAATGAGATTGTAAATCGTGTCCCTGCTGTATTCTGAATTCTCCAGGTTAGGGAACACGGAAGACGCAATCTGGAGAAGACAGCTACATTGTTGCCGCGAAAACTGCCGCTGACAGGATTGAACGAACCGCCCCTCACCAGCGGCTTCAGACGCATTCCGAACATTTCCCGCGATCCGTCAAAGCAGTTCAGAGGCGACATCACCACAACCCACGCTTTGGAAGGCCAATTCTCCAGACGCCGCATAAAGCTGCATCCCGGAAATCTGATCGCCGACACTTTGCGACAGGTCCGGGTCCGAATAGCTTCCTCCAACAGCTGCACGCGTTGCCGCGCGCGAAAGCAGCCCCGTGAGTGTCACACGGTCCTGGGCACTGATCGAGAGCTCGCTGGATTCGGTCGTGAGACGGTCCGTAATGCCGCCCATGATAAGCGTCGACGTGGGCGAATTCGGAACCGGCGTCCCATCTGCGAGATTGGTAAAGACATCCCGAAGAGATTGAGCCTGCGCCACGGCACTCAGAAAAAAAAGAGAAAGACAAAAGTAACGGATCAAACGGAACATCAAGACACCTTTCAAGAACACGAATATGGAAACTGCCCGAAATCCCAATACGCCTTTCCACCGAGGGTGCGGGTTCCAAATCCCTGTTTCAAGAAAAACCTTCTGATTGCGCTGGGGCAAAGCCGTGCTACCGCCGCAACTCAAACCCCAACCTTTCCCGCACAACCCCATTGACCATCAACGACAAAACATGCGGGCCGGCCACCAGCGCATAGGTCGTCGCATCTCCTTTGAACACCTGCGTTTTCCGCAACACCAATGGCTCGCCGGGCGTCACCACGCCTTGTTTCACCTTGAACACCTTGTCGCTCACCTTGCCCGAGGGCCGCAAAAAACCGATGGCATAATCCACCAGAACCGGCGTCTCCACCGCTGCGCTCAAGGCGATTTCCACCACCACCCTGTCGCCGATCGCGGGCCGTTCTGGCACCATCACCAAGCGGTCAACCGTGACCTGCGCCTCCGCCGCATAGCCCAGCATCGCCATCGCCCGCGCGTCGCCCTGTTTGACCAACGTCCGCAGCGCGTGGCTCGTCATCCAGTGCAATTCGGCCGCGTCCTGCCGCGCCTCCGCCTTCCATTCGGCCAAGGTCCCAAGAACCGCATCCGCATCAATCCGGCTCAGATCATTCATGTGATTGGCGACCGACCGCGTCACGTAGCGCGTCGGGTCCGCATGCAGTTTCGACAGAAGCGGCAGCGGTGCAAGCGGTGCAATCCTGACGTTCTTCGCCCAGGGCAGGCGCGGTCGCGTCCCCTCACTCACCAGCCGCCGCACATGGTAATTCCCGTGCTCCGCCCAGTCGGACAGCCGCGCCAGCGTTTCCACCGTCCAACGGTTCAGAAACGGCCTTATGTAGAACTCCATCGAAAACCGCTGCGTCGCCGCCTCCAACAGGTCCAGCGCCCGCTCCCGATGCGCCTCCAACCCGTGCCGCACCGCCAGAATCCCCGGCACCGCATGGATGAACTGCCCGAAATCGTCATCGCGCAAGCTCGGGTCCAGCCGCTCCGGCATTGCCGTCTCAAGCTGATCGGCCATGGTCGGGAAGTCCGAGGCCAATCGCGGCTCCAGGCAATCCGCGATCCACTCCAGCCGCTCCAGCAATTCCCGGCCTTCAAACCCGCCCACAACCTCCGCCGCGAACGCCTCCGCCTCGAACCCGGGCAGGGTCGCGAACTCCCCCGCCAACTGCCCGATTGTCTCTGCGTTGAACAGGTGATCCTTCAGCGAAAACCGTTCTGCCACAGCGATGCCTCCCCGGTTTCGCGGGTTAACATTGGGTTAATAAGAATCTGAAAAATACTTTTAATCAAATACTTAACCCCCGGTTGCAGCCTTGCAACCACCCTCAGATCGTCGCGTTCGTGCCGCCCCCGTCGCACAGGATATTCTGCCCCACGATGAACCCCGCATGTTCCGAGCACAGGAACGCGCACATCGCCCCGAACTCGGCCCGCGTCCCATAGCGCCGCGCCGGAATCGTCGCCTCGCGCCGGGTCTTGGCCTCTTCTATCGAGATGCCTTCCTTCTGCGACACGCCCCCATCAAGCTGGATCGCCCGATCCGTCGCGTGGATCCCCGGCAGCATGTTGTTCACATTGACGCCGAATGGCGCCACCTGCCGCGCTGTGCCCGCCACATAACCGGTCAGACCCGTGCGCGCCGCATTCGACAGCCCCAGCGCCGGGATCGGCGCCTTGACCGATTGCGAGGTGATATTCACCACCCGCCCCCAGCCGCGATCCATCATCTTCGGCATCAGCGCCGTCATCAGCGCAATCGGCGTCAGCATGTTGGCATCGAGCGCCGCGATGAAATCCTCGCGCCCCCAATCCGACCACAGCCCCGGCGGCGGCCCGCCCGCATTGGTCACCAGGATGTCGACATCGCCCGCCGCATCCAGAACCTTGGACCGTCCGTCCTCCGACGTGATATCGGCCGCAACAGCCACAACTTCGACCCCGTATTCATCACGGATCGCTTGCGCGGCTTCTTCGAGCGCCTCCGAGCCGCGCGCATTCATCACAAGGTTCACACCCGCCGCTGCCAATTGCTCGGCGCAGCCCCGGCCCAATCCCTTCGACGACGCGCATACCAGCGCCCGCTTTCCTGCAATCCCCAGATCCATCGCACCCTCCGCAATATTGTTGTATTGCCCAAGCCTTAGCAGCGCCCCAACACCACCGCCAGCCTTGACCCCGGACGGGTGCACTTGTCTAACCGCAGTCTCTCTGTCCGAGGATCCGATGGCCAAGCATCCGCCGCTTCTGCGCTTCCCGATCTACCCCGCCGCCGCCTTGCACGGCGTGGCTGGGGCCAATACGGGCGACGCGATCGGGGTCGGGGACGCGGCCCTTCCCGGCGATATCTACCGCTTGCGCGGTGGCGATCCCACGCGCCTTGCGATCTCGGAGACAGGTCCAAGCGGGCAATCCTGCGTCGCAGATGGCTCGGACGTCGGCGCGCCCGGCGATCCGCTCGCAATCCTGGCGTGCCACATGTTGATGGGGCCGTCGGGTGAGATGGTCGAAGTGTTGATCTTGTCGCTGATGCACCGCGGGGCCGAGAGCCTGCACATCCTACCGCTGGCAGACCTGCGGCCCGAGACGGATTACGAACTGGTCGGCACAGAAACCGCTGCCGCCCCGGACCGCTTCGCCGACATCGCCTCGGTCAGGTTTCTGGCTGGAACGCATCTGACGCTGGCCAGCGGCAAGCAGGTGCCGGTCGAGCACCTGAGCATCGGCGACCGGCTTCTGACCCGCGATCACGGCGCGCAGCCGATCCGCTGGATCGGACACCAGACCCGGCGCGCCACCGGGCGTGCCGCGCCCGTCCGGCTCAAGCAAGAGACGCTCAACACCGCGCGCGATCTGCGCCTTGCGCCGCAACATCGCCTGTTCATCTGGCAGCGCCACGATGAGCTTGGCGCCGGCCGGGCAGAAGTCATGGTCAAGGCCGAGCTTCTGGTCAACGGCGATACCGTCCTGCGCGAAGACGGCGGGTATCTGGACAATTACCAAATCGTATTCGACGGCCATGAGATCATCTACGCAGAGGGCATCGCGGTTGAATCGCTTCTCGTCACGGGTCAGACGCGGAACCTGCTGCCCAAGGATCTCGCCGTTACGGCGAACCCGGACGCGCCGGCCAGCGCGGCGGCGCTGGAGGTCAGCGACGGTCAGGCCGACATGGTCGGGCGTCTGTCCCGCGCGTCCAAAGGCGGCGACTAGAGACGAGGCCTTGCCTTCGTCCCGGGCACCGGTGTCGCGGCGTCGCCCATACGATTAAGGATTTCCTGCATTTCAACAATACGTGAGATCTGCGAGACATTGTTTCGCGAACTATTTTTCATCGCACGTACCTTTTTTCAGTTTTGGAGTATTTCAATGACCTTTTCTGACTTTTCCAAACGTGTCGTCATCGCCCTCGCCGTGAGCTTCGTCAGCCTGCCTGCCGTCGCATTCGATGGTGCCACCAGCTTTGACTCCGGCGGCAATGGCCCCGACACGCCCGATTTCGATGGCCCCGGTGACCTCGCCGCAAATCCGGATGGCGGCGGCGGCGGCGGCGGTGGTGGCAGCTCCAGTTCATCGGGCGGCGGCTACATCGCCAATTCCGCGCCGAATGAATGCCCCAACGGCGAATTGGTCGTGGAATTCAATGTGGATTCGGACGGCCACCCGATCCCGACGAGCTTTTCGCGCAGCTGCGTGATCCGGCGCTGAGCCACACATTTTTCATCTCAAAGGCCCGCCCAACCGGCGGGCCTTATTGCGTGGGGAGATGCGGAGAGCCTTGTGGAAGCCTGCGGTCATTGTTCCCAATGGAGATTTCCAGATGACCCGCCAGGACGCCTGCATGATGATGCAAGCCTTTTACTCCGAGTGCCGCACGAATTGCCCCGAAACCACCAGCGCCCATTTCACACCAGAGGCGCAATTCGCAATCGCCGGCGCGCCGCGCGCGGGCCCCATCGCCATGTGCACGCCCGATGGGGCGATTGACCAAACCACCAAAGCGCTCGTCTCCGAATGGGAATTCCGGACCATCGACCTGCATTCCGTTATTGCCGAGGGGGACGAGATCTTCACCCGCTACACCCTGACCTTGCGCCATGTCCCGACCGATACAACCACACAGACCGAGTTCGCCGACCATATCCGTGTGCGGGACGGCAAGATGTAGCCATGACCCAATTCGTCGATACCGCACGCCTGGGTGTAATGGCCGCGGGCAACGGCTAGACCCCGATTGCCCCCTTGGGCGGGCGCAGCTATATCCCGCCCATGCCCGACACGTTGCACACCAATCGCCCCACCCTTCCCCCGGAAATCGCGCGTCGCCGGACGTTTGCGATTATCTCGCACCCGGACGCAGGCAAAACCACGCTGACCGAGAAGTTTCTGCTTTATGGTGGTGCGATCCAATTGGCCGGACAGGTCCGCGCCAAGGGCGAGGCGCGGCGCACGCGGTCAGATTTCATGCAGATGGAGAAAGATCGCGGCATCTCCGTCAGCGCCTCGGCAATGTCGTTCGATTTTGATGCGCGGTTCCGCTTCAACCTCGTCGACACGCCCGGCCATAGCGACTTTTCCGAGGACACTTACCGCACGCTGACGGCGGTGGACGCCGCGATCATGGTGATCGACGGGGCGAAGGGCGTGGAAAGCCAGACGCAGAAACTCTTCGAGGTCTGCCGCCTGCGCGATCTGCCGATCCTGACGTTTTGCAACAAGATGGACCGCGAGAGCCGCGATACGTTCGAGATCATCGACGAAATTCAGGAAAACCTCGCGATTGACGTGACGCCCGCGTCCTGGCCCATCGGGGTCGGGCGAGATTTTCTGGGGTGCTATGATCTGATCCACGACCGGCTTGAGTTGATGGACCGCGCCGACCGCAACAAGGTGGCCGAAAGCGTTTCGATCAATGGACTGGACGATCCGAAGCTGGCCGAGCATGTGCCTGCGGATCTGCTGGTCAAGCTGCGCGAAGAGGTCGAGATGGCGCGCGAATTGCTACCACCCATGGACCTGACCGCGTTTCAGCAGGGCACGCTGACGCCGATCTGGTTCGGGTCGGCGATCAATTCCTTCGGGGTGAAGGAACTGATGGACGGCATCGCGGAATACGGGCCGGAACCGCAGGTACAAAACGCCGAACCCCGTGAAGTCGCCCCCGAAGAAAAGAAGGTCGCGGGCTTTGTCTTCAAGGTCCAAGCCAATATGGACCCTAAGCACCGCGACCGCGTGGCCTTCGTGCGGCTGGCGTCAGGGCATTTTCAGCGCGGCATGAAACTCACCCATGTGAGGTCGAAAAAGCCGATGGCGATCAGCAATCCGGTGATGTTCCTTGCCTCGGACCGCGAGCTTGCCGAAGAGGCATGGGCCGGAGACATCATCGGCATCCCGAACCACGGACAATTGCGGATCGGGGATGCCTTGACCGAAGGCGAAGCGCTGCGCTTCACCGGCATTCCGTCATTTGCGCCCGAGCTTTTGCAATCGGTCCGTGCTGGCGACCCGATGAAAGCCAAGCACATGGAAAAGGCCTTGATGCAGTTCGCCGAGGAGGGTGCTGCCAAGGTTTTCAAGCCGACCTTCGGGTCGGGCTTCATCGTCGGCGTCGTGGGTGCGCTGCAATTCGAAGTGTTGGCCAGCCGGATCGAGTTGGAATACGGCCTGCCCGTCCGTTTCGAGGCGTCGCAATTCACCTCCGCGCGCTGGGTGCATGGCACCAAGGATGCAGTTGACGCCTTCGCCGCCGCCAACAAGCAGCACATCGCGGAAGATAACGACGGCGACCCGGTCTACCTGACCCGCCTGCAATGGGACATCGACCGGGTGGAACGGGACTACCCCGACATCTCCTTATCGGCCACGAAGGAGCTTATGGTCTGAGCACTGGTCCCTCTATTCGTGTCTGGCTGACCCTTGACGAAGAGGCGCGCACGCCATTTGCTCGGTTGGGCGATGAAGTACCGCCCGACACCATTGATTTCGCGGCCCTTTTGCGCAGAACACTGCCTGAAGCCGACGGGCCGCCAGAGCCTGCGGGGGCCGATGATTTCGCCGCAAAGTCTCGCAACCTGGCCCGAAGTTTTGCCGGTCAACCCGCACTATTGCTGTTGAACGCACGTCTGATCGCATTGCTGCGGCGTCGCGCCCCGCCCGCGCATATCCCTGCCCTTTTTGCGGCCCTGTGGGATGCGCATGCAGATGATTTGTCCGATCTACACGATGCGCGGTGGCTTGTCTCTTCGTGCCGCACGCTGGCCGATTTCGGCCCGTCCGAGGCAAGCCGAATGGTCGCTGCGGAACTCGCCATGGTGGTCGACATGATGAAACTCTACGAGACGGAGCGTCTGTTTTCGGGCACTGCGCCGGACGACCTCTTTACCGGCCGCCTCACACCGACATCCTTAACGCTCGACCTTGATGCGTTCGCGATCGCGCGCGGGGACCTCGATCGGTCTGTTGCAACACGGATCTGGCGGCGGGCGACGGGCGATCCGGTAGCAGAGGCGTTGGCCTCACGCCTGATCCCCGACATCCTTGGCGACCCACGCGGGCTGTTCCTGCGCCTGAGGCTGATGCGGAACCGGCGGCGTCACCGTCAGGGGTAGGACGTGACACCGCGCTTTTCGGCGTGCATCGCGGATGTTTCCACACGATCATATCCGCGAGGGAGGCTTGCACATGCCACACCGAAATCGTGTTCTTCCAACGGGCGAAATCGTCGCCAACTCGGCGCGCGGCACCTTCACGGGCAATCGCGGTATCCTGGTCGACCGCGACGGTCAGATGACCGACCGGCAATGGGCAGCGAAAGCTTGGATCACCTGTGTTCTCGAATTTCGCGGACGCCGCCGCCCCATCGCAAAACCCCGCACCTGGACCGAGTTGTTCTTTCTCGACGAGGCTGTCGCCTTCGCCGCCGGACACCGCCCCTGCGCCTATTGCCGGCGCGCGGATTACACCTGGTTCAAGGAGCTTTGGGGCGGTGCGAAAGCCACCGAGATGGACCGCGTTTTGCACCAAGAGCGCCTGAATGGGCGGCAAAAGCGGCTGCATGCCGTGCGTATGCAGGATCTGCCAGACGGCGCGTTCATCTTTCGGGACAAGGCGCCGATGTTGGTGTTGGGCGCAAGACTCCATCCCTACACGCCCGTGGGCTATGGCCCGCCACTACCGCGCTTGGATGGACCCGCTCTATCACTGACAACGCCTGATTTGCTGCGCATACTCAGCAGCGGATACGTGCCTCTGATCCACCCAAGCGCAATATCCGAAGCTTAGCCGCGCGTTAACCAATCTACCGTACCAAAAGGGCATGCGGTATCTGCCCCTCATCCTGTTGCTTGTCGTGACAGCCTGCGCCTCGCCCTCGGGCCTGGTGAGTTCGCCGCAAACCGGCCTCAACGGCCAGTACACATCTCAGGTCGTAATCTCCGATCACCCGCACCATGTCTTGATGGGCCATCTGATCACAGTCGATCGCAACGGCACGAGATCTCACGCCCTGATCATCGCGCACCGCCGCGATGGCGTGCATCGCCTGCGCATGGCCCAAGCCTGGAGCAATGGAACTGAGCTGCCTTTCACCGCCACCACGCTGCAGCTTGACGGCTGCACCCATGGCCATTGCCGTGACAGCGCCATCGGGATCGTCACGCTGTCAGACGGACTTTTGGCCATGGCGCGCCGCGAGGGCCTGAGCGCGCGGTTGACCGGGCGCAGCGATGCGGTCGATATCCATGTGCCGGCACGGCTGTTTCAAAGCTTGCCGGATTGACGCGGTCGTGCGGAATTCGGCCTTCTGGATTTGACCCTTCCGCTTGAATGGCCTATGCCCTCGCCAGCCCCCGTAATCCGTACGGGGACCCTACGCGGAGCGCGCTGGGACTTATGCGCTCCATCATCCCGGTCGGTTCAGAATGACCCGGCCTCAATTGGACGCATATGACAACGTTTTCTGATCTACAACTGAACCCAAAAGTCCAAAAGGCAATCGCCGAAGCGGGCTACGAAAAACCCACCCCGATCCAGGAAGGCGCCATTCCCCCGGCGCTGGAAGGTCGTGATGTTTTGGGCATTGCCCAGACCGGCACCGGTAAGACGGCCAGCTTCACGCTCCCGATGATCACCATGCTGGCACGCGGCCGCGCCCGTGCGCGCATGCCGCGCAGTCTGGTTCTGTGCCCGACGCGGGAACTTGCCGCGCAAGTCGCTGAAAATTTTGATATTTACGCGCAGCACGTGAAGCTGACCAAAGCACTTTTGATCGGCGGCGTTTCGTTTAAGGAACAAGAAGCCGCCATCGACAAGGGCGTCGACGTCCTGATCGCAACGCCCGGCCGCCTGCTCGACCATTTCGAGCGCGGTAAACTGATCCTGAACGACGTGAAAGTCATGGTCGTGGACGAGGCCGACCGTATGCTCGATATGGGGTTCATCCCCGATATTGAGCGGATCTTCGGCCTGGTGCCATTCACCCGGCAGACCCTGTTCTTCTCGGCCACCATGGCCCCCGAGATTGAGCGGATCACCAACACCTTCCTTTCGAATCCAGCCAAGATCGAAGTGGCGCGGCAATCGACCACCTCCGACACGATCGAGCAGCGGCTGATCGAGTTCAAGCCGACCCGCCGTGACATGGCCGCCAAGCAAAAGCGCGACATGTTGCGCGCCGTGATCACCGCAGAGGGGGACGCCTTCAATAACGCGATCATCTTCTGCAACCGCAAGGTCGATGTGGATATCGTTGCCAAGTCGTTGAAAAAACATGACCTTAATGCTGAACCGATCCATGGCGATCTGGATCAATCTCACCGCATGCGCACGCTGGACGGGTTCCGGGACGGGTCGATCACCCTGCTGGTGGCCTCCGACGTGGCGGCGCGTGGTCTGGATATTCCGAACGTGTCCCATGTGATCAATTACGACGTGCCGAGCCACGCCGAGGATTACGTGCACCGCATCGGCCGGACGGGCCGCGCGGGCAAGACTGGCGTTGCGATCACCCTCTGTGTGCCCTCGGATGAAAAGTACCTGGGCGCGATCGAGAACCTGATTGAAACGCCCATACCACGGGCCACCCCCCCGATGGAGGTGCAAGACACCCGTCGCAAACGCGACGATGACAGCGCGGAAGACAAACCGCGCAGCCGCCGTCGTGGACGCGGTCGTGCAGACGACGCGCCCCAGGCAGCTCAGGCACCTGAGGCACCGCAAGAGGCCCCCGCGCCCCAGCCTGAAGCAGCACAGCCAGAAGCGCGCACCGAAGAAAGAACCGAAGATCGCCCGCGCCGGGAACGTGGTGGACGGGGCCGGGGCCGCGACCGCGGTGATCGCGGGCCAAGGATCGTCGGTATGGGCGATCACATGCCCGATTTCATTGCGTTGAGCTTTGATGAGCGCCGCGGTGGACCGCCCGCCATCGACCTGAGCGACGACGCCGAAGAAGAAGAAACGCCTGACACCCCCGAGGTTGAGGCCGCGCCAGCGGAAAAGCCGAAACGCCGCCGCACCCGCAAGCCGAAGGCCGAAGAAACAACGGTCGAGGAAACCCCGGCAGAGGAGGCTCAGGCCGAGGCGCCGGTGGAAGCGGAAGTGGAAAAGCCAAAGCGCCGCCGCAAAAAGAAGGTCGAAGAACCTGCCTCGGACCCGGCCGAAGAGCTCGCGCCGGAAGAGGCGGAAAAGCCCAAGCGCAAACGCGCCCCACGCAAGAAAAAGGTGGAAGAGCCCGCGCCAGAAGCCGAAGCCACACCGGACACGCCTGACACCGAAGCATAATGGAAAACGCCCCGGACAGAAAACCGGGGCGTTTTTCGTTGAACCGTAGGTGTTTAGTCCGCCATCAAGCGGCTGACCAACAGCGCCAACTCGGGCTTCTTGCCAATCTCCTGCACGCAAGTCTGACGCACGATACGTTTGATCGCTTCTTCAAGCTTCTCGTCATCGTCAACGACCTTGGCATCAAGGCGCGGCAGGAGCTTTGCGATGTCATCCTCGATCAGATCTTGCAGTGCTGCACCCGAGGACCCGACTTCGGGCAAGCCCTTCAGCTGAACCCAGGCGTCTTCAAGCACCTCATCGCCCTCGTCGACAATCAAGGCGACCACAACCATTCCGTTGAGCGCCATCTTCATCCGCTCGCGGATCACGCCATCGAACTGGCCAACGAAGGCCTCACCATCAAGGTAGGTCCGTCCGGTCTCCACATGCTCGACAACGCCGGGCGCATTGCCCGAAAGCTCGACCAATGCACCATTCGGGGCGACGAGGCCCGTCATGCCCTTGGAGGTCGCCAGCCGTGCATGTTCGCGAATGTGACGGAATTCACCATGGTTGGGAACCAGGATTTGCGGCTTGAGCACATCATGCATGACCTCAAGATCGGGGCGGTTTGCGTGGCCTGAAACGTGGTAAAAGCCGCTGTTGTCATCCACGATCTCGACCCCGATCTCCGCCAGGGCGTTCTGGATATGGGCGACGGGCACCTCGTTTCCGGGGATCGTCTTGGAAGAGAACACGAACATGTCCCCCTCCTTCAATTCATGGCCCAGGTACTTGCCACGGCTCAGCGCGGCGGAGGCGGCACGGCGTTCGCCCTGGCTTCCGGTCACCAGAAGCATCAGGTTCTCGCGCGGCACGTCAAGCGCGTCTTCGGGGCTGATCGTGGCCGGAAAATCCGTCAAAACACCGGCCTGAACACCGGCCTTCACCATACGCTGCATCGCGCGCCCCATCAGGCAAATCGACCGGCCCGCCGCAACGCCGGCCTCGGCCAGCGTCTTCACACGCGCGATGTTGGAGGCAAAGGTCGTGGCCACAACCATCCCGCGCGCCTGTGCAACAAGCGCGTTGATTTGCTCGGGCAATTGGCTCTCGGAGCGGCCCGGGTTGCGGTTGAAAACATTGGTGGAATCGCACACGAAGGCCAACACGCCTTCGGCACCGATCTCACTCCACATCTCCGGATCATAGGGTTCGCCCACGCGCGGATCACGGTCGATCTTGAAGTCACCGGAATGCACAACGCGGCCCGCATCCGTGTCAATCAGCAGTGCAGAGGCCTCGGGAATGGAATGCGAGACCGGCGCGAAGGACACGCGGAACGGTCCGGCTTCGACCACCTCGGGATAGGCGCCGACAATGCGCACGTTGTCCCCGTCATGGCCTGCTTCTTCGATCTTGCGAGTGGCGTGGATCGCGGTGAACTTGCGGCAATAGACCGGCGCACGCAGGCGATTCCACAGATGACCGACCGCACCAACGTGGTCTTCGTGCGCGTGCGTGATGAAAATGCCGTCAATCCGGTCCCGCCGCTCGTCCAGCCAGGCAACATCCGGCAGGATCAGGTCGACACCCGGCTGCCCGTCCATATCGGGAAAGGCCACGCCGGTGTCCACCACGATCAGGCGCTCAGCCCCTTCCGGACCATAGCCATATACATAACAATTCATCCCGATCTCCCCCGCGCCACCAAGGGGGAGATACATCAGCCGGTTCCGGTCACTCATGGGATGGGTTGTCCTTGTTATATTTATGGATGACCGTGAGGCCGTACATCGTCAGGTCGTCTTCGATGGTGTCAAATAACAGTTCCCCCTGTGCGAACAAGGGGGCGAGACCGCCGGTGCCGATGACCTTCATCGAACGACCGTATTCTGCCTTGATGCGCGCGGTGATGCCCTCGATCAAACCTATATAGCCCCAGAACACACCCGATTGAATGCAGCCGACGGTGTTTGTGCCGATGACCTGTTCCGGCTTGGTGATATCGACATGCGGCAAAGCAGCCGCACCCAGGGCCAACGCCTCAAGTGACAGGTTCACGCCGGGCGCAATTACGCCGCCGACATAGGCGCCATCCTCGGCCACGACATCGAAGTTCGTGGCGGTGCCGAAATCAACCACAACGCAATCCCCGCCATGGCGCGCAAACGCCCCCGCTGCATTGGCCAGCCGGTCCGGTCCCACACCGGTGTCATAGTCAACGCGCGGCGCAATCGGCAGGGCGCAATCGGGCTTACCGACCACCAAAGGCCGCAAGTTGAAGAACCGGTCGCAAAAAACACGCAGGTTGAATACGACACGTGGCACGGTGGTCGAGATGATCACATCGTCGATCTTCGGGTCGATCCCGTAGTGGCTCAACAACGTCGAAAACCACGTGAAATAGGCATCCGCCGTGCGCGAATGATGGGTCGACGTGCGCAGCGTGCACAACCAGCTTTCGCCGTCCCAGATCGAGAATACCGTGTTCGTGTTGCCGCAATCAATGCAGAGGAGCATGGCGCGCCCTCCCTTCAGAAATAGATATCCGCTGCCGCAATCCGGCGCGGACCTTTGGATGTTTCAAGTACGAGATTGCCCGCCGTGTCCATGTCCGTGAAGGTTCCGGTGATCTCTTCTTGCGGAAGACGGGCTGTGATGACCTCGCCGATCCGGGCGGCGTGTGCCAGCCAAGCGGTGCGGGTCGGACCGAAGCCATAGGTCGCAAGGCTGGCTTCATGTCGGGCGAAGGGCGGGGCGAGCGCGTCGAGGAAAGCCTCCGGTGTCGTGGTGACGCCGACTTCACGCAAGGACACCGGCGGCAGGGCGAAGGGTTCTAGCGCGGCGGCCTCGGGCACGGATGCGAGATTGACGCCGATCCCGATGATCAAATGGCTGACCCCGCCTTTGCCGTTGCCTATGCTTTCCAGCAGGATCCCCGCCAGCTTGCCGCCATGCAGCAGCACGTCATTGGGCCATTTCAGCGACAGCGCCTCCGCCGGGCAACCCACCACGATCAACGCATCGCGCAACGCCAGGGACGCCGTGAAGGACCGCAGCGCGATCTGATCCACCGGCCCGTCCGGGCGCAGTGTCAGAGAAGCCGCGAAATTGCCCGGCGGCATTGACCATGCCCTGCCCCGGCGCCCGCGCCCGGCGGTCTGCCTCAACGCCAAAAGCCATTCCGGCCCGGCCAGCGTCGGAGCCCTGCGCGCGGCCTCGGCCATTGTGCTGTCGGTCTCGGGCAGGACGCGGCGGCCCACATCGGCGGGCCAGTCCGTCATTTCAGCGGGTCAGCATTTCTGCGGCCAGCGCGGCAGAGCCTTCGATCCCGAAAAGGTTGATCCCCGGCACCCAGCCCAAACCGATGACCAAGGCCATCACGATCAGGCCCGCATAGGTGGCCAGCCCCATCCGGCCGTCAAGTCCTTCACGCGGCTCGCCGAAATACATCAGATAGATAATCCGGATATAGTAAAACGCCCCAATGACCGACGCGATCACCCCGGCAATGGCAAGCCAAACCATGCCCGCATCCACGGCCGCGACCAGAACCGCGTATTTGCCGAAGAAGCCCAGAAGCGGCGGCACACCGGCCAGCGAGAACATCAGCACAAGGATCGCCATCGCCTTGCCCGGTTCCTTGGAGGCAAAGGCCGACAGGGACGAGATTTCGGTCACATGCTGCCCGTCGCGCTCCATCGACAGGATGAAGGCGAAGGTACCGATGTTCATGGCCACGTAAATCGCCATGTAGATCAACATCGCCTCGACGCCCATGGCCGTGCCGGCGGCCAGACCCATGAGCGCAAAGCCCATGTGTGAGATCGAGGAATAGGCCATCAGGCGCTTGAGGTCCGTCTGTCCAATCGCGGCAATCGCGCCCAGGAACATCGAGACGACCGCAAGGAAGGCCACGATCTGCTGCCAATCGCCCACAACACCGCCGAATGCGTCATGCACGACGCGCGCGAACAGCGCCATCGCGGCGACCTTGGGTGCGGTCGCGAAGAGCGCCGTGATCGGTGTGGGCGAGCCTTCATAGACATCCGGCGTCCACATGTGGAACGGCGCGGCGGAGACCTTGAAGGCCAGACCGGCCAGGATGAACACCAGACCGAACAGCAGGCCAAGGGACAATTCGCCGTTCGCCGCTTCGATGATCCCGGCGAATTGCGTGGTGCCGGAATAGCCATAGGTCAGCGAGATGCCATAAAGCAAAAGACCAGAGCTGAGCGCGCCGAGGACAAAGTATTTCAGACCCGCTTCGGTAGAACGCACGCTGTCGCGGCGCAGCGAAGCCACGACGTAAAGCGCCAGCGACTGAAGCTCCAACCCCATATACAGCGCCAGCATGTCACCGGCCGAGACCATGAACATCATGCCAACCACGGCCAGAACGATCAGCATCGGGAACTCGAACCGTAAAAGGTCGGTCTTGCTCATATAGTCCTGACTGATCGCGAGAATGGCGGCGGCGGAGAGCAGGATGGTGATCTTTGCAAACCGGCTGAAAGCGTCGTCGACGAACATGCCGTCGAACGCCTCGCGCGCGCCCTGCCCGGTGATGCCGATGTAGAAGGCCATGATCACGAACAACAACGCCGTGCCCCATGTCAGCGCCGGGGCAAGGCCGTCTTTCGTCGTGTAGACCGCCGCCATGAGTCCGCCCATCGCAAACAGCGACAGGACGATTTCCGGCGTCAGGATGGCAAGGTCGGCTCCGAGCATATCAGGCGTCCTTTAATGGTTCGCGGCGACGTGGGTGTGCGGCTCAAACGCGGCCACCGCGACGTCGTAGTTTTCAACAAGGGCACCGACCGAGGGACCGATCACGTCGGTCACAAGGCTGGGGTAGACGCCCAGTAGGATCGTCATCACCACCAGTGGCGCAAAGATCATCCGCTCGCGCGGGGTAATGTCCTGAATGGTCTTGAGGCTTTCCTTGATCAGATCGCCAAAGACCACCCGGCGGTAGAGCCACAGGGCGTAGCACGCGCTGAGGATGACGCCGGTTGCGGCAAAGACACCGACCCATGTGTTCACCTGGAACACCCCGATCAGCGTCAGGAATTCGCCCACAAACCCCGACGTCCCAGGAAGGCCCACATTGGCCATGGTGAACAGCATGAAGATCAGCGCATAGGCCGGCATCCGCACCACCAACCCGCCATAGGCGTCGATATCACGGGTGTGCATCCGGTCGTAAATCACGCCCACACACAAAAACAATGCGCCCGAGATGAAGCCGTGGCTGATCATCTGGAAAATCGCGCCATCCACGCCGTTCTGGTTGGCCGCGAAAATCCCCATCGTCACAAACCCCATATGCGCGACCGAGGAATAGGCAATCAGCTTTTTCATATCCTCCTGCACCATCGCGACCAGCGAGGTGTAGACGATGGCGATTACGCTCATCCACAGGACCAGCGGCGCCAGCAGGTCGGAGGCGACCGGGAACATCGGCAAGCTGAACCGCAGGAATCCGTATCCCCCCATCTTCAGCAGAACCGCCGCCAGAATGACCGAGCCCGCCGTCGGCGCCTGCACGTGGGCATCGGGCAGCCACGTGTGCACCGGCCACATCGGCATCTTGACCGCGAAGCTCGCAAAGAAGGCGAGGAACAGCATGGTCTGCAAGCCGCCGATCACCTGGAAGCCAAGGACAGAGAACGTCTCGGTCGCGAAGTTGTGCTGCAAAAGCTGCGTGATGTCGGTCGTGCCCGCATCAACGAACATGGCGATCATCGCCACCAGCATGAGGACGGAGCCGAGGAAGGTATAGAGGAAGAACTTGAAGCTGGCGTAGATGCGATTCTTGCCGCCCCAGATGCCGATGATCAGGAACATCGGGATCAGGCCCGCCTCGAAGAACAGGTAGAACAGCACCAGATCCAGCGCCACGAAGACGCCGATCATCAGCGTCTCCAACACCAGCATCGCGATCATGTATTCTTTCACGCGGTGCGTCACGCCCCAGCACGAAGCGATGGTGATCGGCATCAGGAACGTGGTGAGCATCACGAACAGGATCGAAATTCCGTCCACACCGACGCGGTATTGCAACCCGAAGAGCCATTCACTTTCCTCGACCAGCTGGAAGCCGGTGTTTTGCGGATCGAATTGAACCAGCAGGAACAGCGAAATCAGGAAGGTGAAAGCCGTCGCCGCAAAGGCCAGTCGCTTGGCGTTAAGCTGCGCCGCCGCATCGTCGCCGCGCAAGAACACAGCCATGATAATGGCCGCGACCGCAGGCAGGAAGGTGACGATGGAGATCAGATTATCCATGTTTCTTACCCTGCCGTAAGCGTCATCCATGTGATCAGGATCACGATCCCGAGCACCATGGCGAAGGCGTAGTGGAAGATGTAGCCGGATTGCAGCCGGTTCAGATGCCGCGTGAAGAACGGCACGACGCCCATGGCCAGCCCGTTGATCCCTCCGTCGATCACGGCCCCGTCGCCGCCCTTCCAAAGGAACCGCCCGAGCCATTTCGCAGAGCGCACAAAGAGGAAATCATAGGCCTCGTCGAAGTACCATTTGTTGAGAAGGAAGGCGTAAAGCGGCCGGTTCTGCGCCGCGAGGCGTCCGGGGATCGACGGGTTCACGATGTAAAAGACAAAGGCCGTGGCGAAACCCAACAGCATCGCAAAGAACGGCGCGAGTTTCACCCACGTGGGCACGGAATGGGCGTCGTTGAGCACGTGATTGTCAGGCGCGTGGTGAATGGCCCCTTCGCCCGGCGCGCCAGTGAACACGTAGTGTGTCTCTTCGGCGTGGCTTCCAGCGTCAGCATGTTCTTCATCGCCGTGGCCTTCATCCGCGTGTTCCTCGTCGCCGTGGCCCGCATCCGCATGCTCTTCCGCAGCATAGGGCACGCCAAAGAACTGCGCGACGTAGTTGGTCTTGCCGAAGAAGCTGCCGTACCAGACCATCCCGGCCAGCACCGCACCCACCGCCAGCGCACCCAGCGGCACCAACATGGTTTTCGGGCTTTCATGGGCATGATCGTGGGTATGCTTGTCACCGCGCGGCTCGCCATAGAACGTCAGGAACATCAGGCGCCACGAATAGAAGCTTGTGAACAGCGCCCCGATCACCAGCGCCCAGAAGGCAAAACTGCCCAGGTCGCCGCCAAAGGCAAAGGCGCTCTCGATCACCGCGTCCTTGGATACGAAGCCCGCAAAGCCGATGGGGAAGCCCACATACAGCAGCGGGATACCGACCCCCGTGATCGCCAGCGTTCCGATCATCATCGCCCAGAACGTATAGGGCAGCTTGTGACGCAAACCGCCGTAGTTTCGCATGTCCTGTTCATGGTGCATGCCGTGGATCACCGATCCCGCACCAAGAAACAGCATCGCCTTGAAGAACGCATGGGTCAAAAGGTGGAACATCGCGACCGAATAGACGCCGACACCGGCGGCCACGAACATGTAGCCAAGCTGCGACATCGTCGAATAGGCGATCACCCGTTTGATGTCGTTCTGCACAAGGCCGATTGTTGCCGCGACGAAGGCCGACAAGGCGCCCACGATGATGATGAAATTGCCCGCCATCGGCGCGTATTCGATGATCGGCGACATCCGGCAGACAAGGAACACCCCCGCCGTCACCATGGTCGCCGCGTGGATCAGGGCCGACACCGGCGTCGGGCCTTCCATCGCGTCCGGCAGCCATGTGTGCAGCAACAACTGCGCCGACTTGCCCATCGCGCCGATGAACAGGAGGAACGCAATGGTCTCGGCCGCGTTCAATTCCATCCCGAGGAAGGAAATGCTCATCTCGGCAAGGTTCGCGCCCTCGGCAAGGATCACGTCGAACTGGATCGAATCCGTCATCCAGAAGATCGCGAAGATGCCCAGAAGGAAGCCGAAGTCCCCGACCCGGTTCACGATGAATGCCTTCATCGCCGCCGCCCCAGCGGAGGGTTTGCGGTAGTAGAACCCGATCAGGAGGTAGGACGCCACGCCGACCCCTTCCCAGCCGAAGAACAGCTGCAAAAGGTTGTCCGCCGTGACCAGCATCAGCATCGCGAAGGTGAAAAACGACAGGTACGCGAAGAAGCGCGGGCGATACGACTCGCCTTCCTTGAAGTTCTCGTCATGGGCCATGTAGCCGAACGAATACAGGTGCACGAGGGCCGAAACAGAGGTGATGACGATCAGCATGATCGCCGTCAAACGGTCGATGCGGATCGCCCAATCGGTGAACAGCGTGCCGGACTCGATCCACGTCAGAATGCTGGTCGAATACGAACCGTTATCATGCGCTGACGGGTCGAACGTCAGGAAGATGATCCAAGACAAAAGGCACGACAGCGCCAGCATCAACGTGGCGACGACGCAGGCCGCCTGTTCCCCGATCAACCGCCAGGTGAACCCACAGATAAGCGCGCCGACGAGAGGGGCGAAGAGTAGGATTTGTTCCATGATCTCAGCCCTTCAGATTGTCGAACGCTTCGACGTCGACCGTGCCGCGGTTGCGGAAGAAACAGACGAGAATGGCCAGGCCAATCGCGGCTTCGGCCGCTGCAACCGTCAGGATGAACAAGGTGAACACCTGCCCCGTCAGATCACCCAGAAACGAAGAAAACGCCACGAGGTTAATGTTCACGCTCAGTAGCATCAGCTCCAGTGACATCAGAATGATGATGACATTCTTCCGGTTCAGGAAGATGCCGAAGATCCCGATGACAAACAGCGCGGCGGCCACCGTCAGGTAATGTTCAAGGCCAATGGTCATTCTGGTCGTCCCTCAGCGGTTGCCCGCGTCTTCATTATCCAGCCGTCAGAGCCCTTGCCCCGGCTTCACATCTTTCAATTCCATGGCCTTGGCCGGGTCGCGCATCATCTGCGCAACGGGGCTCTGACGCTTGACGTCCACGCGGTGGCGCAGCGTCAACACGATCGCCCCCACCATCGCGACCAGCAGGATCAGACCCGACATCTGGAACACCATGAAATACTCGTCGTAGAGGATCAGCCCGAGCGCCTGCGTGTTGTGCGCCACGTCGAGCGGCGGAGCCGGATTGCCAAGGCGCGCGTCGATCCCGTCCGAGAACTGCCAGGACCCGAAGGCCAGTGTCAGCTGCATCAACAAGACCAAACCGATAAGACCGCCCAAGGGCACATATTTCGCCATCTCTGCCTTGAGCTCGGCGAAATCGACATCGAGCATCATCACCACGAACAAAAACAGCACCGCGACCGCACCCACGTAGACGATGATCAGAAGCATCGCGACGAATTCCGCCCCCAGCAACACGAACAGGCCCGCGGCACTCAAGAACGACAGGATCAACCACAGGACGGAGTGAACTGGGTTCTTCGACACGACGGTGAAAAGCCCCCCCGTGATCACCGACAGCGCGAACAGGTAGAAGGTGAAATCAGCTATCGTCATGCCTCGTCCCCTTGGATCGCCTGTTGCGCAAGACCCATGGCCTTGTTCATCGCGGGCACGCCGCCGAACATCGCGGCCATGCCGATGGTTTCGGCCACCTCCTGCTCGGTCGCGCCGGCTTCTATCGCATGCCGCACCGACAATCGGATCTGCGCCTCGGCCACCGCACCTTGTACCGTCAGGCCCAGGATGGTCAGCAACAGCCGCGTTTTTGCGTCGAGACCGCCGGGGTTGAACTGCTTGCCCATGAAGGCTTCCAGCATCTCTGCGGGAACCGTCGGCCACATCTTGTCCATCGACGCCGGGTTGAAAGACGCCATTGCCGGATTAACCGACTTCAGCCAATCCTGCGTCATGTCCTGCGTCTGCTTGAACAGCGCCTCGAAGGGGTTTTGATCGCTCATCGGTACGGCGCGTCCAACTCTAGGTTCTTGGCAATCGCCGCTTCCCAACGCTCGCCGTTATCAAGGAGCTTTTCCTTGTCGTAGAACAGCTCTTCGCGGGTCTCGGTCGCGAACTCGAAATTCGGCCCCTCAACGATGGCATCGACCGGGCAGGCCTCCTGGCAGAAGCCGCAATAGATGCATTTCGTCATGTCGATGTCGTAGCGGGTCGTGCGCCGCGAGCCGTCTTCGCGTGGCTCGGCGTCAATCGTGATCGCCTGCGCCGGGCACACGGCCTCGCACAATTTACAGGCAATGCACCGCTCTTCACCGTTGGGATACCGGCGCAGCGCATGTTCACCCCGGAAACGTGGCGACAACGGTCCCTTTTCATGCGGATAGTTCACCGTGACCTTGGGCGAGAACATGTACTTCAGGCCAAGCCCGAAGGCTTTGAAGAAGTCAGTGAACAAAAAATACTTCGCCGCGCGGGTGTAGTCGATCTGGGTCATTCGTTTAGCCCCCCATCAAGAACCGGGCATAGAACCCGCCGAACACTTCGAACTTCGCCATGAATGCCACGAACACGACCCAGAACAGGCTGAACGGAAGGAACACTTTCCACCCCAACCGCATCAACTGATCGTAGCGGTAGCGCGGCACGATCGCCTTCACCATCGAGAAGCAGAAGAACACGGCACCCATCTTGAGGATGAACCAGAAGATGCCATCGGGCAGGCCCGGAATGGGCGACAGCCAGCCCCCGAAGAACAGCAACGTGATCAGTGCGCACATCAGAACGACGGCGACCAACTCACCGATCATGAACAACAAAAACGGCGTCGAGGAATACTCGACCTGATATCCCGCGACCAGTTCAGACTCTGCCTCGGGTAGGTCGAAGGGTGGGCGGTTCGTTTCGGCCAGCGCCGAGACGAAGAACAGGAACAACATCGGCAGATGTGGCAGCCAGTACCAGTTGAACAGCCCGTAATTGCCGTCCTGCGCCGCGACAATCGCGCCAAAATTCATCGACCCGGTCGAGATGATGATACCGATGATGATCAGGCCAATCGACACCTCGTAGGAGATCATCTGCGCGGCCGAGCGCAATGACCCAAGGAACGGGTATTTCGAGTTGCTGGCCCATCCGCCCATGATCACGCCGTAGACCTCCAACGAGGAGACGGCAAACACGAACAGGATGGCCACATTGATATCCGACAGGACCCAACCGTCATTGAACGGGATCACCGCCCAGGCCAGCAGCGACATCACCAGCGTGACCATGGGGGCCATTAGGAAAACCGGGCGGTCCGCGCCGGCGGGAATCACGATTTCCTTGATGATGTATTTTCCAAAATCCGCGAAACTCTGCAGCAGGCCGAAGGGGCCCACGACGTTCGGGCCTTTCCGCATCATCACGGCGGCCCAGATCTTGCGATCCGCATACATCAGGAAGGCGAGTGCAACCAGAAGCGGCACCACGATCAACAAACACTGGAGAAGGATGATTAGGATCATCCCCGGGGTGGTCGAGAGAAAGGCGTCCATTGGTCGTATCTTCCTTGGCTCGGGGCCCTTTGGTCATCGTATCAGACCAACGGTATCCCTTGCTCCGTGCAATCTTCCGCAACCACCTGAGCCTCGAGCGTCTGCAACCCGCGCGGGAGTTCCGGCGAGATGGTGTAAACCGCATCTGCGACCCAAACGCCACCCTCTTCGGTGATACTTGTGCGCACATGTCGCGCAAATGCGTAGCTACGGATCAACGTATATTGCGCGGCAGCACAGCGCGCATAGGCATCGACGTCGGCTGCGCTGGCCATCCCGGTCATCTGCGCGCGAAAATTAACCAAATCATCGTCCAGAAGCCGGGTCTCGATCCCGTCATAGCTCGGCGGCACCACCGGCGCGTCCGGCGCCGGGGCCTCGGGTTCGGCCACGCATGCAGCGAGGGCCAACATCGCGCAGGCTGCGATCACGACACGCCGACGGCCGCGCGTCACGCGCCTACTCCGCAGCCAGCGGCGCGGCGCGGCGCGCTTTGGCATTGGCGCTCAGCTCGGCCATCAGGTTTGAGGCCCGCGTGATCGGGTTGGTCAGGTAATGATCCGTGATCGGGCTGGCGAAATCGCCCGTGCCAAGCGTGCCAAGCGGCAGCGCATCGCCTGTGTTCTCCGCCACATCATCAATCAGCGCCAGGTGCGGCGCACCCTCGACCATCAGCTTGCGCAGGGCCGCAATCGTGTCGAACGGCAGTGTCGCACCAATCTCCGCCGACAGCGCCCGCAAGATCGCCCAGTTCTCCCGCGCTTCACCGGGCGGGAAGCCCGCGCGCATTGCCAGTTGGGGCCGCCCTTCAGTGTTCACAAACAGACCCTGTTCTTCCGTGTAGGCCGCGCCCGGCAGGATCACATCGGCGCGGTGCGCCCCCCGATCCCCGTGCGAGCCTTGGTAAATCACGAACGCACCGGCGGCGATATCGACCTCGTCCGCGCCCAGATTATGGATCACGTCCGCGCCCTGCACCGCCGCCATCGCATCGGGGTTGGTCGCGCCCACATCCATCGCGCCCACCCGGCCCGCCGCCGTGTGCAGCACCAAAAGGCCCGACCCGGTCGCCTCCGCCACTTTCTGCGCATGAGCCAGAACCGCTTCGCCGTCCTCGCCCTGCATCGCGCCTTGGCCCACGATCACAAGGGACGGCACGTCCTTCACCTCGCCGAACTCCCGCGCGGCAAGGTCTTTCAACGCCGCACGATCCGTGCCCATGTGGACATAATCATACGTCAGATCAACGGCTTCGCCGATCAAGGCCACATTCGCGCCCTTGCTCCAGGCCTTGCGGATGCGCGCGTTCAGAACCGGCGCTTCGACACGCGGGTTCGTTCCGATCAGCATGATGTATTGCGCGGTGTCCAGATCCTCGATCGCCGCCGTCCCGACATAGGCAGCGCGGTTGCCTGCGGGCAATTTGGCGCCATCGGTGCGGCATTCCACAGCGCCGCCCTGCCCTTCGACCAACAGCTTCAGCGCATAGGCCGCCTCGGTCGGGGCCAGATCGCCGACCAGACCGGCCAGCTTGGAGGCGCCCTTGATCTTCTCGGCGGCCAGGCCCATCGCCTCACCCCAGCTTGCCGGGCGCAGCTTGCCATTTTCGCGGATATACGGGCGGTCCAGCCGCTGCCGGCGCAGCCCGTCCCAAACGTACCGCGACTTGTCCGAGAGCCATTCCTCGTTCACACCATCGTGGTTGCGCGGCAGGATGCGCATCACTTCGCGGCCCTTTGTATCCACACGGATGTTCGACCCAAGCGCATCCATCACGTCGATGCTTTCGGTCTTGGTCAACTCCCATGGCCGCGCGGTGAAGCTGTAGGGTTTTGACGTCAGCGCGCCCACCGGGCACAGGTCGACGATGTTGCCCTGCATCTCGCTCTCAAGCGTCTGGCCGAGATAGCTGGTGATCTCGCTATCCTCACCGCGCCCTGTCTGGCCCATCTCGGGCATGCCCGCGACCTCGGTGATGAACCGCACACACCGCGTACACGAAATGCACCGCGTCATCGCCGTACCGACCAGCGGCCCCAGTTCCAGCTCGGTCGCGGCGCGCTTGGGCTCGCGGTAGCGGCTGAAATCGACGCCGTATGCCATCGCCTGATCCTGAAGATCACATTCGCCGCCCTGATCGCAGATCGGGCAATCCAGCGGATGGTTGATCAGGAGGAACTCCATCACCCCCTCGCGCGCCTTCTTGACCATGGGCGAGTTTGTCTTGACCACCGGCGGCTGCCCCTCGGGCCCCGGCCGCAGGTCCTTGACCTGCATCGCGCAGGAGGCGGCGGGTTTCGGTGGACCACCGACCACTTCCACAAGGCACATCCGGCAGTTGCCCGCGATGGTCAGCCGCTCGTGATAGCAGAAACGTGGGATTTCGATCCCGGCCTGTTCACAGGCCTGGATCAGGGTCATGGCTGGATCAACCTCAATCTCGTTGTCGTCGATGATGATCTTGCGCAAATCGCTCATGGGGACCGGTCCTTTCCCTGAACGCGCAGGCGCGCGCTCACATGTCTGGACCGTGTTCTACCCCTAGCGGAGCAATCTGCCAATTGGCGAACCGGCGGTAATTTCGTCGCGCCCCACGCGGCACACCGCCGCCTCGTCGTCGCGATCCACGCCGCGTGCGGCGAACCAGTCTTCCATGATGGCCCGATATCGCGCCTGCTCGGACCGGTCTTCGATGAACGCATCGACATCGCGGCGGCTGACGCCAAGATCGCCCGCGCGGTCCACCAATCCTTCGGCAAAGGCCCACGCCCGCACCAGGCGCGGACGAATATCATCGCAGACGTTCTGAATCTCGCGCCCGACGGAGATCACGGTCAGACCGGAATGGATTTCGGGATCATCGCGCAACACCTGCCAATTTGCGTTTTGGGCATGGCCCACGGTCGTGAACAATCCAGTGGCCAGAATAACGCCTGCGACGGCTGCGATCCGGAAGGGGGTAATCATTTTTCTTGTCCCTTTGCATAGGTTTGGCCCGTTTCCGAGACGGCACATGGGGACAAGGCCCCGCGTTATTCAATGTCAGGCCCGCGTTATCGCGCCCATCGGCGCCTATTCGCCGCCAGCAGCGTCACATCCGGCAGCCGACCAATGCCCGGTTCCCGCGACATCGCGCCAACCAAAGTAAAGCGGGACGCTGTCGATGACATAATCCAGACAATGGGCCTGCATCGCCTCAAGCGCCGGGCCGCGCGCCTCGAACGGCACCGCACGGCCATTGAGCGTGCGCACCACCAGACCGCCCTGAATTGGGATCGGCTCGATCACGCTGCCATCGGGCAGATCGCTGGGGCTGAAAACGATCACATTCCGGTCGGCTTGCACCTGCAGCGGCCCGATCTCGGTCACATAGATCTGCGGCCCGACACACGCCGCAAGAAGCAGCGGAAGCGTCAGCAAGACCCTCACAACCGGACGCCCCAGAAGGCGACGATCAACCACGCCAGCACCGTCACGATGGAAACCGCAAGGACCGCATAAATCGCGGCCTCCATCCGTTCCGGCGTGTTCAGCACGATGGCGACACCCGAGGCGAGCATGCCGCCCATCACCGCGCCCAGAATGCCGCCGCCAAGGCCCCAAAATTGATAAAACAGCGCCGCCCCAAGCAGCGCGCACGCCAGATAAATGATCGCCAGAGAATACCAGTAGACCCGTACCATGCCTGCCGCCCTTTGCCCTCAACCCGCCGGTGCGATGCCCAAAGGCCCGCCCGGTCATTTTGACGAGAGGATAGGAAAATCAGGGGAATCCGGCAATATGGCGGCGCAATGGCCTCGCCGGGGGTGAGTCCCTCAGGTCACAGAGGGTTTGCGCCGCGCCTTGCTCAAAACCGCGCTCACCCGGGCAAAGACCCCCCGCAGTCCGCCCATCAACTCAGGCGGCAGCCCCTCCGGCGCGGTGTCGTGTGGCGCGCGTTGCGCCGCGCGCAGCCGGTCCTGAACCTCGCGTTCCAGCACCTTTGCATCGACATGTCCGTAACACATGGCGCAGTCTCCTAGCCCGAGCGCAGAAGCCGCCCAATTGGGCTGCCCGAGGCGACTTCACGTCCGGCATAGGCGCAGAGTGCGTCCGTGTCGCCGGGTGTAACGCCTTCGCGGCCCATGCGGGCGATGACACCGTCGAGCACGCGATCCTCATCTGTGCTTTGCACCGCTTGCAGAACGTCCAATTCGGTGTGGCCCGCCGCCAGCATCACATCAACCCACTGCTCGGTCATCGCTTCGATGGAACTGCGCGTCCGGTATTGCGGGCAAATATCGGCCATGATCTCGGCGGTGGCGGCATTGGATGCAAACGCCTCGAATTGCGCCTGCACGCCGGTGGGCTGCGCGACACAGCCCGCCACTGCCAGCGCGGCGACTGCTGCAAGCGCCCTCATTCCGCAGCCACCTGAACGGTGCCGTCACGGCGGACCTTGATGCGGTCCTCGATCTCGTCGCGGAAGTTGCGGATCAGACCCTGAATGGGCCACGCCGCCGCATCGCCAAGCGCGCAGATCGTGTGGCCCTCGACCTGCTTGGTGACGTCCCAGAGCATGTCGATTTCCTCGACCTGCGCCTCGCCCTTCACCAACCGCTCCATCACCCGCATCATCCAGCCGGTGCCTTCACGGCACGGCGTGCATTGGCCACAGCTTTCGTGCTTGTAGAAACACGCCAGCCGCCAGATCGCCTTGATGATATCGGTCTGCTTGTCCATCACGATGACCGCCGCCGTGCCAAGGCCCGAGCCCAGTTCATTGCGCAGGTAGTCGAAATCCATGATGGCGTCTTTCATGTTCTCGCCACGCACGCAGGGCACCGACGAGCCGCCCGGGATCACCGCCTTGAGGTTGTCCCAACCGCCCCTGATGCCACCGCAATGGGTCTCGATCAGCTCCTCGAACGAGATGCTCATCGCCTCTTCCACGACGCAGGGCCGGTTCACATGGCCCGAAATCGCGAACAGCTTCGTGCCCGCATTGTTCGGGCGGCCAAAGCCCGCGAACCATTCCGCACCCCGGCGCAGGATCGTCGGCACCACGGCAATCGATTCGACGTTGTTCACCGTGGTCGGGCAGCCATAAAGCCCCGCCCCCGCCGGGAACGGCGGCTTCATCCGGGGCATGCCCTTGCGGCCCTCAAGGCTCTCCAGAAGCGCGGTTTCCTCGCCGCAGATATACGCACCCGCGCCGTGCACCAGGTACAGGTCGAAATCCCAACCGGACTTGGCGGCATCCTTGCCCAGAAGGCCCGCATCATAGGCCTCGTCAATCGCGGCCTGAAGCGCCTCGCGCTCGCGGATGTACTCGCCACGGATGTAGATGTAGCAGGCGTTGGCGTTCATCGCGAAAGACGCGATCAGGCACCCTTCGATCAAAGTGTGCGGATCATGGCGCATGATCTCGCGGTCCTTGCAGGTGCCGGGCTCGGATTCGTCGGCATTCACCACAAGATACGCCGGACGACCATCGCTTTCCTTGGGCATGAACGACCATTTCAGGCCGGTCGGAAAACCCGCTCCGCCGCGCCCGCGCAGCCCACTGGCTTTCATGATTTCAACGATCTTGTCCCGGCCCAGACCGATCAGGTCCTTGGTGCCATCCCAATGGCCGCGCGCCTTGGCACCCGCAAGGGTGCGGTCATGCATGCCGTAGATGTTGGTGAAGATCCGGTCTTTGTCCTGCAACATGGGCTAAATCCTTGGTCCGGGCGCGGGGTCCGACCGCGCGCCTTCAGCTTTGTCTGCGCTCTTTCCATACCCAATACGTGACCACGAGCGCCCACACCAGTGCCCCAATCGCCGCAAGGTCGAACAAGAACACCACGCGGGCGGGCCAGCCCAACTGCCCACCGACAAACTGCGCGCCCATCCACAAAACCATCGTGGCCGCCATCACAAGCGCCGCGCGCCGGATCTGGCGCACGCGGCGTTGTTCTTCGGGTGAAACGGGTTTCTTCGCGGGCATCACACAGGCCCCGAAAACGAAAGCTGCGCGACCAGGTCGCGCAGCATCATGTCAGTCGGATCTTGCATATCTCACCTGTCAGACAGCCTTGGCCTGAGGATCAATATACATCGCCATCGTCGACTTTCTTGGAAAACTCGGTCTCGCCGCCTGAGGCCAGAAGCCGCGCCTGTTCGACCCAGGTGTCGCGCGTCACGCGGCCCTTGAACCCTTCGAGGTTGGCATCGACCCAGGCGACCTCGTCCGGGGTCCAGGAGGCGATCTGGTCGAAATGGTAGAAGCCGAGGCTGTTGCACAGCTTCTCCATCTTCGGACCCACGCCCTTGATCCGCTTGAGGTCATCGGCCTTGCCGCCGCGCGGCCCGTCGAGCGCCGCGGGCCGTGTGCCCTCATCGGTGCCCTCGACCACGCCGTCGCCGTCGTAATCCACGCCCTCGGGCGCAGCAGGCGGTGCAGCAGCCGCCGCCGCCCGCGCGGCTTCGGCTTCGGCTGCCGCTTTGTCCTCAGCCGCTTTCCTGTCCGCCGCGGCCTTGGCATCTTGTGCGTCCGCCGCGGCCTTGGCATCTTGTGCGGCCTTGGCGTCCGCCGCGGCCTTCGCATCCGCCGCAGCCTTGGCCTCGGCCGCCTTCGCGTCCGCCGCGCTGGTATCAAAGGCCGCGGTCGCTGCGGCGGCTGTTGTCGCTCCGGCGCCGGCCGTAGCCGCGGTTTGACCCGTTTTCGCCTGATGCGGGGCTGCAGGCGCACGGCACATGGTGATCGTCAGGATCGCGCCCAAGACAAGCAGCACAAGCACGCCCATGAAAGCGCCTTGCATGAAGCTCCAGCCGCCAAGGATCCATAGCGCAGCCGCCGTAAACAGACCCACAAGCGCGGCAATTCCCCAGCTCCAGGCCAGGCACTCCACTCCACCGGATTTTGACATGATCAGACCCCCAAGTCGTTCATCGTTTTTTGTTCAGAACGACTCTTAGCGCAGGATTCGGCCCCTGTCTTCCGTGGAAAAGACAGATTGCCGCAGTCTGGCACGCCAGCCACAGTTTTCCCCGTAAAACGGCCTAACCTTCGCGCGCCAGCTCGCTGGCCTGCGCGATCCAATTGTCGCGCTCGATTCGGCCCTTGAACTTCAGGCGCGCATCGACCCAGGCGACCTCTGACGGACCCCATGCGGCGATCTGATCGAAATGGTAGAAGCCCATGTCGTTGAGCACACCTTCAAGCTTCGGGCCGACGCCGCTGATGCGCTTGAGGTCATCCGCCCCACCCGCGCGGGCCGCCTTCAATTGCTCGGGCGCCTGTTCTTCCACGGCGTCCACCGGGTCTCGCTTGGAGGGCGGCTTGGCCTTGGATATTGCCTTGGCCTGGGCTTTGGCGACACCGGTGTTGTCGGCGGGGGCCTTGGCGCGGTTCGCAGGCTTTGGCCGCTCTGGCACTTCGGGAACGCCAGCGCCCGATTGCCGGCCCCACGGCGCCAGAAGCGGCACCTCGGTTCCGTCGATGCGCTTGATCGAATCGCCAATATCCGTGGCCAACCGTGCCGATGCGTTCAGCGCATCACGATCCGCCTCATGCGCCTTCAACGCAGTCAAACCGCCCGCCGGTTCCGACGCGTAGCGCCCGTTTTGCGGGCCGGGGGTCGGGACCTCTCCGGCGGCGATCCGGTCGATCAGCGCGCCAAAGCTCTCCGCCGTCAGATCCTCGTAGTAATCCTTGCCGATCTGGGCCATCGGCGCATTGGCGCAGGCCCCGAGGCACTCGACCTCTTCCCAGCTGAACTTGCCATCGGCGCTCAATTCATGGGGTTGCTTCGCGATCTTGTCCTTGGCCACCGCCACCAGATCCTCGGCCCCGCAGATCATGCACGAGGTCGTGCCGCAGATCTGGATATGGGCCAGCGATCCCACCGGCTGAAGCTGGAACATGAAGTAGAACGTCGCCACCTCAAGCGCGCGGATATGCGCCAGACCCAGCATGTCGGCCACCGCCTCGATCGCCGGACGGGTCAGCCAGCCTTCCTGCTCCTGCGCACGCCACAGAAGCGGGATAATCGCACTGGCCGCGCGGCCTTCGGGGTATTTGGTGATCTGCGCCTCGGCCCAGGCCTGATTGGCGGGCGTGAAGGCGAAATGGTCCGGTTGCTCGGGGTGCAGGCGTCGCAGCATGTCTGGGTCGTCCCTGGCGGTCGTTTTGTCGGGACCGGGTTTCGCGCAATCCGGCGCGGATGTCCATGCGCGCTATGGCGCAGGGGCGCGGTCGCGATTGGACTGGCCCGCGTAGAGCGACAGCGCGAACAATGTCCCCTCCGGCACGCAATCGCGCACCTCGAACAGGCCGTGCCGCATCCGCAAATGGCCTGCACGCACATCGGCGGCCACCCGTCCGTGCAACGCCCGCACCACGCTCAGGATCGCGCGCGCCTCCGGGTGGTGGATGGTGGTGCTGCGCAGGCGCAGGGCGAACACTCCGTCCCGGGCCACCTCCGGCCCGATCGGCACGCCAAGCGACGTCATGGCCTGATCCACCAGATAGATGTCGAAGACCGTCACAAGATCACTCGGCAAGGCGCATCCGACGGCCGCATAGGCGCGGTCCACAATCGCCCGAACCGCCCCGTCATCCAGCGCTTCGGCCTGCGCCAAAAGGTCATCCGGAGCGGGTGCCTGGACCCACGCAATATCCCCCGGTCCCGCCGCGATGGCGCCGCCTGTACCAACCGCAAGGCACATCGCCTGGATCCATGTCCATCCCATGAAGCTCAGCCTAAGCCGCAACGGGACGGATCGGAAACGCCAATTCATGCGGAATGCGGCGCGCGGTCATTGATCCGCCGCAGACTCCGCGCGCCCCCCTACGCACAGACCCCAGTTCACAAGTGTCAGCGTCCCGTCGCCCGAAGGCCGCAGGAACCCGGTCTGCATCAACGGCACCGCCATCTGCGGAAAGTCCGCATCCCCAAGGCCGAGCTCTTCCATCACCATACCCACATCGTCCTGATGCAGCACGCAACCACGCGCGGCGATGGCTTGCGCCAGCGGATATCCCGGGTGAGCCTCAGGTGTTGCGGCCTGCCCATGGGCGATCCCGGACGCTACAAGTGTTATGCAAAAACCAAACAAATCAGGGCGCCCACGCCGTCTAAACCAGACCTTCGCGCCATCGCGGGCCGTCTGCCCGAGCCTCAAGGGCAATCCTCCGTCAGGCTCAGGACGTCATTCTCAAGCGTGATCGTCCCGATGCTCAACATCGCGACATAGCCCTGCGCAAAGACAGTCTGCATCCGGTCCACGATGTCAGTGTAGCGCTCTTCATCTGCCGCAGGCAGGTCGGTCGCCGCAAAAGGAAACGGGAAGACCTCCAGCCCGGTGATCGGGGCCAATTCGGTAAAGACCTCGCCCAAAAGCGCATCTTCCGACGCATAGGCCGACGGCTCGATGCTGCATCCATTGGCCCGCAGCACATTGGTAAATGCCGCCCCGATCAGGAACGGATCATCAGACAGAGTCTCGATGTAGGCGTCGGTCAGCGCGTCGATACCCGCCAAGGCATCAGACGTTGATGGCTCAAGCGCGGCTGTTTCATCTCGGCCAACAATCACGCGGCAGTCTTCGAACACGACCTCCGTGGCCCCAGACCGGTCCAACGCGCACAAATATGCCCCCCGTGCGTCCCGCACCAGCGCGTCACCGGACGGCGTGATCTGCACCACTTCAAAAGGCTGCTGCGGGCCGGATACTTGCGCGATTGCCACAGACGCGGACCAAAGGAAAAATCCCGCCATGGCGGCAACAGGAGCCGCCTGCGCGGGCGTCACCGGTCCACTTCCCCAAACACGATATCAAGCGAACCCAAGATCGCCGACACATCCGCCAATTGGTGGCCTTTGCAAAGGTAATCCATCGCCTGCAAATGCGGGAACCCCGGCGCGCGCAGTTTCGCGCGGTAGGGTTTGTTTGTCCCATCCGCCACCAGATAGACGCCAAATTCCCCCTTCGGCGCTTCAACGGCGGCGTAAACCTCACCCTCTGGCACGTGGAAACCTTCGGTGTAAAGCTTGAAGTGGTGGATCAGCGCTTCCATCGACGTCTTCATGTCGCCGCGTTTCGGCGGGGTCATCTTGCCCCGCGCCATGATATCTCCCTGGTTCTCGGGCATGCGCAGCTTTTCGCAGGCCTGCTTGATGATCGAGCGGCTTTCGCGCATCTCGGCCATCCGGCACAGGTAGCGATCATAGCAATCGCCGTTCTTGCCCACGGGGATCTGGAATTCGAACTCGTCGTAGCATTCGTAGGGCTGCGCACGGCGCAAATCCCACGCAAAGCCCGACCCGCGCACCATCACACCGGAAAACGCCCAATTCTGGATGTCTTCTTCGGTGACGATGCCGATATCGGCGTTGCGCTGCTTGAAGATGCGGTTTTCCGTCAGAAGCGTGTCGATATCATCGAGCGCCTTGGGGAACGCATCCGCCCATGCATCAATATCCTCGATCAACTCCGGCGGCAGGTCCTGATGCACGCCGCCGGGCCGGAAATAGGCCGCATGCAGACGCGCGCCACTGGCCCGCTCATAGAAGATCATCAACTTCTCGCGTTCCTCAAACCCCCACAGCGGCGGGGTCAGCGCGCCGACATCCAGCGCCTGCGTCGTGACGTTCAGCAGGTGGTTCAAGATGCGCCCGATCTCGCAATACAGAACGCGGATCAACTGCGCGCGGCGCGGCACTTCGGTCCCCGTCATCCGCTCAATCGCCAGACACCAGGCATGCTCCTGGTTCATCGTGCCCACATAATCCAGCCGGTCAAAATACGGCAGGTTCTGTAGATACGTGCGGCTTTCCATCAGCTTTTCGGTGCCACGGTGCAGCAGCCCGATATGCGGATCACAGCGCTCGCAAATCTCCCCGTCCAGCTCCAGCACCAGACGCAACACACCGTGCGCAGCCGGGTGCTGCGGCCCGAAGTTCAGGTTGAAATTGCGGATCTTCTGTTCACCGGTCTGGAAATCGGTGGAGCCATCGTCGTAGGTGTTCGTGCGGATATCGCCGTCCATCATGCCTTCTCCCCCTCAGCCTTTTCATCACCCGGCAGCACGTATTCCGCGCCTTCCCATGGGCTCATGAAATCGAACTGACGGTATTCCTGAACCAGCTTCACGGGCTCATACACCACCCGCTTGAGCGCCTCGTCATAGCGCACCTCGGTGTAGCCCGTTGTCGGGAAATCCTTGCGCAACGGGTGGCCGCGGAACCCGTAATCCGTCAGCAACCGCCGCAGATCGTCATGGCCGGTGAACAGGATGCCGAACATGTCGTAGATCTCGCGCTCGTACCAACCGGCGCTGGCATGCACGCTGGTGATCGAGGCGACGGTTTCATCCTCGCGGACCGCCGCGCGCACGCGGATGCGGTGGTTTTGATACATGCTCAGGAAATGGTACACGACATCGAACCGGCGGTCCCGGCTGGGATAATCCACCGCCGTGATATCGATCAGCGTCGAAAACTGGCACGTCCGGTCGGTCTTCAGGAACTCGACGAATTCCACCATCTGTGCCGGGGCCACATCCACCGACAATTCGCCGCGCGCATTGATATCCGTCGACAACACCGCGTCGGACCGCTTCTCGGACAGATACTCCGCCAGCTCTTGCAAGGCTTCGGTCATTCTCGCGTCCCCTCAGCGAACGATGGTGCCGGTGCGGCGGATTTTCCGCTGCAACTGCAGGATACCGTACAAAAGCGCCTCCGCCGTCGGCGGGCAGCCGGGCACATAGATGTCCACCGGCACGATGCGGTCGCAGCCACGCACAACGCTATACGAATAATGATAATACCCGCCGCCATTGGCGCATGATCCCATCGAGATCACGTAACGCGGCTCTGGCATCTGGTCGTAGACCTTGCGCAGGGCGGGGGCCATCTTGTTGGTCAGCGTGCCGGCCACGATCATCACATCCGATTGGCGCGGAGACGCGCGCGGCGCGATCCCGAACCGCTCCGCATCATACCGCGGCATCGACGTGTGCATCATCTCAACCGCGCAGCACGCAAGGCCGAACGTCATCCAATGCAAACTGCCCGTGCGCGCCCAGTTGATCAGATCCTCGGTCGAGGTGACGAGAAATCCCTTGTCCTGAAGCTCGCGGTTCAACGTCTGCGTCGCAACCTCGCGGTCGGCTCCGGCGTGGTTGGGGGTCGTTGCTACACCCATCGTGGCTCACCCTGTTTGGTCGTTCGGCTACTCAGATACGGGGGCACCGCCCACGGGTCAACGCCACCCGGCACGGGCGCGGCGATATGACGGCCCTGATCCCACAAGGGATCGCAGGCGCTAGGGGTCAGCCCTTGCTCAATCGAACCGATCCACACCAGAATAAAATGGCGTGCAACGCTCGGAATCCATCGTCACCGCAGTCATGATATCACGTGCGCGCATCGCACCGGACCCGATCGTTTCAAGAACCTCTTTTCCATAGTCCAATGCCACAGGGTCAGGGTGGAACCGCCCCACCGACCGCAACGAACGCTTGAATTGCGCAGACCGGCTGCTCACGGACGTCGCAACATACGGGGCCGATTGAATTGTCGCCTGTATCCCGACCAAAATGGCGTCATCCGGCAACAGGGGCGCAATACTATCCGCCCAATCCGCCATGGGTTCGGATGCGACCTGATCCAGCGCCTTGGCAACCGGATCAACGAATGTCTCAAAAGCGATCTCAGCGGTGGATTTACCAACACCGAATGACGCGCCCAACACCTTGTCATACCGGGCAACGGCCTCCTCAAAGTCGCGGCGCACCGCCCGGTCGGCCGGGGCATCGAACAACCGCTCCCGCGCGGCAAGGAAATGCACGCGCGCCCCATACTCTTCGCGGCCTTCCGTCAAGAAGGGGCGCGCGGCAAGCTCTCCATCTTGGATATCAACGGAGACGTTGTCCCATGGCATCGATGCGACCGGGATATCAAAAGGATCGTCAGTGTCTTTCGGATCTGGCGATGGCGATTCTGCCCGCTCGGCGCCGTCGTTCATCATCCAGAAGAAGACTTGGTTAAGCCGCGTATCGACAGCCACTGGAGTATCAGAATTTGCCGACATGATACCCGCAAAATTGAACTGGTAGAGTTCGTTGGCAAGGTTCATCGCTTCGTTCAGGGCCTCGGCCCTGCGCGTCTTGCCGCCCTGCATTGACCCGCAATGAAGTTTCGCCACTCGCTCCCAGACAGTTCGGGCTGCCGCCGGCTTTTCCTCGAACTCACTAATGAAATCCGCAAGAATGCTCTCAAAAACCGGCATCGGAAGCGTATCGAAGCTCAGGATTTCTTCAGGCGCACGCCGGAACAATTGGGCCAACCGGAAGAAGCCCTTGCTGATATCGACCGGCGGCCAATTCCGGTACGCGCCGCTGTCCTTCAGTTTCCCGCTCCAAAGCTTCATATCGCTTTGTATCTGCGGATCATTGGCCAGGGCCGCGTGCGAAGCGACCCCTCCCTCAACCATCGCTGCCAGCATATCGGTCGGATCACTTCGACACAGGATGGTCGCAAACCCTTCCTCGACCAAAACCTCGATAAGGGATGATTCCCCGGGGCGACGAATGCCATCCAAAGCCTCCGCGCTTTGCACGATATATCCGTCGTTGATCAGGCATGGTTCGCCAAACAGTAAATTGTTCAGCAAGGTTTGATTAAAGCTCAGGGCCTGGCGTTGACCAGTCCAGGGGTAGTCGGTGGTTTTGTCGTCAAGGCTCCCGAGATAGAGCATCTCAGGACCTCACTCCCACTCAAGCGCGCCCTTTTTCCACTCATAGGCGAACCCGATGGTCAGCACCGCGAGGAACACCATCATCGACCAGAACGCCGTATCGCTGAGGTCCGGGAACGCCGTGGCCCAGGGGAACAGGAACGCGATTTCCAGATCGAAAATGATGAACAGGATCGACACCAGATAGAACCGCACATCGAATTTCATCCGCGCATCGTCAAACGCGTTGAACCCGCATTCATAAGCGCTGACCTTTTCGGGGTCGGGATTGCGCACCGCAAGCACCACTGCCGACAGCATCAAGACAACACCAAGCCCGATGGCAAGCGCCAGAAAGATCAGGATTGGGGCGTAGTTCGACAGAAGATCGGTCATTGCGGTCTCGAAAAAATCCGGTCTTTTGCGGTGTAAAGCGTGGCATGCAACGGGTCAACGGGGCAGCGGTGCGTCAAATGGGGTCCACTGCTTTTGGGTTTGCTCCCGCACCGTGCTATGCTCCGCCGTCCGGCCTCCGATCTTTGCCCTGCCGTGATGAGACGTGGATGCCCTTAAGCGCGATCTTGGAGAAACTGGGGAAAGTGACGCGCCGCCGCGATCTGTGGTGTGCGTTGCTCGACTACCTCCACGCGAAAGGTATCCAAAGCGTCAGCTACCACACCACCGGGCCCGACAACAAAACCGCCGATATCGTCGCTGACGGCTTTCCCGACAAATGGATTTGCTCCTACATCAAGAAGCGTCTTGTCCAGATCGACCCGATGCCCACCCTCGCCGCACAGCTTGCCCGCCCGTTTTTCTGGCACGAGGTCTACGATCTGACCGACAATGCCGAAAGCACGCACCGTTATATGGAGCTTCTGAACGCGGCCAATCTGGGCGACGGATTGGCGCTCTATGTCTTCGGGCCCGGATTGCAGAACGCCTATGTAGGCCTTGGGTTCGGGGACAATGAAATCACCCTCACGCCCGAGGACGTCTTAGAAATACAATGTGTGGTTCAGGCCGCTCACCTCCGCTTTCTCGACCTGTCGAGCGATGGCCGCCCGGCCAATCCGCTGACGCCGCGCGAACATGAGGTGCTCGATTGGGTTGCGCGCGGGAAAAGCAATGGTGTGATCGCCGAGATCCTCGGCACCTCCCCGCATACGGTCGACACCCACATCCGCGCCATCTACCGCAAGCTTAACGTCACCGACCGCACCAGCGCGGCACTCAAAGCCGTCAGCTCCGGTTTGCTGCAATATCCCTCCGAACGCCTCCCGTGATCACGCGATTGGCGCGTGGCAGCGCACCGATATAAGTCCGCCGCACAAGGTCCATTGCCATACTCACGGAACCACTTTCATTTTGGACCGCGCCTCTCTTATGGGACATCCGCATGTGTATTTCAGATCCGGCAGAATATGCCGGTCACGCCCAAATTCGGGCCAAACGTGCCGGGATTCAGGCCTGTGCCCGCGAAGTCGGCGCCACACCTTTTGACCCGCCCGCCCAAGACGACGAAGACAAGACCACCCCGCTCAAGCCACGCCCGGTTGCGATCCTCGCCGGGGTTCCGACGCACCACGTCGCCCGGAGCGCGTCCCATATCGAGGCGTCGGGCTACGCGGTGCTGGTGGCGGCTTGCGCAAGTGAAACGCTCGAAGCGGCACGGTTGTGGTCCGCGCGGCTGGTGCTCATCGACATCGACAACATCGACGATTACGCGCCGCGTCTGATCGCAAGCCTTGCGGCGGATGACGGCACCGCCCCGGCCCGCCGCATCATCGCGATGGGCGATTTCATCCCCGACGGCCTGCGCCTGCAATTGCAGCAGGCCGGCGCGGACGGATGTTTCCAGCGCCCGATAAGCGGGGCGTGCGACTTGTTGAAACTCGACGCGTTCCTCTAAACCGCCCGCCACGCCGCCCGGCGACATCACAGCGTGTCGCGCAACTCCCGCCGCAGGATCTTGCCCGACGCGCTTTTCGGCACCTGATCGACAAACCGATACTCCTCCGGCCGCTTGTAGGTGGCCAGACACCCCTCGCAATGGGCGCGGATCGCGTCCTCCGTCAAAGCACCGTTGGTCACCACGAAGGCAATCGGCACCTCGCCAGCCGCCGGGTCGGCCTTGCCGATCACCGCGGCGTCCGTCACCCCTTCAAGCGCACACAGGGCCGCCTCGACCTCTGCCGGAGCCACCTGAAAGCCCTTGTACTTAATCAATTCCTTCAACCGGTCGCGGATGAACATGAACCCATCCTCATCGATCTCTGCCAGATCACCGGTCCGCAACCACCCGCCCTCTGCCATCGTCTCAGCGGTCGCCTCCGGGTTGTTGAGGTAGCCTTTCATGACCTGCGGCCCGCGGATCCACAACTCGCCCTCCATGCCCGCCGGCATGTCTTCCAACGTCTCGGGATCCACGATCCGACATTCGGTCGAAGGCACGGCCTGCCCACTTGATCCGTGGCGGATATTGCCCAAGGCCGTGATATGACTGATCGGCGACAGCTCGGTCATGCCATAAGCTTGCACGGCATCCGCACCGAACCGTTTGCCCATGGCGGCTTCGATCTCGGCGCCCAACGGCGCTGCACCGGACAGAACTTCGCGCACTGACGACACGTCGAACTCGTCCACCATCGGGTGCTTTGCCAGCGCCAGGGCGACCGGGGGCACGATGTAGAGCCGCGTGGCCCGGTGCTTCTGGATCAGCTTCAGGTACAGTTCCAGGTCAAAGCGCGGCATCGTCACGATCCTGGCCTGCTGGTTCAGGAACAGATTCATCATCACGGTCATGCCGTAGATGTGGAAAAACGGCAGGAACGCAATGGTGGTGTCCTGGGGTACAATCCGGGAGACCGCAGCCCCTTGAACAACATTGGCCACCAGATTGCGGTGGGTCAGCATCACCCCCTTGGGTCGCCCGGTCGTCCCGCTGGAATAGGGCAGCACGACAACGTGATCCGCCACATCCACCGGTGCCTGTTCGGGCAATTCCGCGCCCATGATATCGGCCAGCGAAAGCGCCCCCTCGGCCCCGTCGATCACCACCAGATCGCGGCAACCCGTCCCTTCCATCGCCTTGCGTGCCACGTCAGCAAACATCGAAATCGTGACCAGCATTTGCGCTCCGGCATCTTCCAACTGGTGCTTGATTTCGGGCGCGGTATAGGTCGGGTTGATCGTCGTGACGGTGCCACCGCCCCAGGCCACGCCGTGAAACACGATCGGATATTCCGGCAGGTTCGGCGCCAAGAGCGCGACAGTGCCGCCGGGCAAAACCCCGCGCTCGGTCAAACCCCCTGCCACGCGCTTGATCTGCTCGATCATCGCGCCCGCCGTCACTTCGCGCCCGGTCGGCCCGTCGATCATTGCGACGTCCCCGGCGCGGCCCTCGAACCCTTCGAACAGGTTCTGCGTCACCGAGATCGCTGGGACATCAACCGTGCCATGCCGGCTCTGGAAAATCGCCATAATATCCTCCCTGACACCGGCCTCTCATGCGGGCCGGCGTTAGGGGCAGGATCACGGACGAACCCCGTCTCTGTCCAGACCTATCATGTTCGGAGTTATTGCGCCCAACCCGGCTTGCGCTTGTCGAAGAAGGCGCCAATGCCTTCTGCGGCCTCGTCACTTTCCCAACGCGCCACCAAAGCGTCGATCGTGGCCCGTACCTGCACCTCGTCCGGTGCCGCGCAAAGCTCCGCCACCAGCGCCTTGCCCGCCGCGACCGCCCCCGGCGCAGCACTCAGGTAGGGCGCGATCTCGGCCTCCACCGCCGCGTCCAGCTCCGCCTCCGGCACCGCGCGTGCCAACAGACCCAGCGCCACCGCCTCCTCCGCGTCGAACCGGCGGCCCGAGAAAAACACCCGCCGCGCCCGTGCAGCACCCATCCGCGCCACCACATACGGCCCAATCGTCGCCGGGATCAGGCCAAGCCGCACCTCCGTCAGGCCGAACCGCGCGGTCTGAACGCCCACGGCGACATCGCACACGCTCATCAACCCCAAACCGCCGCCAAACGCCTGCCCCTGCACCCGTCCGATCAACGGCTTCGGCATCACATCAAGCGCCCCCAGCATCTCGGCCAGCGCCCGCGCCTCCCGCGCGCGTGTCTCCGCATCCGCCTCCATCTGCGCCCGCATCCAGCCCAGATCGCCACCCGCACAAAAGCTCGCCCCTTCGCCGGTCAGGACCACAACCCGAACCGCCGGATCGCGCCCCAATCGCCCGGCCAAAAGCGTCAATTCCGCGATCATCGCCGCGTTCATCGCGTTGTGAACATCCGCCCGGTTAAGGCGCACCCACGCCACGCCGCGATCGTCCACGCTCAATTCAACATGCGCCATGACGCATCTCCTTCGCCATCCGCGCGGCCTTGGCAACAACCGCCGCATCCAATCCGGTCTCATACCCGCGCTCAATCAAATGCGCATGAAGCGCCTCGGTCGCCAGATTTCCCGCCGCACCCGGCGCATAGGGACAGCCGCCAAGCCCCCCCACCGCGCTGTCGAACACCCGCACACCGCGCGCCAAAGCGACGTCGACATTGTCCAAAGCCCGCCCGCCCGTGTCGTGGAAATGCCCCGCCAACTGGCCCGCCTCCGCCACGTCCAGAACCGCCGTCAGCATCGCATCAACCGCCTCCGGCGTCCCGCGCCCGATGGTGTCGCCAAGCGAGATCTCGGCACACCCCATCCGCAACAACGCCCTTGCAACCTGCGCCACCTGCACCGGCGCCACCGCCCCGTCGAACGGGCAATCCGTCACGCAAGACACATAGCCCCGTACCACCATGCCCGCGTCCAGCGCCGCGTCCACGACCTCTGCAAACCGCGCAAGGCTCTCGGCCACGGACGCATTCAGGTTGGCCTTGGAGAACCCCTCCGACGCGCTGGCAAAGACCGCGATCTCCTCAACACCCGCCGCTTTCGCCCCCTCAAACCCCCGCATATTCGGCGTCAGCGCGGTGTAGCGCACCCCATCCATGCGTTTGATCCCGGCCAGAACATCGGCCCCGTCGGCCATCTGCGGCACCCATTTCGGCGACACGAACGACGCCACCTCGATCCGCGCAAACCCCGCGCACGACAGCAGATCAACCAAAGCAATCTTCTCCGTCGTCGGAATGATCCGCGCCTCGTTCTGCAACCCGTCGCGCGGCCCGACCTCGACAATCTCGACCAGCTCACCCATCGCGCGCCCCTGTCTTCCATTGGTCATAAATACCTGAAACCCCGACGCTAACCATCCGCGGGCACCTCGTAGAAATCCTTGGCGTAAAACGTCTGCGGCCCCTCGATCCGGGCGGCTGCCTGAAACGCGGGCCGCGCCTGCAACCGCGCCCAATAGGCCTGCAATCCCGGCCATGGGTCCAGGCGCACATAGAACGGCGCCGCGAACAGGTTGAATCCCAACATCACGTCCGCCGCCGAGAACCCCGACGGCAACAGATAATCACCCCCGATCATCCCATCCAGCGCCGCCAACGTCCCCTTCAGCCGAAGCGTATTGAGCTTCACCACGGCAGGTGACGGTGTCGCAGGGGGCCTCAGGAACAAATGGTTCAAATTCAGCTGTTCAATCAACGACGCCTGCGTTTCCGCAAACCCCATCGCCTCAAGATACGCCACCCTGTCCGCATGCCCCGGCGCGCGCCCAAAACCGAACCCGGGCCGCGTTTCGCACAGGTACTGCAAAATGGCCGCGCTCTCGAAAATCGTCCGCCCGTCGACCTCCAGCGCCGGAATACGCCCGGCGGGCGAATGGTCCTTCAATCCCGGCTCCTGCATCTTGCGCGACCCGATCCGGTATTTCTCCAGCTCCGGCGTGATCCCCATCTCCTGCAACAGCCACAACACCCGAAACGACCGCCCCCACGGCACATGATGCAACCGGATCATGCCTCCTCCTCCAACACGATCAAAGGGGCACCCGCATCGACCTGCGCCCCCGCCCGCGTCAGCACCTCGGCCACCACCCCGTCGCGCCCCGCCGTCAACACATGCTCCATCTTCATCGCCTCCATCACTGCCAACTTGTCGCCCGCCGCGACCTCCGCGCCCGTCTCAACGAACACCGCTTTCACCAGCCCCGGCATCGGCGCCTCGATCCGGCCCGCGCCCTGCGCCTCGGCCTCCACGTCGAGCGGGTCGGGCACATCGAAATGGTAATTGTTGCCCCAGAATACGCTCAATCCCGCCGCGTGGCGCACGACCTCCGCCGTCACCGGCGCCCCGTCGACCGCCCAATCACGCGCCAATCCGCGCGCGACGCGATGCTCGGCCCTGTCCAATGCCACTGCGTAATCTCCCGGCCCCAGCGTCGTGACCTGCGCCACCTCCACCACGCCGTCCCGTGCGATCCCGACACTCTGCGGCACCGGGTCCCATAACGTGAAGCCTTCCACAGCACCGTCGCGGTCCACCGCGCCCACCGCCGCCAGTGCCCGCGTCCGCGAACACGGCACCGGGGCCTGCGCCAAGACCTCGACCTCCCGGTCAATGAGCCCCGTATCCACCTCGCCGCGCCCAAAACCCGCGTGCCGCGCCAACGCGCGCAGAAATGCCAGGTTCGTGACCGAGCCCGCCACCTGGCATCCCGCCAAGGCCTGCTCCAGCTTGCACAAGGCAATCTCCCGCGTCGCCCCATGCACGATCACCTTCGCAATCATCGGGTCATACCACGGGCTGATCTCGTCGCCCGGCCGCACACCCGTGTCGGCCCGTACGCCCTCGGGAAACACCAGATGCGTCAACGTTCCCGTGGCGGGCAAGAACCCCTTCGGCACGTCCTCCGCATAAAGCCGTGCCTCGAACGCATGGCCATCAATCGACAGATCCTCCTGCCCCATCGGCAAGGCCTCACCCGCCGCCACGCGCAACTGCCATGCCACCAGATCCACGCCTGTGATCGCCTCCGTCACCGGGTGTTCGACCTGCAATCGCGTGTTCATCTCCATGAAATAGAACCGATCCGCGCGCAGCCCGTCGGAGGCGTCGACGATGAACTCCACCGTGCCCGCGCCCTTATAGCCGATCGCCTCCGCCGCGCGCACCGCTGCCGCGCCCATCGCAGCGCGCATCTCTTGCGTCATGCCCGGCGCAGGGGCCTCTTCGATGACCTTCTGATGGCGCCGTTGCAGCGAGCAATCGCGCTCGAACAGATGCACCGCACGGGTGCCATCGCCGAACACCTGCACCTCGATATGGCGCGGGCTGGCCACGAATTTCTCGATCAGAACCGCATCATTGCCAAACGCCGTCGCCGCCTCCCCTTGCGCGCTGGCCAGTGCGTCCACGAAATCCTCGGGCCGGTCCACGCGCCGCATCCCCTTGCCGCCGCCGCCCGCCACCGCCTTGATCAAAACCGGATAGCCAATTTCCGCCGCGCGGTCCGCCAACCCGTCCTGCGACGCCCCGTGATAGCCCGGCACCACGGGCACGCCCGCATCCTCCATCAACGCCTTGGCCGCATCCTTCAATCCCATCGCGCGGATCGCCTCGGCGCTTGGCCCGATGAACACCAACCCCGCCGCGTCGCAGGCCTCCACAAATTCCGGGTTCTCGCTCAGGAACCCATATCCCGGATGCACAGCCTGCGCGCCCGTGGCCTGCGCCGCCGCGATGATCGCCTCGCCCCGCAGGTACGAATCCGTCGGCCTCGCGCCGCCGATATGCACCGCCTCATCGGCCATCTCCACGTGCCGCGCGCCCGCATCTGCGTCCGAGTAGACCGCGACCGAACGCACCCCCAAGGCGCGCGCCGTCTCGATCACCCGGCAGGCAATCTCGCCCCGGTTCGCAATCAGGATCTTATCGAACATCGCACTCTCCATTTGACGGCATTCGCTCAAAGCGATGACGGTAAATCAGGTTCGGCCACGCCCCGTCGATCCAATAGACCAGCACCGGAAGGAGCAAGCCGATCAGCGCCGGGGATTGCACAACGCAAGCGGCGATAAAGACGCCGATCACCATCGGACAGGCCACCGGTCGCCGCGCAAGAATGAGCCAGATCGGCGACACAAATACCACGATCAGCGCCACCTCACGGGGCCGGGCCATCCCCATGAGAAGATCGAATGCAACCAGCTCCGATGCCAGCCCCACGGCCAGCGCGCTCAAACACAATTCGATGCTGAGCCGATTGAGCCGGTGATCCGTCAGATATTCCGCGCCGATGAACAGTCTTTCCCGAATGCCGCGCCCGGTCGTCTCCAGCCGCCGATACCGGGCATGGCCCCAGCCGCGGCCGAACCGCACCGCGGCGAGACTGGCCAACCAAACCAACAACAGCGTGCCGATCGCGACCGCCCAGGATGGGAAGGTCACGGCGATGCCCAACCCACTCACAAGCCAGACGGGCCTCATGAGAGTGAGCGCTGGCCATTTGCCAAAGTGACCCAAAAGGATCAACGCAACCGTCGTCGCCCCCAGCGTCGCCACGCCGAAACCCGCCTGCCAATCCATCCCAAGCGCCAAAAGCGCCACGAAACCCGGCAGGCAGAAAAAGATCCACACGTCCCTCACCACCAAGACCCACTTTCCCCGTCCCGCAAATGCGCCCGCGCATAGTCCGGCAAGGGCCAGGCGTCCCGGTCCAGATCCGCGCGCGTCTGCGTGCCACCAACCCGCTCGGCATGCACCAGCAACTCCGGGTGCAACGAGACATCCAAGGCCGCCAGTGCCGCCTCGACCTGCCCCTTGGTGCGGTCGATCTCATCGGCAAGCTTCGCCTCGTCCGATCTGCCCTTCAGGAACCCGGGCATCGCCACCTTGCCCAGAACCATGCGCCCGACAGACAGCGCAAGCCCCAGCACCATCGTAGCCACGAAATCACTCACCAGATCGACCACGTTGAAATTCCAGCTCAACCAGCCGCGCTTTCCGCCCTTTCCGGCAAGGTCTGCCCGCATCCGGTCGAACTCCCGCGCGAAAACCTCGCGGAACTGCCGCGCGAACTGCACCCGGCTGAAATCATCGCGCCCCGCAAAGACGCGCAATGCGGGTCGCACGAAAATCCCACCCTTTGAGCGATCCACAAATTCTTCGAAGTCAAAGAGGAAAAAGTAATCCTCCGCATCGCCCGAATTGTGGATCAGGTAGACGGCAATCTCCGCCTCCCGGCCAAGGGTCGGCATCTCCGGCAAATAGCCCCCCAATCGTTCAGCCCACGACATCCACCGCCCCAAAATCCTCGACCACCTCGAACCGTTCCCAGATCAGCTCCATCTGCGGGTCGAACACGCCCATCCGCCGGTAATATGCCTGATGGCCCGCGCGCCAGCCCTCCAGCGTCTCGTCTTCCCCCTCAGCCAGCGCCATCTCCGCGCCCATGTCGCAAAACCGCACCAGCCGCAGCTCCACCGTCCGGTTCACCAGCGCAGGCCGCCCGTCAAACGTCGTGGCAATATCGCACCGTCCGATCTGCGGGATCGCTTCACCGCGCGCCACTTCCGCCATCGACAAACAGGTCGCCCGCTTGGCCCCCGACCGCACCAGCCCCAGCAGATGCGCCGACAAACGCGCACTGTCACCGAAGACATAGGTGACGGCCCCGGGAAACCGGCTTTGAAGCGCGGCCAAACTCATGGCCCCGCCGCCCGCAAATGGATCAGGACCGGCGGCTCACTGAACTGACCCAGCCCCTCGATGTCGTCAAACACGCCCGTATCGGGTTGCAAATCGCACACGGCGAGATGCCGCGTCACACGCACCGCGCCCGCCTCCTCCCCCGACGTGCAGGAGAAGACCAAAGCCACCGGATCCACCGCCAGCGCCGCCTGCGCAATCGCGCGCAGGGCCGCGAACGCAGCCCGCCGTGCCGCCAATGCCTCCGGGTCGTCCTCCTCGACCATATCGGGCGGGTAGCCGGAGCATCCGAAGACGCAACTGCAATTCCACCCTTCAGGCGTTCTGTCGGCCACCCGCATCACGCGCGCCTTGTCAGTCAGTGCCGCGGGCCGATGCTCCACCTCCGGCGCAAGGCCCACCTCGTCCGGCGCGACCTCCCCGAACCCGTCCACGGGCGCATCCGTGCCCAGATAGACCATCAGGCACATCCGCTACATCCGGAACACGCCGAAGCGTGTCTCCTCTATCGGCGCGTTCAGGCTCGCCGCCAACGACAATCCCAACACCTCCCGGCTCTTGCGCGGATCCACCACACCGTCATCCCAAAGCCGCGCGCTGGCATAAAGCGGATGCGATTGCGCCTCGAACATATCAATTGTCGGCTGCTTGAAGGCGGCCTCCTGCGCCTCCGACCACGCCTCGCCCTTCTTCTCCATCGCCGTGCGTTTGACCGTTGCAAGAACGCCCGCTGCCTGCGCGCCGCCCATCACCGAAATCCGGCTGTTCGGCCAGGACCACAGGAACCGCGGCGAATACGCCCGCCCCGCCATCCCGTAATTGCCCGCCCCGAACGAGCCACCGACCAGCATCGTCACCTTCGGCACCGCCGTCGTGGCCACCGCCGTCACCATCTTGGCCCCGTGCCGCGCAATCCCTTCGTTCTCGTACTTTCGCCCGACCATGAAGCCGGTGATGTTCTGCAGGAAAACCAATGGGATCCTGCGCTGCGAACACAGCTCCACGAAATGCGCCGCCTTCTGCGCGGCCTCGGAAAACAACACCCCATTGTTCGCGATGATGCCCACCTGAAGCCCCATCACCTCCGCAAAGCCACACACGATGGTCTCGCCGAACCGCGCCTTGAATTCATCGAAATAACTGTCGTCCACGACCCGCGCGATCACTTCGCGGATATCATACGGCGTGGTCAACGCCGCCGGAACCACCCCCAACAATTCGTCGGGGTCATAGGCCGGGTCGCGCCCGCCCAACACGACCCCGCCGCCGGGCCCCAAATTCGCAACGGCCCGTCTGGCCAGAGCCAACGCATGGGCATCATCCTCCGCCAGATAATCTGCCACCCCCGAAAGACGTGTGTGCACATCCCCGCCGCCCAGATCCTCCGCCGAGACCACCTCCCCCGTCGCGGCCTGCACCAACGGCGGCCCGGCCAAAAAGATCGTCCCCTGCTCCTTCACGATGATCGACACATCCGACATCGCCGGAACGTAGGCGCCCCCCGCCGTGCACGAGCCCATGACCACGGCAATCTGCGCAATCCCCTTCGCGCTCATCCGCGCCTGGTTGTAGAAAATCCGCCCGAAATGGTCGCGATCCGGGAACACCTCATCTTGATTGGGCAGGTTCGCCCCGCCACTATCCACAAGATATACACAAGGCAATCCACACTCCTCGGCGATCTCCTGCGCCCGCAAATGCTTCTTCACCGTGATCGGATAATACGTCCCGCCCTTCACGGTCGCATCGTTGCAAACGACCATCACATCACGCCCGTGCACACGGCCCACCCCGGCCACAACCCCGCCACACGGCGCGGCCCCGTCATACATCCCGTGGCCCGCCGTCGCGCCGACCTCCAGAAACGGAGACCCCGGGTCGAGCAAGTTCGCCACCCGCTCCCGCGGCAACATCTTACCCCGGCTCACATGCCGCGCCCGCGACCGCTCGCCGCCGCCCGCCGCCGCCATCTCCGCCGCTTCGCGCACAACGGTCAGGGCCTCTAAATGCGCCGCCCGGTTTGCCTTGGCCTCATCGGAGCCCGCGATGAAGGATGATTTCAGTTTCATCGCAAGTACTCCAAATCAACGGGCTCGTTTCCTACCAGTGGCACCGCGCCTTGCCGCCGCGCTAAGCGCCACACGTCGTAGGCATCTTCCAATGCGACCGTTTCTGAAACGACCTCACAATATCGCTCACGTTCCGCCGGGTCGGCGATCTGGTTACAGTTCGCGGGATTTGCTTCGCCTCTAGCGCGCTCCATGGCCCGGCGATAACGACCTTCTGCAAACCGATTTCCTCCCTCAATAGCCTCTGGTAGGCCATCGGTGATCTGACTGCGCACTTCTCTCAGCCAAACCGAGAGATCCGACAGACAAGCCCCATCGGCTTCCGGAAGGTCGCAGAAGCCCCTTGCCTCAAACAGGCAGGTATGGCTTGCAGAGGAATAGACTTGGCGCAGCAGCAAGTCGTCTTCTTCAGAAAAGCCGCCCGCCAGCGACGTCTCAAAAGCTCGACCTCCGACCACAAGGCACCCCTCCGCCAGCCAGATCGCGTCAGCAGCGGGGCGGTGTTGATCGCCATGCCCTGGATCAGGCAGAGCGACGCCAGCGACACCCATAGCCACAGCCAACATCCGTACCCCCATCACTCCAACCCGCTCATCTCGGCCCAATCCAGCGGCCCCATCACGCCCGCCAACCGCGCCACCTGCCAGGCCCACACGGCCTCCTCGAACTTCAGAACCGACTGGAACGATGCGCACCAAAGCGTCCGCCGATACGTCTCGCCCGCGCAATCGTCGCCCGCGTTCGCCCCATGGGCCACGGCCCAGACGTTGCCGTAAAGCGCCCCCAACGGCAGCCCATCGACCTCCCCCGGCGCGGGCAAAACCGCCCGCATCGCCTCGGCGCGCGCGTCAAACGCCGCCCGCAACCGCCGCTGGCAATGCAAGGAATTCGACGACACCTCGCAAATCCCCATCGCCAGATATCCACAATGCTGCACCCAATGGACATTGATCGCATTCAAACCACGCGTCACGCCATAGCCCGGCAGGGCCAGCAATCGCGCCTCGAACGCCGCCATCTGCTCGGGCACGCAGGCCTCGAACCTCGGCACATCCGGCGCACCATCGCCCCAGCTTTGCGCCTGAACCGGCCCCGCCAAAAGCACCAAAAGACCGGCCAACATCCGCATCACCACGCTTGCGCCTCCACAACACCCACAACCCGCGCCACTTGCCACAGCGCCGCCGCCGCACCGAGATGATCCAGCGCCGCCTCCGGCCCGCAACCTTCGCATCCCGCGGAAACCTGTTCCCACAATTGCGGGTACAGCCCATCGGACCACGGCGGATTTCGCCCCGCGACCGCATCGGGCAACGGCACCCGCGCAAAGCCCTCGGCCCGCGCCACCATTTGCCCCATGGCCACCGCGCGACAGGACGCATCGCCCCCGCATTGCAACAGCGCGATGCCCCCGCAATCGGCCACCGCCTGCCCGCGCACCAGATCGAAATTCGGCGCAGCCTGTGCATTCAACGCCGCGCTCAACCGTCCCTCGAAGGCGTCCATCGCCGCCCCGACGCACCCCTCGAAGGCCGAAACCGGTCCCGCCAAAGACATGCAACAAACCACCAAGACTCTCACGTCCCGTCCTCCGGCACCGCGACATCCTCCACGACCCTGCCCCGCGCATCGGTCGCAGCGTACCACGCATCCCCGCCGTCCGGCTCGCAAATCACGATTAACCGCACGCCATCGACGCCCGAGGGAACCGCATAGCAATCCACCAGGTCGCCCCCCGTTTCCGCCACATACCGCGCCGCCTGCGCGTCGATGATCTCGCTCTCGCTCGGCGGCGCCGTGGACAGCCCAAGCCACAGGCCAAACGCCCCCGCCACGGCCAGCAAACCCGCCAAGGGCAGAGCGATCCGGCGCATCATTGTCTCGATCTCCGAATTTCTTCGAAATGTATGGCCCGAATACCAGTCACGTGGATCGCGCAAAGAAGCCTCGGGTAATTGGCCCGCCGCGTCTCCACCTCCCAGCCGGACGCAACCTCGCAAAAGGCCTCGCGCGCGACGATGAATTCCGCAATAAAGGCATCCCTTTCTCCCCCGGACGCTGGGTATGCAGCCGCCAACCGCGCCTCCCAGATCGCCAGCTCTCGTTGCTCACAGACCGGGGGCTGCGCAACTGGCGTCTGTGCCCGATTGCATCGCGCCGCGCCCTCTCCAATGCACGCGCGCGCCACCATATCCGCCTCGCAGGCCTCCAACGCTGGCGCAACGGCATTTACCCCAAATGGAATATCTGCATCCGCCGCTCCCGCCAACAAACACAGCGCAACCGCCCCTTTCATCTTGCCAGAAAAACCTCGGGGGAGTCGCGGCACGCGACGGGGGCTGGCCCCCAAACCCGGGCCGCCAACCCTCACATCATCCCCATCAATTCACGCCCCACCAACATGCGCCGGATCTCACTCGTGCCCGCCCCGATCTCCATCAGCTTCGCATCCCGAAACATCCTCGACACAGGCGCATCGTTCATGAACCCCGCGCCGCCCATCGCTTGCACCGCCTGATGAGCCACCTTCATCCCCTCCTCCGAGGCATACAAGACGCAGGCCGCCGCATCCTGCCGCGTCACCTGCCCCCGGTCGCAGGCCTTGGCGACTTCATAAGCATAGGCCCGCGCCGAATTCATGCCCGTGTACATGTCCGCGATCTTGCCCTGCATCAGTTGGAAGTCGCCAATCGGCCGCCCGAACTGCTTGCGCTCCTTCAGATACGGCATGACCTCGTCCAGACACCCCGCCATAATCCCAATGTTCACACCGCTCAGCACCACGCGCTCGTAATCCAGACCGCTCATCAAAACGGCCACACCGCGCCCCTCTTCGCCCAACACGTTCTCGAACGGCACCTCGACATCCTCAAAGATCAACTCCGCCGTATTGCTGCCCCGCATCCCCATCTTGTCGAAATGCGGCGAGGTCGAAAAACCCACCATCTCCTTCTCGATCAGAAACGCCGTGATCCCCCGCGATCCCGCATCCGGGTCGGTCTTGGCATACACCACCAGCGTGTCGGCGTCCGGCCCGTTGGTGATCCAGTACTTCGTCCCGTTCAAAACGTAGCGGTCGTTGCGCTTCTCGGCGCGCAGGCTCATCGACACCACGTCCGATCCCGCCCCCGCCTCGCTCATGGCAAGCGCGCCGACATGCGCGCCGGACACCAAACGCGGCAGGTACTTCGCCTTCTGCGCGTCCGTCCCGTTCAGCTTGATCTGGTTCACACACAGGTTCGAATGCGCCCCATACGACAGGCCAATCGACGCCGAGACGCGGGAAATCTCCTCCACCGCGACCGTATGGGCCAGATACCCCATCCCCGCTCCGCCATGAGCCTCGTCCACGGTAATACCCAGAAGCCCCAGCTCCCCCATCTCGGCCCACAATTCATTGGGAAACGCGTTCTCGGCATCGGTTTTCGCGGCCAATGGCTTCACCCGCTCCTGCGCCCAGGAATGCACCATATCGCGCAGGGCATTCACATCCTCCCCAAGGTCAAATGTCATCGAACCCAGAAACATCCGCCACGCCTCCCCGCGCCAAGAATTGAACACTTGTTCATTTAACGCCTCCCGGCGCACGAGTCAAAGATGAACCGCCCCTCACAATCCCGCCATCCCCAATTGACGCGGCCCACCCGAACACGTCACCCTCCCGCTCATGTCAGACAAACCCTTCCGCTTCTTCGACAACCGCCTGAAATACCTCACCTTCGTGAACACCACGAATGAGAAATGGCGGATATCCGAGCGCGTCACCACCGAGATCGCCCACATCACCCCGCGACCCCCCGCCCTGCGCGTCTTCGATGCGGGCATGGGCGACGGCACCGTTTTGGCCAACACCATGCGCGCCTTGCACCAGCGTCACCCGACGATCCCGCAATACATGGTCGGCAAGGAAATCAGCCTCGAAGACATCCGCCTCAGCCTCGAAAAGCTCCCCGACCGGCTCGTCGAACACCCCGCCTCCGTCATCACCATGACGAACCTGTTCTACGCCGAAGCCCCCTGGCTCAAGCCCAACAAACCCGCCGACGTCACCTGGAAATTCGTCGGCCTCGACGGCCAATCCTCCATCGGGTTTCAGGAACAACTCCGCGACCTCGACCCCTTCCTCGTCGACAACTGGCAGGTCAAATCCTCCCCAAAAACCGGCAATCCGCTGTATGTCACACCCACGGTTTTGGTGATCTACCGCGCCGATCATGCCTTTCTGCTCGACAATGTCATCCCGCGTGCCGACACCGCGCACGCCGCCTATGACCTCATCCTCGCCTCCCAGCCGTGGCGCGCCCGCACGCCTGCGCCGCTCAAGGCCAAATCCATCCTCGCGCCCCTTGCCCGCGCGCTCGCCCCCGGCGGCCGCATGCTTACCGTACAATCGGCGGGCGGCGATCCGGCCGAGGAAATCGTCAATTCCATCTGGCCCGACATCGATCTGTTCCCGGTCAACCGCTATGACCTCATCGCCGCGCTGAAGACCGAACTGGGCGACGACGCCGCGGCCTTCGACCTTACCATCCCCTCCGGCGGCGACGCACTGCTGTCCTACCGCATGCACACCCTGCCCGAAGAGGTCGGCCCCTCCATCGGCACCTCCACCCTGTCGGCTGCCTGGAACGCCGCCACCTACGTGGCCCAAATCGACGACCAACTCCTCGAAGAGGTGCAGGGCTCCACCCGCCATTTCAACATCACCGCCGACATCCTGCACAAATACGGCGGCCTGTGGTTCAACGACGAAGCCTTCACCATCACCCGCCTCCCCTGACCACTCCCCAGCACCCGGCCCGGCAACCCGGACCAACCAACCCGCACGTGCCCATCCTGCTGCCATAGCCCAGATCCCACGCCTCGTAGGCCGGCCCCGGTTCGATCCGATGACCTTCGGCGATTTCCTCCGCAGCGAGCTTGGGGCCAGCTACGACGCGCACAAGGACACGTCCGGACAGGCCCGAAAACCATCAGATCCAATTCTTATACTATAACGTTTTGTTCATTTTTATCAAATATTTAACACCACGTATCACGCGTGATACCCCGGGATAACGCCGCAGCAGATCGACATCATGCCCCCCGAAAGGCTCTTGCACGCCCCCGATCCACGCACACGGCCCCGCCCAACGCACACGGCCCCAACACAGGGTAAGGCATCCCGCACTGTCCACACTTGCGCAACAATGCCACCCTCTCCCTATTGATTAAGGGAGTTTTCCGATGGGCCTTTCGCTCGGTTTCGCAATTATTCTCGTCATCGCGGTGGGCGCCGCCCTCGCCATGCAGGCGCCCATCAACGCAGCCCTCGCGCGTGAAGTCGGCGACCCCACCGCCGCCGCCGCCATCTCATTTGCCATCGGCTTTGTCGTGCTCGCCGCCATCACCTGGTATCGCGGGGCCTCGATCTCCGCGCTCACGTCGCTTGGTGGCGTGCCTTGGTGGGCTTTGATGGGTGGCGTGCTTGGCGCGATCTGGGTCTGGGCCGCAATCTGGTCGGTCCCGCGCCTCGGCGTCGTGACCATGTTCGGCGCAATGATCCTTGGCCAATTGCTCGCAGCCATCGTCCTCGACGCCCGCGGCGCCTTTGGGATGGAAGCCCGGCCAATCGACCTCACGCGCATCACAGCCATCGCCATGGTCGCAGGCGGCGTGCTCCTGTCCAAAGCCTGACCCGGCCCCGCTGCGAGGAGAGCCGCAGGCTGGAGACGCGGCGGCCTTGGCGCTGCCCGCGACACGGCCTATATCCCTCCCATGTTTGCTGACCTGCTCAAGCGCCTCACGGCCCCCGAACCCGAAGCCCTGCCCTATGACGACGCCCGCTTGGCGCTCGCGGCCCTATTGGTGCGCATCGCCCGCTCCGACGGCGACTATGCAGCGATCGAGGCCGAATACATCGAACACGTGCTCAGGCATCGCTATACCATGTCCGATCTCGAAGCCGCCGCCCTCCGCCAAGAGGCCGAAGCGCTCGAAACCGAGGCCCCCGATACCGTCCGCTTCACACGTGCCATCAAAGACGCCGTTCCCTATGATGACCGCGTCCGCGTGATCGAGGCGATGTGGGCCATCGTGCTGGCCGACGGCGAACGCGACGAAGAAGAGGACGCGCTTCTGCGCATGGTCGCCCCCATGCTCGGCGTGAACGACCGCGACAGCAACCTCGCCCGCAAACGCGTCGAACAGGCGTGATCGCAAGCCTGCCGATGTATTGGCGCGCAGAAACCGCGCCACTCTGGCAGGCCTTCTGGTCCCAACTCCAAGCCGCCGCACGCGTCCACGGGATCGCCCTGCCCGACCTCACCCCGCCCGAGGCGCTCCCTGATCTGCGCGCCCATTGGCTTGCCCCCGACCTCGCGCTGTCGATGACCTGCGGCCTTCCGTTCCGTACAGTCCTGAAGGGCAAGGTCACCTATATCGGCACGCTTGCCTTCGGGCTGAACGCACCCGTCGGACACTACTTTTCGCGCTTGGTCTCCCGCCACGCACCGTTTTCAACCGACAGGCCCCGCGGCAGCCTCGGCGTGCTGGCCTACAATTCCGCCGATAGCCAGTCGGGTTGGGCCGCGACGCAGATGAAGACGCCGACCATGGCCCCGCCCCGCTTCAGCGGCTTTGTCGCAACCGGTTCCCACGCCGGCTCCCTTGCCGCCGTCGCAGAGGGGCGCGCCGACATTGCCTTCATCGATGCCGTCACCTGGAGGCTTCTGAAACGCTATGACCGCAACGCGTTGAACGTCTTCCAGTGCGGCACCTCTGCGATCACCCCTGCCCTGCCGCTCATTGCCGCCAAGGGCACCGACCCTGCCCCCCTGCGCGCCGCTTTCAGGGATGTCACGCGCGGCTGGCACCCCGCCGACCCCATGGCCATGGGCGGCCCGCTCAGCTTCCATGTCCTGCCCGAGCAGGCCTATTTTGACGTGGGGCTGCCAACCCCACCGCCCTGACCCATTGCAATTCCGCCCCCGTTCGGCGCAAATCGCGCGAACCAAAAAGGGCATAGACATGACCGATACGCCTGTCATCGACATCCAGGGGTTGCACAAAAGCTTCGGCGACCTCGATGTGCTCAAAGGCGTCGATCTGACGGCGCAGGCCGGCGATGTTGTCTCGCTGATCGGCTCTTCGGGATCGGGCAAATCCACCCTCCTGCGCTGCGCAAACCTTCTGGAAAACAGCCAACAGGGCGAGATCTTCTTTGAAGGCGAGCCGGTCGCCTGGAAAGGCACTGGCCATGCGCGCCGCCCCGCCGATTCCGAGCAGGTCCGCCGCATCCGCACCAACCTGTCGATGGTGTTTCAATCCTTCAATCTCTGGTCCCACCTGACGATCCTGCAAAACGTCATGGAGGCCCCCGTCACTGTCCTGGGCGAGGACCGCGCCGCCGTCGAAGACCGCGCTCGCGCTTTGCTCGACAAGGTCGGCATCGGTGCGAAATGCGACGCCTGGCCGTCGGAACTTTCCGGTGGTCAGCAACAGCGCGCCGCCATCGCACGCGCGCTCTGCATGCAGCCCCGCGCGCTTCTGTTCGACGAGCCGACCTCCGCGCTCGATCCCGAACTGGAACAGGAAGTCATCCGTGTGATCCGCGCGCTGGCCGAGGAAGGCCGCACGATGATCCTCGTCACGCATGATATGCGCATGGCCCGCGACCTCAGCTCGCAGGTTGTCTTCCTCCATCAGGGCCTCGTCGAAGAACAAGGCCCACCCGCCGCGCTCTTCGGCAACAACGCCTCGTCCCAGCGCCTGCGCCAATTCCTCAGCCATTCCGACACCGCCTGACACCGCACCCGACGCCGCCCCGGGCACGCCGCAATACGCCTGAAAAAGCGGCGCAGATCCGGCACAACCAGCCCACGCAAGACCCCTTCCCTTGACATTCCCCCGTGCCTTAAGGTCGATACGGCGTCGGCCAACGCGCCGATCAAGCACCAAAAAAGCACATCCAACAGGAACCGGAGACACACGATATGAAATCGCTGATCCTGACGACCACCGCCCTGACCTTCGTGGCGGGCATCGCGCTTGCCGACGGCCATTCCGTCGTACGCATGGGCACCGAGGGTGCCTACCCTCCTTACAATTTCATCAACGACGATGGTGAAGTCGATGGCCTCGAACGTGCCCTCGGCGACGAGTTGTGCGCCCGCGCCGAGCTGACCTGCGAATGGGTGACCAACGAATGGGACAGCATCATCCCCAACCTCACCTCCGGCAACTACGACACCATCATCGCGGGCATGAGCATCACCGACGAGCGCGACGAGGTGATCGATTTCACGCAGGCCTACGTGCCGCCCACCGCCTCGCTCTTCATGAGCATGGATGATGGGCTTGCACTCGACGGGGCCGTTGTCGCCGCGCAGACTGGCACCATCCAGGCGGGCTACCTCGCGACGCTGGAAAACGTGACGCTGATCGAATTCGCGACGCCTGACGAAACCGTCGCCGCCGTGCGCAATGGCGAGGCCGACGCCGTTCTGGCCGACAATGACTACCTCGTGCAGATCGCCGACGAGGACCCGGACCTGACCATCGTCCTCGACCCCGTGCCCCTTGGCGGCGGCGTCGGCATGGGTCTGCGCGAAGGCGACGAATTGATCGCGGTCTTCGATGCGGCCATCACCGAGATGAAAGAAGACGGCTCGCTCAACGCGCTGCTGATCGAATGGTTCGGCGAAGATACCCAGACCTGGTAAGGGTTCCATCCAACCACACCAAGGCCGGGCCGCCATATGCGCCCGGCCTTTTTTGCACGATGACGTCCTGACACGGCCAAAATCGGCACGCATCCAGAGAAAAGTGTCTCGGTTGTTTCGCTTTCCAATGCCGCTCCGCTGCTGTCCGATTTTTCTCCAATCCCGAAGCAACCTGCACCGCGCCAAGTATCTTCAGACTTCAGGACAGATTTCTTCAGACATCCGACCCGGCGCATCCCTTCCGCCGATCATCAGAAGCTATGCCGTAGGCGAGATCACGGAAGACGCCTTCGAACCCGCAATGTTTGAAATCAACCTCGACCGCCCGCCAATCGAGGCCCTTCTATACGAAGCGGGACCGAACACCGACGCCGTCCTGGCCCATCACGCCGCACCCCGTGACTGGCGCGCGGCCTGGGTGCATTTGGGTCACATGATCCGACCCGCATTCACGGTACCGCTTGTCGCCCTGGCACTTGGCCTGTTCCTGTTCTGGTTCCCATTCCGGCGCAAGGCGCGTGACACACCGGGACCAAAGCCTTAAAAAAACCGTTAACGCGAATTCGTTTGTGGAATATTTACAGTGACTTGACCCCTTTGCTCACGCGTGAGCACACAGCTCGATGCGAGAGCATTTTGACGCCCGGCTCGGTATTTTAGGGCTATCCCCCGCCCCTCTTTGCTTCATAAATACCGGAACCCGACCCCAGCCACCGGCGCTCATGTTCAGCTTCTGCGAAGATCCATCCACGCTTGAAACCTTCCAATGGTTTTCGTGCTACCTGACGAACGGCGTGCACATGCTGTTCTATCAGAGCTTCCTCGTGGTCTTTGCCCTTCTGGCCATCGCGGCACCGCTTTCGCTCGCGTTCGGCTTCCTCGCCGCGACCGCCTCGCGCAGTCGCATTGCCCCGGCCCGCTGGCTCGGGTTGGGTTACACCTCCATGGTCCGCGGCATTCCCGATATCGTCTTCTTCTTGTTCTTCGTTCTGGTTCTGGATCAGGGCATCGAATACATCCGCCACCTCATCACCTGCCCCGATTGGGACGAGCCGATACGACAGGGCGCGAATTTTCTCGTGTGTGACGCGGCCCGCACCCCGCAAGGCAGCGCCCCGCAATGGATCCACGAGACCTACAATTTCGGCCTCGCCGTGTTCACCTATGCGCTCGTCTTCGGAGCCTTCTGCGGCAATGTCCTGTTCGGCGCGATGAATGCCGTCCCGCGCGCTCAGCTCGAAACCGCAAGCGCCTATGGCATGTCTCCGCGTCAGACCTTCTGGCGCGTGCTGGTGCCGCAAATGTGGGTGTACGCCTTGCCGGGGCTCAGCAACATCTGGATGATCTTGATCAAGGCCACACCTCTCCTGTTCTTGCTCGGCATTGAGGACGTCGTCTATTGGGCCCGGGAATTGGGCGGCTCGCGCAACGCGCGTTTCGATTATCCGCACCCCGATTGGCGCTTTTGGTACTTCCTGGCGCTGTTGATGTTCTACCTCGGCTTCACGCGCGTCTCCGAAATTGTCCTCAATCGCCTGTCCCGCCGCCTGTCCCGCGGGCAGGCCACGGCTGCGGGGGCGGCAGCATGACCTGCAGCGAAGCGTTCCAAGCCTACGCCCTGCGCGCCGTCGGCATCGGCGAGCGCGCCTTGCCGCAGGGCGACATCACCCTGTGCGAACAAATCGTGCTGATCGGCTCGGGCATGCTTTGGAACATCTATCTCGGCGCGCTTGCCTTGCTGTTCGGCTTTGTCTTTGCCGTCGCACTAGCGGTCGCCAAGGCCTCCACCGCGTCACTGACACGCAAACCGGCGGAATGGTTCATCTTCCTTTTCCGTGGCTCGCCGCTCTTCATCCAGTTCTTCATGGCCTATGAAGCGTTTGTGATGCTGCCGCGCGTCGGGGTTGAATTCGAACTGTTCGGCGTCGCGATCGAGGCCGAGACCCGGTGGTTCGCCCGCGCCTGGCTTGGTGGCCTGATCGTGCTGTTCCTCAACACTTCCGCCTATGCGGCCGAGATCTTCTATGGCGCGCTGCGCTCGGTTCCGCGCGGCGATCTGGAGGCCGCCGATGCCTATGGACTGAGCGGCTGGAAAAAATTCCGCCGTATCACCTTCCCGACCACGATGCGCCTGGCGTGGCCCGCCTACACGAACGAGGCGATCTTCCTGTTCCAATCCACGGCGCTGATTTTCTTTAGCAGTTTTCCGGCCTTTCAACAGCGTGGAGACGCCCTTTACTACGCGAATTATTTCGCCGAACGAACCTTCAACCCGTTTATCCCCTACCCGATTGTGGGCGTCTATTTCATCGTTCTGACGCTTCTGATCATCACCCTCTTCGGCGCTATCAATCGCCGCCTCAACCGCCACCTTCCGCAAGAACGGCGCCAAAAACTGCGCATCAGGCCGAACCTGATCCGATGAACGATTTCCTGCTCGAAAACCCGCAGATCAAATCCATTCGCATGGTTGCCGCCGACCTCAACGGGCAAGCGCGCGGCAAACGCATCGCGCGCAGGTTCGCCGGAAAAGCACTCAGCGAGGGGACGCGGTTCCCCTATTCGGTGATGAACCTCGACATCTGGGGCGAGGATATCGACGACAGCCCCCTCGTGTTCGAGGCCGGCGATCCCGATGGCATCCTGAAACCCACCGAACGCGGCTTTGTCCCGGTGCCGTGGCTGGAAACGCCGACCGCGCTGCTGCCGATCTGGATGTTCCACGAAGACGGCGCGCCGTTCGACGGCGATCCGCGCCATGCGCTGCGCGTCGTGATTGACCGCTATACCGCGCGGGGCCTGACGCCCGTGGTCGCGACCGAGCTGGAATTCTACATCATCGACGACCGCGGCAAGGAACTCCGCGTGCCGCCCTCTCCGCGGTCCGGCATTCGCCGTCAACAGGCCGAGATCCTCGCCCTGCGGCAACTCGATGCTTTCGACGGCTTCCTGACCGCGCTCTACGATGGCTGCGAGGCGATGGATATCCCCGCCGACACCATGATTTCCGAGGCCGGTCCGGGACAGTTCGAGATCAACTTCATGCACCAACCCGATGCGATGAAGGCCGCCGATGATGCCTGGCTGTTCAAAATCCTCACCCGCGGGCTGGCGCGCAGCCACGGGTTTGCAGCCAGTTTCATGGCCAAGCCTTATCCCGATTACGCCGGCAACGGGCTGCATACCCATTTCAGCGTGCTGGATGCGGACGGATGCAACGTGTTCGACGATGGCACGGCCCAAGGATCGGACACGTTGCGCCACGCGGTGGCCGGGTGCCTTGCGGCAATGCCCGGCTCGATGCTGATCTTCGGGCCCCACGCGTCAAGCTATGACCGATACGTGCCCGGCGCGCATGCCCCGACGAAATCGGCCTGGGCCTATGAAAACCGTACCACCGCGCTGCGCATTCCCTCCGGCCCGCATGCTGCGCGCCGTATTGAACACCGCGTCGCGGGCGGCGACGTTAACCCCTACCTCTTCCTTGCCGCCGTGCTCGGCGCGGCGCTGGACGGGATCGAACGCGCTGCCGAACCGCCCGAGGCGATCACCGGAAGCGCCTACGCGCAAGACCTTCCGCGCCTTCCGATCACATGGGCCGATGCGATCGAGGCCTTCGACCAAAGCCCAGAAATCGCGCGGATCTTCACACCGGATTTACGCGCGAACCTGCTGGCCACCAAGCGCCAGGAACTGCGCTATATGGCAGAACTATCACCGGAAGAGCAGCAAGAACTCTACCTCGACACGGTCTAGCGCACCCGGCACGTTTGCACGCGGCACCATCGCGGAAATGAACCTCGGGGGTATGGGGGCTGGTCCCAAACGGGCCGGTACGACAGGCGACATGTCAAAACCCGTCGCAAACGACCAAGAATTCCGCCCCTTGCCGCCCGTCCCCACGCCCCATACCTTCTCGACAGCCAAAACCACATGAGCCCCCACATGCATCTCGGCATCCTGCAATGCGGCCACGTCCCCGACGAAGTCGCCGCCAAAGACGGCCCCTACGCTACCTTGTTTCACAACCTCTTCGCGCACCGTGGCTTTACCCAGACGCTCTGGTCCGTGGTCGATATGGACTTTCCCGAGGGCCCCGACGCGGCCGATGCCTGGCTTGTGAGCGGCTCCAAACACGGCGCTTATGAGGATCATCCCTTCATCCCGCCTCTTGAAGACCTGATCCGCGCCATCCGTGAGACCGGCAAACCCATGGTAGGGTCCTGTTTCGGACATCAGATCATCGCCAAGGCCCTCGGTGGGACCGTCCGGAAATGGCCCAACGGGTGGTCGGCAGGACGCACGGAATATCGGCTCGGCGACACCAGGTTGACCCTGAACGCCTGGCATCAGGATCAGGTCACCGACCTCCCGGACGGCGCGCAGGTGCATGCCTCCTCCGATTTTTGCGCCAATGCGATCATGGCCGTCGGGCCGCGTATCCTGACCGTGCAACCGCATCCCGAATTCGAGGACAGTGTGATCGAAACCCTGATCGAGACGCGCGGCAAGGCCCTGCCGCCCGAGATTACCAGTGCGGCAAAACGGGCGCTGGGGCGGCCCAATGACAACCGCTTCATCGCCGATTGGCTGGCCGACGTATTGGAAGGCGCGGACGCGACCCAGCCGCGTGTCAAACCATGATGGATCACCTGCCCAAGGTCGCGCAGGCCTACCTCGAAGGCCGCGTACTTGATGAAGTCGAATGCATCGTGGCGGATCTTGCCGGGGTCGCGCGTGGCAAGGCGATGCCGGGAGCCAAATTCGCGCGGCAGAGCCATTTCTACTTGCCCAACTCTATCTTTTTCCAGACGATTACAGGCGATTGGGCGGATAAGGTGGGCGATGGCTTCACCGAGCCTGACATGATCCTGACCCCGGATTGGGAGACGGCCATCCCCGCGCCCTGGACCGCCGACTGGACCCTTCAGGTGATCCACAACATCGACGATCAGCAGGGCAATCCGGTCCCCTTCGCACCACGCAACGTGCTCAAGCGGGTCTGCGACCTTTATGCCGCGCGCGGCTGGCAGCCCATCGTGGCGCCCGAGATGGAATTCTACCTCGTCGCGCCCAACACCGACCCCGCGCGCGAGATCGAACCGCCCATGGGTCGCTCGGGCCGACGCGCTGCGGCCCGGCAGGCCTATTCGATGAGCGCGGTGGATGAATACGGCAAGGTCATCGACGATATCTATGATTACGCCGAAGCAATGGGCCTTGAGATTGACGGCATCCTGCAGGAAGGCGGCGCGGGCCAGATCGAGCTGAACCTGCGCCACGGCGACCCGGTGCGGCTTGCCGATGAAATGTTTTATTTCAAACGGATGATCCGCGAGGCTGCCCTGCGCCATGATTGTTACGCGACTTTCATGGCCAAACCCATCGCGGGCGAGCCCGGCAGCGCGATGCATATCCACCATTCAGTGGTCGATGCCGCCACCGGCAACAACATCTTCAGCACTCCGGACGGCGCGGAAACGCCGACTTTCGCGCACTTCATCGGCGGCATGCAGAAAAACCTGCCCGCCGTGATCGCGCTGCTGGCGCCCTATGTGAATTCCTACCGTCGCTACGTCCCCGACTTCGCCGCGCCGATCAATCTCGAATGGGGGCGCGACAACCGCACAACCGGCATCCGGGTTCCGATCTCGGGGTCTGCCGCGCGGCGGGTCGAAAACCGCCTGCCAGGTATGGATTGCAACCCGTATCTGGGCATCGCTGCCAGCCTGGCCTGCGGCTACCTTGGGTTGGTGGAGGGCACCGCACCCTCCGACGAATTCATCGGCGATGCCTATGCATCCGAATCCGGCGTTCCGCGCGGGCTTGGCGACGCGCTTGGGTTGTTGGCGGCCAATACCGGCATCCAGCAAACATTGGGCGAGGATTTCTGCCGCGTCTATTCCGCCGTGAAAGAGCTGGAATACAGCGAGTTCCTCCATGTCATCTCCCCCTGGGAACGCGAACATCTCTTGTTGAACGTCTGACCGGGGCATCAAGCGTGCCTTTTTGACGGGTCGACCGCCGGATTGCCCACGACGTCCGACTTGCCTATGTGAGGTCCATGTCCAGACACGTACCCGGAACAAAGGATTGGTGGGTCGAAACCGGCCTGATCGCGGCGACCGGCTTCGCGCTGGCCGCTTGGTTGTGGGATGGCCCGCTGGCCGAACGCGCCGCGTTGATGGAAGAGGCCGAAGCCACCAGCATCGAGGCCGCCGAGGCCGCGCCTCCGCCACGTACCATGGCCGATTTTCTGGAAGCCGGCTGCTTCACATCGGACACCTTGCGCGCCCTGCGCGAAGGCGACCGCGTTGTAATCGACTGCCCGGCCCCGCGCCCGCCGTACCTGCGCGATTTGCCACCCGAACAACGCCCTTTCCCATGAACCCGCTGTATCGCAACGACAAACCGGGCCAGCACGCGCCGTCGTCCTATGCCGCCGGGATGACGCCGGTGGACCGCGCCCCCCTGACCGGCCGGGTCAAGGTCGACGTGGCCGTGATCGGCGCGGGTTTCACCGGGCTTTGGGCCGCGAAAACCCTGGCCGAGGCGGGCCGCGATGTCGTCGTGCTTGAGGCACACCGCGTGGGGTTCGGGGCGTCGGGGCGCAACGGCGGACAAATCCATTCCGGCTTCAACGCCTCGCAATCCACGCTAGAAGCGAAATTGGGCGACACGCGCGCGCGGGCCCTGTGGGATCTGGCCGAGGCCGCGAAGACGCAACTGCGCAACTTCTGCGCCGACCATCCCGAAACCGCGCTCAAATCCGGGATCGCGCATGGCGAATATGACAAGCTGCATCTGGCCGAGGCGCGGATGGAGGCCGATTACATGGCCCGCACCTACGGGCTTGAGATCGACGTGCTGGATCAGGCAGCCTTTGCGGATCTGGTGAAATCGCCGCGTTATTGTGGCGGCACGCTCGACCCCTCCGGCGGGCATGTGCAACCGCTGGCCTATGCGATGGCCTTGGGCCGCGCCGCCGAGGCCGCAGGGGCCGTGATCTTTGAGCGGACCGAGGTGGAAAGCGTGACCGACGGCGCGCGTGTTCACCTGCGCACGCCGCGCGGGCAGGTCGAGGCAGGCCATGTGATCGTCGCCGGAAACGGCTACCTGCCCGATATCCTTCCGGCGGTGAACCGCAAGGTCATGCCGATCAATTCCTTCATCGCCGCGACCGAGCCCCTGCCCGAGCGCTGGCAGGATATCCTGGCCCGCGACATCGCCGTCGCCGATAGCAAATTCGTGGTGAATTACTACCGGTTCGACCCCGACAAACGCTTCCTTTTCGGGGGACGGGAGAGCTATTCCATCGGCTTTCCCAAAGACATCCAGACCGCCCTGATCGCGCGGATGGAGGGGCTTTTCCCGCAGCTTCAGGGCGTGCGGATCGACCATGTCTGGGGCGGCTCGCTTGGCATCACACCGTCGCGCCTGCCCCATGTTGCGCGGGTTTCGCCAAACATCGTGTCGGGCGCGGGCTTTTCCGGGCAGGGCGTGGCGCTCTCGGGTATGGCCGGGCGCGTGATGGCCGAAGCGGTCTTGGGTCAGGACGATGGCCTTACGACGTTCGAGGCGCTCAACATCCCCGCCTTTCCCGGCGGCACCATTCTTCGTGCGCCGATCCTGACGCTGGCCATGACGTGGTTTGCGTTGCGCGATCGCATCGGTTTCTAGCAGATTTTCGCTTTTCGCAGGCCCATCACGCGCAATGCGCTTTATCCGTGCGCCCATCGCGCATTATAAGAATTTCAAAATTACACATTTCAAAAAGGTGAAACTATGTCCCTTGATCATGTGCCTGCCCCCAACGTCTACGACGCAGAACCAATCCCCGCCGCCGCGCGCGCCGAAATCGACCGCCTGCTGCTCTCGGGCGATCTGTTCCGCTACACTGCGCCTGCCGATGCTCCGGTGGCCCTTCTGGAACGCGAATTCGCTGATCTGATGGGCACACGCTATGCGCTGGCGGTGTCGTCGTGTTCGGCGGCGCTGTTCCTGTCGCTCGAAGCGCTTGGCCTTCCGAAAGGCGCCAAGGTCATGATCCCGGCCTTCACCTTCGCGGCCGTGCCATCGTCGATCGTACATGCAGGGATGCAACCGGTGCTCTGCGAGGTTGGCGAAAACTACCGCATCGATGTCGACGATTTCCGCGCGAAACTGCCCGATGTCGACACCGTCATCATCAGCCACATGCGCGGCCACACTTCGGATATGGACGCGGTCATGGCGGCTTGCGATGCGGCCGGCGTGCCGGTGATCGAGGATGCCGCCCATTCGCTTGGGACCACTTGGTCCGGGCGCAAGATCGGCACCATCGGGCGCGTCGGCTGCTTCAGCTTCCAATCCTACAAACTGGTGAACGCGGGCGAAGGCGGGATCATGGTGACCGATGACGCCGACCTTGTGGCGCGCGCCGTGATCATGTCGGGCGCCTATGAGCACAATTGGAAAAAGCACGGCGAAGATGCCGATCTGACGTCGGCGTTCACCCGCTGGCAAAACAAGCTGCCGCTCTACAATTTGCGGATGCAGAACCTGTCCGCCGCCGTGATCCGCCCGCAATTGCCCGAAGTGGCGCGCCGGGTCCGTGATGGACGGGCGAACCACGATTACGTGGCGGACCGCCTGAACACCTCGCCCTGGCTCCGGGTGCCCGACGCACTGCCGCAGGAAGACCGCGCCCCGGATTCGATCCAGTTCAACCTGCACGACTTCGACAGCGACGCACAGGTCCGGACCTTTGCCGAAGCCGCCGCCGCACGCGGCGTGAAGGTGCAGGTCTTTGGCCTGAGCACCGACAACGCGCGCGCCTTCTGGAACTGGCAATTCATTCCCGGCGATCTGCCCGACCTGCCCCGGACCCGCGCCATGTTGATGCGCGCCTGCGACGTGCGATTGCCTGCCCGATTGCAGACGCCAGACCTTGATTACATCGCCGATGCCCTCATCGCGGCCGCGCACGAGGCAAAGGCCAGGGCCGCCGCGTAACGCGGCCCCAGTTCGCGCCCCAACGCGGCCACCGGGGCTTGCAAAGACCTGTTGCGCGCGGCCTTGCCCATGGGCACTCTGACGCCCATGAATGATCTCTCCAAAGGGGCGGCCCATTGGCAGGGCCGCGTCGTTCCCATTGCCGAGGCCGCCTTACCCGTCACCGATTGGGGCGTGACCCATTCCGACATCGCCTATGATGTGGTGCCGGTCTGGAAAGGTGGCTTCTTTCGCCTTGACGATTACGTGGCGCGGTTCATGGCGTCCGCCGCGGCGCTTCGCTTCGACATCGGGCGCGACGCCGACGGTGTGAAATCCGCCCTGACCGAAATGGTCGCGCGCAGCGGGCTGCGCGACAGCTACGTCGCCATGGTGGCCGCGCGGGGGCGAAACCCCGTTCCCGGATCGCGCGACCCGCGGGACTGTGACAACCATTTCTACGCCTGGTGCGCACCTTACGTGCATATCGTGAAACCCGAGGCCGCCCTGACAGGCACGTCGGTCTGGGTGGCCAAGCGCATCCGGCGCATCCCCGAAGACAGCGTCGATCCAACCGTCAAGAATTACCATTGGGGCGATTTCACCGGTGGCCTGTTCGAGGCCAAGGACAACGGCTTTGAGACGGTCCTGCTGCTTGACCACGACGGCAACGTGACCGAGGGGCCGGGCTTCAACGTCTTTGCCGTCTTCGGCGACCGGGTGGTCACGTCCGGGCACGGCGTCTTGCACGGGATCAGTCGACGAACCGTTCTGGAGATGGCGGAAGAGGCCGGTCTTGTTCCCGAAACCCGCCCCCTGCCGCTGGCGGAATTCCTTGAGGCAGACGAAGTGTTTCTGTCGTCTTCGGGCGGTGGGGTGATCCCGGTCGCGCAGGTCGACGAGCGGCACTTTTCCAACGGTGCTGCGGGGCCCATCGCGCTGGACTTCAGGCGGCGGTATTTCGACTGGATCGAACGGCCCGCCCATCGCACCGAAATCACATATTGAGGGGCACCGCGCGCGCGCGTAGCGTGGCAGCAGAAGGAGACCCCCCATGACCAGCCACGCCCCGAACTCCTGGGAAGCCCGCGCCGAGGCGCATTCGCTCTACGGCTTCACCGATCTGCCCTCGATCCGCGATCGCGGCACGGTCGTTTTGACCCATGGCGACGGACCGTACGTCTTCGACACCAACGGCAAACGCTACCTCGACAGCAATTCGGGGCTTTGGAACATGGTCGCAGGGTTCAATCATCCCGGCCTGATCGAGGCCGCCAAGGCCCAATATGACCGCTTTCCCGGCTACCACGCGTTCTTTGGCCGGATGTCGGACCAAACGGTGGCCCTGTCCGAGCGGTTGATCGAGGTCTCGCCATGGGATCGCGGGAAGGTGTTCTACACCAACTCAGGCTCCGAGGCGAACGACACGATGGTCAAGATGCTTTGGTTCATGGCGCGGGCCGAGGGCACGCCGGGGCGGCGCAAGATCCTGACGCGGGGCAATGCCTATCACGGGGTGACGGCGGTCTCCGCTTCGATGACGGCCAAGCCATACAACGCATTGTTCGGCTTGCCGATGGACGGGTTCGTTCACCTCACGTGCCCCCATTATTGGCGGGAAGGTCGCGACGGCGAAACAGAGGCGGAGTTCACCGCCCGGCTCGCAGCAGAGCTCGACGCCACCATCACGCGCGAAGGACCAGAAACCATCGCGGGCTTCTTCGCCGAACCGGTCCTCGGCGCGGGCGGTGTGATCCCACCGCCGGAGGGGTATTTCCAGGCCATTCAGGCCGTGCTGCGTCGCCACAACATCCCGCTGATCAGTGACGAAGTGATCTGTGGCTTCGGGCGCACCGGCGCGGTTTGGGGCTGCGACACCTATGGGTTCGTACCCGATGTCATCATCTCGTCCAAGGCACTGACGGCAGGGTATTTCCCGATGGGCGCGGTGATGTTGGGGCCCGAGATGACGGATCGGTTGCAGGCCGCCATCGACCCGGTCGAGGAATTTCCCCACGGGTTCACGGCGTCGGGCCACCCGGTGGGCTGCGCGGTGGCGCTGAAGGCCATCGACGTGGTTCTCGAAGAAGGGCTGCTGGAGCAGGTGCAGGCCGGCGCGGGCCGAATGGAAGCAGGGCTGCGCCAAGTAGCGCAACATCCCAACATCGGCGAGCTGCGCGGCATCGGTTACATGTGGGCGCTGGAGGCGGTGCGCGATCGCGATGGAAAGGTGCCGTTCGAGGCGGATCTGAGCATCTCGGAACGGATCGCCAACACCTGCACCGATCACGGCCTGATCTGCCGCCCGTTGGGACAATCCGTGGTGCTGTGCCCCGCCTTCACGCTGACCGATGGGCAGATGGATGAGATGTGTGAAAAACTCGACGCGTCGTTGAAGCAGGTCTTTGCAGAGGTGGCGTGAGCGGTCTTCGCTACGGCGTATCGCGCGCCATCCAATCGCGCCAATGCAATGCAGTGACGATTGTCGCGACAAGGGCGGGCACAGCGAACATGGCGCGGCTCAAGGCAATCGGCAACGGCGCGTCCCACCCGCCATCGGTCCAGCCCAGCAGGTACCCAAGCGATACGGCGGAAAAGACGACCCAGTAAAACAGCTGAACACCCAGAAAACAGACCAGCCAGACTGCGCTCCAATAAAGAGCCCCTCGGCCGATCATCGGGTGCGGCGCCCTACATCTTGCTGAGCTTGGATTGAAGATCGGCGAGTTGGCGCTTGATGTCGTCAAGGTCTTCGGCCGGCGCTGCCTCGGCGGGTGCAGCCGGCGCGCCATCCCCCCCTGCCCCGGGCGCGATGCCCCCGGTCATCGCCTTGAAAAAGGCCTCTTGCTGCACGCGCATCGCCTCGAACCCGGGCATGGAAGCCATCGGGTTTATCGCAGCCATATTGTCCATCATCTTGGACTGGCCCTGCTGTAGCATCTCAAAGCTGGCGGCAAGGAAATCGGGCACCACCGATTGCGCCTGGCTGGTGTAGCTGCGCACCAGATCGGTCAGCACCCCAATCGGCAGGACGCTTTCGCCGCGGCTTTCATGTTCGGCAATGATTTGAAGGAGATACTGCCGTGTAAGGTCGTCCCCAGACTTCAGGTCAACGATCTTAACTTCGCGGCCCGCACGGATGAAACCTGCGATATCTTCCAGCGTCACGTAGTCGGAGGTTTCGGTGTTATAAAGCCTGCGAGAGGCGTAGCGTTTGATCAGCAGGTGTTCTGTATCGGCCATGGATGACGCCCTCCCCTCGCATGCACGTTGCAGCGCAGCATTTCATTGAGCCTACGCTGCCGGTGCGAGATAAATCAATCAACGTTTTTACAGCATTCTTATGCAAGATTGCGACGCGACCCCAAACGAAAAGGCGGGCCGCGCTACGCGAACCCGCCTTTCTGCAAGGTGTGATCCGGTGGGAGGACCCGAACACACCCTCAGTCGTTAAAGCGTGCGATTACTTTGCGCCTGCTTTCTTGGCCGCGGTCGTCACTTCGGCGGTTGCCTTCTTGACGGCGGCAGTTGCTTCTTCAGTGGCTTCCTTGCCAGCGGCCATCATCAGCTCGACGGTTTCCATCTGAACCTTCTTGGCGACCTCAGCGAAGGCAGCCATGGTCTCAGCGGCCATTTCAGCCTGAGCGGATGCGAAGTCGGTCATCGACTTGGTGTAGTCGGAGGGCTCGTCCTTGACGGCGGCCACATCGCCCATCTTCGCGATGGTGTCTTTGGTCCACTTCGACGAAATCTCGGTCGACTTCTCGGCGGCGTCGAGCGCCACTTTTGTCATCTTTTCAGCCGAGGCGGCCTGCGACTTGAACGCGTCGCTGTAGGCGGACATGTCCATCGGGAACGATGCCATCATTTCGGTCATGTATTTGGTGAAGTCGGGGGTTGCGGCTGCTTTTGCCATCTCAAAAATCTCCAATCGTTTCTGCCCACGGTGGGCATTAGGTTTGCCCGGGGCGGGCGATTGCTGCGTGTGCGAACAGATATGCATGCTGCAGTGCAGAATGTCAAGGCTTTTTCTGCGCTGCAGCATAAGAAAGAATCCAGTAAAATCAGGCGGCTTTGCCTTCTTTCACGTAGGTGCCCGGTGCCGGGGCCAGTATCTCGCGTCCATCCGCGCCGGGGATGCGGGCGTTAACCTTGGCGCCCGAGCGTTTGGCCAGCCAATCCTGCCAGCGCGGCCACCACGAGCCTTCGTTATACGTGGCCGCCGTCAGCCAATCCTTCGACGCGCCCGAAACCTCCGGATTCGTGTAGTGGCCATATTTCTTCTTGGATGGCGGGTTCACGATGCCCGCGATATGGCCCGATTCCGACAAGATGAACGTCTTGTCCTTGGCGCCCATTTTGGTCACGCCGCGGAAGCTGTCCGTCCAGGCCGCGATATGGTCGGTCTCGCACGCAATCGCGCAGACCGGAACCGTTACATCCTTGAGGTCGAGGGTTTCGCCCATCAATTCGAACGTGCCCGAGGCCAGAGCGTCTCCCTGACACAGGCCGCGCAAATATTGCTTGGCCATCTTGCCGGGAAGGTTCGTGCTATCGCCATTCCAATAGAGCAGATCGAAGGCCGGCGGGGCCTCCCCCATCATGTAATTGCGCACGGCGGGGCCGTAGATCAGGTCCTTTGAGCGCAGGAACGAAAACGTCCGCGACATGAAATAACTGTCGAGGATGCCGTCCTGATCCACCTGCCGTTCGATCGCGTCGACGAAATCATCCTGAAGGAACGGGGTGAATTCGCCCTGCTCCGAGAAATCGGTCAGCGTCGTGAAGAAGGTGGCGGATTTGATCGATTTGTCGCCACGCCGCTTCATCAGGGCCAGCGTCATGTTGAGTGTCGTGCCCGCGATGCAATAGCCGATCGTGTTGACCTGTTTCTCGCCGGTGATGGCCTTCACCTCATCAATGGCGGTCAGGTAACCTTCGTTGACGTAATCCTCTATCCCCACATCCGCATAAGAGGCATCGGGGTTCTTCCAGCTCACCACAAACAGAGTGTAGCCCTGTTCAACGATCCAGTTGATCAATGAATTCTGTGGCTTGAGGTCCAGAATATAGAACTTGTTGATCCACGGCGGGAAGATGATCAACGGCGTCTTGTGAACCTTCTCGGTCTTGGGCGCATATTGGATCAGCTCCATCATTCGATTGCGGTAGACCACCGATCCTTCTGTCGTGCCGATATTGCCGCCCACTTCGAACGCATCCGGGTCGGCCAGGGTCGGCAGGATTTCACCGTGATGCGCCTCCATATCGCGGACCAGGTTTTCAAGCCCATGGACCAACGACTCGCCCTCGGTCTCCACAGCCTTTTCAAGGGCATCGGGGTTGGTTGCGAAATAATTGGTGGGCGAGAAAAGCTCGATCACCTGGCTCGCGAAGAAATCTACGCGCTGCTTGTCCTTGGGCTCTAACCCCTCAAGGTCCGCAACAGCCTGCCGGATCGCCTCGGACCCCATCACATATTGGTGTCGCACAAAGTTGAAATAGGGATGCGTGCGCCAGAGCGGATTGGCAAAGCGCTTGTCGGACGGCAGGTCATCGTCGGGCAAAAGCGGCATCTTGCCCGCGGCCAGCGCGTCTTGCATTTCCATGAAATGGGTCATCGCCTGGCCCCAATACTGGGCCTGCTGTTCGAGGATCTTGCTCGGGTTCGACACCATTTCGGCCCAATAGGCCATGCCCGCCTTAAGGTAGAGTTCCTGACCCGGCCCCTGCAGGCCCGCGTCGGACGATCCGCGTTGCCCCATGGCGGCGACAAGGCGTTTGGAAAGCTCTTCCACCTTGGCAAGATTCGCATTCAATCGCGCCAGATGCTCGCCTTCGTCCGATGTAACCTCCTGGTCTACATCGTTATCCTTCTTTTCGTGTGCCACCTTGATTTCCCGTCCCAAATGCTGCATCTGCATAATAGCGGGACCACGGTGAGGGGGTCCACGCGACGAAATGATCCGGGTTGTCCGGGTCTCGGCGCTTGGAGTTGCTCATGCGGTATATGCTGACTTACGACCTGATTGAATCGATGCGTGTCACGAACCAGTGGATGGGCGCATCCGCACGCGCCATGTGTTCGTACCCGTCACTCGGCCTGGTCGCGAACCCTCTGATCCAGATGACAGCCGCCTGGGGCGAGGTGACCGAACGCAGCTTTGCGCGCATGGTGGCCAAGCCCGATTGGCACATCGACTCCGTGCCCGGCGAAGACGGCCGTGACCATGTCGTCACGATCGAAAACGTGATGACCCGCCCGTTTGGCGACCTGATCCGCTTCGAGGTGCAGGGCCGTGAACCCACCGGGCGCAAGGTCCTTCTTGTTGCGCCGATGTCCGGCCACTACGCCACGCTTCTGCGCAAAACGGTGATCTCGCTCTTGCCCGATTGCGATGTCTACATCACCGATTGGCACAATGCGCGCGATATTCCGGTCAGCGAAGGCAAATTCGATATCGAGGATTACACCAAATACCTCGTTGATTTCATGCTTGAAATGGGCCCCGACACCAATGTGATCGCAGTGTGTCAGCCCGCGCCCCTCGCGCTGGCCGCAACGGCGTACTTGGCCGAAGAAAACCCAAAGGCACAGCCGCGCACCCTGACCCTGATCGGCGGGCCAATCGACCCCGACGCCGCCGCGACCGACGTGACCGATTTCGGCCGTCGCGTCACGATGGGCCAGCTGGAGAAGTTCGTTCTGCAACGCGTGGGCTTCAAACACCCCGGCGCGGGCCGCATGGTCTATCCGGGCCTGCAGCAGCTTTCGTCTTTCATGGCGATGAACTCCGAAAAGCATGCCAAGGCCTTCTCCGATCAGATCGTGCGCGTCTCCAAAGGCGAAGCCAGCGATCACGACAAGCACAACACGTTCTACGATGAATACCTCGCCGTGATGGACATGACCGCCGAATTCTACCTGTCGACGGTCGAGCGGATCTTCAAGAACCGCGAAATTGCGCAGAACACCTTCGTGGTCGATGGCAAGCAGGTCGACATCGGCAAGATCACCACGGTTGCCGTGAAAACGGTCGAAGGCGGCAAGGATGACATCTCCGCGCCCGGCCAATGCATCGCGGCGCTGGATCTTTGCACGGGTCTGCCGGACGGGAAGAAAGCCAACTACATCGAACCCGAAGCCGGCCATTACGGTATCTTCGCTGGCAAGAGCTGGCGCAATAACATCCGGCCTCTGGTGCTGGAGTTCATTGACGCCAACGCCAAGTCGAATGTGGTGCCGCTGTCCGAGAAAGCCGTGTGATTTCGCTGCGCTGTCAATGTGGGGCCCTGCGCGGCACATTGACGGAGAAGACGCTGAAGTCCGGCACCCACCTGACATGCCATTGTCGCGATTGTCGCGCGTTCCAGGTGGCGGTCGGGCGCGATGATCCGGGCGCAACCAACGGCGTGCATATCGTGCAGATCGCACCCGCCGGGATGGAGGTCACGCAAGGCGCTGAACACCTCGCCGCGCTGCGCTTGTCGCCGCGCGGGCCGTTGCGGTTTTACGCGGCATGTTGCGGCAGCCCGGTTGCGACAACCCCGTCAAAGCTGGCCCTGCCCTTCGCCGGTGTCCTCGCCGAAATGATCGAGGATCAAAGCGCCCTTGGTCGCGTCCGTGCCCAGGTCAACATCACCGGCCCCGACGGTCGCGTGACGCACAAGCGGATGGGCCGCGTGGTGCGCGCCCTGTTTGCCAATGCCGGGGCCGCATTGCTGAACGGAGATCGGAAAAAGACACCGTTCTTTGACGCGGAGACCGGCAAGCCCGTGGTGGTCCCGGTGCTTCTGGACAAAGGGCGCAAGGCCGAGATTTACAGAGCACTGTGAGGCACGGCTTTCAAATTTGAACCGTACTCACAGGTTTATCCACCGTTTCACGGCCAAACTCTTTCACAAACGCGCGTTTGACAGTTTGACGCCCTCTGCCAATGCTCCAAGCTTGGCATAGGCAATCGCAGGGTCAATCGCCCCGTAACCCGCGAATGTACCGAACCCGCAATCGCTCCCGGCAATCACCCGGTCCGCGCCGACAATGCCGGTGAACTTGTCCAGGCGTTCGGCGACCAATTCAGGGTGCTCAACGAAATTCGTCGTCGTGTCGACCACGCCGGGCACGAGGATTTTGTCGTCCGGGATCTCACCCGCTCGGTCACGGAAAACGGTCCATTCATGGGCATGGCGGGGGTTCGATGTCTCGAACAAAAGCTGGTTCGCATTCACTGACATGAAGGTCGAAAACACCGTGTCCATCGGGATGTCGCAGACATGTGGCCCCTCGTAATTGCCCCAGCAGATGTGCACCCGCACCCGCGCCGGGTCGATACCGCTCAGCGCATGGTTCAGCGCCTCGACATGGGACGCTGCGATCTTGACGAATTCCGCATCCGACAGCTCGGCAAACAGCATATGCCGCGACAGGGCGAGGTCCGGGCAATCAAGCTGCAACAGCAGCCCCGCATCGACGATGGTGCGATATTCCTCGGCCATCGCATCGGCCAGCGCGGCGAGATAAGCGTCGCGCGTCGGATAGAAATCGTTTTGCAGGAACAGCGAAATCACCCCCGGCGACGCGGCATTCATGAAGCCTTCCGCGGCATCATGTTTCGCAATCGCGGCCTTCAGGTTGTCGATGTCTTTCTGCAACTCTCCCTGCCCCTTGGACCGCACCTCGCCGGTACACATCGGCCGGGCATATGTTGGCGTGCCCCCATCATTGGCCAGCCGCTGAAGAAACGTCGGAAACATCTTCAGATCCGCCGGCGCATTGCGCGGGCTGTCCCCGGAAAACCCGGTGTAGCGGTCCTTGACGTAGGTCGCGTAGCTGATCTTTGACGTTTCCCCATCGCTGACGACATCGACACCGGCCGCGACCTGTTGGGCGACCGTCTCATCCACCGCAGCCGTCATCGCGGCATCAAACTCCGCCTGATCAAACGGCGCGCCTTTTTCGCGGGCAAAGATGAAATCAACCACCTCCTGCGTGCGCGGAAGAGAGCCGGTGTGCGTAGTCTTGATCATGGTGTAAGTGTCCCCTGTTGTTTTTATTGGGCGAATCCGGACCCGGTCCAGACGAATGGCGTGTCACACATGCCCCCCGCGCACACGGATTGCGTTGCGTACAATAGCATGCCCGTCCGACCCTGCGCATCGACGACCGGCACCAGATCTGTGCCCAGAACGTGGAACGGGTCGGCATAGCTCCGGGTGGAGACGAAAATCTCGATAGAACAATTCGCAGCCCCACAGCGCCCCGCCCCCCGCGTGCCGTCTCCGCAGGTCAGTCCACTATAATTCAGGATATAATCCGCAACGCCGTCGCCATCGAGGTCTGCGGCCTGGATCGCATCTGGCGCCACGTCAAAGGCACCAAGGCATTGGCTGGCAACGTGATCGAACGCGGCCTGCGGCGCCACATCGGGGATTTCGAATTGCTGTGCAGGTGACAGACCGGCGGGCAGATCAGGCGCCGGAGCCTGTGCAAGCGGCACTGGCGTCGGGGTCGGCTGATCGGGGGCCACGCCGGTTGCGACATAGGCCTGCAAGCGCGGCGGAAGCGGGTTGCCAAGATCAAACCAGCGCTCGACGCAAGGGCCAAGCCCCGTGTCCATCGCCGCCGACAGACCCGCAACCGTGAACGGGATCGAAGGCCCATGGCCCGGCACGAGGATGAGTTCAGTCGCCTGAAAAAGCTCAAGAATTCCGGGGATCTCGATGCTGGTCAACCCGGTCCACGCCCCGTAGAAATCGGAATATTGCATCGCGGGCAGCGCGTAGGCCCGCCCATCAAGGATCATCTGCGCCGCGGGCAGATCGGGGTCCACCACGAAGGGGTCGATCAAATCGACCGAAAAGCTTACGGCAAGCCCATAGGGCGTGTCGGTGCGCAGCGATTCATGATCCCCCGTCTCGATCAGGGGGCGGCCCTGCGGCGACGGCGCGGTGCACGACAGGGCGAATGTACCGTCCGGTGCAATGGCCCCGCCATGGATCAACGCACCGGTGTCAAAGCTGTTCGCCGTCCAGGTCTGGGCGACGCAAGGCGCGCCAAAAACACTCAGACCGATCGCCAACACTATCCCGCGCATGCCACATACCCCCCCATGGCCAACGGGTTCGTGCCCGCCACTGTCCCTTGTATTCCACCCATCTGCCCCTGCGTCGAGGCCCGGCGTGGAAATCGCGCGCCTCAGGCCTCCGCCAACAGGATCTGCTTCCACACCGACGTTTCATCAAACAGCGTGTATTCCCGGCGCAATTGCGGCTCCGCGCCGCCCAACTGCCCGAATTCCGCGTGCGTGCAGCCAAGCACATAGACCATCGCGCCGGTCGGTGCTCCGAACATGCCCCATCCATCATGTTTGCCCCAAAGGCTCCACCGGATCGCTGCACGCGGGGGCATGTTGGCGTCCTCCATGCCGATCTGGTGGTCGATGCTGAACACCGCATTGGGGAAACTCGCCCGCAGCCCCATCCAGAATTTGTCCGCCGCATCGGTGCCATGGGCGGTGACGTGGCCCGGGTATTCAAGGTGGCAAGCCCTATCATAAACCTCTGGAATCGCAGCCATATCCGCACCCATGATCCGCGTCAGCACCTCGGCCAGCCGCCCGCCCCAGGCGTTGTCATTGCCGCGCCCCTTGTACGGGCCTTCCATGTCATTTTCCGGCGTCAGCGGGCGCACGCACGCCCCCGGCCCGCCTTCCCGCGCGATCAGATCGGCGGCGTACGCTTTCGGCTCCCACCCCAATTGCTTCACGATCGCGGTCTGGTCCCGGATCAGCCATTCATCGTCGATCGTGTTAGTCTTCGCATGACAATCGGCCAGGATCCGATACTGCAACCTCGCGCCGCTGGCCGGGCCGTAAACACCATCGCCGCCATGGGTCGCCTGACTGATGATGCGATGCGACGACAACATCCCGTCGTCGGGTGTACCGGACCAAATCACATCCTCGCCCAACAATACCCGATCCGGAAACTCCGCCAGCGTCGCCATGGTCGCGGCAATAACCCCCTGATTGCCAACCACAATCGACGCGGGCGAGCGCACCACGATATCGTCGGAATAATACGCATGCAGGGTCGCAATCCCGCGATCTTCCCAGATTTCCTTGGTGATACCGATGATGTAATCGGGGAAATCGCGGAACTTGGGGTCAAAGCCTTTCATGGGCTGCTATCCTTTGCTGAGGCGGGCCGAGCCGCGCAATATCAGCTCCCCCTGAATTTCGGTCACGGTGCCGGGCGGGCGGCCGTGTTGGATTTCGTCAAGCAATGTCGACACAGTTGCCTCGACCATTCGGTTCACGGGTTGGCGAAGCGTGGTGAGGTCATAGGCCGGCCACGACGCCATCGGCACATCATCATAGCCGATGATGCTGACGTCGCCCGGCACGTCCAATCCCATCTCGAAACGCAACATATCAAGGACGCCAAGCGCCATATGATCGTTGCCGACGAAAATGGCATCCGGCGGTGTGGGATCGAGCATCATTGACCGCGCGGCTTCGGCGGCCCCATCGCGATCAAACCGCGCGTCAAATTCCGCATGCAGACGCTGCCCGGCGGCCTCCAGCGTCGCGACAAATCCATCGCGCCGATCCCGCCCGGTCGACGCCCCAAGCCAGCCCGAAACATGCGCGATCCGCGTGTGTCCCGTGCCAAGCAGATGCGCCGCCACCTTCGCGCCGCCAAGCCGGTTGGCCGAGGTCACGGCGCTCAAACCCGATCCCGCGATCCCGCGGTTGAACAACATCACCGGAATGCCCGCCGCCCGGCAGCGGTCGGTCAACTCACCGCTGAGGTTGATCGACGCCGTGATGATCCCATCGACCTGATAATCCATCAGATCATCAATCACACTCTCCACATCCCCGTCGTTGTTTCCCGCAAGGAAAACAAGGATATGATACCCCTGTGCCTGCAACGCCGCGCTCAGCTTTTCCAACGCATCGGGGTAGAACGGATTGTCGAGATAGGCAACGACAAGGCCAATGATCCGCGACCGCCCCGTGATCAGGGACCGCGCCAAAACGTTGGGCCGATAGCCCAGATCATCCGCCGCCTTGCGCACCCGATCCGCCATCTTTTTTGACACCGACGCGCCCGGCGTGAACACCCGGCTGACCGCCGATTGACTGACACCCGCCCGCTTGGCCACATCGACCGAGGTGATCTTGCGGTCCACCATCAGCCCGCCGTCCAACCGCCATCGACCAGGATCGACGCGCCCGTGACCATCGCGCTGGCATCGCCCGCAAGGAACACGACCGCACCCATCAGGTCTTCGACCTCGGCCACACGGGGCAGCTTGATCTTGCCCTCGATCCACGCACGCTTTTCGGGGTCCGCGAAGGTGGGCGCGGTCAATTCGGTGCGCACGAAGGTCGGGCAGATCGTGTTCACGCGGATATTGCGCGGCCCCCATTCGATGGCCATGCTCTTGGTCATGCCCTCAACCGCGTGTTTCGTCCCGCAATAAACCGCGCGATCCTGCCCGCCGACATGGCCCATCTGGCTTGAGATCTGGATGATCGAGCCGCCGTTCTCCATCCCGCGCGCCGCGTATTGCGCCATGAAATACGCCGCGCGGATGTTGATGTTCGTGACCGCGTCGAAGTCGTCGGGGCGGGTGTCGAGCGCGGGGGAATGCCGCGCAAGGCCCGCCGAATTGCACAGAATATCGAGCGGCCCAATCCCGGCTATCGCTGCCTCCGTCGCCGCAAGATCAGTCACGTCGAGCGTGATGCCATCGGCGCGAAACCCGGCATCGCGCAGCGATTGCGCGGCGGCCTCCACCTGCTCTGCGTTGCGCGCGGCCAGCGTTACATGCGCGCCCACCTCGGCCAGCGCCACGGCGCAGCCCAACCCGATCCCACGCGACCCTCCCGGTACAAAAGCGCGCTTTCCATCCAGCGAGAAGGACGGTGTTCGGGGCAATGTCATGTCAGGATTTCTTTCTGCCAAAGTCGCAAATCATCAATTTTTCCGCCTATTTCTGTGGATAAACCTGTGAGTATCGAAAGTATTCACAATCAATTTACAAGCTCCCGCATCCGCGCCAACACATCCACACCCAACTGATGATAGACATGAAGCAGATCAACAAGAACCCAGTTTTCGGCAATCTTTCCGGCTTCAACACGCCAGAAATCCAGGCTTCGCATCTCCAGCCTCTGTCCCGCGCCGGGGAGTCCAAGCCACGTTCCACCCGTCAGGGTTACATCCATCCCCGGCCAAGCCGTGAACCCGACATAGCCCCCTTCGGCAAACAAATGCCCCTCGTCCATCCGCGCCGAACGGTCCGGCATCCCGCCCAGAAACGGCGCCTGATGGTGCTTGCGAAACCCGTCGATCCCCCGCGCCGTCCCGATGCCCGATGGCCCGTACCAAGACATGTGCTCGTGCCAAAACCGCGCCATGGTCGCGCGCGGCGTGCCGGCAGGGTCATTGCCCAGACCCGCCAGCATGTCATCAACCACGCCCAGCGCCTCCGCCCCATCGCCCGACACCCGCAGACCATCCTGCGTCGCCGGACCCGGCACATGGAATTCGCGCCCCAACGATGGCGATAGCGGCCAGACCCCGGCCTGCATCATCAACTCGGGCAGATCCCACAGCGATTGCATCTCCACCACCGCGCCATGCTCGACGCGAAAGAAATCGTGGAACCGCATCACCGCCATGCGCCGCGTCGGCGGAATGTCGAGAAACGGCACAGCAAACAGGCCGCACCAATATCCACCTTGCCCGACCCAAAGCTGCCCCTGCCCGTCGCGCCCGGAGATCTCGATGGTCACACGGCGCTCCAGATCGGGAAAGGCGCGGCCCAGATCGTCAAGCACCGCGTGATATCCCGCCAGATCCATCGTCTCGAACGGATGCGCCAGATGGATCGGCACATCCCGCCCCGCCAGATCTTCGAAACGCCCATTCCCGCGCGCGCCTCGCAACAACGACTTGGCCTGATCCGCTTCATTCATCTTTGCTTTTCCAAATACCTCGGGGGAGTCCGAAGGACGGGGGCGGCGCCCCCCTGCGGGACGGCGGGAGGGGCGACGTGCGGCCATGGCCGCACAAGCGTCTCCCCCGTCGCTACTCCGCCGCGTCCCGATATGGCGCGCCTTCACCATAGGGCACATTCAGACCCCCATACCGGCGCACCCGCACATTGCATTGCTCGGCATGGCCCACGAACCCCTCCAACATGCACAACCGCGAGCCGTATTCTCCCACAAGCGTCGCCGCCTCGTCGGTCACAACCCTTTGATAGGAGTGGGTTTTGATGAACTTCCCAACCCAAAGACCACCGGTGTACCGGCCCGCCTTCTTCGTCGGCAAGGTATGGTTCGTCCCGATCACCTTGTCGCCATTGGCCACGTTCGTGCGCGGCCCAAGGAACAACGCGCCGTAATTCGTCATGTGCTCCAGAAACCAATCATCGCGATCCGTCATCACCTGAATATGCTCCGACGCGATGTCCTCGGACACCGCCAGCATCTCGTCATAACTGTCACACAGAATGATCTCGCCATACTCCTCCCAAGACACCCGCGCGGTCTCGGCGGTGGGCAAGATACCCAGAATCCGGTCGATCTCCGCCATCGTGTCCTCGGCCAGCTTGCGCGAATTGGTGATCAAAACCGCCGGCGAATTATACCCATGCTCGGCCTGCCCCAACAAATCCGTGGCACACATCTCGCCGTCCACGGTCTCGTCCGCGATCACGCAGGTCTCCGTCGGCCCGGCGAACAAATCGATGCCCACACGCCCGAACAATTGCCGCTTGGCCTCGGCCACAAACGCGTTGCCCGGCCCCACCAACATATCCACCGGCTTGATGCTCTCGGTCCCGATGGCCATGGCGCCCACCGCCTGAACGCCGCCCAACACCAAAATCTCGTCCGCACCGCCCTCATGCATCGCAGCCACAATCGCGGGGTGCGGTTTGCCGTTCACCGGCGGGGCCGACGCCACGATGCGTTTCACACCCGCCACCTTCGCCGTCAACACCGACATATGCGCGCTTGCCACCATCGGGAACTTGCCACCCGGCACGTAGCACCCCACGGAATTGACGGGGATGTTCTTGTGCCCAAGGATCACGCCCGGGATCGTCTCCACCTCGATATCTTTCATCGACGCGCGTTGCGCCTCGGCAAAGTGGCGGATCTGGACCTGCGCAAACCGGATGTCCTCCATCTCACGCGTCGTGACCTGCTGCATGGCCGCTTCGATCTCGGACGGGCTCAGGCGAAAGGCCTCCGGCGCGTAGCCGTCGAACTTTGCGGACAAATCCTTGACCGCCGCATCGCCGCGCGCCTCGATATCGCCGAGAATGCCCTCCACGGTGCCGCGCACCTTCGCGTCATCCTCCGCCCGCTCATCAGCAGGTTTCCCACGCTTCAGATATTCGACCATCTCGACTCTCCCCAAATCTCGGCTGGCGCAAAGATACAGCGGTCCGTGGCGGCTTCAAGAAAAACATGCATACGAATGCAATCTGCGCTCATACCGGGCAAAGGATCACCTGTATCCCACCGAAAATCCGGGCATACTCCGCTCGATCCGTGACCGGCCCGTAGCATATGACCGGCACATTGGGGCGCACATCGCAAATGCCCGTCCCCACGCGCGTCAGGCCCGAGAACACCGACATGAACCGCCCCAGCTCCCGCTCCTGAAAGCGCTCCCAGATCGGCTGGATCAGGGCCGCCCAATCGTTGATATGGCCCCCCTGAAAATCGATCCCGCCGCCATATCGTTCTGCCTTGGCAACTTCCTTGGGATGAGTGCCGCGCAACCGCTCCATCGCGGCTCTGCGCAGGGCGTCAAACTCCGCCATCTGTGCGTCGATCTCGGCCACAACCGTGGGGCGCAGGGGAAACACCAGAATTTCGGTACCTTCCAACGTGTAGGTGCGGGTATCGGCGTACCAATCTTCCGGTCCCGCAATCATGTCGAGCGGCAGTCGCGTCTCCATCACCAAAGCGGAGTGATCCCAACGTGTCGTCGCGCGGATCGTGCAACCATCAAGGACCGTCTTCACCCGGGCGTGGGGATCCTTGCCCCTCTCCTTGACCGACCAAAGGGCGACCAAGTCGTGCGTCAGCTCGTCCAATGACATGATGCGCGCTCCTCAACTGTTCCACTCCACAACACCGAGGGCACACGACGGGGAAGCGTCAAGCAATCGGGCGCGCCAGTTTACCGGATCGCCAAGCCATCAGCGCCGAAGAAATGCCGTTTCTCCCCCGGGAACACCAACCCAACGCCATCCCCCGACCGCAGCGCGCTTTCGCCATCCGTCCGCACGGTCAGCTTCCCCGCCGCCCCGCAATCCACGATCAGGAAGATATCCGCGCCAAGGTATTCCGCCACATCGACCGTTCCGTCCAGCGCCCCCTCCCCCGGCGCGCCCAATCCAATCGCCTCGGGTCGCACGCCCAGATGGGCCGCCCCGCCCGGCGCGCCCTCAAGACGCAGCCCCTCACACGGCAATTCGATCACGTTCATCTTGGGCGAGCCAATGAACTGCGCCACGAACAGGTTGTCGGGATGATCATAGAGCGTTTTGGGCGAGCCCACCTGCTCGATCCGGCCCGCTGACAAGACCACGATCCGGTCAGCCAGTGTCATCGCCTCCACCTGATCGTGGGTCACATAGACCATGGACGCCTGCAATTGCTGGTGCAGCTTGGCGATTTCGTACCGCATCTCGACCCGCAGCGCGGCGTCGAGGTTCGACAATGGCTCATCGAACAAAAACGCCGTCGGGTCGCGCACAATCGACCGACCAATCGCCACACGCTGGCGCTGCCCGCCCGACAAATCCTTGGGCCGCCGCTCCAGATAGTCCTCCAACCGCAGGGCGCGCGCGGCCTCGGCCACCTTTTCGTGCTGCTCGGCCTTCGACGCACCGGCAGTCTTCAGGGAAAAACCCATGTTCTCGGCCACCGACATATGCGGGTAAAGCGCATAGCTCTGGAACACCATCGCCAGCCCACGCTTGCTTGGCGGCTCGGCGGTGGCATCGCGCCCGTCGATCATCACCTGGCCCCGCGAGGTCTCTTCCAGCCCCGCGATCATCCGCAAAAGCGTGGACTTCCCGCAGCCCGACGGCCCCACAAAGATGACGAACTCGCCATCTTCCACGATCAGATCGACGCCCTTGATGACCTGAACATCGCCGTACCATTTCTCGACGGCCCTAAGCTCGATCGCACCCATGATTATGCTCCCTTCACCGAGGGTGAGGCCCAGGCGAGCCAAACCGCTGCCGTCCACGTAAACGTCCCCCCGCCCGCAGGCGTGCCGTCGATCGGCGAAAAATACTCCGCAAATCCGCGCTCCGCGATCAGGCGCGCGGTGTCGCGGCGGATGCGCTCGGCCTGTGTCTCCAGCCCCGCCTCGGCCATGCCCTTGGCCGCCATGTAATTCATGATCGCCCAGACCGGCCCGCGCCAATAGCGCAGATGATCGAACTCCGGGCCCGCCGGATCATAGCTCGGCAGCGCATAGCGGCAGCGGTCCAGCACGGTATCGAGCGTGCCGCGCACTGCCGCATCGCCCACACCCGCCCACCAACACAAGAACCCCGCATTGCTGACCGAGCCCGCGAACTGGCCCGTGCGCAGGTTGCGCCCCTCATAGCTTTGCGTTGCAGGGTTCCACAGGCTCCGCACACCCTCTTCCAGCACGCCGATCCACCCGTCGATCTCCGCACGGTCCGCGCCCAATATGTCGGCCATCCGCGCCAGATCGCGCAGCGACCGCAGGCACGTGAAGGTCATCGTCGGATCGGCCACGCGAAACGGGCTTTCGGCGGCGATTTTCGCGTCGTCCCAATCGCGATCCCGCCCGAATTGCACCAACCAGATATAGCGGTCGTAATCGGCCTGGGTGGGCCGCATCTTGGCATCCACATGGCCCGTATCGCGCCGCGTGTAGGGGGCCACGCCGACCGGGTCGATGCCCGCCATCGCCTCGTCCCAATCGGGCGCGTTGTCCCGGCCCGCTTCCCACGGATGGGTGATGCACACCGCCCCGCTTTCCGCCCGCGCCGCCATCATCCAGCGGTGGAACGCCACAAGCTTGGGGAACAGCGCGGCCAACCTTGCGGCCCCCGCCTCCCTGTCCATCTCGAACACCGTCCACGCCAGCGCCGCCGCAACCGGCGGCTGGCTGATCCCCGACGATGGCAAACCCTGCGCCCCGCGCCCCACGGCGCCTTGCGTGCCCCAGACATCGGGGCCGGGAAAGTACCCGTCATCGACCGCATGGAACAGGATATGGGGCACCATGCCGTTGTCCCACTGCCCGGCAAACAAGGTCTCCAACTCCGCCCAGGCCCGGTCCACATCGAACGTCGCAAATCCAAGCGCTGCAAACGCGCTGTCCCAGTTCCACTGGTACGGATAAAGCCCCGCCGTCGGCACCGTGTACCCGCCCTTGTCGTTCAACCGCAGGATCCGTCGCGCCTCTTCATCCAGCGACCCGGGGTCTATACCATCCATGTCTTTCATCCTTTGACACTGCCCGCCGTCAGGCCCCTGGTCATGAATTTCTCCAACCCCAGGAACAGCACCATCACCGGCACCGTCGCGATCACCGCGCCGGCCATCAAATGCTGTCGCGGCACTTCCGAGGAATTGAGCGAGGCAATCCCCCGCGTCAGGGTAAAGATCTGCGGATCATCCAGCAGCATGAACGCCAGCAGAAACTCGTTCCACGCGATCATGAACACATAAAGGCTCACCGACACCATCGCCGGCAGGCTCAGCGGCAGGGTGATCTTCCAGATCACCTGCAACCGGTTGAGCCCGTCCATAAGCCCCGCCTCTTCGACCTCCGCAGGCAAGCCGCGGAAATATCCCTGCAACATGTAAAGCGCCACGGGGATCGTCGTGACCGGATAGATCATCACGATCCCCACGATGGTGTTGCGCAGGCCGGTTTGCGAGAAAACGATATAGATCGGCAACGCCAGCACGATCATCGGCACCATGTAAATCAGCAGGATCGACCGGCTCAATGACGCCTGCCCCCTGAACCGCAACCGCGCCACCGCATAGGCCCCCGGCACGCTGAACAAAAGCGTCACCAAAACCGTGATCACCGAGATGTAGAAACTCGTCCACATGTACCGCCCGAAATTGAAATCCTGAAACAGCTCGCGGTAGCTGCGGAACAAATCCGACCCCCGGCTCAGGTCGATGGAATAATCCAACGGATTGGCGATCAACGCGCCCTGCGTCTTCATCGACGTCATCACCATGACGTAGAACGGAATGAACACCGCCGCCGTGAAGAAAATGAACCCGAACCCGGTCAAGAACCGGATCACCGCCTCCTCCCATTCATGGCGGGTCATCTCGCCCAAGGGCGCCCCGCGCAGGATCATCGCCATCGACATCCCCAGCGCCCCGCCGAACGCCAGCGCCATCGCCAGATGCGCCCCAAATCCCAGATCCGCCCCGACATGCACCGGCGACAATCCCGTGTAACTCAACCCCAACGCCAACGCCGCGCCGCCCGCCGACAGGATCCAGCCCGAGCGCACAAACAACGCCGCAGCCCCCATGCCCGCCCCCAACACCACACACCCGAACAACCCCGGCCGAAACGCTGCGCCCGTCGAAAAGCTCAACACCACCGCCACCGTGGTCGCCACGACAAAGGCCCACAGCACGCCCAACACCGGGCCGGTCACATATCCCTGCCGGATCATGCCCGCGCCTCCCATGTCTTCCTTGTTTCGAAAATACTCTCGGGGGGCGCGAAAGCGCGCTGGGGGCAGACAGCCCCCAAAAGCATGGGGGGTCCGGGGGGGCATTGCCCCCGCGGTTGGTCGGCGACGCAGTCGACGAAACACCGCTCCGCCCGGGGCTCGTTTGAAACGTCCACTGGACGTTTCATCAACTGCGTTGAACCACTCACAGCCCCTCCTCCTTGCTCATGAACCGAAAGAAGAACCACGAAAACGCCAGCAAACAGCACAGGATCACCACCGCCACCGCCGCGCCTGCGCCGATGTTGCTGACCGCAAAGGCCTGCTCATAGACATTCACCGTCAAGGTCCGCGTGCCCGCATTGCCCCCGGTCAAAAGGAAAATGTCGTCGAACTTGTTGAACGTCCAAATGAACCGCAACAAGAACAGAACCGACAAGATCCCCATCAGCATCGGCAACGACAGATAGCGGAACTTCTGAAACGGCGTCGCCCCGTCCACATCCGCCGCCTCGTACATATCCGTGTCGATGCTCTGCATCCGGGCAAGGATGAACAGGAACGACAACGGGAAATACCGCCAGATCTCGAACACCGTCACCATGATCAACGCATTGGGCCGCACGCCAAAGAAATTCACCGGCGCATCCACCACGCCCATCTGCACCAAAAGCGCGTTGATCGACCCGGACGTGGGGTCGAACAGGATCACCCATGAAAACGCCACCGCGATCACCGGGGCCACATAGGGAAACAGGTACAGCCCCCGCAAGACCCCCTGCCCCCGGAAACTCAGGTTGAGCAAAAGCGCCGCAAAAAGCCCCACCACCAACGCCCCGACGGTGCCCACAACGGTGTAGAACAGCGTCGCCCAGATCACCGACCAGAACTCGCGCGCATCGAAAATGGCGCGGAAATTATCAAGCGTGAATTCACCACTGGTCAGGACATTGACCGCGTCCCCCGTGATCTCCACCGGCGTGTCATCCTCGATGGCATCCTCAAGGCTCGCGTCAAAATCCGCCGGAATCTCAAGCGTCACGCGTTCGCCCCCGCCCAACGCCTCGAACCGACAGCTGAGCGCGGCCCCCTCCATCGCGCAGGCCTCGGGCAATGCACCCAGACTGACCCCCTCGGGCAACACATCGCGCAGCACCACATTGCCGATCGGGTCATCCTGGCTGGGGTTGCGGATGCGGTAGCGGATCAATTGATCCGCCTCGCCGATATTGCGCACATCCTCGCGCACAACCGGGGCGGCGGGCCGCAAATCGGCCAGCCCCACGGGTTTGAAAGAGATCCACACGATCGCCAGAAGCGGCAGCAAAACCACCACCATCACCGCGGTCAGCGTCGGCAACAACAGGCTCCACGCCAGCCGCGCCTCGCGCTTGGCAAGTGGGCCAGTCCCCTTCGGCGGTGTGGCGGTCTCGGTCATGGGGCGCGTGCTCGCGATGGATCAAAAAGGGGGGGCTCGGTGGCCGGTGTCGCGGCCCCCGAACGAGATCACCGGGCGGGGCACAGGCCCCGCCCGAAGCTCAATGGGTTTACTCGATGGCGCCCAGTTCTTCGTTCATCAACGCGACCGTTTCCGCCGCAGGGCGCACGCCATCGACATATTCGCGCACCAGACGGTTGATGACCTGACTGTTGATGATGCGCGAGGCAAGCGCCAGCTGGCCCTCTTCCACGCCCCAACGCTGCGCGACGTCCAGGCCGCCGACGATCTCGTCGATCATGCTCTGCTCATAAAGGTCGCCCAACGGCGCACGGCGATCCACACCCACGTCCAGCGCGGCCCAGGCTTCGACGAACTCCGTCGGGTTGTCCTCGGTCCCGCGACGCACAGGGAACTTGCCCTCCGGCGCGATGGCCAACGTCGAGGTGTAGCCCGCGTTCATCGAATATTCGACAAAGGCCATCGCCGCGTCGGTCTCGGCATCGGCGGTGATCCCGAAATACCGCACATCGCCCCAGGCCGCGCCGTCCGGGTTCGAAGGCCCGGCGAAGTTGGTCACGATGCCCGTCGCCGCCGCCAGATCGCGGGAGGTCGGATCGTCATTGATCGTGGGCGGGGCGCTGTCGCGCAGACCGGCCAATTCATCCAAAATGAACGGCGACCAGATGATCATCGCCGCATTACCCGAGAAATACAGCGTCCGGGACTGATCCCAATACAGCTCGCCCTCGGGGCTGGCCTCAACGATGGCCCGGTAGAATTCCAGAACCTCGACCGTGGCCGCCTCGTCAAAGCCGCTGAACCCGTTCTCATCGACCGGCGACGCGCCATTGGCCAGGAACACATGCTCCAGAACCTGGGACATGAAGTTTTCGTCCACCTTGGTGGGGGCGACGAACGCATACATCTCCGGCGGATTGTGCAGGGCCTCGACCGCGGCCAGCACGTTTGCGTAGCTGTTGGGCGGCTCAATGCCCGCCTCCGCGAACAGATCCGCACGGTACACCAGCATCTGCGTCCAGCCATCGACCGGCACCGCCGCGTAGCCGCCATCCACCGCCGCCATCGTCAGCGGACCTGCCGCAAACGTGTCGCCGCCAAGCGCCTCTACCACATCGGTGGCCGCATCGCTGTCCAGGATACCGGCCTCGAACCATGGCAACGCATATTGCAACGGATGATAGATCACATCCGGCAAATCACCGGCCGCAAACGCCGCCGTTGCGCGCGTGCCCAGATCGCTTTCCGTGACCGGGATCACCTCGACCGCGATACCGGTCTCTTCGGTGAAGGCGGCGGCCATGGTTTCCTGCCGCTCCAGCCGCTCGGGCTGCTCTTCGGTGGTCCAGAACCGGATGTTGTCCTGCGCCGCCGCGACACTGGCCATCGCCAGCCCCGACACCGCCGCCAAAAGCGCGATACGTCCTGTTTTCCTCAACTCAGTCATGACTTTCCTCCCTATGGTTTTCTCAGTCTTTCAATCGCATCCGGCTCTCATTGGCCGGCTCGGGATCTTCGATGATATCCGAACGCCGCGCGATCAGCCGCGCGGGCGCAAGTTCGCGCAGATGCGCCGGATCGGTGCCGCGAATGCGGGCAATCAACAATTTCGCAAGCCTCTGACCCGCCATCCGGTTATCCACCGAAAACGTGGTCAGCGGCGGCGTCGCCTGCGCGGCCTCCGGCAATCCGTCATAGGCGATCACCGCAAGATCATGGCCCACCTGCCGCCCCATCCCCCGCGCCGCGCGGTACAGCCCCAGCGCCGCCAGATCGAGCGCACACACCACCGCCGTCGGTGCCACCCCCGCGGCCAGGATACGCCGCCCCGCCGCCTCACCCGCCGCAATATCCAGAACCCCTTCGGCCATCGTCTGCGGATCCACCGACACACCCGCCTCGGCCATCCCGGCCAGAAACCCGTCGTGGCGCAGATGCGCATAGGTGTAATCGCGCGACCCGTTGATGAACCCGATCCGCCGGTGCCCGAACCCCGCCAGACGCAGCACCGCCTGCCGCATCGCATCCTCGCCCGAAATGTCGAACCATGCGCAATCCGTCGGGTCGCCCGACCGGCCATACAAGATGAACGGCACGCCGCGCGCCTTGCACAAATCCACGCGCGGATCATTCCACATCGCGCGGGGCAGGATGAACCCGTCCGCCTTGCGCTCGTCGATAAGTCGCCCCATCGAGGCGACCTCATCCTCCACACCCGTCGCCGTGGATACCGTCAGGGTCCAGCTCTCTTCCGAGGCCGCGCGGCTGATCCCATCGAGAAAATCGGTCAGGAACGGGCGATGCAGATCCGCATTGCCGGTGTTCAGGATCAGGCCAAGCGACCGGACCCGCCCGGTACGGATCGCCTGCGCCTGCGCCAACGGGCGATACCCCATCCGCTCGGCGGTGCGCGTCACCCGGGTGCGGGTCGCCTCGGCAATGTCGGGATACCCGTTCAGCGCGCGGCTGACCGTCCCTTTCGCCAGCCCAAGCGCATCGGCCAGATCATTGATCGTGACCCGCTGCACCGCCCTGCGTGATGCGTCTTTCGATTGCATCTATTGCCTCCCCGAATCTGAAAGTCGGCTCCGAAACCGGTTTCGGCAAGGCAAAAGCGCATCCAAAACCGGTTTCGAACGCTGCAGCGCAGAAAGGTGATGCCCTCAGTCGAGCGTCTCGCGCAGCCAACCCACGATGTCATCCACCGCCCGATCGGTCAGCGCAGGGCTCAGGATGTCGCCCGCAATCACATGGTGAAACGGGTCGCCGCCTTCGTCCGGAACCGCCACCGGGATCACGGTCGTTTCACCGCCCCAGCGGGCCGCGAACTCCCGCGCGGCGGGGGCTGAAATCACCTGATCCGTATCGGAAAACAGGAACAGCGCCGGGATATCCACGCCGCTGTAATCGCGCGCCCGCGTCTCGCGCAAAAGCGTGCCCATGGATACCGTCGCCACCGTCGGATAGCGCGTCGTCCAATAGGTCGCCTGCCCCGCGTTGATCGGCTCGAAACTGCGCTCTGCCCCGGCAATCCACGGCACCCAGACCCGCGCCCCGAACAGCTCCAGAAGCGGCCCCGCCGGGTTCGCCACCTCAAAATTGGGCGAAATCATCACCACCGCCTCGACCGCTTCCGATGGGGCCTGCTCTGCCAAGATATACGCCGCCAGCGTCGCCCCGGTCGACGTCCCGATAACGATCACCCTGTCGCCGACCTGACGCGCGATCTCAAGGAACATTTCCGCATCCTCGACCCAATCGCCCGCCCGCGCCGCGCCCAGGGCCTCGCCCGTCGACCCGTGCCCGGTCAGCCGCGAAAACACCAGGTTCGCACCGAAGGCCTCGGCCACGCGGTCGGGCACCGGGCGGATCTCTTCGGAACTCGCAGAAAACCCGTGCAGGTAAAGCACCACCGTGTCACTGCGCGCGCCCTCTTCCCCCGCCCAGATGATCCGCGCCTCGGTGCCTTCGGTGATCTCATCGTCGTTTTCGCGCGCCGCAAGATAGCCGACCGCATCATTGATCTGACGCGGCGCCTCGACCCGTTCGATCCCCTCGCCCGGCGCGAAGATCACCACCGCCAGCACAGCGCCAATCACGATCACGATCCGCCCGAGCCATTTGCCGAGGCTACGCATTGATCAAGACCTCATCGACCGCGCGCGTGATCGTGTCGAGGCATTCGGGCGTCGAAAACCGGTGATCGGCATCCTTGACCAGCTCAAGGTGAATGTCGCCGCCCTCGACATGATCCATCAGGCGCAGCGCCACCTCCATCGGCACATCCTGATCCGCCGTGCCCTGCAACATCCGCATCGGCACATCGACATGCAGCGGATCGCGCAGCACGAAGTGATCCCGCCCGTCCTCGATCAGCTTCCGGGTGATCACCATCGCATCGCCATACTCCGACGGCAGGGCAATCTCGCCCTCCTCCATCACAACCTTGCGCTCGGCGGCCGTCCATTGGTCCCAATAGCCGTCCTCGGTGAAATCCGGCGCGGCGGCAATCGTGACGATCCCGGCCAGCCGCTCGGGCATCCGCTGCGCCAGCAACAGCGCCTGCCACCCGCCCATCGACGAGCCTACGACCACGACCTTTTCCTCGGTCAGCGCGCTGATCGCGGCCACGGTATCCTCGTGCCATTCTCCGATGCAGCCCTGGTTGAAGTCGCCCGAGCTTTCGCCATGCCCCGAATAATCGAACCGCAGGAATTCCCGCCCCGAGCGGCGCGCCCACGCCTCCAGATGCACCGCCTTCGTGCCCGTCATGTCCGAGCGCAAACCGCCCAGAAACACCACCGCCGGCATCCGCCCGGAAAACTTGTGATACGCCAACCGCCGCCCCTGCGCGGTGTCGAGGTATTGTATATCGCCCATCTGCCTGTCCCGCCGTTATTTCACTGGCCGTACCGGCCCACATGCGCTGCCTCGCAACCTGCCCCGCGCCGCGCGCCATCGCAACACCATCGCCACGTCATGGGCGGAGCCTCGCGCAATGTCGCGGTGCCTGATGTCTGCACCTGCGCCGCGACAGATTGCAATTGACCCCACCGCACGCCCGGCACACAACGCCCCAATGGCCGACACCCCCCGCCTCCTGATCCCGACCCTCTCCGCGGTGAACTTCATCGTCGGCATGGGCGCATTCCTGACCGTCGGCCTGATTGAACCCATCGCCGATGATTTCGCCGTGACCGACGCGCAATCCGGCGCACTGCTGACCACCTATGCGATCCTCTACGCGGTGCTCTCCCCGCTTCTGGTCTCGCTCACCGGCCGCATCGGACGCCGCCGCGTGCTGGCCGCCGGGCTGGCGATCCTCGGGCTCGCGGCGCTGATTTCGGCCCTCGCCCCGACGCTCCTGACGCTGCATATCTCGCGCGGCCTCGCCGCCATGGGCGCGGGCGTCATCACCCCCGTGACCGCCGCCGTCGCCGCACAGCTCACCGCGCCAGAGCGTCGCGCCCGAACGCTGGCCGCCGTCTTCGCGGGCCTCACCATCGCCCAGGCCATCGGCATCCCCATCGGCGGCTGGGTCGCCTATACCTTCGGCTGGCGCTACGCCTTTGCCATCGTCGCCCTGCTCTCGATCCCGGCGCTGATCGTGCTGTGGCGCATCGTGCCCGCGGGCCTGTCCTTCGCGCCGGTCTCGCTCCGCGACCTCGGCCACACCCTGCGCGATGGCCCGCTGATGGCCGCGGTCCTGTTCACCGCCACCTTCCTGTGCGCGATCTTCGTGCTCTACACCTACTTCGCCCCCCTGCTCGCCGCCGACATGGGCTTCGCGCGCGACGGCATCACTCTGGCGTTCTTCGTCTTCGGCCTCGGCGCCATCGTGGGCAATTACATCGGCGGCTGGATCTCCGACCGGATCGGCGCCTCCCGCACGCTCCTGATCCTCACACTCCTGCAAATCGCCGTCCTGCCGCTCTATTCCTACCTGCCCCTGCCCAATACGATCCTCATGCTCTACACCTTCGTCTGGTCGCTCATCGGCTGGTCCTTCGGGGCCGCGCAACAGGTCCGCCTGGTCGCCCTCGATCCGGCCCGCGCGCCTGTCCTGCTGTCACTCAACGCCGCCTGCATCTACATCGGCGCCGCCGCCGGATCGGCCATCGGCGGCGCGGTGATCGAACGCGCCTCCGTCTCCTCCCTGGGCCTCGCCGCAACCCTCGTCATGCTCGCCGCGCTCGCCCACCTCCTCGCCTCCAACCGCGCCACCTCACGTCGCAAGCGCGCCTGAGGCGCGACACACCGTCTGCGCCCCTGACACGCGCGCGCCCCCTGACGCGCGCCCGCCCCTCTTTGCTTTCCAAATACCTCCCCCCATTGCCCGATAGGTGGCTTCGCCACCGTAAGGGGAGGGTCCGCACTCACCACACGCGCCCCCGTTGACAATTCACACCACCCCCGCCAAAACCGCGCAACCCATACCCGCAACCGGGCGTTTCGTAGGCGCCAAACCGACGAGGAGGCCCCAAATGGCCCAAATCTCCCTCACCTTCCCCGATGGCAACGCGCGCCAATTCGACGCCGGGATCACCCCCGCCGATGTCGCCGCCTCGATCTCCAATTCGCTCGCGAAAAAGGCCATCTCCGCCACCGTCAACGGCGAACACCATGACCTGCAATGGCCCATCGACACCGACGCCTCCATCGCCATCCACACCCTCAAGGATGACGACCAGGCGCTGGAGCTGATCCGCCACGACTGCGCCCACATCATGGCCCGCGCGGTGCAGGAAATCTGGCCCGACGTCAAAGTCACCATCGGCCCCGTGCGCGACCAGGGCTGGTTCTACGATTTCGACCGCGAAGAGCCCTTCACCCCCGAAGACCTCGGCGCGATCGAGGCCAAGATGAAAGAGATCATCAACGCCCGCGATCCCGTGCGCACCGAGGTCTGGGACCGCGACCGCGTCCGCGCGCATTACGAGGCCACCGACGAGCCCTACAAGGTCGAACTCCTCGACCGCATTCCCGGCGATGAACCCATTCGCATGTATTGGCATGGGGATTGGATGGATCTCTGCCGCGGCCCGCATCTGCAACACACCGGCCAGGTGCCCGCCGACGCCTTCAAACTCATGTCCGTCGCCGCCGCCTATTGGCTCGGCGACAACACCCGCCCCATGCTGCAACGCATCTACGGCGTCGCCTTCAAGAACCGCGATGACCTGCGCAAATACCTGAATTTCCTCGAAGAGGCCGAAAAGCGGGACCACCGCCGCCTGGGCCGCGAGATGAACCTCTTCCACATGCAGGAAGAAGCCCCCGGCCAGGTCTTCTGGCACCCCAACGGCTGGACCATCTACACCACGCTGCAAGATTACATGCGCCGCAAGCAGCGCGCCGATGGCTATGTCGAGGTCAACACCCCCCAGGTTGTCGACCGCAAATTGTGGGAGAAATCCGGCCACTGGGACAAATATCAGGAACACATGTTCATCGTCGAAGTCGATGAAGAACACGCGCAGACCAAGGCGATCAACGCGCTCAAGCCGATGAATTGCCCCTGCCACGTCGAGGTGTTCAACCAGGGCCTGAAATCCTACCGAGACCTGCCCTTGCGGATGGCCGAATTCGGCACCTGCGCGCGCTATGAACCCTCCGGCGCGTTGCACGGCATCATGCGCGTGCGCGGCTTCACCCAGGACGACGCGCACATCTTCTGCACCGAGGATCAGATCGAGGCCGAATGCGCCAAGTTCATCACCTTCCTGTCCGGCGTCTACAAGGATCTGGGCTTTGAAAGCTTCGACATCGCCTTCGCCACCCGCCCCGAAAAGCGTGTGGGCACCGACGCGGCGTGGGATCACGTCGAAGGTGCGCTGGAAGCGGCGATCAAATCCGTGGGCAATCCCTACCGGATCGAGGAAGGCGACGGCGCATTCTATGGCCCCAAGCTCGACTTCTACCTGACCGACGCGATTGGCCGGGTCTGGCAATGTGGCACCTTCCAGGTCGACCCGAACCTGCCCGAACGCCTTGGTGCAACCTACATCGCGGCCGACGGGGCCAAGCATCGCCCCTATATGCTGCACCGCGCCTGCCTGGGCAGCTTCGAGCGCTTCATCGGCATCCTGATCGAAAACTCCGAAGGCCGTCTGCCCTTCTGGCTCGCGCCCCGGCAGGTCGTCGTGGCCTCCATCGTGTCCGAGGCCGATGACTTCGTGCACGAGGTCGTCGCCGCCCTCAAGGCCGCCGGTGTCCGGGCCGAGGCCGACATCCGCAACGAGAAGATCAACTTCAAGGTCCGCGAACATTCCGTCGGCAAGGTCCCCGCGATCCTGGCCATCGGCAAGCAGGAGGTCGAAAACCGCACCGTCACCCTGCGCCGTCTGGGCGAAAAGCAAACCTCCGTCCTGCCGCTGGGCGATGTGGTCCAATCGCTGTCCAATGAGGCCATCCCACCCGATCAACAGGCCCGCGCCACGGAATGAACTTCGACGATGCAACCGGCCTGCTGAACGCGGAACGCTATCTCGGCTTCCACGGGTTGCGGGCCGGGCCCGCATACGGGCATGACGACACCGCCCTGAGCATCGAAGTGGACGGGGCCGATGTCTCCGGGCGCGAGGTTGCCGCAGGCACCGGCGACGATGCGATCGACCGTATTCTGGGCCCGGTGCGCGCCATTGAAACCGGCCCCGGCAGCTTGCGCTACACCCTGCGGTTCGACCCGTGCATCGCCTACACCTGGCGGGACGAAAGCTACGTGATCCCCGAACGGGACGAGGATTTCACCCGAAAGCTGCGCCACTACGACCAATCCGCCTTTCTCGATTATGTCACCGCCTCCACCTTCGCCGCCGAGGCTGCGGGCTACCCGTTGGAGCATTTCGCAATTGTCACCCTCGACGCGGTGATCGACGTCATCTGCCGCGACGCGCCGCAGGTCACGGCCCGCATGCTGGACCCCGATGACCCCGGCCCGCTGCCCGGCGGCCCGTCCGCGCCCCCCACCGATCTGCCACGCTAACAGGCTGTTTTGTCCGGATTTTGTGCGTCCATGCGCGCGCCGGCCGGCCCATCTCCGGCAAAAAGACACCGCTAAATTGCCTAAAACCCGTCGGTTTATTGCCGCCGCATATTGGTAAATCCATGCCCGAGGGCCGCGTAAATTGGCACGAGCAGGTAACCAGTATGTATCAACGATTAAACAATGTGGACGCGTTTGGTCCGTTCCAGCATCCGCTTGGAGCGCCGCAAACCAAACCCCGTCAAAGCGCCTCCGCGCGCAAGGCGACGCCCGATCTGCGCGCGATCTGCGCCGACACCCCGGTGCCCACCCCGACCGGCCCCGTGGCCGCGGGCGATCTGCGGGTCGGCGACCATGTCACGGCCTCCGACGGCGCAGCACTGCGCATCACGCGCCTCACGCGCAGCACCTTTTCGCAGAACGATCTGGCCCTGAACCGTGACCTGGCACCGATCCGCATCGAAGGGAATGCCTGCACCGGCCTGACCAATACCACCACGCTTCTGGTCTCACCCGACCTCGCCCTGCACCCCATGCAAGGCAGCGCCGAAACCCTGCCCGCGCGCGCGCTCTACGACGGCTGCATGATCCGCGCCGTCACCCCCGAGAACGGCATCGACTACATCCATATCGCGCTCGATCGCCCCGCCTCACTCGACCTCGACGGGTTGTCCATTCGCCTGGGGGAACCCGCCGGTCAGGCCGCCGCCGGCCAGGCATCTCTCGGCTGGCAGCACACCGAAAAACGCGTCTTCCGCCCGATCCGCTAGCCCGGGCTCAGAAATGCGCGTGCTCTTCATCGGGCCGCCCCGCCGCCAGCGCCAGCACACCCGCGACGCCGCAAAACGCAATCGGGAACATGGTAAAGACACCAAACCCGAACGCATAAAGCATCCCCGCCGCCGACAGCAGCAACAACACCCCGCCCCACAACGCCCGCGATCGCGCCATCGCACCACCCGCAATCGCCAGGATCGGCGACACGAACGCCATCGTGCGATACAGCTCCGGATTGTCCACCTGCGCCGCCAGATCCGGGATCTCCCCGAACCAATCAATGAACACCGTGTAGCCGTAGACGAAAAAGCCCACGATCATCGCGAGGATCCCTCCGATCACACCAAGGACAAGGGCTGCGTTGCGCATCTGGCACTCCATGTTTGCTGAACTCGACATGACATGGGGGCCGCAAAACCGCGCCCCAACCCCCGTTACGGGGAAACCCGGGCGCGCGCTCCCCCTAAACGCCCAGCGCCGCCTGCACGTCCTTGCTCCAGCCCAGATGCAAGACGCCCGCGTCATCCTCGATCACCGGCCGCTTCATCAACGCCGGATACCTGACCAGCAAATCCGCATGCGCCTCCGCCCGCTCGTCCTGCGACAAACCGCGCCACGTCGTGGACCGCGTGTTCACCAACGCCGCCGCGAACGCGTCCAGAAACCGCGCGATCTGCGCCCGCTCCAACGGCTCGGCGCGCACGTCTACAAACACCGCCCCGTTCAGCGCCTTCACCGCCTTGCGACAGGTGTCACAGGCCTTCAATCCGTAAATGCGCAAAATTTCCCCTCCGCATAAATCATAGGCAGACTCATGCCGCGTCGGCGGCAGAATGCCCCAAAACCCTTGTTTTCATCCCGAAACACACCATCCTTTTGTCCGTGAGGGAAGGGGAGCCGCGTCCTTTTGCAAGCGAGCAGGGCGCCGTGACCTGATTGCACCGCACCGCCGCAACACATGTGGGCGGGACTCGAAACTAAGGAAAGACGCGGGAAAATGCCCACCGGCACTGTGAAATGGTTCAACACCACCAAGGGTTTCGGCTTCATCGCACCTGACGACGGCGGCTCGGATGTGTTCGTGCACATCTCGGCCGTGGAACGCGCAGGCATGACCGATCTGCCCGACAACACGAAACTCAGCTACGAACTGCGCGAGGGCCGCGATGGCCGCTCCTCTGCGGTGGAGCTGCAGAAAGTCTGACGCGCACCGACGCGCACGCAAAAGCCGTCCCCGCGCCGCCTTCCCTGGCGCGGGCGACACTCATCTTGCGCGATTAACCGCACCTTTACCCTGACCTGCTATCTCTGAACGGGTCAGCATAGGGAGGTGACGGATCGTGCGGAATGCGCGGGCCTCCTCCCGGCCGGCGCCTCCTCCCCCTTTTGTCGCCTCCCCTGCTTCATCTTTGGAAAAGGAGGCGCCCCGATGTCCGAATTCCTCGACCTTCTCGCGCTCTACTACCTCTGCGATGCCACCGCCCTGATCCGCCCCATGTCCGGCGACGAAGTGCAGGCCTGCATGGGCACATACGACGCTGTCAAAGCCTGGTTCGCTCCCTTCGATCTCGCCGCCCCCGGCACGCTCGAACGCCATGCCCAAATGCTCGACGGCTACCGCGGCTTTCTTGACTGGCAACAGGGCAATTCCGATCTGGTCACACTCATGCGCGACGACGCCATGGCCCGCGCCCGCGGCCTCTCCGGGGCCGTGATCCGCTAAGGCCGCTGTCGCCTTCGTGATCCCCGCGCGCTTGACCTGACCCCGCCCGCTGGCCTCTGCTGAGTGCGAAAGGAGCCGCACAATGGGCGAATTCCTCGCACTCCTGCTGGCCTATTACACCTGCGACGCCGCAGCCCAGAGCCAACAACCCCTCTCCGGCGACCGCCTCGCCTGCGTGGACACCTACGAGGCCGTCAAAGCCTTCTTCATCCCCCTGAACGAGGCCCCCTTCGGCACCCCCGAACACGCCGCCCAACGCGTTGAGGCCTACATCGCCTTCTCCGCATGGGAGGCCGAAAACGCGGACGTGGTGGCGGACCTGCGCGCGGCGGCTGCGGCTGCGGTGGAATGAGGCGCAAGAGCCCCGCCATCGACGGGCCGGGGAGTGTCGATCCAACGGTCGTTTTGCGCGATTTATGTCTGAAACATCCGCACGCCGCACATTCGGTGCGCCTAGCTTAGCCAAATCGACAGGCCGCCGGACGGCCCGTCGATGGCGGGGCGGGCCAGCCCGCTGTTAACCCACTTGGGGCATGAAAAACCCTACACAAAACTTCTGCTCAGAGGCCAAAGCCATTGCCATTACCTGACCCAACCCAATTCGTCGCAAACCTCTGACGCCAACGTGTCAATCCAACCAGTCGCGTCTTCAGCGAGTGCTAGAGCCCAGTTCTCGATTGGGACATCCATTTCGGGCGGGCAATACGTTACACCACGATCAACGACACTTACAGGAACAACGTAGCTTGGCGTGCTCTTGAGTATTGAACCTGATGGCAAACCATCACCAGTCTCGAACGTCCTCTCGGTTATCCGGTAATCGGGCTGTACGTGTATCTGCCCATTAATTCTGCTCACGCAACCGATAACGGTTCTTCTGGCTCCTTCTTTAAAAACTCCTCCAAAGAAGCCGGGCACCAGAACCGATTTTTCTGCTTTGACCTCTTTGATGACCGACTTGAAAGAATGTTCCTCGGCATTTCGAGCATGGAAAAGGTAGTGAGCACTCGGTTGCCCACCGTCCAAAACCCCGTCCCGAATTTTCTGCTCAATTCCACCGAGGCCGCTTAATCTACACAGTTTGCCAAGCAGCTTTTGCGTTTGACACCAAACAGAGATGAAGTTTTCCTAAATCAGACAGGCCTCCGCTGGATCCTCGCAACATTCCAACTCGTCAATATACCTCCGGGCACGTCGCAGCTTGCCCTCAAACTTGTGAAAATCATCAGCACCAACGGTCATAATCTACTCGCCAATCGTTCATATTTTTCTACACCTCCGAACTGCGAGAACCCCTTAAAAACCCCTTTCCCCAACAAAACCAACCCCTTAATCCCCGGTTGCAACCTTGCAACCTCACCCGAACACCGCCTCGAACTCCCGCCATTCACCCGCACTCATCCCCGAGCTCTCCTGCGTGACGGTCTCACCGGCCAACCGCCGCCGCACGACCTCGACCCCCTTGCCGCTCAACTGGACCCCGCCCATCCGGTAGTCCTCGAACGCGCCGTATGCCGCGGGCACCCAATCCTTGACCATCTCGGCAATCGCATCCGCATAGACCCGGATTTCATACTGCGCATGGGCGTCCGCGCGCAGCCGCAGGAAGTGGAACAGGTTGTGCAGATCGACCTTCCAATACCATTGCGTGTAGATATTCGCCGGAAGGTTCATCCGCGCCAATTCCCGCGCCAGCCCCTTCTGCCCCTCCTGCGACAGCATTTCCTCGTAATGATCATAGGCCCGCCCCGCGTCCTCCTTGAGAACCCGCAACACCCGTTCGGCCTCTTCGCCCTCCAACGTCTCCCCGCGCCCCTGATTGTTCACCACCGATTGCGCCGCAAGCTGCTCCGGCTCGGGGATATAAAACTCCCGGTCCAGGATCGAATACCGCGCCGAATATTCATTCACATTCGCCGTCCGGTGCCGGATCCATTGCCGCGCCACGAACACCGGCAATTTCACATGCAGCTTGATTTCGCACATCTCGAACGGCGTCGAATGCCAGTGCCGCATCAGGTAGCGGATCAAACCGCTGTCATCGCGCGCCTTCTTCGTCCCCGCCCCGTAAGACACCCGCGCCGCCTGCACGATCGCCGCATCGTCGCCCATGTAATCCACGACCCGCACGAACCCGTGGTCGAGCACCGGCTTGGCCTCATAAAGGTGCTTCTCCATCCCCGGCGCCACGGCGCGCAGCGTGGGTTGCGGATTGGAGCGGGCAGACTGGATATCCTCCAGTTGTTCGGGCGTCAGCGGCATGGCATGTCCTCAGGGAATCGGTGGATCGGCGTGAGGCTATATCTTGCCCTACGCCGCCCAAAGACCGCAAGAAGTTGAGGCAACATGGCAGGTTTGAGCGTGGCCAATCTGGAACGTCGACTGGCACGTCGGCCCTCTGCGCTGGGACTTTCGGCGCTGATCCTGGCCAAATTGTTCCAGGCGGCGCTGTTCGGCATCCTGATCCTGTCCGCGATCATCTTCACCCGCCTGATCTGGCAGGACGACTGGGCGCTCGCCCGATACGATGCCCTTGTCCTCTTCGCGTTAACCACACAAATCGTCTTCCTCTGGCGCGGGTTCGAGACCTGGGAAGAGGCGAAGGTGATCGTGATCTTCCACGTCACCGGCACGCTGATGGAGATCTTCAAACTCGCCCAGGGCTCGTGGGATTACCCCGACCAGGGCATTCTCGAAATCGGCGGCGTGCCGCTCTTTTCGGGCTTCATGTACGCCTCCGTAGGCTCCTTCATCGCGCGCTCGATCCGCATCTTCCACATCCAGTTTGCCCCCTACCCGGCGTTCTGGATGACCTATCTCCTCGCCCTGGCAATCTACGTGAATTTCTACACGCACCATTACACTTACGACATCCGCTGGATCCTTTTCGCGGCCACGCTGATCCTGTTCTGGCGCACGCGGATCTGGTTTTATCCGGCACGAACGCCCCTCGCGATCCGCCTGCCGATGGGCGCCGTCCTCTCGGCCTTTTTCCTGTGGATCGCCGAGAACATCGGCACCTTCACCCGCACCTGGACCTACGAGACGCAGGGCGACACCGGCTTCGTCGATTTCTCGAAATTCGGCTCCTGGTATCTGTTGCTCTTCGTGGCCTTCGTGACCGTCACACTGGTGGTGCGCGACACCATGCACCCCCGACCGATACAGCCGCGCGCACGCGAATTTTAACCATGTCGGGCTGTTCATCGGCCAATCCCGCGTTAAGCTGCGGGGAACAGCAAACCGGGGAGATTGCGCCAAATGGGCATCCATTATCTGCACACGATGGTTCGGGTGAAGGACCTTGACGCCTCCATCGCCTTCTACAAGCTTCTGGGCCTCGAAGAGACACGCCGCCACGACAGCGAGGGCGGCCGCTTCACGCTGGTGTTCATGACGCCACCGGGTCAGGCGGACGCCCATGTGGAGCTCACCTACAATTGGGATGGCGACGACGGCCTGCCGTCGGACAGCCGCCATTTCGGCCACCTCGCCTACCGCGTCGATAATATCCACGAGATGTGCCAGCACCTGATGGACAACGGCGTGACGATCAACCGCCCGCCCCGGGACGGCCACATGGCTTTTGTCCGCTCTCCCGACAACATCTCGATCGAGCTTCTGCAGGCGGGCGATGCCCTGTCCCCGGCGGAACCCTGGGCCTCGATGGAGAACACGGGGCATTGGTAAGCCAATGCGCCCGCCTCAGGCACGCGGCCTGCGCCGCGGCCTTGCTCGCAGCAACCCCGGCCTTCGCGCAGGGGCAATGCAGGCTTGCGTTACAGCTTGGCATGGACGTGTCGGCCTCGGTTGATCAGGCCGAATACCGCTTGCAAGTCGAAGGCCTCGCCTCGGCGCTGCTCGATCCGACCGTGACCGAAGCCTTCCTCAACGGCCCCGGCCCCGTGGCCCTGTCGATCTTCGAATGGTCCGGACGGTTCCAGCAGGACATCATCGTCGACTGGATCATGGTCGAGAGCGAGGCCGACCTGCTGGCCATCGCCGAACGGGTGAACCAGGCGATCCGCGGCAATCAGGATTTTCCAACAGCCTTGGGCTATGCGCTCGGGTTTGCCTCCACCCGCTTCCGCGAGGCCCCGGCCTGCTTGTTCCAGACCCTCGACATTTCCGGCGACGGGCAGAACAACGACGGCTTCCCGCCCGCCGCCGCCTTTGAGCATTTCGATTTCGACGGGGTCACGGTCAACGGTCTCGCCATCGGCGGCGCCTCGCGCGAGATCGAGGAATATTTCCTTGAACACGTGATCCACGGCCCCGGCGCCTTCGTGGAATATGCGATGAACCACGACGATTTCGCCGAAACCATGCGCCGCAAACTGGAGCGGGAATTACGCGCGATGATCCTGGGCGAGATCATGCCCGAGGGACGCGCCTTGCCGCCCGCTTCGGTTTTTTGAGTATTTTTGAAACAAGGAAGACAGGGCGCCGCGCCTGAAGACCCCGCGCAGCGCAATGTGGCGGATGTCATCCAGCGCCCGGCCGGACACGGGGGGGCGCCCCCGCCTCTTCCTTGTTTCAAAAATACTCAAAAACGCGACGCTTCCCAAAGGTGCGCCACCCGCATGACGCGTTACACCGGCAACAGCGCCGCCCCGACACGCCGCCCCTCGGCCAGCAGCACGTTGTAGGTCCGGCACGCCGCGGGCGAGGCCATGACCTCCAACCCGATCCCCGCCGCCTCCACCGCCTGGCGGAACGCGGGCGGCGCATGGGCGATCTCGGCACCCGTCCCGATCAGCAGGAAATCAACCTCCGATGCCTTGCCCACCACCGCCGCCGCATCCTCGAACCCGCCCCAGGCCCTCACACCGCCCGGGCTCAGCAGCACCGCACCTTGCACGACCTCGCCGCCGACCCGGAAAAAGCCCGGCCCGTAGCCATCGACCGGGCGGCTGTCATCGAAACTCACCTCATTCATGCGCATCGCATTACCCTTCCCAGATCGGCAGGCCCATCACACCCGCCACGCCAATCAGCATATAGGCCGCCGTCTTATAGAGGCCCGCCGCCTGCGGCCGAAACAAGCGCGCCCCGCCCCAGGTGCCCATCGCATACGGCATCAGCAAGATCAGCCCAAGCCAGATCGCGGGCCCATCGATCAGGCCCTGCAGCCACATCATCGGCATCATCAGAAGCGAATTGAATGTCAGGAAACAAGCCAGGTTGCCACGCGTGACCGCAACCGGTTGATCGCTGCCGAGGTTGAACAGGATCACCGGCGGCCCGTTCAGCCCCGTCGATCCCCCCGTGATCCCGCTCAGCGCGCCGACGCCCGCCCGCAACGCAGCCCCCCCACGCAGCGGCACCTTCCACCCGGCCAAAAGCGCGGCCAGCGTCAGAAGGGTCAGGATGCAGACCGTCGTGCGGATCGTGACCTCCGGGGCAAGGCGCAACAGCGCGATCCCCAGCGGCATGGTCAGAACCGACATCCCCACCATCATCAAGGTCTGCGACCGGTTCGCCACCGCCCAGGCCTTCGGGATCACCGTCGCAAGCGACGCCAGAGCCGACAGCGAAAACGCCGCAATCGCCAGCGCGGGCGGAAGGAAGATCACCGCCAATGGCATGAAGATCAACGCCGATCCGAAGCCTGCAAAGCCGTAGACCAGCCCCGACAGAAACGACGCGAGGCACACCCAGATGAGGCCCGGCATCGCCAGGGCCTCGATCAGCGCCTCAGGCATCCACGTTGGCGAATTGTGTACCACCTGGCCCGCCCGACCCATCGGTGGGCTTCGACCAATCGCGCTTCACGCCGAGCATCAGGACCACGTTCTTAGCCACGTAGATCGACGAATACGTCCCCACGATCACGCCCCACAGGATTGCGAACACGAACCCGCGGATCACGTCGCCGCCCAGAACCAGCAACGCAATCAAAGCCAGCGCCGTGGTGCCCGAGGTCATCAACGTCCGGCTCAGCGTCTCGTTCGCTGACAGGTTCATCACATCACGCAACGCGCGCTGCTTGTACTTGATCAGGTTCTCGCGCAGGCGGTCGAAGATCACCACCGTGTCGTTGATCGAGTAACCGACGATGGTCAGAAGCGCGGCAATCGTGGCCAGGTCAAAGCGGATCTGGAACAGGCTGAAGATGCCGATGGTCAGGATCACATCGTGGATCAGGGCCGCAACCGCGCCCACCGAAAACTGCCACTCAAACCTAAGCCAGATGTAGATCAGGATCGCGCCAAGCGACGCCAGAACCGCGATGATCGCCGTCTGGATCAACTCGCCCGACACTTTCGGGCCGACGGATTCCACCGACGGGAACGTCATCTCCGGATCGACGTTTTCCAACAGCGCGCCCTCGATGGCGGCGATGGTCTCGGGTGTGACGGATTCAACGCCCTCCTGCGCCTGAATGCGCACCGTGACCACATATTGATCGGCGTCGAAATTCGGGTCGAACACCCGCGAAATCACCACATCGCCCAGGTCCAGATCCTCCAACGCCGCGCGGTAATCGGCCACGTCGACCTCGACCGTCGCATCCGTGCGGATCGTTGTACCGCCCAGAAAATCGATGCCGAAATTCAGGCCCACCGACAGCCAGATCGCGATGGATGCGATCATCGCCACAACCGACACGCCGAAGGTGGCCTTCGCGTATTTGAAGAAATCGAAGTTGGTTTCCTGCGGAACAAGTCTCAGGCGCATGGGATCAGACCTCGATTGTCTTGGGACGGCGGCGTTCGAACCAGAAGATGATCAAAAGCCGCGTGACATAAATCGCCGTAAAGACCGAGGTGACAATCCCGATCCCCAGCGTCACCGAAAACCCGCGCACCGGGCCGGAGCCCAGGACAAACAGGATCGTGGCGATGATAAACGTTGTGATATTGGCGTCGATGATGGCCGAAAGCGCGCGCTCATAGCCCAATTCGATGGCCCGCGCCGGGCCGCGCGCAGTCTTCAATTCCTCGCGGATCCGCTCGAACACCAGCACATTGGCATCCACCGCCATCCCGATGGTCAAAACGATCCCCGCGATCCCCGGAAGGGTCAGCGTCGCGCCAATGAGCGATAGCACCCCGAAAATCATCCCCACGTTCAGGATCAGAGCGATGGAGGCGAAGATACCGAACGTCCCGTAGCTCAGGATCATGAAAAGAAGCACCGCCGCAAACGCCACAAGCGCCGCCGTCTGCCCCGCCTCGATGCTGTCCGCGCCCAGTTCCGGGCCGATGGTGCGCTCTTCGAGGAACGTCATCTCCGCCGGAAGCGCGCCCGCGCGCAGCAGGATCGCCAGTTCGGTGGAGGACTCCACCGTGAAATTACCGCTGATCTGGCCCGCGCCGCCCGTGATCGCCTGCCGGATCACCGGCGCGCTGATCACCTCTTCGTCGAGCACGATGGCAAAGGGCGCCCCCACATTCGCGGCCGTGTATTCGCCGAAATCCCGCGCGCCCGAGGGGTTGAACCGGAACGTCACCACGGGAAGGCCGCTTTGTTGCTCGAACGAGGGCTGGCTGTCGACCAGATCATCGCCCGTCACAACCGGCGTTTCCTCCAGAATGTAGAACGTGCCGGTGTCCTGCGGATCAATCGACGGCAGCACGATCTGGCGGCTTTCGACATCCTCATCGGCGCTGCCCGCGCGCCCCACAACCGGATGGAACGTCAGCCGCGCCGTCGTCCCGATCAGGTCTTTCAACTCCTGCGCCGATCCGATCCCCGGCACCTGGATCAGGATGCGATCCTGCCCCTGCCGCTGGATCGTCGGCTCCCGCGTGCCCGCCTCATCGACGCGGCGGCGCACGATCTCAATGCTCTGCTGCATCGTCCGGTCGTTGGTGGCCTGCTGCTCCGCGTCGCTCAGCCGCACGGTCAGAACATCCCCCGACCCGCTCACATCCAGCGTCGTGTCGCCAATCGCACCCGTCAGGCTGACGACCGGCTGGCCCAGTTCGCGCACCGCCGCAACCGCCGCACTCATGCCGTCCGCATTTTCCACACGCACCTGCAACAGACCCGGGTCCGCGTCGATCCGCCGGATCCCGCCGACCTCGTTGCGCAAGTCCCGCAGCGTGTCACGCACTTCCGGCCACAGCGCGTCCATCCGCGCCACATACACATCCTCGACCCGCACCTCGGCCAGCAAATGCGCCCCGCCCCGCAGATCAAGGCCCAGGTTCACCAATGTCGAGGGCAGGAAACCGGGCCAAAGCGCCTCTTCGGCCAGCAATGCCTCGGTCTCGATACTGTCGCGCTCCATCTCGGCCACGGCATCATTGTGCCGCTCGACCCTCTCGTAGAAGAAATTCGGAAAGGCAAAGCTCAACCCCGCCAGCAGTACGAGCAGGATGAACAGCCGGTTCCAGAGCGGGATCTGAAGCATGGATTTTCCTCAAGACGCGGGGCGCAAAACCCCGCTCAATCATCTCGCCTGCGGCACGCCGAACCCGGCCCGCCAAACGGCGCGCATCAATCGTTGGCGGGCTCGGTCTTGGAACGCACCTGCGCGATCGTCGGGCGCAACACGCGAATGCGCACATCCTTGGCCACCTCGACCTCGACCTCCGTGTCGTCCTTGACCTTGGTGATCTTGCCGATCAATCCGCCCTGGGTGACAACCTCGTCGCCGCGCCGCAACGCCTCAACCATCGCCTGATGCTCCTTCACCTTCTTTTGCTGAGGGCGGATCAGGAAGAAATACATGATCACGAGGATCAGGATCAGCGGGATCACCTGGCCGAAGGCTTCCATGGGCGGGGTCCTTTGTGTGTGGCGCTTACGTGGCTCTGTGTGGCTCTGGCAGGGCCATCGCGACCCCGGTTCAAAATTTGCGGCACCCTAGTGGCGCGACCTCCGGAGTGCAACGGGGGCTGCGGTGCAAATGGGCACACCGACCCGACCCCGCAAGCCCCCGGACACGGGGCCCGGCACAATGCCCCTTGGCGCGACCACCCCAAAGGGGGCAAGGTGGCCCCATGACACCCCTTGCTCGCATCCTGCTGTGCCTCGCCCTCGCCCTGCCCGCCGCCGCACCCGCCCCGACCCGGGCCGACGTCACCGGCGCACCCGACCTCATCGACACCGACCGCGCCGCCGAGCTGACCGCCATCGCCCGCCTGCGCCGCGCCGAGGCCACGACCGGCGGCTGCACCGCTGTGCTGGTGGCGCCCTCCGCCGCGCTGACCGCCGCCCATTGCCTCGCACGTCCCCGCGACCGCGTGCTGATCCTCGACCCCACCGGCCCCAACCGCATGGTCACGGCCATCACCGACAGCGAGCTACACCCCACCTACGACCCCGCCCTGCAGAACCGGGTGGAGGGCTATGTCAACGACCTCGCGCTGCTGCACCTCGCCACCCCCGTCCCGCCCGAGGTCGCCCGCCCGATGCCCCTCGCCGCCCCCGCCGCGCTCGACGAAACCATCGCCCATGCCACCTTCGGCTACGTCAATCGCCGCGCCATCGGTCTCGGCTCCACCGACGCCCTGCGCGGCCATACCCCCTGCCCCGCCGTGAGCCTCGAAGAAGGCCCTATCGCCAGCCCCTGCGCCGTGGCGGGCGGCCAATCCGGCGGCGCCTTCGTGCACATGACCGACACCGGCCCCGTGCTCGTCGGCCTGCTGGTCTCCAACTTCGGCCGTGACGGCCTCAACAGCCTGATCTCGCCCGTCACCCCCGCCGACTGGCCCGCATTGGCCGAGGCTCTGGCGGAGTAACCCCGACGCCGCCGCGCGCGGAGTCATCGCCCCCGCACAACCCCTTGCGACAAAACCAAATCCCGCCGACAGTGCCGGGGATGACCGACTGGCTTAACCAAACCTTCATCCTCGCCGAGGCGCTCCCCATCGTACTGATGCTCGCGCTTCTGGCGCTTGCGATCAGTCGCGCCTTCAACCAAGCCCGCGCAGTGCGATCCGATACGAAGTCGACGGGGCAAAGCTTCGTGAACCGCTGGTTCAAGACGATGGACCTTGCTCCGCTCGAACAGATCATCATCGGCGCGGTGCTGCTGACCTTCGCGGTCTTGTTCTTCCTCGCCCTCGCCGCCGCCTTCCGCATCATTTCCGAGACCGTGCTGACCGGGCTGCCCGACGACGCAAACATCGCCCGTGCCCTTGGCCTCGGCACTCTTCTCGTCGCCCTTCTCGGCGCGCCGTTCCTCATCTGGCGCTCGATGGTCGCCCAAAGCAATCTGGATGAAACCCGCCGCCAAACAGCGATCCGTGAAGACGCTCTCTTCAACGACAAGATCAACGCCGCCGCCCAGGACCTCGCCGCACGACGCACGGTCACACGCCCATCTGCCGACAAAGACGGCAATGAATCCATCCTGACCGAATGGGAAGACGACCTCGTCACCCGCGCCGCCGCCATCGACCGGCTCGAAGGCCTCGCCATCGAGGCCATGGCGCGCGACGACTATCCCCCAGCCCAGCGCATCGCCCGCATGCTCTCGATCTACGTTCAGGAACTCAGTCGCGCTTACCCGCCGCAAGACCCTCCGAAAGAAGCCGAACCCGAAGCCCTCCGCGAATGGGCCAACAAACTCGAACCCATCCGCCCCGACATGCACCGCGCTGCCCAAAGCCTGGGTCGCATCAATCCTCACGAAGAGGCCAAGCGCAAAGACTTCAACCCCACCAACATCGACCTCCGCCGCTGCAACCTGCAAGGCTTCGACCTCCACCTACTCACGTTTTGTGGTACGAATTGTAGTGGTTCGAAACTGCAGGGGGCAAAGCTGTTCCTGACGCAATTTGAGGGGGCGAACCTCGCCAACGCTGCGCTGCAAGGGACGGATCTAAGCATGGCGCAGTTGCAAGGGGCAAACCTCAGTTATTCACAGTTGACGGCAGCGAAGCTCATTGATGTGTCGATCAAAGGAGCGAACCTATACCATTCGGAGCTACAACAAGCGAACCTAGAAGGGGTAAAAGCACAAGGCGCGAATTTTAATGGGACGCAATTGCAAGGCGCGTACCTTGAAGCAGCGGATCTTCGCGGTGCGAGTTTCTTTGCGGCAGACTTGCAAGGAGCCTACTTGTCATTTGCGGATTTGGAGGGCTCTGATCTCAACGGTACAAGATGGAATGGAAGCACAAATTTGAAGGAAGCAAATCTGCGCGGCGCTGCAATTAGATTTGTTAAAGGTACCTCACTCGAAATATTTCGTCCCAATTGGGACGATATCATCGTCTTCTCCTTTATGCTCCCTGACAGAGTGCCCATCCATTGGGTCCAGACCGGCAATTTCACCGGCCAAGACTTCGTCACCCAATGGCGCGCCTGGGCCGCCTCTCTCAACCCGCCCGTCACCATCGCCCCCGATTACCGCCCCTAGGCCCCTCCGCACAGAAGCCCCGCCATGGCCGCAGTTCTGTGCGCAGATCGGATATATACCAAAGCTATACGTGATCTATACCAAGTCTATACGTCCGATCCGGGGCTCCGCCCGTTCGCGGCTTGAAACGTCCACTGGACGTTCCATCGGCTTACAGCCGAACCGCCACTCACCCCCTTTCCCCGCCTTTCCCCCTCTGGCATACCCCGCCCCAGCAACCACATCCGGAGGGCCAGACCCATGCATGACATCCGCATGATCCGCGACAATCCAGCCGCCTTCGACGCGGCCCTCTCGCGCCGGGATCTCGCGCCGATGTCCGCCGACATTCTGGCCCTTGACGAAGCCCGCCGCGCCGCCATAACCGCCGCTGAAACGGCTCTGGCCGACCGCAATGCCGCCTCGAAAAACGTAGGCAAAGCAAAGGCTTCCGGTGATGAGGCCGAGTTCGAACGTCTCCGCGCGCTGGTGGCCGACAAGAAGGCCGAGATTGCCCGTCTCGAAGACGAGGCCCGCGCCCGCGACGCCGAATTGACCGCCATTCTGGAGGCCATCCCGAACCTGCCCGCCGCCGATATTCCCGACGGCGACAGTGAAGACGACAACGTCGAGTTACACCGCCGCGGCACGCCGCGCGAATTTGCCTTCAAGCCCTTGGAACATTTCGATATTCCCGCTGTCAAACCGTCGATGGATTTCGAAACCGCCGCCAAACTATCCGGCGCCCGCTTCGTCCTTCTGAGCGGCGCCATCGCCCGTTTGCACCGCGCGCTTGCGCAGTTCATGCTCGACGTCCACACCACCGAAAACGGCCTCACCGAAGTCAATGCCCCCGTCCTCGTCCGCAACGAGACCATGTACGGCACCGGCCAGCTTCCGAAGTTCGGCGAAGACAGCTATCAAACCACCAACGGCTGGTGGCTCATCCCCACCTCCGAGGTCAGCCTGACGAACATCGTCGCGGGCGAAACCGTCGAGGAAAGCTATCTCCCGCGCCGCTACACCGCGCACTCCCTCTGCTTCCGCTCCGAGGCCGGCTCCGCGGGCCGTGACACCGCCGGAATGCTGCGCCAGCATCAGTTCGAGAAGGTCGAGATGGTCTCCGTCACCCATCCCGATAAAAGCGATGAAGAACAACGCCGTATGTTGGATTGCGCCGAGGGCATCCTCGACCGTCTCGGCATCCCCTACCGCACCATTGTGCTGTGCACCGGCGACATGGGCTTCGGCGCGACGCGGACCTTCGATATCGAAGCCTGGCTACCCGGTCAGAACACCTATCGCGAGATCAGCTCCGTCTCCACTTGCGGCGCGTTCCAGGCCCGCCGCATGAACGCCCGCTTCAAGCCCGAGGGCGGCGGCAAGCCAGAATTCGTCCACACCCTCAACGGCTCCGGCCTCGCCGTCGGCCGCTGCCTGATCGCGGTGCTCGAGAACGGCCAACAGGAAGACGGCTCCGTCACCCTCCCCGAGGCGCTGCACCCCTATCTGGGCGGCAAAACCCGGATCGAAGCGGACGGCACGCTCGCCTGACGCAGCGGCGGAACCATTCAGCGTTCCGCGCGTTTGCGAGACATGACCTATATGCATGTGCCCGCCCAGACCGATCGCGCCCGCCTTTGGGCCATCCTGTGCCTGACCGCCGCGATCGCCTTCGCAATCGTGCCGGTTTTCGCCAATCCCTTCGGTGGGTTCGACGCCGACCGCTTCCCCGTTCCCGTCGACACCCTGCCGATCCAGCCCGCCGGATGGGCCTTTTCGATCTGGGGACCAATCTACCTTTGGCTCATCGCTTCGACGGGATACGGCCTGCTCAAACGTGACGACGATGCCCGATGGACGGACCACCGCCCATGGTTATTCGCCTCGCTGGCCATCGGCGCTGCGTGGATCCCTGTCGCCAACGCCTCGCCGATCTGGGCCAGCGTTCTGATCGTCATCATGCTTCTGACCGCGCTCGTCGCCCTGCAAAAGGCGCCCCTGATCGAACGCGTATGGGCGCGTTGGCCCATCGGGCTCTACGCGGGCTGGCTCACGGCAGCCAGCTTCGTGTCCCTCGCCACCCTCGCCGCCGGATACGGGATCACGTCGCCGCAACTGGCCAGCTGGATCGCCCTTCCCTTGGCGATCGTGATGGCAGCGCTCATCAACTGGCGTGTGTGGACCTGGACCTACCCCATCGCGGTTGTCTGGGCTGCGGTCGGGATCGCTGTTGCGAACTGGCCTTCCGGCTTCGCATGGGGCGCGGCGACGGGTGCTTGCCTGATGGTGGCCTTTGCAAGCGCAGCAGTCGCGCGCCGGATGTGAGGGCAAGGCTGGCCCGCGCGGCCACGCTGCAGTAAGGGGGCGCACATGCACCGCCTTCTCGCTCTCCTCACCCTCGTCGCAGCCTTCACCTTCGCGCTGGTGCCGGTCTTCACCGAACCCTTCACCGGGTTCGATCCCGCTCATCTGCCGAACCCGGTCGGACGCCTGCCGATCCAACCCTCTGGTTACGCCTTCGCGATTTGGGGCGTGATCTATCTCTGGCTCATTGCAAGCGCGGGCTACGGGCTCGTCAAACACGGCAATGACCCCGACTGGGCCCCGCACCGCCCCTGGCTCATCGCATCCATGGCGCTCGGTGCCGCATGGATCCCCGTGGCGCTCGCCGCCCCGGTGCCCGCCACCGTGATGATCTTCGCCATGTGGGCCACGGCGCTCATCGCCCTGTTGAAAGCACCGCAAACCGACCCGGGCTTCGCCATCGCCCCCATCGGCCTCTATACCGGCTGGCTCACCGCCGCATCCTTTGTCGCGGCGGCCACCGTCGCGGCAGGGTACGACATCGGATCGCGGATCTCGGCAAGCTGGGTCGCTCTCGCCATCGCCCTCATCGCCGCCGTGGTCATCACCCGCAAGACGCCCACCCTCGCCTATCCCGGCGCCGTCATCTGGGCGCTCACCGGCACCATGATCGCGAACTGGAACATCTTTCCCGCCTTCGCCACATCTGCCGCACTCGGAGCGCTCCTGCTGATCGCCATCGGCCTCGGCCGCCGGATCGATGCCGCCCGGGCCTGACGCCGCGCGGAAGGTCCCTCCATTTGCCAGGCAAACCTCTCACATCGTGCCGCACGGGCGTGTGTGCGGCGGACGGAGGCGGGCGGGTGGGCCCTTCGCCGCACACAAGCCGACACCTTCGCCCACACCACCGCTGGACGCCCCCGACGCCACCCGATACACCGCGCCCATGCGTATTCTCATCACAAACGACGACGGCATCAACGCCCCCGGCCTCAAGGTCCTGCACGCCATCGCAGCCGAGCTTGCGGGCGAAGATAATGTCTGGACCGTCGCGCCCGCGTTCGAGCAATCGGGCGTCGGCCATTGCATCTCCTATGTTCATCCCACGCTGATCTCCGAATTCGGACCGCAGCGCTTCGCCGCCGAAGGCTCGCCTGCCGATTGCGTCATCGCAGCTCTGCACGAGGTGATGAAGGAGGCGCCGCCCGACCTGATCCTGTCGGGGGTGAACAAGGGCAACAATTCCGCCGAAAACACGCTTTATTCCGGCACCATCGGCGCTGCGATCGAGGCCGCGATCCAGGGCGTGCCCGCCATCGCCCTGTCGCAATACTACGGCCCCGCAAACCTGACCCTGGACAATTCGTTCGAGGCCGCCGCCACCCACGGCGCCGATGTGATCCGCAAGATCCTCGCCGCGCCCGGTGCCTTCGACAGCAGCCCTTACAAGCTGTTTTACAACGTCAATTTCCCGCCCTGCCCGGCGGCGGACGTCAAAGGCACCCGCGTTGTCGCGCAAGGCTTCCGTGAGGGGCAGCGCGGCATGGGCATGAAGGCCGATATCGCGCCGAACGGGCGCAAGTTCCTCTGGATCACCGGCAATCCGCAGAACGTCTCTTCCGGGCCCGACACCGACGCGACGGTCAATATCGACGGCTACATTTCGGTCACGCCGATGCAGGCCGACCTGACCGCGCGAGACCGCCTCGCCGACCTGAAGGCCGCCGTGGAATGACGGATGGCCGGGGCTATGACGCGGAACGCAAGATGCAGTTCCTGTTTCAGCTCCGCCAGAAGGGGATCACCGATGCCCGCGTTCTGACCGCGATGGAAAAGATCGACCGCGGCGATTACGTGCGCGGTCACTTCGCCGACCGCGCCTACGAGGACATGCCGCTGCCCATCGCGTCCGGCCAGACCATCAGCCAGCCCTCCGTGGTGGGCCTGATGACCCAGGCGCTCGACGTGCAGCCGCGCGATACCGTGCTCGAAGTCGGCACCGGCTCGGGCTATCAGGCCGCGATCCTGTCGCAGCTGGCCCGCCGGGTCTATACCGTGGACCGGCACCGCAACCTCACCCGCGAGGCCGAGCTGGCCTTCACCCGCGAAGGCCTCGCCAACATCACCGTCATCACCGGCGACGGCTCCTATGGCCTGCCCGAACAGGGCCCGTTCGACCGGATCCTCGTGACGGCCGCCGCCGAAGATCCGCCCGGGCCGCTCATGGGGCAACTCAAACCCGGCGGTGTCATGGTGGTGCCCGTGGGCCAATCCGACACCGTGCAAAGCCTGATCAAGGTGACCCGTACCGAAACCGGCTTCGACTATGACGAGATCATGCCGGTCCGCTTCGTCCCCTTGATGGAAGGCGTTGCGCGCGACTGATCGCGGCCCGGCAGCCGGGCCGCCTAACCCGCCGCCCGCGCCCCGGCCAGCGCGGCCGCCACCGCCTGCGCCAGTTCCGTCGGTGCCGTGGGCTTTTGCAACAGCGGCGCCTGCACCTCGCCCATCTCCTGCAACGTGAACCCGGTGTAGCCCGACATGTAGATCACCGGCATCTGCGCAAAGCGTTCGCGCACCCGGCGCGCCAGCTCAAAGCCCCCGAACGCGCCCGGCATGACCACATCCGTCATCAACAGATCGAACCGCTCTCCGCCCTCCGCGATCGCCAGCGCCTCCTGCCCCGATGTGGCCCCGATCACCCCATAACCCAGGCCTTCCAGCACATCCGTCATCGTCGACAGCAACATGTACTCATCCTCCACCAGAAGGATCAGCTCCCCGGTCCCGGCCGGTATATCCTCCGGCGGCACCGCCGCCTCCCGCGCGCCCTGCGAGGTGCCGCGCGGCAGGGTCATCTGCACCGTGGTGCCGACGCCTTCCTCGGAATAGATGCGCAGATCGCCGTCGGCCTGCCGGATGAACCCATACACAATCGCCAGGCCCAACCCGGTGCCGGAATTGCTCTGCTTGGTGGTGAAAAACGGATCGGTGCTGCGCGCCAACGTCTCCTCATCCATGCCCGGCCCGTTGTCCGCGACACTGATCTCCACGTAGCGAAAGCGCGCGCCGCTCTCGGCGCTGGTCTGATCCTGTCGGTCTTCGAGATCCTGATCGGTGGAGCGCACCGCGCGGGCGCGAATGCGGATCCGGTTGCCTTTGCCCGAGCGCAGCATCGCGTCGCGCGCGTTCAGCACCAGGTTCATCAACGCCGTTTCAAGCTGCGCCTGGTCGCACAGATGCCGAAGATCTGGGTCCGACACCGCCAGATCAATCTCGAAATGCGCCTCCAGCATCGGGCGGACCAACCGCGCGAATGCGTCGAACACCTCCTGCGTGGACTTCACACTGGCCCGCCCCGGCTGCCGCCGCGCAAAGGCCAGAAGCCGCGCCGTCAGCGCTGCGCCATTCTGGATCGATTGCTGCGCGGTCTCGAGATACGTCGCCCGCTCCTGCGGGTCATCCGAACGCGCCGCCAATTCGACGGAATACAGCAATGCCGCCAGCAAGTTATTGAAATCATGCGCGATACCACCGGTCAGCTGCCCCAGCGCATCCAACCGCCCCTTGCGCTCGATCACCTGCCGATTGCGCTCCTCGTTGGAGACATCGTCCAGCACAAGAACCGTGTGAATGCCTGGTAAATCGTGCTTGGGCCGCGCGTTCGACACCCGCACGTAACGCGCCTCCTCCGTCTCCGACAGCGCCCGCATCAGATGCGTTTCCCCGCGCAGATCATGGCCCAACAAAGCCCGTTTCAAAGGGTCCGCGCTGGCCAGGAGCGGCTGCATCGTTTCGTAATCGATGAACCGCGCGCCTTCGGGCCAGACCATCGGGACCGGTCGTGTGACCCCGCCAAGCAACGCCCGCGCGCGCTCATTGATGCGCACGATCTGCCCCTCCGCGTTCAAGGCTATGATCCCGCTGGAGGCGGCGTTGAAAATCGTCTCCAATTCGTCGCGTGCTGCCGCAATCGCCGCCTCGGAGCGCTTTTGCGCCGAGATATCGGTCGCCACGCCAATATGGCGCCACACCTCGCCATCCGTGTCGCGGTCAAAAACGGTGTCGTTGGACAAAAGCCAGACCCAATGCCCCGCCTTGTGGCGCATCCGGTATTCGATGGAGACCACGTCTCCGTCGTCCAACTCCTGGATCGCGGCGAAGTATTTCGCAATCTCGGGCAGGTCATCGGGATGGCAGACGCGCGGGAAAAATGCCTGACCCATCGCGCCGAGTTCCGCGCCGGAATACCCCAGGACCTCACCGAGCACGGCGTTGGAATACTCGTTCGATTGGGTCTTTTGATTGAACACATAGATGATGCCGGGCACCACATCGGTGATCTTCGAGAGGACTTCTTCAGCCTCTCCTTTGCTTATCGACATGATGTCCCCGCGTCCGCTGGCACCGCCGCCTTACCACAGTCTTTCGCATTCCCTCAGCCTTTTGCGCCCCTGCCCAAGGGGCAATCCGCCGCGCATCCGGCTTTTGAGCGCCGCCCCCCTTCCGATTTCGCCGGTTTCGGTGTAATCTCCGCCTTAAAACTAAGTGCAAAGGCCCGTCACGAGGCCGACATCTGAGGAAGGTCCGAGCGCCATGCGCCAGCCGTTTGTTCAATTCGCCCGCCGCAGCCTGTTTCTGCTGGCGCCCCTGGCCCTTGCGGCCTGTGTCGGGGCACCGCCGGATTGGGATTTCGATTTCCGTCCCAACGCCCCGCGCGGCGCGGCCGTCACCGCCGAACGGCCCGCCCCCGACAGCCGGGGCCTGATCTCCTACGACAGCTACCAGGTCGCCGTGGCCCGCCGCGGTGATACCGTCTCCGATGTCGCCACACGCATCGGTCTGGGGGCCGAGGAACTGGCCGCCTTCAATGGCCGCTCCGCCGCCGACACCCTGCGCGATGGCGAAGTCCTTGCCCTGCCCCGCCGCATCGACGGCGGCACGCGGCCCGGCGCTGGCAACAGTGACATCGCCAATATTGCGCGCGGCGCGATTGATGCCGCCGACGCCTCCCGTCCCGCTGCGTCCGGCCCGCAAATCCCCACCGGTCAGGAACCCGTGCGCCACCGCATCGCGCGCGGCGAGACCGCGTATTCCGTGGCACGCCTTTACGGCGTGTCGGTGCGCAGCCTGGCCGAATGGAACGGCCTTGGCCCCGATCTCGCGGTCCGCGAGGGGCAATTCCTGCTGATCCCAATCGTGGTTGAAACCGCCGCCGCGACGGACGGTACCGCGCCGGGCACCTCGGTGGCACCGCTGCCGCCCTCGGCGTCTTCGCCGCTGCCCGATGGCATCGAAACCGCGACCCTGCCCGATCTCGAAGGCACCGGCACCGGCACAACCGCCGCAGCGCCCGCCGCCGAGGCAGCGCCTGCTCCGGCCGCGCCGGCACAATCCAACGCGCGCCTGATCCGCCCGGTCGACGGCTCGATCCTGCGCGGCTATGGCTCGGGCAACGAAGGCATCGACATCGCGGCCAGCGCCGGCACCCCGGTGCGCGCCGCCGCCGATGGCACCGTCGCCGCGATCACCCAGGACACCGATCAGGTGCCGATCCTCGTGGTGCGCCATGCCGACGGATTGCTGACGGTCTACGCCAATATCCAGAACATCCGCGTCAGCCGCGGCGACAGCGTGAGTCGCGGCGCCACCGTGGCCGAGGTTGGCCCGGGCGATCCGTCATTCCTGCATTTCGAGGTCCGGCGCGGGTTCGAGGCCGTCGATCCGGGCGATTTCCTGCCCTGACGCCGTCCGCTTACGCCGCCGCCAGCCCCAGACCGCAGAACGACGGCTCCAACCGGTCCACGTTGTGCGTGACCTCCACCGGGAACGACCGCCCCCGGGCCGCGTCGCCGGGGAACGCAACCGTTGCGATCCCCGCCGCAATCGGGGCGGCGGCACTTTCCGGCGTGTCCTCGATGGCGATGGCCTGCGCCGCCGAAAGGCCGAAGTGGCTGAGCGCAAGGCGGTAAATCTCCGGCGACGGCTTGCCTTTGGTGACCAGATCCGCGTCGCCTACAAAATCGAACACATCGCGCGGCAAGGCATCGCCCAACCCGTCAAACAGAAGATCGACCGTATCCGACCCGGTGGTCGTCGCGAACCCCAGCCGCACCCCGAGGCTGCGCGCGCTTTCGACCACCTCACGAACCCCGGCCCGCGGCTCCAACCCTTCCCGCGCGAATTCGCGGAAATAGGCCACCTTGGCGCGGTGTACTTCGTCGGCGTCCACCTCTTCGCCCCGCGCGTCCGCGTAATGCGCGACCCGCGCCGCGCCACCGGGGGTACGCAGCATCTCGCGATACGCCTCGCGCCCCCATGTCCAATCCAGCCCAAGCTGTGCAAAGGCCGCGTTGAACGCCCGACGCTGCATGTCCGAGGTTTCGACAAGTGTGCCAATGGCACCGAAAAGGAGGGCTTTGGGTTGCGTCATGGGGGCCTCGCGCAGTTGGGGGTGGGTAGATAACGCAACAACCTAGGACGCTCGGCAAAAGTTCCCGCATTTGATCGAAAAATGTCATCGCGGCCCCGCGCATTTGACGTCCGTCAACGTGCCCGCGCGTGACGTGTGCTTCAATAGCGACATCCACCCACATCACGGAGGAGCGTCATGAAATTCCTTGTCGCCTATGCCAGCACCCACGGACAGGTGCGCAAGATCGCGCGTCACACCATGGATTACCTGGTCGAGCACGGCCATTCCATCGAACTCGTGCCCCTGATCGAGGCCGAAGGTCTCGACCCCAGCCGCTTCGATGGCGTGATCCTTGCCGCATCGCTGCACGCGGGCCACTACCAGCGCCCCCTGACCGAATTCGCCGAGGCCCATGCCGATCACCTCAACCTCATGCCCACCCTGTTTCTGGCCGTGTCGCTGGCCGCCGCTGGCCATGACGCGGACGATTGGCGCGGGCTCGACACAGCGCTCAAGGACCTGAGCGATGCCACCAACTGGCACCCGGGCCGCGTCACCCATGTGGCCGGTGCCTACAAACCGTCGCATTACGATATCGTCACCCGGCTGATCATGCGCCGGATCATCGCCAAGCAGGACAAGGGCACCGACCTTGCCACCGATCGCGAATACACCGATTGGCCCGCGCTCGATGCTGCATTGGACGGCTGGCTGCCCTAGGCCAACCGTCGCCCCATTTGCGCGATCCGCCCCTTGCACCCACCAACCGCCCGACTATAACCCCGACAGTTTGCGCGCAGGTCGCCCCCCACAAGGGCGGCCAAAGCTGGTCGGGGGACACCATGCCGAAAAGAACCGATATCAACTCCATCATGATCATCGGCGCGGGCCCCATCGTCATCGGGCAGGCCTGCGAATTCGACTATTCCGGCGCGCAGGCGTGCAAGGCGCTGCGCGAAGAGGGCTACCGCGTCATCCTCGTCAACTCCAATCCCGCGACGATCATGACCGACCCCGAACTGGCCGACGCCACCTACATCGAACCGATCACCCCCGATGTCGTCGCCCGCATCATCGAAAAGGAACGCCCCGACGCGCTCCTGCCGACGATGGGCGGGCAGACCGGCCTCAACACCTCCCTCGCGCTTGAGGAAATGGGCGTGCTCGACACGTTCGGCGTCGAGATGATCGGCGCCAAGCGTCCCGCCATCGAGATGGCCGAAGACCGCAAGCTCTTCCGCGAGGCGATGGACCGGCTCGGCATCGAAAACCCCAAGGCCGAAATCATCACCGCCCCCATCGACGCCGCGGGCAAGAAAGACCTCGACGCAGGCGTCGCAATCGCGCTGAAAACGCTCGAACATGTGGGCCTGCCCGCGATCATCCGCCCGGCCTATACGCTCGGCGGCACCGGCGGCGGCGTGGCCTACAACCGCGACGATTACGTCGCCATCTGCCGCTCCGGCATGGACGCCTCGCCCGTGGGTCAGATCCTCGTGGACGAGTCGCTTCTGGGCTGGAAAGAGTTTGAGATGGAGGTCGTCCGCGACCGCGCCGACAACGCGATCATCGTCTGCTCCATCGAAAACGTCGATCCCATGGGCGTGCATACGGGCGACAGTATCACCGTCGCGCCAGCGCTGACGCTCACCGACAAAGAATACCAGATCATGCGCACGCATTCGATCAACGTGCTGCGCGAAATCGGGGTGGAGACGGGCGGCTCCAACGTGCAATGGGCCGTGAACCCCGCCGATGGCCGCATGGTTGTGATCGAAATGAACCCGCGCGTGTCGCGCTCCTCCGCGCTCGCCTCCAAGGCCACCGGCTTTCCCATCGCCAAGATCGCGGCCAAACTCGCCGTGGGCTACACACTCGATGAACTCGACAACGACATCACAAAAGTGACACCTGCCTCCTTCGAACCCACCATAGATTACGTGGTGACGAAAATCCCAAGGTTCGCTTTTGAAAAGTTTCCCGGCTCCGAGCCGAACCTGACGACCGCGATGAAATCCGTGGGCGAGGCCATGGCCATCGGGCGCTCGTTCCACGAGTCGATGCAAAAGGCGCTGGCGTCGATGGAGACCGGACTCACCGGTTTTGACGAGATCGAGATCCCCGGCATGGGCACCGACCCCGCCGCCATCACCAAGGCCCTTTCCCAGCAAACCCCCGACCGCCTCCGCGTGATCGCGCAGGCCATGCGTGAGGGCCTCGGCGACGACGACATCCAAGCCGTCACCAGCTTCGATCCGTGGTTCCTCGCCCGCATCCGCGAGATCATCGACGCGGAAACCCGCATCCGCGAACAGGGCATGCTCGCCACGCCCGAAGACTTCCGCCGCGTGAAGATGATGGGCTTCACCGACGCCCGCCTCGCCACGCTGACCGGCATCGCCGAGGCCGAAATCCGCACCGCCCGGCACGGCGCGGGAGTCATCGCGCAGTTCAAACGCATCGACACCTGCGCCGCCGAATTCGAGGCGCAAACCCCCTACATGTATTCCACCTACGAGGCCCCCGTGATGGGCGACGCAGAATGCGAAGCCCGCCCCTCCGATCGCAAGAAGGTCGTCATTCTCGGCGGTGGCCCGAACCGGATCGGGCAAGGGATCGAGTTCGATTATTGCTGCTGCCACGCCTGCTTCGCACTCAGCGACGCGGGCTACGAGACCATCATGGTCAACTGCAATCCCGAGACGGTCTCCACCGATTACGACACCTCCGACCGGCTCTATTTCGAACCGCTTACCCTTGAACACGTCCTCGAAATCCTGCGCGTCGAACAGGACAAGGGCACGCTGCACGGCGTGATCGTGCAATTCGGCGGCCAGACGCCCCTGAAACTTGCCAACGCGCTGGAAGAGGCCGGTATCCCGATCCTCGGCACCACGCCCGACGCCATCGACCTGGCCGAAGATCGCGAGCGGTTCCAGGGCCTCGTCCAGCAGCTGCAACTGAAGCAACCCGAAAACGCCATCGCGTTCACCGATGAACAGGCCAAATCCGCCGCCGAGGCGCTCGGCTACCCGCTGGTGATCCGCCCCTCCTACGTGCTTGGCGGCCGCGCCATGGAAATCGTCCGCGATACGGGCCAGCTCGATCGCTACATCCGCGACGCCGTCGTCGTCTCCGGCGACAGCCCCGTCCTGCTCGACAGCTACCTCGACGGCGCCACCGAGGTCGACGTCGACGCCCTTTGTGACGGCACCGACGTTCACGTCGCGGGCATCATGCAGCACATCGAAGAGGCCGGCGTGCATTCCGGCGACAGCGCCTGTTCCCTGCCGCCCCACACCCTCTCGACCGCCGTGCAGGACGAGATCATCCGACAGACCGAGGCACTCGCCCGCGCGCTCAACGTCGTGGGCCTGATGAACATCCAGTTCGCCGTGAAAACCGATCCGGCCACCGGCACAGACGAGATCTACCTCATCGAGGTCAATCCCCGCGCCTCGCGCACCGTGCCCTTCGTCGCCAAGGCCACCGACAGCGCCATCGCCTCCATCGCCGCGCGCCTCATGGCGGGCGAAAAGCTCTCCGACTTCCCCACCGCCAAACCCCATGTGCCGGTCGACGAAGACACGCCGATCATCCCCGGCGATCCGATGTCGCTCGCCGATTTCCGCACGCCGTGGTATTCGGTCAAGGAAGCCGTCCTGCCCTTCGCGCGCTTCCCCGGTGTCGATACGCTGCTGGGGCCGGAAATGCGCTCCACCGGCGAAGTCATGGGCTGGGACCGCACCTTCCCGCGCGCGTTTCTCAAGGCGCAACTGGGCGCGGGCGTCGAGCTGCCCACCACCGGCACCGCCTTTCTGTCGATCAAGGAGGCCGACAAAGGCCCCCTGCTTCTGGAAACCGCCGAAATGCTCCGCACCCTCGGCTTGTCCATCCTCGCCACCCGGGGCACCGCCGCCTACCTCGCCGAGGCGGGCATCCCGTCCGACACCGTCAACAAACACTATGAGGGCGGCCGGACCATCGTGGACATCATGAAAGACGGCGGCGTGCAGCTGGTCATGAACACCACCGAAGGCGCGCAGGCCGTCGAAGACAGCCGCTCCATGCGCTCCGTCACCCTGATGGACAAGATCCCCTACTACACAACGCTCGCCGGCAGTCACGCGGCGGCGCAGGCGATGGTGTCAGCGAAAGAGGGCGAGACGGTGGTCCGCGCGTTGCAGGGGTGATCTAGCGACCCCGCGCCTGCACGCCCCTCCCCCTTTTTCCGCCTCACTCACAAATCCGCCCTCACACAACCGCGCCCCGTGGCACCGCCCGCGCCACCCCCTTCCTTGTTTCAAAAATACTCAAAAAAATCCCACCACCGCAGCCATACCCTGCCGGCCCGTCCAATCCCCCGAACCACCCCCCGTTCCCAACTCCGGGAATTTCCCCGCGGCCAAAATCCTTGCTCCAACCCCCGCGAATTGCCACCTTGGGGTGCAAATGCCCCAACCAAAGGCTCTGCCCATGCGCCCGCTTCTCGCCGTGACGACCCTCGCCCTTGCCGCAACGCCCGGCCTCGCCGACGGACACAAACCCGGCGACGACGACACCGGGTTCGGCGCGCCGACCTATGGCGAGGTCTCGTTGGTCACCAACTTCCAACCCGACCCCCACACCGTCCGGGTCGAGGCCGGCGGCGCGAACCTGGCCACCTACACCGATCAACTGACCGGCAATCGCTGCGCCGGATATTTCGCCGATGCGCCCGATTTCCGGCTCAACTTCACCGATGGCGATCTCGGCTACCCGCTCAGCTTCTACGTCGAATCCGGCGCCGATACCGTCCTTCTGGTGGCCACGCCCGACGGCCAGTTCCACTGCAACGACGACTACACCGCGCTCAACCCCGCGCTGCGCTTCGACACGCCCCGGGGCGGCGCCTACAACATCTGGGTCGGCACCTATTCCGCCCCGAACGGCACCTTCCCCGCCGCCGACCTCAGCATCACCGAATACGAGGACATCGCCCCGAATTTCGACCGCGCCTTCTTCGGCAATGACGACCGCGTGGTGATCGACGCGGCCACCGCGCCGTGGAACATGATCGGCTTTCTCGACCTGTCCGAGGCGTCCTGCACCGCCACCCTCATCGGCCCCGCGACCGTGCTGACCTCGGCCCATTGCATCGCGGAAAACGGGCAAATCGTGACCCCGCCCGTCGAATTCCTTGCCGGATTCCAGAACGGAAACCACGTCGCGCGCTCCGGGGTCGCGGGCTATCACGTCGCGCAGGGCTACCTCGACGGCGAACAGGAAGGCACCGATTACGCCTTCGTCTACCTCACCGAACCGCTTGGCGAGCGCTTGGGCTGGATGGATGTGGGCCTGCTGACGCCCGCCGAAATCTCGGCCCTGCAATCGGGCACCGGCCCCGACATCCTACAGGCGGGATATTCGTATGATCAGCAGGGCACACTGACCGGCAACCTCTCCTGCCCCTTCCTCGGCCTCGCGCCGGAAAACGTCCTCGTCCACCAATGCGACACACTGCAAGGCGACAGCGGCTCCCCGCTTTTCATCCAGGACGGCAACCGCTTCCGCATCATCGGCGTGGAAAGCCGCACCGACCCGCAACCCGAACAGGACTACGACCGCAACGTCGCGATGTATGTCGATTATGTCCTGCGCGATCTGAACGCGCTCGACCAGGGCGGCGCATCGCAGCCGAACAAGTAATCGGTAAATTCTATTGCGGAATGAACTGGCAGTTACGCCGATCTGGCGTCCTGGAGTGGGCTGAAAAGGCCGCTCCATCACGCTTACAGCGACGCGCTTGGATCAACCGCGCCACCGCACTATCAAGCCTCGGCCTGTCTGACGCTACTCAAGTACAGTTCCCATAACGGCGTCCGTAAATATCCACGTAGTAACCACAATTTTCGTCCGGGCGAGTAATCACGCCGTACACGTTGTCTTCATTTAATATGCCGCGGGTTGTTTCGTCTACTTCTGCTACGAAAATCACAACCCCTTCCTGACCACCCACGTAGGCGCTCTCAGGAACGAAATCAAACCGCCTGAACCCTTCGGCCAGCCGTGGATCGTTTTCCGAAACCGCGGTGCCGATCCCGGTTCCTCCAGTGCTGCCCCCGGTGGCGAACGGCCCCGGCCCCACCGCCTCACGCGGCGCCGTGCCGGACACGGTGCCAAACGGTCCACCTTCGCCCACGGGCAATGGGTCAACACAGCCGGTAAGACCCAAAAGGCCCGCGACCAAAATGAACTTGTTCATCAAGATATCTCCCTATTCGTGTGGCGCTCTGACCATCGTACGCCAAGGGTCATCTGCGCTCTGATCCGTGGCTGCGTCCCGCCGTCAGGCGCAGATCCGGCTCACGATTTGCCCGGTGCGCGAATCCACTTCTTCCGTGCAGAACGGGTCACTCGGCGATGTGCGAAAGAACGTGCCTGTGCCCGCATCATCGCAAGCCGCGAAATTGCCGTTCTGATCAACGCAGGCGCCGGTATCCTGCAAAGCCGGATCGCCGCCGCCGGTATTGCCCGCCGCCGGCCCGGTCGACGTCGGCTCAAACACGCACGCCGAAACAGCCAGCACGCTGGCCATAAGTAGCAGATATTTCATGAAAAGCTCCCAAGTTGTCGAAATGACCCTACGGAAGGTCCGGCAAGGGGTCCAGCGTTATTCTGTGCGGTTTTCGGGGGCCGGTGACGCCCCGCTGCGCCTCAACCCGAACAATCATCGCCAGCGCTGGCGTCCCGGGCGGCGGCGTCCCCAGCGATTTCGTCCTCAAGTCCCGACATGCGTTTCGCCGCTTCGCCCCATTTCGGCTTCGGCATATCCGCATGCATCGGGTCCCGGAACATGTCCAGCGTCTCGTCGCCCTGCAACAGGCCGAACAGCTTGGCATGCATGAACGCGCGCAACACGGCGTTGATCCGTGGCTGGTAGTTCGGGCCCATCGACTTGAACCATTTCAGCACGTCCTCATCGAGCGCGAGGCAAATCTTCTTCTTCGGGCTTTGGCGCTGTGTCGCTAGATTGTGCCATGCGTTGGGAACACGTCCGTTCATCGCAATCGCATTGTGCATATCGTATTCGAACCGACGCATCGCATCGACCATGTAGTAATGATGGTATCGCTCGGTCTTGTTCGGTGACTTGTCGATGAATTTCGTGTGCATCCCGCTGGCCCCTCGGTTTGATCGAGCGGCCAACTTCGCGCAAATTTCTTAAAATTTTGTGGATGTCGCGCGTATATACCGGGTCTATACCGCGTCTATACCAACCCTATACGCCCGCATTCACCGGTTTGTGGGCCGCGTAAATCTCGGCCACACGGGCCACGGCGGCCTCGGGAGACAGCTCCTCGCTCTCGCCCGTTTTGCGGCTGGTCAGCTCCACAACACCGTTTTTCAGGCCCCGCGGACCCACCGTGATCCGCCACGGCAAACCGATCAGGTCCATGGTCGCGAACTTGCCGCCCGCACGTTCGTTGCGATCATCGTAAAGCGGCTCAAGTCCGTGCGATTCCAATGCCTTATACAATGCCTCACAGGCCGCATCGGCCTCATCGTCGCCCTGTTTGAGGTTCACGATCCCGCAATGGAACGGCGTCACGCCCTCGGGCCAGATGATGCCGTTGTCGTCGTGGCTGGCCTCGATGATCGCGCCCAAAAGGCGGCTCACCCCGATCCCGTGCGAGCCCATATGAAGCGGCACCCGGCCGCCATCTTCGGTCTGAACCATGGCGCCCAGGCTCTCGGAGTACCTGGTCCCGAAATAGAAGATCTGCCCCACCTCAATCCCCCGCGCAACCCTTTGACGTTCTTGGGGAATTTCGTCGAACATCGCGGCGTCATGGGTCTCGTCCGTGCGTGCATAACGGCTGGTGAATTCCTCCAGAACCGCCTGACACGCGCCCTTGTCATCATAATCGATCTCGCGGTCCCCGAACTTCAGATCGGTGATCTCACTGTCGTAGAAAACCTCGCTCTCGCCCGTATCGGCCAGCACCAGAAACTCATGCGTATCATCGCCGCCGATCGGCCCGGAATCCGCGCGCATCGGGATCGCCTGAAGGCCCATCCGCTCATAGGTCCGCAGGTAGCTCACGAGGTGACGATTATACGCGTGCAGCGCATCTTCTTTCGTCAAATCAAAGTTGTAGCCGTCCTTCATGTAAAACTCGCGCCCTCGCATGACGCCGAACCGCGGCCGCATCTCGTCGCGGAATTTCCACTGGATATGATACAGCGTCAGCGGCAGCGCCTTGTAGGACGTCACGTAATTGGCGACGATATCGGTGATCATCTCCTCATTCGTGGGACCATAAAGCATCTCGCGCTCGTGGCGGTCCGTCATGCGCAGCATCTCGGGGCCGTAGGCATCGTAACGCCCTGATTTCTTCCACAAATCCGCGCTCTGCAGGGTCGGCATCAACATCGGGATATGACCGGCGCGGATTTGCTCCTCGTGCACGATCCGCTCGATGTTGCGCAAAACCTTGTAGCCAAGCGGCAGCCACGAGTAGATCCCCGCGCTTTGCTGCTTGATCATGCCCGCACGCAGCATCAACCGGTGGCTGACAATCTGCGCCTCGGCGGGCGTTTCCTTGAGGACGGGCAGGAAGTAGCGGCTCAGGCGCATCGGTTGAAACCCTTGGAAAACTGGTTCCGACACGTCTAAGGGAAAGAAAAAAGCCTCACAACATCAGATATGCCACCCCCCCCCCCCGCCGCGGGCAGAGATACGTCCGCGCGTGGAGTTTCAATCGACCACACCTCAAAAGGGCGTGTCGTCCAACAGATGATGGGTCGGATGGAGGTGATCGTTTGAAGGGCTGAGGAAAATCGGGGCCGGCGCGTCGTCGGCTTGGGCCGCCCGCACGCCGAAGAACAAGGCGATACCGGCCGCAAGGATGAGAATGATCAGGGTGGCGGTCAGGATATTCATCGTGGACATGGGGGCAGCTCCTTCTCTCCTGGACCCACCCTAGGCTGCGTGCATCGCTGTCGATATGGGGGCATTCCCTACTCTGCACGACGCAGGTCTCAGCGGGCCGCAGAAAAGCGAGCGGCCCCAGAACATGGGGCCGCTCGGTACGCAGACAACTCGTTACGAAACTGGGGACGAGGGGCGTGCAGCGGGCCAAGGGACAGAAGCCCGCCGCACGTTGAGGGACATATCGCGTCAGAATGCTCCGGCCGAGACAGGGGCAGACACCATGACCATGAACATCACCGCGATCAGCAGAACCGCTGAATATGTGATGGCATTTAAGGCAGTCATGATCGAAGTCTCCGTCGGGGTAACCTAGGCGATGACCGATATGTACGGCATCGGTGCGGAGCATTGTATTGCGGGAATCCTTACCACCCGGCTAATACTGTCCTTTTACAATGGGTTCGGCCTCAATCGCGTGTGCCAGCGCCTTGAAGCGCGCCTCCGCAACCTCGCCAAACAGGTTCCGTCCCTCGTCCGATGTCAGCGTCAGGATCAACTCCCGCCGCTTCGGGCGCAGTTTCAACCGGCCATGATCGACCGGGTTCTCAAGCGCAAACATCGCGCCAAACCGCATCGCCCGGCCCAGAATTTCGGCCTCTCGGACCTTCTTTTCCGGCAGCAGGTCCAAAAGGTCCGCATTGAACCCCGTGCCCGCCCGGTTCGACTTGTACCGATGCAGCAACGCCAGCCCCAGATACACCCGCTCCGCATGGGTCAATCCGCCCAGATTGGCGCGCGTGGCGTTGTCGAAACACACCTCCGCCCGATAATCGGGATGCGCGCGCCAGCTCACATCATGCAGCAGACACGCCGCCCGGATCAGGCGTTTTTGATCCGGGCGCGCGGCGGAAAAGAGCGGCTCCACAAAACGATAAAGCGCGCGGCCAAACCCGGGCTGCCGCGCCGAAGAGGCCTCCGCATGGCGCGCAGCCTCGATCAACGGGTCGCGACGGCGCAATTGCGCGGACATCTGATCGTACAAAAGCCCCTCGCGGATCCCGTAGCTTGAGATCGCAACCTCCTTGGGCTTCAACTGCCGCACCAATTCCTTCAGCACCAACGCCGCCAACGGCACCAACCGCATCCGTTCCGCCGAATTACCGGTCTCCGCCCGCAACGCATCCACATCCGTGGCCCCGATATGCTTGATCGTCGACATGATCGCTTTGGGCGTCATGCGGTATTCGTGCAGCACCTTCAGCGGATAATCCCGCCGGATCATGTCGACCCGCGCAATCGCGCGCCACGACCCGCCCACCAGAAACAGGCGCTTGGGCCGTTCCGGGAAATTCGCGACCAGCTCCGCAATGCGCTCGCGGATATGGGCGCGGATCGCCTTCTTGCCGCCCTTGATCCCCATCAGCTTCAGCGGCCCGAGGGCGGAGGTCTTGCGCGCGCCAACCATGCCGCCGCCCTCCAGCACGGCCAATTCCATCGACGACCCGCCGATATCGCAGATCAGACCCTGCGCGCCGGGCCAGCCCAAAAGCACCCCCTGTGCCGACAGCCGCGCCTCTTCTTCGCCATCCAGGATCTGAATGCTCAGCCCCGTTTCGCGCAGAACAGCGGCCTGAAAACTGGGCCCGTCCTCGGCGTCGCGTACCGCCGCGGTCGCCACCGTTAGCATCGGATGCACCTTCATCGACCGCGCCAGTGCCGCAAAGCGCTTGAGTGCCACCAACGCCCGCACGCGGCCTTCCGCGTTGAGCCGCCCGGTCTCTGCAAAGCCCGCGCCCAGACCGCACAGGATCTTTTCATTGAAGTAATACGCAGGAGAGCGCGCGGCACCGTCGAAAACCACGAACCGGACCGAGTTCGAGCCGATGTCGATCACCCCGACCCGGGCCAGCGACCGCGCCTCGGGGCCATCGAAAAGCGGCACTCCGAAGGGCCCCCAATCGGGGTGGCTGTCCTCCATGATCGTGCTCCCCTCAGGCCCGGATGCACAAAGGTTGTGACACGCGGCCCCGGCCCCGGTCAATCATGGCCGTGGGTCAACTCCGGCACGTCTTTCGCCCCCGCCGAGCCGCGACCCGACAGCGACGGATTCTCCATGAAGAAGCGGTGACACGAAAACGGATTGCTGATGGCGGACAGGTCCGGGCGGTCGAACGTGCCGTCCCCGCGCAGCACCCAGCTTTGCGCCACATCGGCAAGGTTCGCGGCCATGATCTGCCCCACGATCTGCGCCTTCACGGTGGCGTTGGTGCATTCCACCAGGGTCTCGACCCGGCGGTTGAGATTGCGCCCCATCCAATCGGCCGAACTGATGTAAACCCGCGCCTTCTTGGCTGGCAGCCCGTGGCCGTTTCCGAAGCACACGATGCGCGAATGTTCAAGAAACCGGCCCACAATGGACTTCACCCGGATATTCTCCGACAGCCCCTTAACCCCGGGCCGTAACCCGCAGATGCCCCGGATCACCAGGTTGATGTGCACCCCGGCCTGGCTCGCCTCGTAAAGCGCGTCGATGACATCGGGCTCGATCAACGAATTCATCTTCGCCCAGATCATCGCGGGCTTGCCATCACCGGCATGTTTCGCCTCAGCCCGGATCCCGTCGATCAGCGTGGATTTCATGCTCAGCGGCGAGATCGAGAGGTTTTCCAGATCCTCCGGCTCCGCATAGCCGCCGATGTAATTGAACACCTTCGTCGCATCCCGCCCAAGCGCTGCATCGCAGGTGAACAGGCTCAGATCCGTGTAAATCCGCGCCGTGATCGGGTGGTAGTTCCCGGTACCGTAGTGGGTGTAGGTGACCAGCCGCTCGCCTTCACGCCGCACAACGGTGCTGATCTTGGCGTGGGTCTTGTAGTTGATGAACCCATAGACGACATGCGCGCCCGACCGCTCCAGCTTGCGCGATTGCCGGATATTCGCGGCTTCGTCGAACCGCGCCTTCAACTCCACCAACGCGGTGACGGATTTGCCGTTTTCCGCCGCCTCACACAATGCCTCGACAATCGGCGACTCGTTGGAGGTCCGGTAAAGCGTCTGCTTGATCGCCACGACATTGGGATCCCGCGCGGCCTGCGCCAGAAAGCGGATCACCATGTCGAACGTCTCATAGGGATGGTGGAGCAGCATATCCTTTTGCTGGATCGCGGCGAACATGTCGCCTTCATGATCCTGCACCCGCTCCGGCACCCGCGGCGTGAAGGACCGCCACAGAAGGTCGGGGTGATTGTCGGTCACCAGCTCCTTCAACGAGACAAGGCCAATCATCCCGCTGACCTCGACCACCTCATCGCCGCTGACATGCAGCTCTCTGAGGATCTCGGTCGCAAGCTTCTCGGGCGCGCCTTCGCTGATCTGTAGGCGCACAACCTCCCCCCGGCGGCGACGCTTGAGGGCGGTCTCAAATTCCCGAACCAGATCTTCGGCCTCTTCCTCGACCTCCAGATCGCTGTCCCGGAGCACCCGGAACAGGCACGTGCCCGACACCTTATAGCCCGGAAAGAGCGCGCTGATGTTGAGCAAAAGCAGTTCTTCCAACGGCAGATATCGCGCCTTGCCGTCCTCGGCGTCCAGCGGCAGGAAGCGGTCGATCTGACCCGGGATCGGCAACAGCGCCTGCAATTGCCGTCCATCCCTGTCGCGTTTCATCTGCAGGGCCAACGCGATGCCTTCGTTGGAAATGAACGGAAACGGATGCGCCGGGTCGATGGCCAGCGGCGACAGCACCGGGAACACCTGTTCCAGAAAGATATCGGCCAAATGCGCCTTGTCCGCATCGGTCAGCGCGTCGCGCCCCACAACCGTGATGCCTTCGGCCTCAAGCTCGGCGCGCAGACCGATCCAGACCTCCTGCTGCCGGATCATCAGCGCCCGCGCATCCGCGTTGATCAGCTTGAGCTGCTCGGCCGGCGTGCGCCCATCGGCGGCGGGCGTGAGATTTCCCTCTTGCGCCAACTCGCGCAGGCCGGCGACGCGCACGGTATAAAACTCATCGAGATTTCCCGCACTGATCGACACGAACCGCACCCGCTCCAACAGCGGCACGCGGGGGTTTGCGGCCTCTTCCAACACACGCCAATTGAACGCCAGCCACGACAATTCGCGGTTGAAGAACCGCTTGGGGCCTTCCAACTCCGCCTCCGGCAACTCCAGCGGCGTGCAGATCGGGGCGTTGAGGAAATCGGCAAAACTCATGGGGGCAACCTACGTCCGTGTCTGGCCTCAGGATGACGGATCACCGGGCAGGTCCGCAAGGGCGGCGCGCAAATGCGTGCTGTTGACCGGTTTCTTTTCGCTCAACGCAAGCGCATCGGCATGGGCGATGAGCGTGGTGATGGCGGCAAAATCGCGCGGCATGCGGGCGGTGACATGGCTTAGCATCGTGGGCGTCAGCGATATGGAGCGATCCGTGGCTTGCTTGACCAGCACCATCATCAGCAATTGATCATCGGGCGGGTCGATATGGGCCAGCCCGGCCTGCGCCATACGACTGGCCAGATCGGGCAGGCTGAGGCCCCAGCGGCTTGGCGCGGAACGGGCCGTAAAAAGCAGCGGGACGTCCTTGCCAAGCGCCGCATTGTGCAGGTGGAACAAGCGCTCCTCGGCCACGGGATCCCCCGCCACCGCCTCGCAATCTTCCACCACAAGCGCAGGCGGCAGGTCGGTGAGGTCCACCGCGTCCGTGGCCACCACGATCCGCGCTCCGCTCTGCCCCGCCCAGACATGGGCCAGGTGCGTCTTGCCCGCCCCGCGCGCACCGGTCAGCACCAGCTTGCCATGGGGCCAATCGCGCCAGCCATCGACCAGCGCGACGGCGCTCGCATTGGCCGTGCTGACGAAAAAGTCATCACGCCCCATCGCCGGACGCGGGGGCAGATCGAAGGTCAGTTGCCGGGCCATTAGCTGGGGTCGATGTCTGATGGCGGGATCTTGCCCTGCGCCTCCGCCGCATCGGCCTCCGCCCGGATGGCCCCGACCCCGCGATAGAGCAGGCCATCTTGATACCGCTCAATAAAATAGCGCACCAGCACCCCGATCGCCGCCGCCACCGGAACGCCGACAAGCAGACCCACAAAGCCGAAAAGCGCCCCGAAGGCCGACAGCGAGAACAACAACCAAACCGGGTGCAGGCCAACGGATGACCCCACCAGTTTCGGTGTCAGGATATTGCCCTCAATCATCTGGCCCGCCTGAAAGATGCCCGCCACGACAAGGATCATCCACCAATTCTCCGCGCCCCAGAACTGGAACAGCGCAAGACCCACGGCCAAGAGCCCGCCAACCAACGCGCCGACATAGGGAATGAACGTCAAAAGCCCCGCAACTAGACCGACCACAAGCCCGAACTGCAGCCCCACCACCATCAGCGCAATCGCATAAAACGTGCCCAGGATCAGGCACACGGTGCCCTGCCCCCGGATGAAGCTGGCCAGGGTGCGGTCGATGCGCGATGCCAGCTCGCGGATCACCGGCGCATGGTCTCGGGGCAAAAGGTCATCGACCCGGGCGATCATCCGGTCCCAGTCCAGCAGCATGTAGAACGCCACGACCGGCACAACGATCAAGAACACCAGAACATTGATCACGCTGGCCGCCGAACTCAGCGCGGTCTGCAGCAATTCACCGCCGCGCGACTGGATCGCATTGCCGATGTTGCCGAGCGCTTCCATCGCCGGGGAGCCCTCCGCGATCAGGCCAGGGAAACGCGCCTCAAGGAAGCCTTGGAAATTGGCCAGGATACTAGGTGCTGCTTCGATAAGGCCGCGCGTCTGGTCTTCGATGATCGACACGCCGATGACGATGGCCGGGACGATTGTTACCAGAATAATTAGAAAGATCAGAGCGGTAGAAAGCGTACGCGACAGGCCCCATCGCTCCATCCGGTCCGCCACGGGATCAAGGAAATACGCAATCGCGCCGCCCACAAGAAACGGCATGATCACATCGCCAAGCACGTACAACACGGCCAGAAAGACAAGGGTGGCAAGACCCCAGTAGATCAATTGTTGCCGAACGGGCAGAGCCATCAATCGCGCCTTTCTGTTCCGCAAAGTGATGCGTCAGGTGAGCCACCGGTGCAAGGGGGCGCGCACAATTGCACCGCTGCGTCGCGGGGAACGGCCCCTCTGCGATGGACCGGTTTAAAGCGTGTCGAGGAACCGCGTGATGGCTGCAGCCGCCTGCGCCGGATGGGTCAGGGGCGCCATGTGACCGGCCCCGACGATAGTGCTCCGGGTGGCGTTGGGCAGGTCGGCCGCAAGCCGCGCATTGATCTCAGCGACCACGGGCGGCGCATCCCCACCTTGCATCAAAAGCGTCGGGATCTGTAGCTTCGGCAAACGGGCCAGGATATCGGCTCGATCACCAACCAGCGCAGGTTCGGTCGCCTGCGGGATCCAGATCCGCTTGGTGACATAGGCCTGCTGTGCATCCGGCAAACCATCGAACCCCTCCGCGCCCCACAGATCAAGGAACACCCGACCCGCCTGCGCAAGATCGCCTGCGGCCATAGCTGCGGGCAGCGTGGCGAAATGCGCGTCATGCGCAGCCCGGCCAGGGCCGTTTGCCGCACAAAACAGCACCGGCTCGAACAGGATCAGGGAGCGCACGCGTTCCGGCGCGTCCAGGGCAAGGCGCAACGCGACGGTCGCCCCGAAACTGTGGCCGATCAAATGTGCGGGCCGGTCGGGAAGGTGCCGCGCCGCGGCCTCTGTCGCCTGATCGTGGAAATCGCGGGACGGATCTGCTGCAGGCCCCGCGCCATGCGCCAAAAGATCGGGCGCCACCATCGAAAGCCGCTCGCCCAGATGCCGCGCCAAACCGGCCCATGCCCCGCCGTGGGCAAGCGTGCAATGCAGCAAAAGCGCGGGCGCATCGCCCTGCCCCCAGTGCCGAACGCTCACAATTTTCCGGCGAGGTACAGGTCGAGATCCTCGATCCGGTCCTGACCCCAGAATTTCTCGGACCCGTCCACGATATAGAAAGGCGCGCCAAAGGCCCCGGCGCTCACAGCGTCGTCAAGGTTGCGCGCATATTCCTCCGCCCCCGCAAGCATGCCACTGTCGGCCAGCGCCCCATCAAAGCCCGCCTCTTCCAGGGCCGCACGTATCACATCGTCCTGCGCGATGTCCTGCTCTTCGGCCCAACAGCGCCGCGTGATCGCATGCACCAACCCGCCCAGATCGCCAACACCTGCCTTCGCCGCCGCGATAAACGCATAAGACGACGGCGCCGGGTTCGTCGGCCAATGCGCCGGTTGCAGGTTCATCGCCAGACCCAGCTTCGCCGATTGCCGCCGCATCTCCTGCAGGCGCATCTCCTTGCGGCTCTCATGCCGCTCGGCGGGTTTGATCCCACCCGTGCGCCCGAACAGCGCGATGATATCCAATGGCTTATAGCCGATCGTCGCGCCGTGTTTTGCGGCGACCTCCTCCATCCGGGTTCCGGCAAGATAGGTGTAGGGTGAAATGGTGGAGAAATAGTAGTCGATATGCGGCATCTGCAGGTCCCCTTTTGGCTTGGCGGATAAGTGGAGCGGGTGTTAGGGGGTGTCAACTACAGACGGGGGCCCGCGCTTCGGTGCATTGGGGGTGGGCCATTTGCCCGATCAGAGGGGACATATCAATGGCTGCACAAGACCCGAAACTCATATCCGGCAACGCAAACAAAAGCTTGGGCGAAGCGATCAGCCGACGGATGTCGATGCATCGCGGCATGCAGGTGGGTCTTGTCGATGCACGGGTCGAGCGATTCAACGATGGCGAGATCTTCGTCGAAGTCTTCGAGAACGTCCGCGGCGAGGACATGTTCATCATCCAATCGACCTCCAAGCCCGCCAATGACAACCTGATGGAACTGTTGATCATGGCCGACGCCCTGCGACGCTCCTCGGCCTCGCGCATCACCGCCGTGATCCCCTATTTCGGTTACGCACGGCAGGATCGCCGCACCAAGGCGCGCACGCCGATCTCAGCCAAGATGGTGTCCAACATGATCGTCGCGGGCGGCATCGAGCGGGTTCTGACCATGGATCTGCACGCCGCCCAGATTCAGGGCTTCTTCGACATCCCCGTCGACAACCTCTATGCCTCGCCGATCTTCGCCCTCGACATCCTGCACCAGTTTGGCGGCGACATGTCCGATGTCATGGTCGTCTCCCCGGACGTCGGCGGTGTGGCGCGCGCGCGCGAATTGGCCACGCGGATCGGCGCGCCGCTCAGCATTGTGGACAAACGTCGCGAAAAGGCAGGCGAAGTGTCCGGAATGACCGTGATCGGGGATGTGGAAGGCAAGAAATGTATCATTGTCGACGACATCTGCGACACTGCTGGCACGCTCTGCAAGGCTGCCGAAGTGCTGATGGAGGCGGGCGCGACGGAGGTGCATTCCTACATCACCCATGGCGTCATGTCCGGCCCGGCGGTCGAGCGGGTGGAGAAATCGGTGATGAAATCGCTGGTCATCACCGACACGATCGAGGCAACCGAACCGATCGGGAATTGCGCCAATATCCGCGTTGTTCCGACCGCGCCGATGTTTGCGCAGTCGATCCTCAATATCTGGAACGGTACCTCGGTCTCGTCACTGTTCGACACCGCCTCGCTCGTCCCGATCTACGAAGGGCTGTATCCGAAGGGCATGTGGGGGCGTTAAGCCCTCCGATCCGCCGCGGCAATCTGCATCAGGAACAAGGCCTGCCAACCGCAGAACAAGACAAGCAACCACGGCACGCTCAAAGCATCGTCCACACCCAGGACCGCCATCGCGGTCGCAACGCCAACAGACCAACCCGTGGTCAGAAGCGTCGCGCGCCCCGCCACCCATAACGGGCGCGCAAGCCGCGCTATCAAAACCATTGGGACGGCCATGATCAGCCCGCCAACCACCCCGCCTGCAAGGTAGGGAACGATGAAGTTGTCCTGAGCCGCTTCGGGCCCCATCGCCAGGATCGCCGCATAAACCGCCGCCGCGATGCCCCCCACTGAAGTCAGCGCAAAGACCGCAACCGCAACCTTCGAAAAACGCAGGCGCAAGCGCGCAAATCCACCGCCAAGCACGCCGTAAATCAAACCAGCAGACAGCGCGAAGATGGACATGAACCCCAGCATTTCTCCCGGCCACCACGGCAAAGTTCCGGAAAATTCACCAAGCGGGTTCAAGGACAGGGCGGACAAGAGGCCGGTGACAAGCCCGACCCCTCCGGCCTGCCAGACGTGGGAACGGGACGGGTCGAGTGGAACATGTGACATGACGGGGCCTTTCCTGAGCAACACAATATGAACGTTGTTCATTTGTGAACATCGTTCAATGCTGACGTTGCGTCAGTCTACGTCCCACACGTCCTCATCCTGCACCTGCCCGATCGACATCCAATCGGCCCGGATCCGCGCAACACGGCTGTCACCCCAGGTGCGAAACACCAGGTCAAACCCCTCCGGCGTGATCTTTTCGGCCCGCAAATCAGCGCGTTGATTGGTCTCCCCGCCCATGTCCCACATCGAGATCGACACATGCACCACCGGCGGCGCGACATAGGCCTCGGCAAAGCTGACACGCATGATGTTTTCCCGCGGCCCCTCCCCGGACCACATCGGCCCATCGTGGGAGAAATCCGAAAACAGGACACTGGATCCCTGATCAACGGCAATGGAATTGGACGGAAATCGTTTCATGGCACAAACAGGATAAGGGATGCGCCGGTTGTAGGCCGAAACCCGCGGCAATGTTGAGGAAAAAGAAGGGCATGCCCCTTTATTTGCGGAATCGGCATGAAAAAACCCCCGACCTTAGGCCGGGGGCGTTAACCTTTGCGAAAGCCTGTGGGCTCAGCGCCCGACAATCGAATCCAATGTCGCCGTCAGGTCCGCGTGGTATTTCGCCGCCACATCCGCAGCAGAATCCTTGGCCTCGGACCGCGCGGTCTCAGACGCAGAGATCAACTCTTCCACCAACTCGCCCGTGACTTCCTCGATCGGAAGCGCGCGTTCGGCCAGGATCGTGGCGGTAGGGCCCGCGACATCCGCAAACCCACCCGTCACAAAGTACGATTTCTCACCGTCGCTGCCGTTCACCTTCAGGATCCCGGGGCGCAGCGTCGTGATCATCGGCGCATGGTCCGGCATCGCGGTCAGGTCGCCATCGGCGCCGGGGATCTGCACCTCGGTCACCTCCATCGAGGCCAGACGGCGCTCGGGGCTTACGAGATCGAATTGCATGGTTGCCATCATTCGGCTCCAGTTGTCTGCAAAACCCGCCCCGGCGAACCGGGGCGGCTTAAATCAGGCCGCTTCCGCAGCCATCTTCTCGGCTTTCGCGATCACCTCGTCGATGCCGCCAACCATGTAGAAGGCGCCTTCGGGCAGGTGGTCGTATTCGCCCGCAACCACGGCCTTGAACGACGCGATCGTGTCTTCCAACTGAACCTGGATGCCGTCGGAGCCGGTGAAGACCTTCGCCACGTCAAACGGCTGGCTGAGGAAACGCTGGATCTTCCGGGCCCGCGCCACGGTCAGCTTGTCCTCTTCCGACAATTCGTCCATCCCGAGGATCGCGATGATGTCCTGAAGCGACTTGTAACGCTGCAGGATCCCCTGCACGTCACGCGCCACCTGATAATGCTCTTCGCCCACGATCTGCGGGTCCATCAGGCGCGAGGAACTGTCAAGCGGGTCCACCGCCGGATAGATCCCCAGCTCCGAAATCGCCCGGCTGAGAACCGTCGTCGCATCAAGGTGCGCGAAGGTCGTGGCCGGTGCGGGGTCGGTCAGGTCGTCCGCAGGCACGTAAACGGCCTGGATCGACGTGATCGAACCCGATTTCGTCGAGGTGATCCGTTCCTGCATCGCGCCCATGTCGGTCGCCAGTGTCGGCTGGTAGCCCACAGCAGACGGGATACGACCCAGAAGCGCGGACACTTCGGACCCGGCCTGCGTGAAGCGGAAGATGTTGTCCACAAAGAACAAAACGTCCGTGCCCGATGCATCGCGGAACTGTTCCGCCAGCGTCAGACCGGTCAGCGCCACGCGCGCACGCGCCCCCGGAGGCTCGTTCATCTGACCGTAGACCAGAGCCACCTGGCTCTCTTCAAGGTTCTCGGGCTTGATCACGTTGGATTCGATCATCTCGTGGTAAAGGTCGTTGCCCTCACGCGTCCGCTCGCCAACACCGGCAAATACGGAATAGCCCGAGTGCACCTTCGCGATGTTGTTTATCAGCTCCATGATCAGAACCGTCTTGCCCACGCCGGCACCGCCGAAGAGGCCAATCTTGCCGCCTTTCGCGTAGGGCGCCAGCAGGTCCACAACCTTGATGCCCGTCACAAGCACTTCCGACTCGGTCGACTGCTCGTTGAACTCGGGCGCATCCTGGTGGATGGCACGCTTTTCGTCCGCGTTGACCGGGCCGCCTTCGTCCACGGGCTCGCCCACAACGTTCAGGATACGGCCAAGCGTCGCGTTGCCCACCGGCACCATGATCGGACCGTCGGTGTCGGTCACTTCCTGACCACGCACCAGACCTTCGGTCGCGTCCATCGCGATGGTGCGCACCGTGCCCTCGCCGAGGTGCTGAGCCACCTCAAGCACAAGGCGCTTGCCGCCATTGTCCGTCTCAAGCGCGTTCAGGATCTCCGGCAGGTGATCGCTGAACTGCACGTCAACGACAGCGCCGATGACCTGCGTGATTTTGCCGACTGCATTTGCCATAAGTCGTCTCTCCGTCGTTAAAGCGCTTCGGCGCCCGAGATGATTTCAATGAGCTCGCTGGTGATCACGGCCTGACGCGAGCGGTTATACTCGATGGTCAAGCGGTCGATCATTTCACCGGCGTTGCGGGTTGCGTTGTCCATCGCGGACATCCGCGCCCCTTGCTCGGACGCCCCGTTTTCCAGCAGGGCCGTGAAAATCTGTGTCGCGACACCGCGCGGCAGAAGATCTTCCAACACCGCCTCTTCCGAGGGCTCGTAGTCGTAAAGCGGACCGCCTTCGTCGCCATCCGTCGGCTCGAAAACCGCCGGGATGATCTGCGTTGCCGTCGGCACCTGGCTGATCACCGATTGGAAGCGGTTGTAGAAGATCGTGGCGACGTCGAATTCATCCGCCTCGAACCGTGCCAAAACGTCCGACGCGATCTCTGCCGCATTGGCATAGCCAAGCCGTTTCACATCCGAAAGATCAACGTGCCCGATCATCTGCTCGGCATAGTCGCGCTTGATCTGTTCGCGGCCCTTTTTGCCAACGGTCAGGATCTTGATCGTCTTGCCCTGCGCCAGAAGCTCTTCGGCATGGCTGCGCGCCTTGCGCACGATCGTCGAATTGAAGCCCCCGCAGAGGCCCCGCTCCGCCGTCATCACCACCAGCAGATGCACCTGATCGCGGCCGTTGCCCGCCAGAAGACGCGGCGCGCCCTCGGCATCGCCAACCGCGGCGGCGAGGCCGCCCATCACGGCCTCCATCTTCTCGGCATAGGGACGCGCCATCTCCGCCGCGTCCTGCGCCCGGCGCAGTTTCGCAGCGGCGACCATTTGCATCGCCTTGGTGATCTTGCGGGTCGATTTGACCGACGCGATCCGGTTTTTTAGGTCCTTGAGATTGGGCACACCCGATCTCCCTTATGCGAAGTCAGCGGCGAATTCGTCGATGGCGGCCTTGAGCTTGTCCGCCGCATCGCCCTTGATCTTCGGATCTTCGTTGGTGATCCAATCGAGCACGTCTTTCTTCTGTGCCCGCATGAAGGTCAGCAGACCCTCCTCGAACCGACCCACATCCGAGACGTCGATCTTGTCGAGATACCCGTTCGTGCCCGCAAAGATCATCGTGACGATCTCGGCATTGGTCAGCGGCGAATATTGCGGCTGCTTCATCATCTCGGTCAGGCGCGCGCCTCGGGCCAGAAGCGCCTGCGTCGACGCATCAAGGTCCGAACCGAACTGCGCAAACGCCGCCATCTCGCGATATTGCGCCAGCGACAACTTCACCGGGCCCGCGACCGAGGACATCGCCTTGGTCTGTGCTGACGATCCAACGCGGCTCACCGACAGACCGGTGTTCACAGCCGGGCGGATGCCCTGGAAGAACAATTCCGTCTCAAGGAAGATCTGACCATCGGTGATCGAGATCACGTTGGTCGGAATAAACGCCGAAACGTCGCCGCCCTGCGTCTCGATGATCGGCAACGCCGTCAGCGAGCCGCCACCATTGTCCTCATTCAGCTTCGAGGACCGCTCCAAAAGGCGCGAGTGCAGGTAGAAAACGTCACCCGGATAGGCTTCGCGGCCCGGCGGACGGCGCAGCAGCAGCGACATCTGACGATACGACACCGCCTGCTTGGACAAATCGTCATAAACGATCAGGGCGTGCCGCCCGTTGTCACGGAAGAACTCCGCCATCGCCGTCGCCGCGTAGGGCGCGAGGAACTGCATCGGCGCCGGATCCGACGCAGTTGCGGCCACAACGATCGAATATTCAATCGCGCCGGTTTCTTCGAGCTTCTTCACCAGCTGCGCCACGGTCGAGCGCTTCTGACCCACGGCCACGTAGATGCAGTAGAGCTTCTTGCTCTCATCGTCGCCGGCCGCTTCGTTGTAGCTCTTCTGGTTCAGGATCGTGTCAAGCGCCACGGCGGTCTTGCCCGTCTGACGGTCGCCGATGATCAACTCGCGCTGGCCACGGCCAACGGGGATCATCGCGTCGATGGCCTTCAGGCCGGTCGCCATTGGTTCGTGCACCGACTTGCGTGGGATGATGCCGGGTGCCTTGCTGTCCGCGATCCGACGCTCGGAGGCGTCAATCGGCCCCTTCCCGTCAAGCGGATTGCCAAGGCCGTCCACAACACGCCCCAGAAGGCCGTTGCCCGCCGGCACGTCCACGATCGAATTCGTGCGCTTGACTGTGTCGCCTTCCTTGATGTCCCGGTCGGAGCCGAAGATCACAACACCCACGTTGTCGGCTTCCAGGTTCAGGGCCATACCCTGAATGCCGCCGGGGAATTCGACCATCTCACCGGCCTGCACGTTGTCGAGGCCGTAGACCCGCGCGATACCGTCGCCGACGGACAGAACGCGGCCAACTTCGGCAACCTGTGCGTCCTGACCGAACGACTTGATCTGGTCCTTGAGGATCTGAGAAATCTCAGCTGCTTGGATCGCCATGTTATCCGACCTCTTTCATCGTGTTCTGGAGTGCGTTGAGCTTGGAGCGGATCGACGTGTCGATCATCTTCGAGCCAACTTTAACAACAAGACCGCCGATGATGCTCTCATCAACGGTCGCTTTCAGGTTCACGGACTTGCCCACCGACGCCTTCAGCGTCTTGGCCAGCCTGTCCATCTGGGTTTTCGTCAACGCCTTGGCCGAGGTCACCTCTGCCGTCACCTCGCCCTTGTGCTCCGCGATCTTCTCGCGCAGCGCCGTCAGAAGCGCGGGCAGCACGAACAACCGCCGCTTGGATGCCATCAGGCGCAGTGTGTTGCCGGTGATCGCGTTCAGGCCCATCTTGTCGGCCACACCGCCGATGGCCGCTGCGGTTTCCTCGCGCCCGTAGATCGGCGAATGGATCACATCGCGCAGCTCGGCACTGTCGGCGAGCGCGGCGTCGAGGGCATCAATGTCGGATTCCAGCGCGGGCAGCGCCTTTTCTTCAGACGCCAATTCGAACATCGCAGTCGCATAGCGCGCGGCAATGCCGGTCGAGATCGAAGCTGGTTCGCTCACGAAGACCCCTTTCGTATGCGTCGCGCTCGACGGCGCGCTCATTTCAGACGTTACGCCCGGGTAGGTTGGCAGCGCCGCTGCCCCCCGGGCGATCCCTGTGGTGATGGCGCAGGACCATCACTCCCCTGTGAATTCGGGCGGGGTGTAGCAGAGGGTTTGCGGCGCTGCAACAGGGTCTGCATACGTCCTCTCTGGTTGAAAATCTCCTGGTTTCAAAGGCTTAACTCAACTCCGCCACGCTGCGGCGCTTTGCCCGGGCAAATCCGGCGGCCCAAAGGCTCGATTCTGGGCCTGTTTCCGTGTTTTTCGGGCCGGTCTCGCCCTGTCCGCACCGGCCAGCCGGGCAAAACGAACCCGCCGCCGCCGTGCGTCCACCGACCTCACGTCGCACGCGATACCGTCTCAGCGGCCAGGGGGGCGGGGCCGTGCGGGGCCCGGGTCCGGGCGAGATCGTATTGCGCGGCCTGTCGTTCATCCTCAACACACACCCGGCATAGACACTGGCACGCAGCCATGCGCAGTCTGCAGCCATGTCCCCCGATCAAGACCTCCAGCAGGACCTGGAGCAACTCCTGCAAATTGTCTTGCCCGCCGATCCCAGCTTTCGGCGGATAGAAAGGGCGGTCTTGGACAGCTGCATCGAGGACGCAAGGCGGCATGCACGGGACGGTGACAAAAACGCGTTTCTCCTGTCCGTGATGCGCCTTATGGCGCTGCCTGACAACGGCCACACACGCTTTATCCCTAACACCGCTATCCGGGTGCTTCCGCTCAGATTCGTGAGCATTGCGTCAAGCGTCCACCTGGTTTTCGCAGCCCCGGACATCACGGCGTCAACTGGGGCGCTGGTCGCGGTCAACGGAACACCCGTCCGCCAGATTGAAAGCGCCGCAGGGCGGTTCCTCGCCGGAACGCCGCAACGCAAACGGGTCATCGGGTCGATCCTGCTCGCGTGGCCCTATGCCTTGGCGCAGTTGGGATTTCCGTCGAAAGGCGGCGCAACCGAATACCGCTTGCAAGACGCGGATGGGCAGATCATCGACCTGAAAGTCGACCATGAAAATACGGCGCTCGCATCGACCCTCTACCCCAGGTCCGAGCATGGCAGGGCCGATCCGGCCTGGGAACCGGGGACGTTTGTGAAGATCATCACAGGGACGGGGATCGGGCTTTCAATCGCGCTTCCGAGTTTCTTTGACCCTGGCGAAACCGCGCTCGCAAAAGCGATCTCAAATGCGGCCGAGCAGGTGACGGCCCATGCACATTCACCTCTCCTGATTGATGTCCGCGGGAATACCGGTGGCGACTTTCTGAAAACCATGCCTCTGATCGACGCCATTGCCGGATCTGCACGGCGGCAGGTGGTCGTACTTGTGGACAAATTCACATTCTCGGCGGCAATCGTGTTTGTTGCGATCCTGAAGCATCGTTTGGGCGACAGGCTCAGGATTCTTGGCGAAGACATGGGCGACGGGCTGGCATTCTTTGCCGAAGGCGGGCTCCTGGATCTGCCGGCCAGCAGGGCCGCCGTGCGCTATTCCTCCGCCTTCCATGACTGGAAGACCGGATGCATCGATGAAACCACGCCACCCGAGATCGCGCACCACATCGTCGCGGTGGGGTCGCTGGATCTGGATGGACCCTGCATCGCCGAACCCACCGTGGCCAAAGCAGACGGCGACTTGTACCGACATATCCTCACGCGTCTGACGTCATAATGGAACGCTTGGTCCCTCTCTCCTACGCCTCGGCGGTTACGCCCCCACGCTCCACCGCGCACTCGCGCCCGCCACCCGCGCCCCAAAAACGCGCGCCGTCTCAAGATCCCCGTCACTGACCGGCTCTGTCGCCATAAGCCCCAACCACGACCCGTCCCGGTTGATGCCCGCGCGACCGGGCTTCACCGGCGCGCCGATCTCCGATTGCCCGACCCAGATCATGCCCATCTGCGCCGCAAATACCGCAAGCCGCACCAGCGCATTCATCTTGTCCCCCGACGGATGCACCGCCACCGTGAACCCGGCGGCGATCTTGTTGGCCCATCGCCCCGTGTCCCACCGGTTTGCGGCCTCTTCCAGGATCAGGTCGAACCGCGCGGCCGTGGACCCCATGTATGTCGGCGCGCCGAACACAATTGCCGGGGCCGCATCCAGCGCCGCCCAATCCTCCGCACCGATCCGCGCCACATCCACAAGCCGCGCCGCCCCGATCCCATCGGCCCCAATCCCGTCGACGACAGCCTCGGCCAAGGCGCGGGTGTGCCCGGTGTCGCTATAGTAAAGGACGCAGATCACTGCGCGTCGCGTCCCGACACGCCCGCAGGCTTTGCCGTGCCCTCCAGTACCCGAAGCGGGCGCTTCACGCGTTCCGCCAGCCCCGGCCTTGGCCGCGCCGGTACCTGCTTTGAGGCTTCCAGCAAGATCACCCCGCCCGCCCGGCTTCGGGTCAGCTTGCCACCGATCCGTTCCAGCATGTCCGACGATCGCAGCCAGAACCGTTGATGCGACGGCGGCGAAAACAACGCCGCCGCATGGCGTTCTGGCACGAAATCATGGTGTTTGAGCTGCGCCTCCAACTGCCCCAGCGAATAGGGCCGCCCGAAACCAAAGGGCGTCCCGTCGCGGCGCGCCCAGAGCCCCGACCGGTTCGGCACGATGAACAACGCGCGCCCGCCCGGCGCCAGCACCCGCTGGCATTCCTCCAGAACCGCCGCCGGATGCTCCGACGTCTCCACGCCATGCAGGCACACCAACTTGTCGACGCTCTCGCTTTGCACCGGCCAAAGCCCCTCCCGGCACAGGGCCGAGACATTCTGCAACCCCGCGGGCCATGGCATCACCCCCTGCTCGCCGGGCATCAGCGCGATCACCCGCGCTGCATCGGCCAGATACGGGCGCAACAACGGCACCGCAAAGCCGAAGCCTACCACCGTCTGCCCCTTCGCATCCGGCCACATCTTCAGCATCCGCTCCCGCACCGCTTTCTGCGCGATCCGGCCAAGCCGCGTGCGGTAATAAAATTGCCGCAGGTCAAGTACGTCGAGATGCATGCCCGTTTTCCGTTTGAACCCCGCCGCGCCATAGCGCAGGCTTTCTCGGAAGATAACCAACCGGGGCGCGATTACCATGACCGAACCGCAGATCATCACCATTGCCTGCTTGTCCGACAACTACGCCTTCCTGCTCCACGATCCCGGCACCGGGGCCACCGCCTGCGTCGACGTGCCCGATCATGCGCCGATCCTCGCCGAGCTGGACGCCCGCGGCTGGAGCCTCAGCCAAATTCTGATCACCCACCACCATTGGGACCACATCCAGGGCGTCGATGCACTGAAGGGTGCCACAGGCGCGCATATCTACGGCTGCGGCGCGGATGCCGCCCGCCTGCCCCCGCTCGATCACCCTTTGGCCGAAGGCGACACGTTCCAGATCGGCGACATCGCGGTGCAGGTCCTCGATGTTTCGGGCCATTGCGACAACCACCTCGCCTTCGTCGCCCCCACCGCCGGGGCCGCTTTCACCGCCGACAGCCTCATGGCGCTTGGCTGCGGACGGCTCTTCGAAGGCACACCGGATCAGATGTGGCAAAGCCTGCAGAAGCTCGCCGCCCTGCCGCCCGAGACCATGATCTATTCCGGCCATGAATACACCGCCGCGAATGCGCGCTTCGCCGTGACCATTGAACCCGACAATCAAAACCTTATCTCTCGCATAGACACGATCACCGCAGCCCGCTCCGCGGGCGCACCGACCGTGCCCTCCAGCCTCGCCCAGGAATTGGCCACCAATCCGTTCCTCCGCGCAACCGATCCCGGCGTCGCCGCCTCCCTCGGGATGGCCGGTGCAGCCCCCGCCCGCGTCTTTGCCGAGATCCGATCCCGAAAAGACGCGTTTTGATTACCTTTGCAGCATCTTGCTGGAAAATCGTGCAACCCCAAGACCTTACGCCGGATTAACCTTTTAATCTCAGCATCTTGCGACCCAGAACACGGACCGTTGATGCGTTTTTTCTTGAAACCTCCGCGCGGAAAGCAAAACTTAATCATATGAGGCCACGATCGAGAGGTGGCTTGCGCCCCCTCGATGCAGACGAAAGGAGCACGCAACGTGCCATCTTTTTCGACCACACTGGAACAGGCCATCCATGCGGCCCTGGCCAACGCCAACGCTCGTCGTCACGAGCTTGCGACGCTGGAACACTTGCTGCTTGCCCTGATCGACGAACCCGACGCGCAGAAGGTCATGAAGGCCTGCTCGGTCGACGTCGAAATCCTTCGCGAAACGCTTGTGAAGTTCATCGACGATGATCTTTCGACCCTGGAAACCGATGTCGAAGGGTCCGAAGCGGTGCCCACCGCGGCGTTCCAGCGCGTGATTCAACGCGCCGCGATCCACGTTCAATCCTCCGGGCGTACCGAAGTGACCGGCGCAAACGTGCTCGTCGCGATCTTCGCCGAACGCGAGTCCAACGCCGCCTACTTCCTGCAGGAGCAGGACATGACCCGCTACGACGCGGTCAACTTTATCGCCCATGGCGTGGCCAAGGACCCGTCCTATGGCGAAGCCCGCCCGGTCTCCGGGGCCGAAGATGAAGAAGAAGACGCGCAGGCGGTCCAGGGCGGCGACGCCGACGGCGACGCCAAGGAATCCGCGCTCGCCAAATATTGCGTCGACCTCAACGCCAAGGCGACCAAGGGCGACGTTGATCCCCTGATCGGGCGCAGCCACGAGGTTGAACGCTGCATTCAGGTGCTCTGCCGCCGCCGCAAGAACAACCCGCTTCTGGTGGGCGATCCCGGCGTGGGCAAAACTGCCATCGCGGAAGGCCTCGCCAAGAAGATCGTCGAAGGCGAAACGCCCGAGGTGCTGCTTGGCGCCACGATCTATTCGCTCGACATGGGCGCGCTTCTGGCCGGAACCCGCTATCGCGGCGATTTCGAAGAACGCCTCAAAGCCGTGGTCAAGGAACTTGAAGACCATCCCGATGCCGTTCTTTTCATCGACGAAATCCACACCGTTATCGGGGCCGGTGCCACGTCGGGCGGCGCGATGGATGCCTCCAACCTGCTCAAGCCCGCGCTTCAGGGCGGCGGCCTGCGCTGTATGGGGTCCACCACCTACAAGGAGTATCGTCAGCATTTCGAAAAGGACCGTGCGCTGTCGCGCCGGTTCCAGAAAATCGACGTGACCGAGCCTTCGGTGGAAGATGCCGTGAAAATCCTGCGCGGCCTGAAGCCCTATTTCGAGGATCATCACTCCGTTAAATACACCGCCGATGCGATCAAGACCGCGGTGGAGCTGTCCAGCCGATACATCAACGATCGCAAGCTGCCCGACAAGGCCATCGACGTGATCGACGAGGCAGGCGCGGCGCAACACCTTGTCGCCGAATCCAAGCGGCGCAAGACCATCGGCACCAAGGAAATCGAAGATGTCGTGGCCAAGATCGCCCGCATCCCGCCCAAGAACGTGTCCAAGGATGATGCCGAGGTTCTCAAGGACCTCGAAGTGTCGCTCAAGCGGGTCGTTTTCGGGCAGGACAAGGCCATCGAAGCGTTGTCGTCGGCCATCAAGCTGGCCCGTGCGGGCCTGCGGGAACCCGAGAAGCCCATCGGCAATTACCTCTTCGCCGGTCCGACCGGTGTGGGTAAGACCGAGGTAGCCAAGCAATTGGCCGATACGCTCGGTGTTGAATTGATGCGGTTCGACATGTCGGAATACATGGAAAAACACGCTGTCTCCCGTCTCATCGGCGCGCCTCCGGGCTATGTCGGCTTTGATCAGGGCGGTCTTCTGACCGATGGCGTCGACCAGCATCCGCATTGCGTTTTGTTGCTCGACGAAATCGAGAAAGCGCACCCCGATGTCTTCAATATCCTGTTGCAGGTCATGGATCACGGCACGCTGACCGATCACAACGGGCGCTCCGTCGATTTCCGCAACGTGGTCCTGATCATGACCTCCAACGCAGGCGCTGCAGAGCAGGCCAAGGCGGCCATCGGCTTCGGTCGCGACCGGCGCGAGGGCGAGGATACCGCAGCCATCGAGCGGACGTTCACACCAGAGTTCCGCAATCGCCTCGATGCCGTCATCTCCTTCGGCGCGCTGCCCAAGGATGTGATCCTGCAAGTTGTCGAGAAGTTCGTGCTTCAGCTTGAGGCGCAATTGATGGACCGCAACGTCACCATCGAGCTCACCAAGCCCGCCGCGGAATGGCTGGCCGACAAGGGCTACGACGACCGCATGGGCGCCCGCCCGCTCGGCCGCGTGATCCAGGAACACATCAAGAAGCCCTTGGCGGAAGAGCTTCTCTTCGGCAAGCTGGCCAAAGGCGGTAACGTCAAGGTTGGCGTCAAGGATGGCGAAATCGAACTGCGCATCGAAGAGCCGGGAAGCCCGCGCCTGTCATCAAAGAAAAAGCCGCCACTTCTCACGGCCGACTGAACCAAACGGACCAGAGCCAGAAAGAAGGGGCCGGTGTAAGATGCACTGGCCCCTTTTCCTTTGCCGATCCCCGCGGCGGTGAAACCTCCGCTCACATGACCGCAGATCCGCTCCCCTGAACGCAGATCCCGCGCGTGAGCATCCCACCCCAAACCCCGTTCATCTGGACATGTTTTTCGCGCATTAACTGTCCAATGGAACGCAAATGCATTCGCCGGAACGCATCCCGGCGCTCACCGTTCGGTCAGTTTCAACTCGATCCGCCGGTTCGACGCCTGCCCTTCCGCTGTGGCGTTTGACGCAATCGGACGGTGTTCACCAAACCCCGTCGCCGCCAGCCGTGACGGCGGAATCCCAAGGTTTTCAGACATATAGAGCACAACCGACAAGGCCCGCGCCTGGCTCAGCTCCCAATTATTGGAAAATGCGCCACCTGGCCGGATCTGTTGGTCATCCGTGTGGCCATCGACCCGGATAATCCAGTCAATCTCCGCCGGAATTTCGTCCGCCACCTCCAGCAAGAGATCTGCGACGCCTTGAATTTGCTGGAGGCCTTCGGCGGCAAGATCGGCCGAGCCCACTTCGAACAGCACCTCTGACGAGAACACGAACCGGTCCCCATCAATCCGAACCCCCTCGCGCCCCTCCAAAAGCTCGCGCAGCCGCCCGAAAAACTCCGACCGATACCGCTCCAATTCCTGCGCCTCCGCCGCCAACCGCTCCGCCTCAGCCGCCTCAAGCACCGCGTTTGCGCGCTCTTCCGCCGCCAGTTGAGCCAAGGCGGTGTTGAGCCGCGAGCCAAGCGACGAGATCTGCACCTGCGCCTCCACGTCCCGCTCATCCGCTTGATCCAAAAGCGTTTCCAGCGACCCCAGCTGTGCGCGCAACGCGGCAACCTGTTCGTTCAACAGTGCCACTTGCCGCGCGCTTTCGGCCGACGCGCTTTGCGCTGCGTCCAACTCCCGGTTCGCTTGCGCCAACAGAACCGCGCGCGCCTCCGCCTCGCTCAGTGCCTCCGCCAATTCCGTGTCTGTCGCTTGTTGCGCCGCCAAGGCCGCAACCAGTTGCGCCTCCAATGTCGCAAGCTCGTCCGACACATCCGACGCCTCCGCAGTCACATTCCCCAATCGCGACGTCAGATCCTCGCGCGCCGCCTCAGCCGCCGCCAAAAGAGTAAGCGTATCCTCCGCCCGCTGGCGCTGCTCCTCAAGCGCAAGCGTCATCGCCGTAAGCTCTGCATCGGCATCCTGCAGCCTTTGACGCAAGGCCTCCGCCGCCGCCGCCTCCGCCAGACGCGCGGCCTCCTCTTCGGACAATTCGGTCTCCAAACCGCTCAACCGGTCGCGCAAAGCCGCCGCCGCCGCCTGCTCCGCCAACCGGGCCGCTTCCGCTTCGGACAGGTCGGTTTCCGCGTCTTGCAACTGTGCTGCAAGCGCCTCAGTGCGGGTCTCTCCACGTGCCAAAGCTGCCATGGCATCCGCGAGTGACGCATCGCTTTGTGCCGCCTGTGCTTCAAGGTCGGCGATCAAGGCCTCCAACGCCTCACGCCGGGCCGCGGCCAATCGGGCCGCTTCCGCGGTTGCGTCGATTTCGGCACGCGCGCTGGCCAGCGCAAGGTTCAACGCCTCGGTTTCCGACAGCGCCTCGGTCAACGCGGCCTCGGCCTCGCTCAGCCCCGCCGACAGGTCCGTGTTCTGTGCCAACAAGCCCGCGACCTGTTCTTCGAACGCTACGATCCGCGCGGCCTGCGCGGCGCGCTCGGCGGTCAATGACGCGATGACCGCCTCTTGCGCTTCGGCCGCCGCTTCCGCCGCCGACAGGGATCCGGTCAGGGTCGCCACGCGGCTTTCCAAATCGCCGGCCCGGGCCTCTTCCAGCCCCAACGCCTCGGCCAATTGATTCACCTGCGCGGTCAACGCGTCCAACTCATCATCTTGCGAGCTGATTTCTTCGGAGAGGACGAATTGCATGATCATGAAGATCGACAAAACGAATATCATCACCATCAAAAGGGCCGTGATCGCATCGACGAACCCGGGCCAGATCGTGCCCGACATGCCTTGGCGTGCGCCCCGATGAAAGGCCATGGCTACTCGCCCTGCGCCTGACGACGCGACCGGGCTTGAACCGGCGCGCGGGCGGCTTGTGTCAGCGCCTCAAGCGCATGGGTCAGGTTCGCAATGTCACCACGCAGCCCCATAACTTCGGCATCGCGGCTCGCACCCATCGCCTCAGATAGCTTGAACAATTGCACGTCAATCGACCGGAGCCGATTGCGGCTTTCATCGTCCAACCCGTTTTCCGTCGCCAGCCCATCCAACGAAGCCGACAACCGGTCCTGCGCCGCAACCAGGCGTTCGGTCACGGCGGATTGCCCGGGGTCGGAGCCAAGACGTTGGGTCAAACCTTCGATGGATTGCGAAAGGTCCAACAGGCGCCGCTCGGTCGCGGTGCGCCGCGTCTCGGATTGTGCAAAAAGCGATTGCAGCGTGTCCATTTGGTCGACCATATGGTCCAGAACCGTGGCGATCGCAGCCTTGTCGACGGCCCCGTCGCCCTCAGCCGACGAGAACGACACACGCGTGATCGACGCCAGCCATTCCTCCAATTCGCGGTAGAAGCGGTTCTGCCCATGGCCCGCGTAAAGCTCCAACAGCCCCACCACTAGCGATCCCGCCAGGCCCAGAAGCGATGAGGCAAACGCCGTACCCATGCCGCCCAACTGATCTTCAAGGCCGTCCATCAACCGACCAAAAACAGCCAACCCTTCCTCGCCATCGGTCGGCTGGAGCGACCGGATCGTCTCGACGACCGCCGGAACCGTCGTGGCCAAGCCAAAGAATGTTCCCAAAAGGCCCAGAAAAATCAGAAGGTTGGCGATGTATCGCGTGATATCACGGCTTTCTTCCATCCGCGCGCCGACGGAATCCAGCACCGATTTCGCCGACGCAGGCGTCACCTGCATGCGGTTGCCGCGCATCCGCGCCACACCGGTCATCGTCGCCAGCAATCGGGGCGGTTTTTCCCCCGTTGTCGCAGCGGCCCCGCCAGCCAATTGCTCGATCCAGGCCACCGATGAGAAGAGTTGGATCACCTGAAAGAACGTCGCGAAGACACCGACGATGAACACGATGCCGATGGTCCCGTTCAGGAACGGCGCCGAAAGGAACACCGGCTCCACACTTGGCCAGACCACCACGCCGCCTGCGACCACCAGCGCAAGGATGATCACCATCAGCACAATCTGCTGGGTCGGACGTGTGAACCGAGGCGCCCCTGCGCCCTCTCTGCTGCTCGCCATGGCGTTTCAAATCGCTCTTTGGTCGTGTCTGGCGAAACCTTACACCGTGTCGAACGGTTTCGCCAACAAAAGCCTTAACCCGTCTGTCGCAATCCGCGCACCTGCATCACAAGCGTATCGAGGTCATCATCCCCGATCCCCAATTCGTCCAGATGTGCGGCGGTGTTGTAGAGGTATTCGTCGTTCGGCCCACGCCCGCCATGGGCACCCGCGATGATCCGCGCCTGGGTGTCCAACGAATGCTGACAATATTGCTCGTGGCTGCGGTCGATCACATAGGCGAGGACATCCGATTGCCGCGCGCCGCCGCGAAATTCGACCTCCAACCGGGTTTCCAGATAGGCCGACGAAATCAACTCCCGCTCGCGCAAATAGGCCAATGTCGCGTCTTCCGTGCCTGCCTCGGCCCGCAAGGCCAACCCGTCGCAAAACGCGCCCGGCGCTTCATCCAACGCCAGGACCAGCCCCGGATCGGCCTCGGTCCCGCGATGATGGATGGAGGTCATGCAAAACGAACGGTGCCAGCCATGCAGACGCGCAATCCGCGTTTCGGCCACCGGAAAGCCCGGATTCCACAAAAGCGAGCCATAGCCGAAAACCCAAAGCGGTGAAGTCATGGAAAGGTCCTTGTCGTGCCCCGTCGGTATAGGGGATAGATGCGCCAAGGGGGAGAGTGATGAAGCGCCTTTTGATCCTGATTGTCGTGCTTGCCGGGCTTGGCGGTATAGCCTGGGCCGTGGCCGCCATGACCATGCAAACGGCAGCGACCCGCTGGCTGGATGATCGGCAGATCGAAGGCTGGGTTGTGAACGTCGCTGATGTCAGCGTCGAAGGCTTTCCGCTTACGTTCGAGACCGATTTCACGGATCTGCAACTGGCCGATCCCGAAACCGGGCTGGCCTGGTCCACGCCGCGCTTCCAATTGGCGCAGGAGGTGCACCGCCTCGACCGGATCACGGCCACCTTCCCCGACGCGCAGATTCTCGCCTCTCCGGCAGAACGTCTGACCCTGACCAGCACCGAGATGTTTGCCGATCTCGACCTGCGTCCGACCTCGAATTTCGCGCTCGATGGGCTCGACGGGGCGCTGACGGAGCTTTCGGTGTCCTCTTCACTCGGCTGGACCCTTGCCTTGGCGTCAGCCGACCTGAGCATTGCCGATATGGCCGGGGACACGAACCGCTACGATATTGTCCTGACCGCCGTCGACCTTGACCCGCCGCAGGCCGTGCGCAACACGCTCGATCCAGCGGGCGTTCTGCCGGAGCTGATCGCGCAATTCGGGCTCGCGATCCGCGCCCGTTTCGACGCCCCATGGGATATGGCCGCCATCGAGGTCGCCCGCCCGCAACCCACACAGCTTGAGATCGAGCAGATCAGCGCGAATTGGGGCGACATGCTGTTTCGCGCCACCGGCACCCTCGACGTGACGGCGGGCGGCGTGCCTGAAGGCGCGCTTGCGGTCCGGGCCGAGAACTGGCGCGCCATGGTCGATCTTGCCACGAATGCAGGGCTTTTGCCGGAGCGCATCCGCCCCACCGCCGAAGCCATGCTGGAAGTGCTCGCAGGCATGAACGGCAGCGCAGAAAACATCGACGCGACGCTCAACTTCTCAAACGGGCGCGCGTTCATCGGCCCCCTGCCGATCGGCCCCGCGCCGTCCCTGCGCATCCGTTAACGGCAGTAGGCGCCCGAACGATACGACGCCACGTCGAAGTGGAAGTGATCCTGGTGAAACCGGTCGGATTCGGGTCCAAGGACCGTTCCGAATGTCCCGCAAGCGGCCTCGTGCAGGTTGCGCATGATCCCGGAATTGCCGCTACGCCAATCGTTTAACACGCTCAATTCATTGCCATTTTGCAAGCCAATCCCGGCGATATCAATCGCATTGCCGGTCGAATGCTCCGACAGGCGCGCGCCGCGCTGCGAATTGCGGGTCCGGCAGGCGTAGCTGGCCACGACCCGCAGGTTCGCAATGCCGCCGCCGGTGTTGCCGATGACCTCGTCCGCGTCGAGCACCCATTGACTGACCGATTGCGCGGTTGTGCAATTGATCGTCGCGGGTTGGGTCAATTGCACCCCGTGCACCACCCGCAGGCGCACCGCATTCTGGATCCCGCAGCCGCTGATCCGACCCGTGATCGGCTCAAGCACATCGCCTTGCAGCCCAACCACACCGCAAAGCGAGCCACTGCTTTGACCGGGCCGCGTGACAGTGCCCGGCGTGTTGCGTGTCGCGGCCGATCTCACGCGCCCCTCAAGGCCCTCGGGCCGCAGGCTCGGCCGCAACGAACGGATCACGGCCAAGGCCGATCCACCGCCGCCCACCACCGTCGGCGCCGAAGCCCCGGCGCGCGGGCGGAACAGGTTGCCCAGGATGCCGGGCTGCTCGCTTGTATTTTGCGGTTGGGCCGCAACCACGGGAGCGCTTTGGGGCGGGTCCTCAGCGGCACTCGCCGCAACTTCGGGCGGAGGAACAGGTGAACCTCCGGGCCGTGCCATCGGCCGTAGCGACGCCGCCGGTGCCTGCACCGTTGCAGAGGCATCCGCACCATCCGCGCTCTGCGCCGACACCTGCGTCGCAAGCGTCACACCCAGCGCCAGGACCGCGACCCGCCAGATCATTCCACCGGCTCCTTCGTAACACCGCCCCGGCCAAAATTCGGCGCGTCCGTGTCCTGACCCGCCTCGATGATGCCGCGACGAATGCCGCGCGTCCGGGTGAAATAGGCGTGCAGATGATCCCCGTCGCCCGTCCGGATCGCACGTTGAAGGGCAAAGAGTTCCTCCGTGAAACGCCCGAGGATCTCAAGCGTCGCCTCTTTGTTGGACAGGAAAACGTCGCGCCACATGGTCGGATCACTGGCCGCAATCCGCGTGAAATCGCGAAACCCCGCGGCGGAGTATTTGATGACCTCGCTGTCGGTGACCCGGCGCAAATCATCCGCGACCCCCACCATCGTGTAGGCGATCAAGTGCGGCGTATGCGACGTGACGGCAAGAACCAGATCATGGTGATCAGGGTCCATCTCCTCCACAATCGCTCCACAGCCTGTCCACAGGTTTTTCAACCGATCGGTCGCCTCGGGGGGCGTGCCCTCGACTGGCGTCAGCAGCGTGTAGCGATTGTCGAACAGCTCTGCGAAGCCCGACCGGGGTCCCGAATGCTCGGTGCCCGCCAACGGATGGCCCGGAACGAAGTGGACGTTGTCCGGAAGATGCGGGCCAATCGCTTCCACCACCTCGCGTTTGACCGATCCCACATCCGTGACCGTTGCGCCGGCCTCCAGGTGCGGTGCGATCTCGGCGGCGACCGCTGCCATCGCGCCGACGGGCACGGCAAGCACCACAAGATCGGCGCCCGAAACCGCCTCGGCCGCACTGTCCACGATGCGGTCGCACAGGCCGATGTCACGCGCGATGTCACGCGTTTCGCTTGATCGCGCGGTGCCCACGATCTCCCCCACCAGGTCGCCTCTGCGCCGCATGGCATGAGCCATGGACCCCGCAATCAACCCGAGCCCGATCAACGCAACACGTTGGTAAATCACACTCATTCCGCCCCCTTAAAGGACGCCAGCGCCGCCAACACACGGTCATTGTCCTCGGGCCGCCCGACCGTGATCCGTAGGCAATGCGGGAGGCCATAGCTCTTCGGTGCACGCACGATGACGCCCTGCGATTTGAGATAAGCATCAGCCGCATCAGCCTCTGCCTCATCCGCAAACCGTGCCAATACGAAATTTGCAAAACTGTCGTCGCAGTCAATCCCAAGCTGCCGCAGACCTCCGGTCAACCGCGCGCGCTCATCGGTATTTACACGTATACACATCGCAACCCAATCACGGTCCCGCACCGCAGCCTCCGCCCCCGCCAAGGCCAAGCCCGACAGGTTGAACGGTCCGCGAATACGGTTGAGCGTATCGATCACATGGCCCGGGCCGTACCCGTACCCGACCCGTAGACCACCAAGCCCGTAAGCTTTGGAAAACGTACGCGTCATCACCACGTTGTTGCGCTTATCCACAAGCGCCCTGCCGCCGTCATACCCGTCCGCAAACTCAGCATAGGCCCCGTCCAGCACCAGCAGGCATTGATCCGGCAGGGCATCGGCCAAACGTTCCACTGCACCGCTCTGCAACATCGTCGCTGTCGGGTTCGCCGGGTTTGCGATGAAGACGAGCCGCGTGCGCTCCGACAGGCCACCGATCAACGCATCCAGATCGACACGCCGCTCGGCCTCGGGCACCTGCACCGCGCGCGCACCAGCGGCCAATGCGCTGATCCGGTACATCCCGAACCCATGCTCCGTATAAAGCACCTCATCGCCCGGCCCGGCATAGGCCTGGCACAGGAAATGGATCACCTCGTCTGACCCAACGCCGCAGATCACGCGCTCGCAATCCAGGCCGTAGACCTCAGAAATCGCCGCGCGGAGCGGCCCGTGATCCGTCGACGGATACCGGTGGCTGTCGGTCAGCGCCCGTCCCATTGCCTCCACCGCCGCAGGCGACGGGCCAAATGGGTTCTCGTTCGAGCTCAGCTTCAGCGGATCGTCATGGCCGTCAATCTTCGACGCCCCACCCTGGTAGAGCGCGATATCAAGTATGCCGGGCTGGGGGCGGATGGGGGCGGTCATGGCGCGTCCTGTGAATAGTTCCGCAGGGTTCTAGCGCGCGGGGTCCGTTTGGGAAACCGATTCTCAGAAGAAGCTCTGCGGGTCGATATCCACCGCCAACCGCAAATGCCCCGGCAATTTCAGCCCCTGAGTCCAACGGCTTATCGCCGGTTGCAACGCCACACCCTTGGGCGCCTTCACCAAAAGCCGCACCCGATGCCGTCCCCGCACCCGGGCAATCGGCGCTGGCGCCGGGCCATAGACGATCCCGCCCGCGTCCCGGATCGGCCCGTCGTTGCGCGCAAGATGCGTGCCCAGATCGAACGCCGCCGCCGCTTCCGTCGACGAGATGATGATCCCGGCCAATCGCCCGTAAGGCGGCATCCCCGCCGCCTCGCGCTCGGCTGCCTCGGTCCGCCAGAACCCTTCCTCGTCGCCGCTCAAGATCGCCCGGATCACCGGATGCTCGGGCTGAAACGTCTGCAACAACGCCTGCCCCGGCTTCTCGGCCCGCCCGGCACGCCCCGCGACTTGCCGCATCAGTTGAAACGTCCGCTCTGCCGCGCGCAAATCGCTGCCCTGAAGGCCCAGATCCGCGTCTACGACCCCCACCAGCGTCAGACGGGGAAAGTTATGCCCCTTCGCCACCAATTGCGTCCCGATAATCAGGTCCGTATCGCCATGGGCCAGCTCTTCGATCTGTTGTTTCAACGCTCGTGCCGACCCGAACAGGTCCGACGACAAAATCGCCATCTTCGCATCGGGAAACAGCGCCTCCGCTTCTTCGGCGATGCGCTCCACGCCCGGGCCAACAGCAGCCATCTTCCCCTCAACTTCGCACGATGGGCAGGCCTCGGGCACAGGCTTCGTCTCGCCGCATTGATGGCAGATCAGGCGCTTTTGAAACCGGTGTTCGACCATCCGCGCGTCGCAATGATCACACCCGACCATCTCGCCGCAGGCCCGGCACAGCGTCACCGGCGCAAACCCCCGCCGGTTCAGGAACAAAAGCGCCTGTTCGCCGTCCTGCAACCGCTGCCCCACTGCGCTGGCCAGCGACGGCGAGATCCACGACGACCCCGGTAAATCCTCCGCCCGCATGTCAATCGCAGCCATCTCCGGCAGGTCCTGCGGTCCGAACCGACTGGTCAAATCAAGCCGCGTGTACTTACCCGCCGTCGCATTGGCCCAGGATTCCAAAGACGGCGTGGCCGAGGCCAGAACCACCTGCGCGTCGTTCAGGGACGCGCGCAGAACCGTCATGTCGCGGGCGTTGTACGAGGCCCCCTCGTCCTGCTTGTAAGAGGTGTCGTGTTCCTCATCGACAACGACCAGCCCCAAATCCCGATACGGCAGAAACAACGCGGATCGCGCCCCGACGACAAGCTGCGCTTCGCCTTGCCCGACCATGCGCCAACACCGCCGCCGCTCTGTCATCGTTACACCGGAATGCCATTCCGCAGGCTCCGCCCCGAACCGCGCCTTCACCCGCGTCAGGAATTCGGAGGTCAGCGCAATCTCTGGCAACAGCACCAAGGCCTGCCGCCCCTGCCGCAGGCATTCCGCGACCGCCTCCAGGTACACCTCCGTCTTGCCCGACCCTGTCACCCCCTTCAGCAGAACCGTTCCATAGCGCCGCGCCTTCAATCCGTCGCGCAATGCCTGTGCCGCAGACGCCTGATCCTCGGTCAAATCCTTGCCCGGCAGGTTCGGATCAAGCGGCAGATAAGGCGCATCGCGCGGCGTGTCGGCCTCCTCCACAACGCCCTGCTTGGCCAGCCCTTTCACCACCGAAGAGGTCACACCGGCCAACTCGCTCAATTCCTTCAACGTGAAACCAAGCCCGCCGTATTCCACCAACGTGTCGATGACCCTTTGGCGGGCCGGTGTCATGCGGTCTGGCGAGCCCTGCCCCAACCGGTAGACCTTGCGCATCGACGGCGGATCGCTCAGCCCCGGCGCGCGCGTGGCCAGCCGCAGCATCAGGCTCATCGGCGTCAGCGTATAGGCCCCCGCTTTTTCCAGAAACGCCCGCATCTCGGCGCGCATCGGAGCCACGTCCAGCACCCGGTTCACCGACCGCACCTTGGCGATGTCCCAATCGCCGCGCCCCTGGCCCCAGACCACGCCCAGAACCTTGCGCGGCCCCAAGGGCACCTCGACAAACGCGCCCAACCAACACCCCCCCGCGGGGGCCTTGTAGTCAAGCACGCGGTCGATGGGTTCCGCCGTCAGAACCCCGACCAGATCGCCTTCGTCGAAATGCGCGTCCATTGTGTCAGGCATGCCTTCCGGCCCGTCGCCCCATGCGATAGAAGACCGTTAAACCATCACACCCTGCCCCCGAAAGGAACCGGCCAAATGAAATTCTTTGTGGATACCGCCGACGTCGATGCGATCCGTGAACTGCACGAATTGGGGATGGTCGATGGCGTGACCACGAACCCCTCGCTGATCATGAAATCGGGTCGCGACATCAAGGAAGTCACCAAGGAGATCTGCGATATGGTCCCCGGTCCGGTCTCGGCCGAGACCGTCGCCCTTGATGCCGACGGCATGATCACCGAAGGGCGCGAGCTGGCCAAGATCGCCGACAACATCACCATCAAGGTGCCGCTGACATGGGCCGGGCTACAGGCCTGCAAAGTGCTCTCGGGCGAAGGCCGGATGGTCAACGTGACGCTGTGCTTCTCTGCCAACCAGGCACTGCTGGCCGCCAAGGCCGGCGCCACGTTCATCTCGCCCTTTGTGGGCCGCTTGGATGATCTCAACATCGACGGCATGGATCTGATCGCCGAGATCCGCCAGATTTACGATAACTATGATTTCTCCACAGAAATCCTCACAGCCTCGATCCGCTCCGCAAACCACATGAAAGAGGCCGCGTTGATCGGCGCGGACGTCGCCACGGCACCGCCCAATGTCATCAAGGCCATGGCCAACCACGTGCTTACCGACAAGGGCCTCGACGCGTTCATGGCCGATTGGGCCAAGACCGGGCAGTCCATCGTGTAAGCGCAACACACCCCATGAACTTCGCGGGCCGACCGAAAAAATCTGGCCCGCGCAAGCCTGCGCGTGGTATGCCACTGCCAACAAACAAGAAGACTTGAGGCAGTATCCATGAGCAACACCGAGGCCGACGCCCCGCTCTTTCCCCATGACGATTGGCGTGACCGCGCGCTGGCAGACCCGGAATTGATTCTGGAAGACCGCGACCTGATGCGCGCGCTGATTGCCGCCAATGACCGGCAGATGGGCGGCAACATCGTCGACATGCGCGGCATCGCGATGGAACGGCTGCAAAACCGCCTCGACCGGCTCGAAGACACCCACCGCTCGGTGATCGCGGCCGCCTACGAAAACCTCGCCGGCACAAACCAGGTGCACCGCTCGATCACCCGCCTGCTCGACGCGAAGGAATTCACCGAATTCCTGACCATGCTCGGCACCGACGTAGCGGGGATCCTCCGGGTCGACCGCGTGCGGCTGGTGCTCGAAAGCACGGAAGCCACGCAGACCGAGGCCCCCAAGGTGCAAAAGCTCGAAGATGTTCTGACCGTCGTGGCCCCCGGCTTCGTCAAGGAATACGTCACCGGCGGGCGCGATGTGCCCCAACGGCAGGTCACGTTGCGCCAGGTCGGCGGCAATTCCGAGCGTATCTACGGCGAGGCCAGCCGCTGGATTCATTCCGAGGCCTGCCTGACCCTCGATCTGGGCGAAGGGCGGCTGCCGGGCCTTCTGGTCATGGGCGCGGAGGACCCGCATCAATTCCGACCCAGCCAGGGCACAGACCTGCTGACCTTCTTTGCGGGCGTGTTTGAACGCCTGATGCGCGGGTGGCTGGACTAGGCCGATGAGCCTCGCGATCACACCGGCCATCCGCGACCTGCTGGAGGGCTGGTTGACCCACCTGCGCGGCGTGCGCGGGCGGGCCGAGGCGACGCTGACCGCCTATTCCGCCGACGTGACCGACTTCCTCACCTTCCAATCGGCCCATCTCGGCGGCGCGCCCGGCCCCGCCGAGCTACGCGGCCTGACCACCCGCGATCTGCGTGCCTGGATGGCCAGCCAACGCGCCCGCGATGTCGGGCCGCGCTCGCTCGCGCGCCGCCTCTCGGCCGTCAAAGCGTTCTACACCTGGTGGGCCGAGCGCGACGGCTTCGATGCCACCGCTGTCCTGTCGATGCGCGCGCCGAAACACACCCGTCGCCTGCCCCGCCCGTTGTCCGAAACCGGTGCGCGCGCGATGATCGACGGTCTCGCAGCGCAAGACGACCGCGACTGGGTGCAGGCCCGCGACATGGCCGTCGTCACGCTTCTCTACGGCTGCGGCCTGCGCATCTCCGAGGCCCTGAGCCTCACCACCGACACCCTCCCCCTGCCGCAAATCCTGCGCATCACCGGTAAGGGCAGCAAGGAGCGCGAAGTCCCCGTCCTGCCCGTCGCGCAATCCGCGACCGGTCGCTACGCCGGGCTGTGCCCCCATGACCTCGCCCCCGGCACGCCGCTCTTTCGCGCGATCCGCGGCGGCCCGCTCGGCCCGCGCGCGGTGGCCAAGGTGATGGAACAAACCCGCGCACAACTCGGCCTGCCGGCGTCCGCCACGCCGCACGCGATGCGCCACTCCTTCGCCACCCACTTGCTCGATGCCGGCGGCGACCTGCGCGCGATCCAGGAACTGCTCGGCCACGCCTCCCTCTCCACCACCCAGGCCTACACCGCCGTGGACACCGCCCGCCTGATGGAGGTCTACAACGCCGCCCACCCCAAGGCCTGATCGACCGCCCCCATCTTCCATTGGTCAAAAATACCTCGGGGGAGGCGCCCATTGCCTGCCACCGCCAGCTGCGCGCTGCCGGTTCCGGGCGACGGGGGCAGCGCCCCCAATGATCCCGCCCAATTTACCCGAGCGCGTACGTCCTCCCAAAGCGCAGCTGTTGCAAATGCCGCATTAACCATGCATCCCGTCCCAATGCGTTTCCGAGCTTACTCCGTCCATCTCTTCACCGCTGCAGGCGCCTCGCTTGCGATGCTGGCCCTGCTGGAGGCCGCGCAACAGGATTGGGCCATGATGACCATCTGGCTGACCGTGGCCTTCATCGTCGATGGTATCGACGGTCCGCTGGCGCGCCGCTACGATGTCACAACCCATGCACCCGTGATCGACGGCGTGCTGCTCGATCTGATCATCGACTTCCTGACCTACGTGATGATCCCGGCCTACGCGCTCTACGCCTCGGGGCTCATGCCGGGCTGGTCCGGCTGGATCGTGGTGTTGCTGATCCCCTTCGCCTCCTCGCTTTATTTCGCCGACACCCGCATGAAGACGTCCGACAAAAGCTTCCGCGGCTTCCCGGGATGCTGGAACATGGTGGCGCTGGCGATGTTGGTGATCGAGCCGCCCTGGTGGGTGATCCTGGCGCTGGTCGTGGTCCTATCGGCGGCGCAATTCCTGAACCTGAAATTCGTCCATCCCGTACGCACCGCCCGCTGGCGCGCGCTGTCACTGCCGATCTCGATCGTCTGGATCGTGGCCATCGCCTATGCAGCCTGGAGCGGCTTTGCCCCAAATCCCGCGCTCACAATTGTGGTGATGCTGAGCTCAATCTACCTCGCCATCGCGGGCATCGCGCAACAAATCATCTACGACCGCGGCTACGCACGCTAAAGCGTTTCGGGCCGAACCTGCGTCAGCAGATCATATCGAAGCGACCGCGATGGTTGGCTGGTGCGCGCGTTCCGTGAAAAGTTGACGGCTTAGGTCAGTCTCGAAACGCCTTGATCTCTCTACCCACCGCACTGCCGCGCCTGGCGTCGGGATGTCGTCGTGAAATCCGGCAGGACACCTCGCCGCCCCCTTGAAAAGGACCCCAAGGTTTGCCGCATATGCGCGCGGAAAATGCGGGGCACTGCACGGATTGCGCGGCGATCCGGCCCGCTCCCATCTCCGCACCCGCTCTCACTCACAGCCCTCGCTCAGTCGCGCGCGCGGATCACTTTGGAAAACGGACCGAACATCGGCTCTGACCCGGCAATCAAATGCCCATCGGCCAACAAGTCCTGATCCTCGCGGATCGGCTCCACAAAGGCCCCCGCCTCGCGCGCAATCAAGATCCCCGCGGCAATGTCCCACGGCTTGAGATTATACTCCCAATACCCCTCGAACCGCCCCGCCGCGACCCAGCACAGATCAAGCGACGCCGCCCCGTTGCGCCGCATACCCGAACACATCGGCATCAGCTTTCCCAAATCGCGCAACATCGCCGGAAGGTACTTGCCCCCATCGGGCGGCAGCCCGACGCCGAAAACCGCCTCCGACAGCTTCGAGCGCGCCGAAACCCGCAAGCGCTGGCTGTCGTTCAACCAAGCGCCCGCGCCCTTTTCGGAATAGAACATTTCGTCCTTCGGCGCGTCATAGACCACCGCCGCGACGATCTCGCCCTTGTGCTCCAGCGCGATGGAAATCCCCCAATGCGGCATCGCATGGAGGAAATTGGTCGTCCCGTCGAGCGGGTCCACGATCCAGCGCCGCGTCGGGTCCTTGCCCGCGATTTCGCCGCCCTCCTCGCCCAGAAAGCCGTAATTCGGCCGCGCAGCCATCAACTCTTCGCGGATGATCTCTTCGGCGGCGCGGTCCGCACGGCTCACGAAGTCGCCCGGCCCCTTGGCCGAAACCTGCAACTGCTCCACCTCGCGGAAGTCCTTCAAGAGGCTCCGCGACGCCAGACGCGCGGCCTTGATCATCACGTTGAGGTTGGCTGAGCCCTGCATGCGTCCCACTCTTTCAAAAACGTCCGCGCACCCGCGGCGTGTCGGTCCATCAGGCCGCGCGTATAGTGGGCGGGATCAGGAATGCCAAGCGCCCCGCGCGCGCAAAACATCGCGCAACACCGATGGCCTGTCGCTCATGATCCCGTCCACGCCCAGATCCAGCAATCGCTCCATCTCCGCGCGATCATCGACGGTCCAGACCTGCACCTTCACGCCGCGCTTGTGCGCCGCACGCACCACGCGCCGCGTCACCACCGGGATTCCGCGGAACGCGACCGGCACCTGCACCACCTGATACGGTAAACGCCCCACCGGCACGCCCCAGCCCGCCGACCAGAGCCGCGCCACTCCCGCATGGGCCGGCGACCAGCATAACCCGTCCCCCAAAATCCCCCGGATCGCCGCCGTGTTCTTGGGATCAAACGCGCCGACGCAGACCCGGTCCAACGCACCCGTCCGTCCGATCACCTCCGCCAATGGCCCTGCCACTGCATGCGCCTTCAATTCGATGTTGAAACAGGTCTCCGGAAAAGCCTCTAATACCGCATCCAGCCGGGGCACCGCCGCTCCCTTCGCCGTGCGCAGGCCCGCGATCTCGGACCAATCCATATCCGCCACCCTACGCGGTTCGCCAAACATACGCTTGAAATCATCGTCATGGTGCACCACCACCACGCCATCCCGGCTCAGATGGACATCCGTCTCGATATGGCGAAACCCCAGGCCCACCGCATAGGCAAAGGCCTCCGCCGTGTTCTCTTCCGCCTCCATCGCACCACCCCGATGCGCGAACCCGACAGGCCCGGGAAAATCCAGAAACGGATGTGTCATCCGCGCCTCTGCAACTTCAAAGGCTCTGTCCGGCATAACTTCAACACATGGCTCATGAACGGCTTGCCCGTATCCTCCGACCGGCTCGCCCCATAAAGCCGCCGCGTCACCCCGTCCTTTGTCAACGGCTTCGTCACGATGCTCTGCGACCCTCCCACATCGCGCACCACCCAATCGGGCAACACCGCCACCCCGCGCCCCGACGCCACCAGAAGAAGGATCACCGCCGACAATTCCACCTGCCGCACCGCCTTGGGCTCCACCCCCGCCGGGTTCAGCAACTGGCTGAACACATCCAGACGCGCCCGCTCCACCGGATAGGTGATCAAGGTCTGATCCACGAAATCCGCTGCCTCGACGAAATCCTTCGCGGCCAACGGATGATCCGCCGCACAGACAAACACCGGCTCGTAATCGAAAAGCGGCGTGAAATCGACACCCGCCAGATCCTCCGGGTCACTCGACACAACCAGATCCACATCCTGCCGCACCAACGCAGGCAAGGCCTCGAATTGCAGCCCCGGCCGAATGTCCACATCCACATCCGCCCAGGTCTTGCGGAACGCCTCCAACACCGGCAACAACCAATCGAAACAGGCGTGGCACTCGATCGCGATATGCAGCCGCCCCGCCTTGCCCGCACGCAGCCCGGTGAAATCCTCTTCCAACGCCGCGACCCTCGGCAGAACCTCTTCGGCAAGGCGCAGCATCTTCATCCCCGCAGGCGACAAGCGCATCGGCTTGGACCGCCGGATGAACAATTCCACCCCCGCCTGATCCTCCAACCCCTTGATCTGATGACTCAAAGCGCTCTGCGTGATGTGCAGGCTATCGGCCGCCTTGGCCAAACCACCCTCCTCATAGATCGCCTTGATCGTGCGCAGGTGGCGGAACTCGATATGCATAGGAAGCTCATATTGATGATGAAAGTTATGAATTTTGTATCATACCCCCTCTATGCGACACCTGTCCGCGACAGATCAAGGACCCCAATCGCCATGGCCACCGCCCCTCGCATATCGTTCGAATTCTTCCCTCCCAAATCGTTGGAGGCCTCGTTTCGCCTGTGGGACACGCTCGGCACCCTTGCGCCGCTTGGGCCGGAATTTGTCTCCGTCACCTATGGCGCGGGCGGCACGACCCGCAAACTCACCCATGAGGCCGTGACCACGATCCACGCCAATTTCGGCGTGCCCGTCGCCGCTCACCTGACCTGCGTGGACGCGACGCGGGCAGAAACGCTTGAGATCGCCGATCAATACGCCGCCGCCGGGGTCACCCAAATCGTCGCCCTGCGCGGTGACCCGCCCAAGGGCGCGGCCACCTTCACGCCCCATGCCGACGGCTTCACCTCCTCGGTCGAACTGGTCGAAGCGCTCGCCAATACCGGCAAATTCGACATCCGCGTCGGCGCCTACCCCGATCCGCATCCCGAAGCGGCCTCCATGGCCGATTGCGTGGACCACCTGAAGCGCAAGATCGACGCGGGCGCGACCTCCGCCATCACGCAGTTCTTTTTCGAGGCCGAGACCTTCTTCCGCTTCCGCGACGCCTGCGCCAAGGCCGGTATCACCGCCCCAATCATTCCCGGCATCCTGCCCATTGAAAACTGGTCAAACACCCGCCGCTTCGCCACCCGCTGCGGCGCATATATCCCCGGCTGGCTCGACCACGCCTTCGACGCCGCCACCCGCGACGACCGCGAAGAACTTCTGTCCACCGCACTCTGCACCGAGCTTTGCTCTGAATTGCAAGATGGCGGTGTTGAACACCTCCACTTCTACACCCTCAACAAACCAGACCTCACCCGCGACGTCTGCGCGGCGCTAGGGGTTGCGCCAAAGGTCGCGCTGGCCGAGGTGGCGTGACACCGCCCCAACCGGCCGTTCGCACACCAAAACCCGGCTTGATCCAAAGCCCCCGTCGCGTCACCCTCGCGCCAAAGACGGAGGCACCCAAGATGAACATCACCCCAATGGGCCATGTCTGGCATTCTGATGCACGACACCCGAAGCATGTCATCGGGTTCACCTGCGAAATGGCGACGGATTGGGACGCTTACCTTGGCCATCTTCAAATTTATCGCAGGGGCGAAATGGCTGCACGCCCGGATTTGCCCGACCGTATGTGGATTGCTGACGGTGCATCTCGAGCCGGCAAAGCTCTGAAGGCGCTGCCGGACACTTTTGTTGCGGCGGAGTATTTTGTTGTATCTCAGAGGGTCGCTGAAGTGATGGAGCGCTTCGACCTCGGCGGTTCTGCACTTCTGCCCGTTGCTCTCTCCAAGAAAGGAAACACAGACCCGTTCTGCGGATCCTACTACATCGTCCATTTAACCGAGCAAAAGGCAGCCTTTGATCCGGACAATTCGAATAATTTCGATAAGCCTCGTTACGAAGACGACACATATCTCGGTTCGGTTAGCCGTACGCGCAATAAGGATGACGATATTGTCTGTAACGCCTCTGCCGTTGTTGGCGTTGACCTCTGGACAGACCCCTTGCTGCTGACGTCGCTGATGCTCAGTGACCCGCTCTACCAAGCGCTTGCGGGAGAAGAATTGCTAAACAACGCCAATACACTGCGCTGCGTGGTGTCCGCCCCTTACTGACCGCGCCGCGCCTCGCCAAACGCGCCCCTTTCATCTTGCCAGAAAAACCTCGGGGGAGCCGCCTGTTTGTCGGCGCCCCTTCGGAGCGACGCGGGCGCCGGGGGCAGCGCCCCCCATACGGTGTCCGTCGCCGCATGGGCCAAGGTCAAAACCTGAGACACGGGCACAATTTGCACTTCACGAAGCCCACAATCATTTCTACAATCATAGAAATATCAGAAAATCTAACCCATTGATTTCATTCAAATCACCCTCCAAAATCCGCCATAATCAACCGTGAGCACGCGCGCACACACCGCCCCTCTTGCGCCCAAGGCGCGCCCGTGGCCTCCTCCATCCCACAAGAAACCCGCCCGGAGCCGCCCATGCCCACCCCCCACTACGCCGCCGATATCGAGGGCCTGCCCACCCGCGATCAGATGCTCTCGATGTCCGGCCTCGATTTCATGCGCGGCATTCTCAATGGCACCCTCGCCCATCCCCCCATCGGCCAGACCCTCGGCTACCACCTCGACACCGTCGAAGACGGCCGCGTGATTTTCCGCGGAACGCCTGCGTTCAAGGCGATGAACCCCATCGGCACCGTCCACGGCGGCTGGTACGGCACGCTGCTCGACAGCTGCATGGCCTGCGCGGTGATGACCAAGGTCCCCAAAGGCTCCGCCTACACAACGCTGGAGTACAAGGTGAACATCACAGCCGCGATCCCGGTGGGCACCGAAATCCTCGCCGAGGGCATCGTCAGCCACGCAGGCCGCACCACCGGCGTCGCCGAAGGCACGATCCGCGACGCCGCCACCGGCAAGCTTTACGCCACCGGCTCCACCACCTGCCTGATCATGGCGCTCACTTGACCCCACCACCATCCTTGAATTGACTTGGGCAGTGCCCCGGTGCAAACCGACGCCTTCTTTCAACCCATGGAGACGTACAGATGATCTCGCCGGTCCTGCCAAGCTACAGCCGCGCCAACCTCTCCTTCGTCAAAGGCGAAGGGGCATGGATGATCGAGGCAGATGGCCGACGTTTCCTGGATTTCGCCAGCGGGATCGCGGTGATGGCGCTCGGCCATGGGCATCCCAAAGTCGTCGAGACCCTCAAGGCGCAGGCCGACCAACTCTGGCACACCTCCAACCTCTACACCGTCCCGCAACAAACCGCGCTGGCCGAACGGCTGGTCGAGCATACGTTCGCGGACACGGTGTTCTTCTGCAATTCCGGCACCGAAAGCGCGGAGTTGGCCTTCAAGATGGCGCGCAAATACTGGGACGCCAAAGGCCAGCCCGAGCGCACCACGATCCTCGCCTTCGACGGCGCGTTCCACGGCCGCTCCATCGCCGCCATTTCTGCGGCGGGTCAGGAAAAGCTTGTCAAAGGCTTCGGCCCACTCGCCCCAGGTTTCCGGCAACTGCCTTTCGGCGATCACGACGCCCTGCGCGCCGCCGCCGCCGAAGCGGATGTCGGCGCCATCATCGTCGAACCCATCCAGGGCGAGAGCGGTATCAGACCGCTTCCCGATCAATGCCTCAAGGGCCTGCGCGACCTCTGCGACGAACATGGCCTCTTGCTGATCCTTGATGAGATTCAATGCGGCATGGGCCGGACCGGCAAACTCTTCGCCCACGAATGGGCGGGTATCTCGCCCGACATCATGATGGTCGCCAAGGGCATCGGCGGCGGCTTCCCCCTCGGCGCGCTCCTGGCCACCGAAGAGGCCGCCCAAGGCATGACCCCGGGCACCCACGGCTCCACCTATGGCGGCAATCCCTTGGGCTGCGCGGTCGGCGCGACGGTGATGGATGAAATCACATCCGATGGCTTTCTCGATTACGTGAACCGCAAAGCCGGCTTCCTGCGCCAGAAACTCGAAGGCCTCGTTGCCGCCCATCCCGACATCTTCGAAGAGGTCCGCGGCACGGGCCTCATGCTCGGCCTCAAATGCAAGGCCACGAACCTCGACGTCGTGACTGCGGGCTACGACAACGACCTGCTCACCGTTCCCGCTGGCGATAACGTGGTGCGCGTCCTGCCCGCTCTGACAATCACCGAAGACGAGATCTCCGAAGGTATCACCCGCCTCGACGCCGCCGCCACCGCTTTGGAAGGGCGCGCTGCGGCGCAATAGCCCGCCCTCTTTGCTTTCCAAATACCTCAGGGAGCGCGAGGGGCAGCGCCCCTCGTTCAATCCCCCAGCCAAAAGCGTCCCGCCATGACCCATTTTCTCGATATCCACAAGACCGACCCCGATGATCTACGCCATATCATCGACCACGCGATCGACATGAAAACCGCCCGCGCGGGCCTGCCCAAAGGGACGCTCGATGCGGACCAACCCCTCGCCGGGCACATGGTCGCGCTGATCTTCGAAAAACCCTCCACCCGCACCCGCGTGTCCTTTGACCTCGGGGTGCGGCAGATGGGCGGGCAAACCATGGTCCTGAGCGGGTCGGAGATGCAGCTCGGCCATGGCGAAACCATCGCCGACACCGCCCGCGTGCTGAGCCGCTACGTCGACCTGATCATGATCCGCACGTTTGAGGAAGAAGTCCTTCTGGAAATGGCCGACCACGCCACCGTGCCGGTCATCAACGGGCTGACGAACCGCACCCATCCCTGCCAGATCATGGCCGATGTGATGACCTATGAGGAACACCGTGGCCCGATCCGTGGCAAGAAGGTCGTGTGGTGCGGCGATGGCAATAACGTGTTCGCCTCTTTCGCCCATGCGGCAGGCCAGTTTGGCTTCGACCTGACGTTTTCCGGCCCCGAAACGCTCGATCCCGAACGTGTTTTCCTGGACCAGGCTCGTGCAAAAGGCGTCTCCGTCGAGATCGAGCGCGACCCCGCCAAGGCCGTCGACGGCGCCGATCTTGTCGTCACCGACACCTGGGTGTCGATGCATGACAGCCAGACCGCGCGCGAGCGTCGCCACAACCAACTCCGCCCCTATCAGGTCAACGAAGCGTTGATGGGCCACGCCCAATCGGACGCGCTGTTCATGCATTGCCTGCCCGCGCATCGCAACGAAGAGGTCACCGATGCCGTCATGGATGGCCCACAATCGGTGATCTTCGACGAGGCCGAGAACCGCCTGCATGCGCAAAAGGCGATCATGCGCCACTGCCTCGGTCTTTGACGCTCAGGCGAAATCCCTGTCCATGCCGTCCCGCGGCCGCTGCGACCCAAAGGCGGCGGCCAATTCCGTCTCGACCCGCTTGAGGCTCCCGGGGCGGTAGCGGGATTTGGTCGTCTTGCCCGCCCACCGCGTCGTCACCGAAGCGTGCAATTCCTCCATCCGCGCCGGCCCCGTGCGGTCCACCGGGCGCAGGTTCGTGATCCAGTTCCCCAACCCCTTGCGCGGCTGGGAGAAATTGTGAAGCGGTCCCATCGGGTTCATCTGCCGCTGAACCGCCTGCCGCTCGACCGGATCGAAGGTCAGGCCCGCCGCCTGCGCGCCATCGATCATCCAATTCAACGCGATGCTCGACAGGTCGAGGATATCCCCCCCGCCCCCGACCGAGCCGTGATCCCCAAGGAAAAACCGCTCCTGATAGCGCGCGTCGGGCCCCTCACTGAACGGCAGCACTTCATCCGCAAGCGTCCAGCGCGTGGGCGCAAAACTGGCGCGCCGTTCATCGAGCGCAATCGCATGGCGCGCGGAATGCACCAACCGCGACAGCTTCGTGTTGTGGAACGCGTATTTCCTGCGGTTCAAAAGCGGCGCCACAAGCAGGTGATTGGGCACCCCCAACGCCCCGACCGTATCCCACACACCAAGGTAGGCGATGTTGACCAGCGGCGCCTCCGGCATGTTCTCCGCCGCGCGATGCTCGGCCTCCTTCGGACTTGTCACACCGCGCAGCGACATCCGCGACCGGAAGTGAAAGCTCTCCACGTGATCGGGGTGGGTCTTCGGATCATCGCGCCTGCGATAGCGCGCAACCGCTTCGGGCAGCAACCACAGGCGGTCGCGGTCGATGATCCCCGTCGAGCGGATGAACCCGGCCAATGAGCGCGCCGTGAACGCGCCGCGGGAAAAGCCGAACAGGTAGATCTCATCCTGTGGCTCATGCAGGAACACGATGTGGCGATAGGCCTCTACGACATTGTCCATCAGGCCCCAACCCAACGCCCCGCCAAGAACCTTGTCCGACCACCGCGCCAACCGCGTCACACCGCGCCCGGTGCCAACCCCTTCGATGTAGATCGGGACCTGCACGACCCCATCCGCGCCCACCGGTGCGAGCGCGCGGGCAAGGCGCACAACATTGGTCGGGTTGGCGGCATCCGAACGGTTCCAGGTCCCGTCGCACAGAACCACGATGCGTTTCATGGCGGCGATCCTTTGTTGCTGGTGTCGCCCACACGATACCAGAACCCGACCCCGCGCGAAATGCTTGCGCCTGCGGCCCGATTGCGGCACCCCCAGGGTACGCCTCTCCCGTGCCGAGACCCCCTCCCTGTGCCACGATCGCCAATGCCTGACATCGCCCCCATCCTTCCGTCGCAGGCGCGCGCGGTGGCGTTCATGCTCTGCGCCACGGCGTTCATCGCCGCGACGACGCTTTTGGCCAAGGCGCTCGGGACGGATACCTTGGGCGATCCCCTGCATCCCGTGCAGGTCACGTTTGGCCGCTTCCTGTTTGCCTGGATTGCAATTGTCACCATCGTCGCCATCACCCGCCCGAACCTGACCCGCCCGAATCTGGGCCTGCACCTGAGCCGGACGCTGTGCGGCGCGACCGGCGTGACGCTGATGTTTGCCGCCGCCGCCGCGATCCCGCTGGCCGATGCCACGGCGATCAGCTTTCTCAACCCGGTCTTCGGCATGATCCTTGCGATACCGCTTCTGGGCGAGCGGGTTGGCAAATGGCGCTGGCTCGCCGCCGCCATCGCCTTCACCGGTGCGCTTATCCTGATCCGGCCCGGCGCTGGCAGCGTGCAGCTTGGCGCGCTTCTGGCGCTGGGTGCGGCCCTCGCGCTTGGACTTGAGTTGACCTTCATCAAGCGTCTTGCCGGCCGCGAGCGACCGCTCCAGATCCTGCTTCTGAACAACACCATCGGCCTTGCGATCATCAGCGTCGCGGTACTTGCCGTCTGGCAAAGCCCCACGCCCTCGCAATGGGTCGCCCTGGCCGCCCTCGGCTTCGCCATGGCCGCCGCGCAGGCCTGTTTCGTGAACGCCATGGCCCGCGCCGACGCAAGCTTCGTGACGCCGTTCTCCTACCTGACCCTTGTGTTCGCGACCCTCTACGATCTTGCGGTCTTCGGCACCGTGCCCACCGGGGTTTCGCTTTTGGGAGCCGGCATCATCATCGCGGGCGCCGCCCTTCTGGCATGGCGTGAGCGGGTCAATCAGCTCACACCAACACCGACCCCCTAAAGCCTGCAGCGCGCCCACCGTCGCCAACCCGCACAGCTTCGCCTTGCCACCACCGGCCCGACCGATAGAATAGGGCTTCCTTTCCGGGCTGCGCGACACCATATGTGCTGACCCAATGACCGCCGCGCATCACCCGCGCCCCAAAATCGGAACGCATGCATGTCCTGGACCGACGAACGTGTCGAATTGTTGAAAAAGATGTGGGGCGAAGGCCAGTCGGCCAGCCAGATCGCCAAGGAACTGGGCGGTGTCACGCGCAATGCCGTGATTGGCAAGGTACATCGGTTGGGCCTTTCGAACCGCTCCGGCGGTGGGGGCACCTCGGCCCCGTCCAAACCCGCCGCCGCGAAGGAGGCCCCGCCGCCACCCAAGGCGCAGGCGGCCCCAAAGCCCGCCCCCGAAACCAAGGCCGCCGAGCCCGCACCAGTGCCGGCGCCGCGCCCGTCCAACGTGACGCCGCTGCGCAAGCCCATCGCGCCCGCCGGGCAGCCGCTTCCGCCGCAGCCATCCGCCAATGAGATCAGCCCCGAGGCCCTTGCCAAGGTCAACGAGGTCGAGAAGCACGCCAAGCGGATCAGCCTGATGGAGCTGACCGAGCGGGTCTGCAAATGGCCCATCGGCGACCCGGCGACCGAGGATTTCTATTTCTGCGGTCTGCCGGTGCAACAAGGCAAACCCTATTGCGACGCCCATGTCGGGGTCGCCTTCCAACCGATGTCCTCGCGCCGTGACCGCCGCAGGTAATTGTCCGCACGCACCCGCCTGGGACGGCCCGGGTCGGTGGCAGCCCCTGATCAAGCTTTTGTGACTGGCACCTCGAACGCGACTGGCCCTAGGGTTCCCAACAGCCTCGGGGAAGGATCGTTCGGCATGGCACGCAAGACCAAGAAAACCCGCAAATCTCGCGCGGCCTTCAATGCGCCCACGCCCACGCCCGGGGTGACCCGCCGCGGCACGTTGCGCCTTCTGCGCGGCGCTGCCATCGCAGTGCCAGCCGTGGGCCTCGCCGGGTATTTCGGCACCGGTTATGTTCGGGCGTCAATCTGCGAGTTCGACCTCACCAAGATCGGCGACGGTCTTCCGTCAATCGTGCAGGTCCACGACCCGCAATGCCCGCTCTGCAGCGCCCTGCAACGCCAAACCCGGCGCGCCCTGCGGCCCTACAACGCCGATGATTTCCATTTTCTCGTGGCCAATGTTGCCACGCTGGACGGTCGGCTGTTTGCCCAAAACCACGGCGTGTCCCATGTGACACTGGTGCTGCTCGACGGGGACGGGCGGCATGTCGGAACGCTGCATGGCCCGATTGACGACGATAACCTGCGCGCGTCGATTGCCGCGCATCTGGACGAATACGGCTAGGCCCCGCGCGTCAGTCGCGCCGCCCCACCAGACCGGTCAAAGCAGCGGCGCCCACGGCGGCAATCACGATGCCCGCGATCTGGAAAAACCAGCGGCTGTAGAACGCCAGATTGCCCCAGAACGCCACAGGTGTCGCGCGCCATGCCTCTTCCTGACCCAACGCATCCAACGGCGGGACAAGGTCCAATCCGTAAAGCCACCATGTGAACGTCTCGTAATCTCGCGCGGCGGCGCTCTCTAGCCACATCGCCAATGCGGGCCTGTCGTCGGGCGGGTCCGCAACTGCGGCGATCCAATCAGGCGACGTCATCACAATCGCCGAATTCGGCGCGAAATGCCCCGCCTCAAACGCCATGTGGTTGATCCCGCCCGCCGCAAGGATCAGGGCGAGCACCCACCATAGCGCCAAAGCCGGACGGTGGCCGTAGCCGAACACCCACCCGAACAAGGCATCGCGCAGGCCCAAACATAACATCCAAAGCCACGCCACCAATCCTTGTGGGCTGGTGTTCTGCGCCCAAATCCGATCCCGCACGGCCTTCCGCTGCCGCCGCTCCCGGTCCACCAAGACACGCGCCGCGCCGTCCCGGTTGCCCTGTTCGCGCAGGATTTTGGCAAGCTGCACATGGGGCTGCGGGTCAAAATTCGGCCCGACGTCCTTGTCGACATCCATCGCGTCGCACGCGCAGTCGAGCCACTCCAGCCGCTTTTGCACCGACATGGATCCTTCCATCCGGTCGTAGCTGAACCCGTCCAGCTTGAGCGTTCCGACCCCGTCCCATGCCGCCCAATCATCGCGCAATGACCCTGCTCGCGCCTCGGTCAGGTCCACCACGCCCCGCGCCCCTTTGACGGATTTCCAAAACAATCCCCCCCCCGATCCGCGCGCCCTCAAGGTCGATTCCCACCTCGATCCAGGGCGCAGTGCCGTCCAATGGTTCGATGCGAAGGTTGCCCGCAATCTGTGCCCGAACGAAATCCACGCGTCCCTCCGCCTCGAACCCACCGCGCAGGAATACATCCGCCCCGATTTCCGCCGCATTGCAATTCAGCGCGGGGCCCGACTTCGCCAGGAACTTGCCATCAACGCAGGACAATGCCCCGCCGATCCGTGCGCCGCCGAGGTCTACGGGACCATCGGCGCGGAAGCCACCCCGCAGGTGCACATCTCGCGCCGTGGTCAGGCGGTGCAGGTCCACCTCACCGAGCAGGTGTGACCCGGTCAGGTAGAGCGCCCCTATTCTTGCATCGCGCAGCGTGACGGGGTGTTCAAATCGGCAATTGTGCAAGGACAGGTCGAGGGAGGAGGTGCAGGCCTCAAGGTCCAGCTTCCCCTCGATCCAGCCCCCCTCGATATGGACGCCCTTCGGATGCGGGCGAAATCCGCCGTCCTCGTCCGAGCCGCCCCACATCAGGTAGCGGATAAATTCCGCCCGCACCTTTCGGTCGTCATCATCGCAATCCTCGGGCAGGTCCGATTTGCCCACCAGAACAGCCGCGCGGCCCAACTTGCACTCTTTCCACAAATCCTTTTCCAGCGCGCTCCACGTGTCGCGCGCAGGCAGGTCTTTGACCGAGCGCTGATGAACCGGTGTTCTTTCCATCCCTCAGAGGTAGCCATCCCCTTGGCGTGGCGCAACTTTTACCGACAGTGCCGCGCGACCTCGCGCGCGCGCAGGCCCGTTTCCACCAGCATGCACCGATCCCGCGCCTCGAAGTAATACCCGCGCGCGTACCACATGACCGCCGCGTCCATGTCGCCGTCACTGACCAGCCACGCCCCGCGCAAATACCGCCCCGCGTATTCGAGGTTCACGCGCGGATCGAGAAGGTCGTTGGGCGCGCCTTGAAAGCCCATTGTTCGCGCCGTTTCCGGCAGGATCTGCATCAACCCGTAATACGGCCCCGCCCGCGCATCGGCGCGGTAATCGCTTTCGCGTTGGATCACCCGGTGCAAAAGCGCCACCGGTATGTCGTGCCGCGCCGCGTACTCGTTGACCAAGGCGCGCATTTCCGGCGTCTCGCCGGGGTAAAGGTCGGCCGTCGGCGCAACCGAAGCGCCACCTGCGGCGCGTTCACCGCGCTCGAACAGGCCAAAGCCCCCGCAGGCCGACAGGCTCAGGCAAAGGGTCACGGTCAATACCGGTCTCAATGGCTCACTCCTCGGTCTCAATTTCCAAATCAGGCGCGGTCTCTGCGCCGTCGTCCGCGGCCCCCGCACCCAGCGGCCCGCCCAGAATTCGCGCAACCTCCGCCGCGCGTGCCCGTTCGGCAGCGGCGGCGGCGGCCCGCGCTTCCAAAGCTGCCGCGTCCGGCACAATCTCCAACCCGTCCCAAGGCCCCGAAATCACCACCGGCACAGGCAATTCGCGCGGGGGCCAACGCTCCGGCACCAGCCGCAACGCCACCTCGCGCCGCGCCAGATCAACACGCCCCTCGCCAATCAACGAGCCCCATAACGCATCCAATCGCAGCTCCTCACCGATGACCACCCCGCCACGGATCCGGACCTCGGACAGCAGACGATCAAACTCCGTCGCCTCCGCTCGCTCACGCGCATTCAACGCCACGCCGCGCAGATCCACACCCTCAAGCCGCCCCTGACCAAGGCTCAGATCACCCTCCCCTTCCAGCCCGTCAAGAAGCGTGAACAGGTCGTCGCCGACCCCCAGAAATTCGATCGACGCGGACCCCCGGCCGGCCAGCGGCGCGGTGCCCAACAATGCCTGCAAAAGCGGCGCGGCCTGCGCATTCGCCAACAAGAGATCGCCCCCGACGGACAGGCCCCCGCGCCCGTTGACAACGAACTGCCCGGCCAATTGCCCCTCCGCCAGCTCGACACGGGCCACGTCGACCACCATCCGCCCCCGCGTCAGGCCAACCCGCAGATCCAGGCCCTGCAAGTCCAACGCCCCAAGGCTCAGCGCCTCGGCCCGCACCGTCAGATCCGCGTCCAGCGCGAACAAGCCGCTGACGTCATAGGGCGCGCGCGACCACGTCCCGTCCGGCGCAAGACCGCTCAATCCCAATGCGGTATCCAACCCGATTTGCCCGCCCGTGATCGTGCCGCGCAGCAGCGGGCGCTGCTCACCGGGCACCAGATCGAAGGCCGCATTCAATCTCGTCTCGCCCAATCCCACGACCCCGTCGCGCAGGTGGAGCGAACCGCCTTCCGCCGTAGAAATCGTGCCGCTGACGGCCACCCGATCCCCCACCAATCGTGCTACTCCTTCGGGCATTTCGCGACCGGTAAGCGCAAGCACCGGGGCCAGATCGGTGGCCTCCATCTCGACCGAGCCCTCCGCGCCGCCGCTCAATGCCGCGCGACCGTTGAACTGCGCCTGCCCCGCGCCCCAGACCAGATCCAATCGCACCGGCTGCTCAGTGCCTTCGAAAAACCGGGCTGCTTGCGTGATCGTACCCGACAGCTCCATCACCTCGCCCTGCGCCACGCCCGAGGCGGTGAAGGCAGCCGATCCGCTTGCCCCTTCGTCGAGGTCAACGCGCGCCGAAACCCGCCGCAAATCGACCCCGCCGCCCGTACCCGCGTCTTCGTATCGGATCCGCGCGTCCTGCATCACCGCCTGTCGCAGGACCAACGGCAGCAGCGAGGTCTCCCCGTTCCGCCACGACATCCGACCGTCCTCGGCGCGGATCAAATTCAACGCAGCGCCGGTCAATTCGATGCGGTCGACGCTCCCCTCACCGCCGAAAAGCGAGCTCCAGCCCACACGCAAGGTCGCAGCCTCCGCCCGCAACAAAGGGCGCGGCCCGGCCCAGTCTGGGTTTGCAACCTCCAACCCGGCCACCGAGATCATCAGATCGGGCCACAACGTCGGGCGGGTGGCCGCCTCGATGGTAATCTCGCGCCCCGTCTCGGACGTCAGACGATCCAGCGCGACCCGTGCCAAACGCTCCGCCGGAAGCGCCAGAAAGACCACCAGCACCATCAAGGCCAGAACGGCGATGGATCCCAGAATTGCGAAAAGAAGACGCATCGCTTGGTGTCTCTGCCTTTGACCATGCCGCTGCTCGAACCCGCAGACTAGCCGCCCCGGAACGCCGCGCCCATCCCGAACTTGCCCCATGCGCAAGCCCTTGCCGAGGCACCGGGGGCTTCCACATCGCCCGCCCCCGCGATAAGGCAGACGCATGGCTCAAAACCCACCCAATCTTCGCCCCGACCTCGCCCGCGCCGCGGTGCCCGAGGCCACGCGCCCCGGCCAGCCGCGCATCGGCATGGTCTCTCTCGGGTGCCCCAAAGCCCTTGTCGACAGCGAACGTATCCTGACTCGGTTGCGCGCCGAGGGTTACGCCATCAGCCCCGATTATGGCGGCGCGGACGCCGTGATCGTGAACACCTGCGGCTTTCTCGACAGCGCCAAGGCCGAAAGCCTCGATGCCATCGGCGAGGCGCTTGAGGCCAATGGCAAGGTGATCGTAACCGGATGTCTGGGTGCCGAAGCCGATTACATCACCGGCGCGCATCCCAAGGTTTTGGCCGTGACGGGCCCGCACCAATACGAACAAGTGCTCGACGCCGTCCACGATGCCGTCCCGCCCGCGCCGGACCCGTTCATCGACCTTCTGCCCCCTGCAGGTGTCAAACTGACCCCGCGCCACTACGCGTATCTCAAGATCGCCGAAGGCTGCGATCACAAGTGCAAATTCTGCATCATCCCCGACATGCGCGGCCGCCTCGCCAGCCGCCCGCAACACGCCGTTTTGCGCGAAGCCGAAAAGCTTGTAGAGGCCGGGGTCAAGGAAATCCTGGTGATCAGCCAGGACACCTCCGCCTACGGCACCGATTGGAAGGGGCGGGATGAGAAGTTTCCGATCCTCAACCTATCCCGCGACTTATCCACCCTCGGTGCCTGGGTTCGCTTGCACTATGTCTACCCCTATCCTCATGTTCGCGACCTGATCCCGATCATGGCGGATCCGGCCAACGGCTTGCTGCCCTATCTTGATATCCCGTTTCAGCACGCCCATCGCGACACGCTCAAACGCATGGCGCGCCCCGCCGCAGCCTCCCGCACATTGGACGAGATCGCGGCCTGGCGCCGGGATTGCCCCGATATCATCCTGCGCTCCACCTTCATCGTCGGCTACCCCGGCGAAACCGAGGCGGAGTTTCAGACCCTGTTGGATTGGATGGACGAGGCGCAACTCGACCGCGTGGGCTGCTTCCAATACGAAAACGTCGCCGGGGCGCGCTCCAACGCCCTGCCCGATCACGTCCCCGCTGAGGTCAAGCAAGACCGTTGGGAACGCTTCATGGAAAAGGCGCAGGCCATTTCCGAAGCCAAGCTTGCTGCAAAAGTCGGCACAACGATGCAGGTCCTGGTCGACACGGTCGATGCCGAGGGCGCGACCTGTCGCACCATGGCCGACGCGCCCGAGATCGACGGCAACCTGTTCATCGACGACGGGTTCGCGCATCTCAACCCGGGCGATCTGGTGTCCGTCACCGTGGACGAGGCCAGCGACTACGACCTCTGGGGAACGCTGACGGATTAACGCGGCGTGCGCGTCAGCAATTCCAGCCCCGCGCCATCGCCCCAGGTGCCGTGCAATTCCCCATCGGGCATCACGATATAGAACGCCGGATGCTCCGCCCCCCATTCAACGGTCAACACGTCACCGTTCAGCACGCCGATCCCGGAATAGGTCGATCCCACCGACCAATTCACCGCCACGGTGCCGTTGTCATTGCCCAAAATCGCCACCGTGCCGGAATAGGCCGTGCCGTCGGCATTGCGGCCGTAGGCATAGTAATCTCCCAAGATGTGCTGCTGCGCCTGCGCGATCGGCGCGGCGATACACAACACCGCGGCGGCCAGCGGAAGGATGGAAAAACGGATCATCTGCAATCTCCTTGTCCAATACAGGGAAAAGGATGCCATGATTTCCGGTTTTTTGCACTTGAAACGACTGTCCGTCAGCTTTGCCGAGCTGGAGGGTCAAAAGAAGCCGCCGCCACCTGGCGGGCTAGCAGTTCTGCGCCGCCACCTGGCGGGCTAGCAGTTCTGCGCCGCCACCTGGCGGACGACCCGCACGCGTTCGCGGTTGGGCGGGTGGGTCCCAAGCACATTGTCCTGAGGCTCGGGCAACTGGCTGAACAACTCCGCCCCCAGAACCGGGTCAAACCCCGCGCGACAGGTGATGATCGTGCCAAGCGCATCGGCCTCAAGTTCGGCCGTCTGACTGAACTGCCGCGAGCCCACCAGCGCGCCCAGGTTCGCCGCCTCGATCACCTCTTCGCGGCTGGCCCCGCTCTGGATCGCGGTATTGCCAAAGATCCGCGCCCCGCGCTCGGCCGCGCTTTGCTGCTGGTCGATATGCTGCGCGATGTGATGCGCGGCCTCATGGCCAATCACAAACGCCAATTCATCATCACTGCGCACTTCGTAGATCAGCCCAACGGTCAGGATGATCAACGGACGCCCGTTTTCGGGGTCAATCGTCTGGAACGCGTTCACACCGGCACGCGGGTCGCGCAACACAACGATATCGAAATCACAATTGCGGCCCGGGATCTCGGCCCGGCAGACGGCTTCGGCGACCGGCTCCATCCGCGCCGAGACCTGCTGCGCACGCGCCACGGACACCGGCACACCGGTCGGGGCCTCGGGGATCTGCGCCTCCGTAGGAAGCACGGTCCCCGCCGGGGGGGTATTCACGCATGCGCCAAGGGACAAGGTCGCAAGAAGGATAAGGAACGGGCGCATGGTATCTCCGGTCTGAAATCAACACGATAGACCGTAGCCACCCATCCCGCCACGTCCAGTCCGGATCGCAGAATTGTGGGCATCCGCCGCGCCGCGCCTATATCGTTGCGGATGAAACCGACCCATGTCCTGTTCAACGGGCGCTGCCCGATATGTGCCGCCGAAATCGCGCAGTACCGCCGCCGCGCTGATCAAATCGACGCACCGCTGCGCTTCGAAGATCTCCATGATGCCGATCTGGCCGATTGGACCCTCACCCCCGAAGACGCCAAGCGCCGCCTTCACGCGCGCCTGCCCGATGGCACGCGGCTGTCCGGCATCGCGGCCTTTGCGGCAATTTGGGACCACCTGCCCCGGATGCGCTGGCTGGCCCGCGCCGTGCGCCTGCCCGGCCTGCGGTGGGGTGCCGCTCTCGCCTACGACCATATCGCCGCGCCCGCGCTTTTCCGTCTGCATCAGCGGCGCGAAAGGCTTGGCAAGGCCCGCACCCGCGCCTAGCGTGGCGCCATGTTTACCATCGAGCACGAATTCGACGCCACCATCGTCACCCTTGTAGATGAGGGCGATGCCCCGCTTCTCGAAGACGTCATCATCTCCACCTTCGAGGAATGCGTGACCCTGCAACAGGCCGACCCCCGCACCGATCAGATGCGCACCATCACCTTATCCCTCGCGCAGGTCCGCGATCTCGCCGCCGCCCTCGATCTGCCCGAAGGCGCGTATCAGCTTCAAGGCCCCGACACCTGACCCATTCTTCGCGCCCCTCCCTTGCGATCACGCCCATCGCCGCGCCACTGGCCATTCGCCCGCATTCCCCCCAAAATCGCGCGTCAACGGAGGGCACCTGATGACAACCGGCTTTTTCTGGGATGAGCGTTGCTTCTGGCATGGTGGCGGCAATTACGCCGGGCTTCTGCCCGTCGGCGGTCTGATCCAGCCCGGCGGCGGCCTGCCCGAAAACCCCGAAACCAAGCGCCGGTTGGTGAATCTCCTTCATGTCACCGGCCTGTGGTCGGAACTCGACACCCAGACCGCCCCGCCCGCGACGCACGACGACCTCCTGCGCATCCACCCCGAAAGCTACCTGCGCCAGTTCAAGGAGATGTCCAACGCCGGCGGCGGCGAGCTTGGCCTGCGCACGCCCTTTGGCCCCGGCGGATTCGAGATCGCGGCTCTGTCTGCGGGGCTGGCCAAAGCCGCGCTGTTCAGCGTTTTGCAAGGCACCCACACAAACGCCTACGCCCTCTCGCGCCCGCCCGGGCACCATTGCCTGCCGGATTTTCCCAACGGCTTCTGCCTTCTGGCCAACATCGCCATTGCCGTGGAAGCCGCCCGCGCCGAGGCACTGGCCGACCGGGTCGCCATCATTGATTGGGACGTGCACCACGGCAACGGAACCGAGGCGATTTTCTATGACCGTGCCGATACGCTGACCATCTCGCTTCATCAGGAACGGAACTACCCCCTCGACAGCGGTGATTTCGTGGACCGCGGGTCTGACGGGGGCGTGGGCTACAACCTCAACATCCCCCTGCCCCCCGGCACCGGCCACGCAGGATATATCGAGGCGTTCGAGCGTCTCGTGATCCCCTCCCTCCATGCCTTCCAGCCGGACGCCATTGTGGTGGCTTGCGGCTTCGACGCCTCACTTGTGGACCCGCTCAGCCGCATGATCGCGGGCGGAGAGACCTTCCGCGCGCTGACCGACATGACAATGGAGGCCGCAGCTGACCTGTGCGACGGGCGCCTGATGATGGCCCATGAAGGCGGCTATTCCGAAGTCCACGTCCCATTCCTCGGCCATGCGGTCCTGGAGGCTATGTCCGGCAGCAACATCCACGCCCCCGACCCGTTCCAGCAGAAGTTCGAGGGCCAGCAGCCCTCAGACCGCTTCAACCGCTACGTCTCGAACCAGATTGCCGAGATGGAAGAGACCCTGGGCCTTTAATGGTCTACGTGATCGATCAGGCCATGTCGGGTCGGAATTCGCGGACGGGTGAGTTCGTGAATTGGGACAATCGTGTCCCGCAACTCGACCGCCGCGCAGAATTGTCGCGTATCTTCCATACTGGGTGCGAACAGCTCGCCCCATGGGAGGTTCCCGAACACCTCAAAATCAGCGCGCGCACAGGCAAGCTTCCCCTTTTCTTCACCACCGGAGCCCATGGTCGGGTGATCCACCAATCTCTCGTCAAGGAAATCGAGGCGTTTGATCCCGGCCAACATCAGTTTTTTACCCTGAGGGTGACTTGGCGCAATGGCGACGAAATTGAAGGGCCGTGGTTCCTGCTGAACGTGTACCGTGCAGAAGCCTCGATTGCCGATGCGGGGACGGCGTTCAGGGCGATTCACGGTTGGAAAACGATATCGACGGAAGACGGCACCCCGCGGGAGGTCCGAGACCCCGACAAAATCGTTGCGCGATACCTCGACTATTACGTTGGGCCACATAAACGCGGAAAACGGGTCGTTTACGATCCTGCGCGCCTTTCCGGTGAAAGCCACCTATGGCGCGAGCCCAGATTCGGCGATGCCGTCCTTTGCTCGGACGCGCTTTGGAAAGCGTTTAACCCCACCGCCCCCAAACGGATCGCAGGCTTTCGGGCCAAAGAGCTTCGCCATTGATCGCGTCTGCCTCACGTTGACTTCGCGCCGCGCGCGCGCCAATTTGCGCCGCAACGCAGCACTTCAGGGGACAGATGCGATGAAAAAGGTCTATGGCTCCGCGTCCGAGGCACTCGACGGCGTCCTGTTCGACGGCATGCTGATCGCGGCGGGCGGGTTCGGTCTTTGTGGCATCCCCGAACTTCTGATCGACGGCATCGTCGCGGCCGGCACCAAGGATATCACCGTCGCCTCCAACAACGCAGGCGTCGACGATTTCGGCTTGGGCAAGCTACTGGCCACCCGGCAGATCAAGAAGATGATGTCGTCTTACGTGGGCGAAAACGCAGAATTCATGCGGCAATACCTCTCGGGCGAGCTGGAGCTTGAGTTCAACCCGCAAGGCACGCTGGCCGAACGCATGCGCGCCGGTGGCGCGGGCATTCCGGGCTTCTACACCAAGACCGGCGTCGGCACCGTGATTGCCGACGGTAAGGAAGTGAAGGAATTCGATGGAGAGGAGTATATCCTCGAACGCGGCATCTTTGCCGACCTGTCCATCGTCAAGGCATGGAAGGCCGACGCCACCGGCAACGCCGTGTTCCGCAAGACCGCCCGCAACTTCAACCCACCTGCGGCCATGTGCGGCAAGATCTGCATCCTTGAGGTCGAGGAAATCGTGGAAACCGGCACGCTCGACGGCGACGCCATCCACCTGCCCGGCATCTATGTGCACCGCCTGATTCAGGGCGACCATGAGAAACGCATCGAACAACGCACAGTGAGGGCAGCATAATGTGGGATCGCAACCAGATGGCCGCCCGCGCGGCGCAGGAGCTTGAAGACGGCTGGTACGTAAACCTCGGCATCGGCATCCCGACGCTGGTGTCCAACTACATCCCCGAGGGCATCGAAGTCACGTTGCAGTCCGAGAACGGCATGCTCGGCATGGGCCCCTTCCCGATCGAGGGCGACGAGGACGCCGACCTGATCAACGCGGGCAAGCAGACCATCACCGAACTGCCCCACACCTCTTACTTCGATAGCTCGCAAAGCTTCGGGATGATCCGCGGCGGCAAAATCGCCATGGCGATCCTGGGCGCGATGGAAGTGGCCGAAAACGGCGACCTCGCCAACTGGATGATCCCCGGCAAGCTCGTGAAGGGCATGGGCGGTGCAATGGATCTGGTCGCGGGCGTGGGCCGCGTTGTGGTCGTCATGGACCACACCAACAAGCACGGCGATTCGAAGGTGCTCAAGGAATGCACCCTGCCGCTGACCGGCAAAGGCGTGGTGGACCGCATCATCACCAACCTCGGCGTGCTGGACGTGGTCGAGGGCGGGCTGAAGATCGTCGAAACCGCCGAGGGCGTCACTGACGACGACCTGCGCGCGGCCACCCAAGCCAAGATCGTCTAACCGGCCCCGTTGCAATCGCACGACGGGCGGGACCATCCGCGCCCGTCACGCAGCACCCAACGCGGCTACGGCCCCTCTCAATCCATGATCTGGAACACGCAGCCGTCCGACACCAGCTCGGGCGCCGTGATGCACAGGCTCCGCGCGATGCCCCATGCCGCAAGCACGCGCGGGACATAGGTGCGGGTTTCCTCGTAATTCGGCACCCCGCCCGAGCGCGTCACCGCCCCCTCGCCCGCATTATACGCGGCGAGCACGAGGATCGGGTCGCGGTCGAACTCTTCCATCAACCAATCCAGATACGCGATCCCGCCCGCGATGTTCTGCGCGGTGTCAAAGGAATCCTCCACACCGAACCGCTCGGCGGTTGCCGGGATCAACTGCATCAAGCCCTGCGCGCCCGCACCGCTTTCGGCGTCCGACCGGCCCGCGCTTTCCGCCGCGATCACCGCCAGCGCAAATGCGGGCGAGACCTGCGTGCCGATACTCGCCGCCAGGATCTCGCGCCCGTGTTCGCGCGCGATCCGGCTGACCGTGTCGAGCCGTGGCGCGCCCAGGTTCGCCGCCTCCTCGGCACTGGCCAGATGATCCTGCGCGGCCCAGAAGCGGGTCGGGTCCGCCGGAAGCGACGCCGGGATGGTGGCCCAGAACCAATCCGTTGCCCCCCCGCGCGCCTCCTCAGCCGGGGCCACCGGGGCAAGCGGCTCGGCCGCTCCGTCCTCGACCTGCGCCGCCGCTTCGGGGCGCGCGGCCGCGATCTCGGCCTGCCGGGCGATGTCTTCTTCGGTGACTTGGATCGTGATGCGCGGCGCGGTGGACCCCGCCTCCGGCGCGCTCAAAAACCGAATTCCGCCTTCTTGCGCCGCGCCCATTACGGGCCAGCAGGCCGCACATGCGACCCATGCCACAGCAAATCTGATCATGAAACACCTGTAATCACTGCACTTATTCGACGCTCGGACGGGTCTGCGCCCCTCTCGACATTCGAAATCGTGTTAACCATGCCTGCCCATTTGACACGAAACAACCCTCTAGACTTCCCAAAGATAACCCTGCCACGCCCAATTCGCGCCGCGATTGCCCGCGATACCTGTTCTTGTCACAGGGACAACCCGGGGCTCCCGCCCCTGCCCCGTACATTGAACCTGAAACTGAACCTGAACCGAATACTTTTTGTCTTACTGGAGTACCTGACAATGAAAGCCATGATCCAAAACTTCGCATCCAACGAATCCGGCGCCGTGACGGTTGACTGGGTTGTTCTGACCGCTGCCCTCGTGGGCCTGGGCCTGGCCGTGATGGCCGTTGTGTCCTCGGGCGTTGAGAACCTCTCGACCGACATCCGCAACGAGCTGGCCAACGCGCAGCCGAACGCGGACCCCTTCGTCGGCAACACCGACGTGACGTCGGGCAACGACGTCGCTCTGGACTAAGTCCGGTCACACCGACCGTAACGCATGACTTGGGCCGTCCGTTTGGGCGGCCCTTGTTGTTTCTAGATCCTGCAATCCGCGGCCCGTCGCGCAGGATTGTTCACGAACACCCGCGCACGTGCCCAAAACCGGCCCGTAGATTTCTCATAAAGATCGCCGCTTCGTCCAATTCATGCCGCGATTGGCCGCGATACCTCTCCTCGTCAAAGGGAGACCCCCGGGGCTCACCCCCTAAAGTCCCGGACACTTGAACTTGAATTAAACGCTGTCAAATGGAGTATCTGACAATGAAAGCCATGATCCAAAACTTCGCATCCAACGAATCCGGCGCCGTGACGGTTGACTGGGTTGTTCTGACCGCTGCCCTCGTGGGCCTGGGCCTGGCCGTGATGGCCGTTGTGTCCTCGGGCGTTGAGAACCTCTCGACCGACATCCGCAACGAGCTGGCCAACGCGCAGCCGAACGCGGACCCCTTCGTCGGCAACACCGACGTGACCTCCGGCTCGGACGTCGCGCTCGACTGATCGCACACGATCATTCAGGCCTGGCCTGGCGACAAGCCGTCCTTCGGGGCGGCTTGTTTCGTTTCGGCATCCCTCGAATGGGGTCCGAAAACCTTGCACAGGCACCGCACAGACACATACGGACCTTAATTTCGCTCCATCACCCCGTCACGAATGCTTCTGCGCCCCTCCGTTCGGAGTGTTGCACTTGAACATGCCCAACCGGGCACCGAAACGGAGCAAACCCATGTTCGCAAAGAGTACCAAGCGTTTCCTGTCCGATGAATCGGGCGCCATCACCGTCGATTGGGTCGTCCTGACCGCCGGCGTTGTTGGCCTCGCCCTCGCAGCCATCGTCGTGATTTCCAGCGGGGCCGAAAACAGTTCGACCGACATCACCAACAGCCTTGCGAACACGGTCCCTGCATCCAGCCCGTTCGACGACAACCAAGGCGTTGCGTCCGCCTCGGATGTTGCGCTGGATTGATCGTCTGCGAACGACGAAATCGGCGTTCGCACCGGGGAATTTGAGGTGAAAGGCCACCGTGATTCCGCCACCCCAACACGATTTCGCCCCGATTCCCTGCAACAAAGAGCGCCAGTAACAATGTTTGTCTCCGCCCAGACGGAGAAAGATCAAATCACGAGGTGGGCTTATGCGTATCGTTTTCATTCTGGTTCTGGCGGTCGGTGTCGGCCTTGCCGGCTTTGCGGTGTCTGTCGCCAAGGACCGTTTCGACCAATATCAGGCCGCTCTGGCCGAACAGCAGGACGCGATCCTGCCGACGACCGAGATTGTCGTCGTCACCCGGCAGCTGGCCTATGGCGAGCAATTGACTGCGGAAGATGTCCAACTGGTCCGATGGCCGGCTGAGTTCGTCCCGTTCGGCTCCTTCGCCTCTATCGAAGAGCTGTTCCCCGAAAATGAAGACGGCGCCAGCCGCACCGTGATCCGCGTGATGGAACAGCACGAGCCCATCCTTCTGACCAAGATCACCGCCCCGGGCGAAGACGCGGGCGTCGCCTCGCGGCTGGACGAAGGGATGCGCGCCATCTCGCTCAGCGTGAACGTCAACTCCGGCGTCTCCGGCTTCCTGCGGCCCGGTGACCGGGTCGACGTCTACTGGACCGGACAGGGGCGCGGCGGCGAAGGCGTGACCCGCCTGATCCGGACCAATGTGCAGATCATCGCAATCGACCAGATCGCCGACGAACAGCGCAACAGCCCGACCATCGCACGCACCATCACGGTCACCGCCCGTCCCCAGGACGTCGCGGCCCTGACCCAGGCGCAATCGACCGGGACCCTGACCCTGGCCCTCGTTGGCGTCGGCGACGACAGCGACAGCGGCACTGTCGAAGTGTCGACCTCCGCCCTGCTCGGTGACATCGAAGAAGTCGCCCAGGAAGGCCCCGAGGTCTGCACCGTTCGCCGCCGCGTCGGCAACCAGGTGGTCGTCGAGCAGGTCACCTGCGTGAACTGATCCACAGATTTATCCACAGATTCCAAAGGGCGTTCCTGCCAAGCAGGGGCGCCCTTTCTTGTGGATAAAATCCAAACCGTTGTCGATTTGGCACATTAACATACTTCTGCAATACCGTGATTATTGCGTAAAAAACGGTTTTGGGGCATGGTGCTTGAAAGGGTGAATAAAAATATTGCCCATCAACAGTGACATAGAGGCAGGTCACATCATGAGCATAACAGGTTTTCTGCGTGCATGCCTTCTCGGCTGCGCCACACTTCTTATCCAACCGGGCCTGACGGCCGAGGCGCAGGGACTGCGCGTCGTCGAAGGGGAAAGCACCGGCACCTTGCGGGTTCCGATGAACCGCGCGGTGATCGTCGAAAGCGAAATGCTGTTCGCCGAGCTTTCGGTGGCCAACCCGGCCATCGCCGATATCGCAACCCTCTCGGAACGGTCGATCTACGTTCTGGGCCGCGCCCCGGGCCGGACCAGCATGACCCTTCTGGGCCCCGACGGCTCGCTCATCGCGAATGTCGAGGTGCAGGTTGTCCCCGACGTCGCGGAATTGCGCGAACGCCTGCGGGAGATCTTGCCCAACGAGCCCGTCGAAGTGCGCACCGCCAATGATGGCATCGTACTCTCCGGCACCGTCGGCTCGGCCCAGGCCATCGACCGCGCCATGGAACTCGCAACCCGCTACGGCAGCGTCTCCAACCTGATGATGGTCGGCGGACAGCAGCAGGTCATGTTGCAGGTCCGTTTTGCCGAAATGCAGCGCTCCGTGCGCCAGGAACTGTCCTCGTCGATTGGTGTCGGCGCGGAAACCGGCAACTTCGGCGCGACGTTCGGCTCGAACAACCTGCCCCAGGGCATCCCAAACGCCACCGGCGACAACGTCGGCGCGCTGGCCAACCGCAACGGTGCGCTTGGCCTCGCCTTCTCGGCGGGCGGCCTGCAATTGGCGGTTCTGATCGAAGCACTCGAAGCCAACGGCATGGTCCGCACCCTTGCGGAACCCAACCTCACTGCGCTCAGTGGCCAAACCGCCGAATTCCTGGCGGGTGGTGAATTCCCGGTGCCAACGGAATCCGAATCCGGCGGCGTTACCGTGGAATTCAAGCCCTTCGGCGTGCAGCTTGAGTTCACGCCGACTGTCATCGACAGCGATATCATCAACCTCGAACTCGAAGCCGTGATCTCTTCGATCGGCGAGGTTCTTGCAGGCTCCACCGCCCCGGCGCTCAGCACACGCTCCGCCGCCACAACGGTCGAGATGCGCGATGGCGACAGCTTCGCAATCGCGGGCCTGCTGCAGGATGATTTCCGCAATTCCGTCGGGCAGGTGCCATGGCTTGGTGATCTGCCGGTGCTCGGGACCCTGTTCCGCTCCTCCAGCTACCAGCGTTCGCAATCGGAGCTGGTGATCATCGTGACGGCCCATCTGGTCAGCCCGGTGCGCGGCGACGCTTTGTCGTTGCCCACGGATCGCGTGCGCATCCCGACGGAGCAGGAACTATTCTTCTTGGGCGAGGTCACCGGCCGCGCCCCCGCCGCCGGCACCGCCGCTGGCGAAGTAGCGCAACAGGATTTCTCGGGATCCTACGGCTACGTCCTGGATTGAGGAGGCGACCATGACCAACAAACTTCCCTCACGGCGTCTCGTCCTTGCGACGATGGGCTCAACCCTCGCGCTCTCGGCTTGTGGCCAATTTGCCATCGAAACCGGACGCCCGCTCGGGTCCGAAATCGACGAAGGCAACTTCGGGGAACCGACGCGCATCAACCGCGGTTTGCACAACGGCGACATCAACTACGCCGCCGTTCTGGGCGAGCGCTTCGCCAATGAAGTGCCGACCACCATCAACTTCGCCTTCAATTCGGCGGAGCTGGACGCAAGTGCGCGGGCGATCCTGATGCAACAGGCGGATTTCATCCGGAACTTCCCCGAAGCACGCTTCTCGGTCTTCGGTCACACCGATGCCGTCGGCAGCCGCGGCTACAACCACCGCCTCGGCCTGCGCCGGGCACGCGCGGCGGTGAACTTCTTGGTTCATCAGGGCATCTCACGTCATCGTCTGGCCGCCCTCGTATCGCTGGGTGAAACGCAGCCGATCGTGCCCACCGAAATGGAAGAGCGTCGCAATCGCCGCACCGTGACGGAAGTGTCGGGCTTCGTGGAGAACAGCGACCTTGTCTTGGATGGTCGTTACGCAGAGATCGTCTACCGCTCTTATCGTGGCGGCAGCGGTGGGGGTGGTGGCGAAAGCGCCAGCGCCGAGTAACGCTTAACGATCAATAAAGTCAGTATGTTAAACCGCGTCGGGGCCTCTCCGGCGCGGTTTTTCGTTTGGCGACAAACCACTGCGATGTCCTCGAATTGTATACGTAATCCCTTTTTTGTGTCCCATTCTCGCCGTTTTTTTCCAGCACCTTCATCTTTGGGAAGGACCGAAGTGGCATGAGTCGTTTCGGCACCGAAATGGGTCCATGGATCGACTGATCGAGCAGAGCGGTCGTCCCATGCGAATTCGAGAGTATGACCCGGGGAACCTCGGGCAGATTGGGATTTGAGGAATGAGTAGCGGACTGGCATTGAAATCCGAACCGTCGCCGATCATCGCGTGCACGGTATCAAGCATGGTTCATCACTTCGGTCTTCTGATCGAGGATATGGAAACCGAGTTAGGCGAAGCCTGGGGTGATCTGGGCTTTGAAGAAGCGCGCGATTTCATCAACGCGCTTGAACCCGGCAATCTGGAATTCGTCGCACTGGCCGTGCGCGAAGAGGATGAGGCCGATCTCGGTCGCGTCGGCGAGGTGATCCGCGCCGCCCGTTCGAAAGAGATCAAGGTCATCCTGATCCCCGAAAACCTGTCCACCGCCGGATTGCGGGAACTCCTGCGCCTGGGCGCCGACGATTTCGTCCCCTACCCGCTGGCCGAGGGCGCATTGCACGACGCGATCGAAAAGATCCGCGCCAAACCCGTGCCTGCGCCGGTGCCCGATCTTCCGGCCGACGGCCCCGCCGCTCCGGCGACCGGCCAACGCCTCGACACGCAATCCGCCATTTTCGCGGTCCAGAACCTCGCCGGTGGCACCGGTGCCACGACGCTGGCCGTCAATATGGCGTGGGAACTGGCCACGATCGACAAGACCAACCCGCCCTCTGTGTGCATCATCGACCTCGATCTGCAGCAAGGCTCGGTTGCGACCTATCTCGACCTGCCGCGCCGCGAAGTCATGCTGGAGATGTTGCAAGACGCCTCCAACATGGACACCGACGGCTTCAAGCAGGCTCTGATCGGGTTCGAGGACAAGTTGTCGGTCTTCACGACGCCCTCGGAAATCGTGCCGCTAGATATCATCGGCCCCGATGAGGTCAGCGCCGTGCTCGACCTGGCCGCGCAATGCTTTGACATCGTCATCATCGACATGCCCCGCACCATGGTCATGTGGACCGAAACCGTCCTGAACCGCGCGGACATGTATTTCGCCACGCTGGAGCTGGACCTGCGCTCGGCCCAGAACGCAATGCGCTTCATCAAGGCCCTGCAATCCGAAGATCTGCCGCTGGACAAGGTGCAATATGTCCTCAATCGCGCCCCCGGCATGACCGATCTCAACGGCAAGACCCGCATGAAGAAGATGGCCGAAAGCCTCGGCGTCTCGTTCTCCAACCAATTGCCCGATGGCGGCAAGCAGGTGTCTCAGGCCTGCGACAACGGCGAACCCTTGGCAGATTCGGCCAAGAAGAACCCGCTGCGCAAAGAAATCACCAAACTCGCCGACGGGCTGTTCAAAGCCATGGTCGGCGACGTGAAGGCGAAGGGTAAGTAAATGTTTTCCAAATATAAAAAGCCCGGCCAAGCGCCGGCCACCGGAGCACCCGGTGCCGGCGCCAACGCCTCCAAACCGGCCGAAAATGCCGCCAGCGCGGCAGCCCCCGAAGCCCCCTCGCCCAAGGTCGCGCGCCAGCCCGACAATGTGACGGAGATCGCCAAGACGCCCGCCACACCCGACGGCGACGACAAGGATCGCAAGCGCCGCCTGCGTCTCGATGAAATCAAAACCGAGATGCACCATCGCCTGCTCGACAACCTCAACCTGTCGGCACTCGAAGGCGCCAAGGACACCGAACTGCGCTCCGAGATCACCGCCATCACCAGCGAACAGCTGGCCGAACTCGGCATCGTGCTCAACCGCGAAGACCGGCAGACGCTCAACACCGAACTCTTCGACGAAGTCACCGGCCTCGGCCCGCTCGAGCCGCTGTTGCAAGATGAAACCGTCAACGACATCCTGATCAACGGGCCGCAACGTGTCTTCATCGAACGCGCCGGCAAGCTCGAACTCTCGGACGTGCGCTTCAAGGACGAACGCCACCTCCTGCGGATCATCGACAAGATCGTCTCCGCCGTGGGCCGCCGCGTCGACGAATCGAACCCCTATGTCGACGCCCGCCTGAAAGACGGCTCGCGGTTCAACGCCATGGTGCCGCCGGTTGCCGTGGACGGCTCGCTCGTCTCGATTCGTAAATTCAAGAAAGAAAAGCTCGGCATCGATGACCTGGTGAATTTCGGCGCCTTCTCCGAGGAAATGGCCGCCTATTTGCAGGCCGCCGTCGCCTGTCGCCTCAACGTCATCGTCTCCGGCGGTACGGGCTCGGGTAAAACCACAACGCTCAACGCGCTCTCGTCGTTCATCGACAACAAGGAACGCGTGCTGACCATCGAAGACACCGCCGAACTCCAGCTGCAACAGATCCACGTGGGTCGCATGGAAAGCCGACCGCCCAACGTCGAGGGCAAGGGCGCGGTGACGCAACGCGACTGTCTGCGCAACGCGCTGCGGATGCGTCCCGACCGCATCATCGTCGGCGAGACACGCGGCGAAGAAGTCATCGACATGCTGCAGGCCATGAACACCGGCCACGACGGCTCGATGACCACGATCCACGCCAACAACGCCCGCGATGCCTGTTCGCGCCTTGAGAACATGGTCGCCATGGCCGGGATCGAGATGCCGCTGAAGGCTGTCCGCGCCCAGATCGCGGCGGCTGTGCACCTCATCGTGCAGGCCTCGCGCCTGCAGGACGGCTCGCGCCGCATGGTGTCGATCACCGAAGTCACCGGGATGGAGGGCGAGGTCATCTCCATGCAGGAAGTCTTCCGATATCAGCGCACAGGCCTTGAACCCGACGGCAAGATCATCGGCCATTTCACCGCATGCGGCGTGCGCTCGCATTATTCCGAACGGTTCCGGCAGTGGGGCTACGACCTGCCCAATGCCATCTATGAACCCATCGCAGCTCAATAAGGGGCGACGCCACCATGCAACTGTCCATTGAACCGCTCATCTACATCGGCATTTTCGTCGGTGTGATCATGCTGGTGAACGGCATCTACCTGCTGGTTTTCGGCAAGTCGATCAGCCTGAATGCCCGTGTGAACCGCCGCCTGACGATGCTCGAATCCGGCACCAGCCGCGAAGACGTCCTGGCCAAACTCCGCAAGGAGCTCGACCAACACAAGGGCGGCGTCAGCCTGCCCTTCTACCAGATGATCGCCGACAAGGCGCAACGCGGCAACATCGCGTTCTCGCCCAATCAGTTGATGCTGATGATGCTGGTCGGCGGCGTCGTGTCCTTCCTTTTGATGACGATCCTGACCGGTGCCTCCTTGCCCCTGCGCGCGCTCGGCTCGATCGCGATGGGCGTGGGTGGTGTGTATTTCTGGGTGAATTCCAAGGCCAAGAAACGCATGGCCATGCTCGAAGAACAGCTGCCTGATGCAGTCGAATTGATGGTACGCAGCTTGCGCGTCGGCCATCCCTTCGTCTCCGCCATCAACACCGTCAGTCGTGAGATGTCCGATCCCATCGCGTCCGAGCTTGGCATCATCGCCGATGAGGCCGCCTATGGCCGCGACGTCGCCGAAGCGATCCAATCCATGGCCGAACGCCTCGATATTCAGGATTTGCGCTTCCTGGCCGTGGCCGTGGGCATCCAACAGACCTCGGGCGGCAACCTCGCCGAAATCCTGCAGGGTCTGGCCAACGTGATCCGGGCGCGCTTCAAACTGTTCCGCAAGGTGCGCGCCATCACGGCAGAGGCCAAATGGTCCGGCAACTTCCTGTCGGTCTTCCCGATCCTCGCGCTGATCGGCATCAATGTGGGCCAGCCCGATTATTATTCCGAAGTGATGGACACACCCGCCTTCATTCCGGCCGCCGCCGTCGTGGCCGTCATGCTGGCCTTGAACATGATCATCATGCGCATGCTCGTGAACATCAAAGTTTAAAAAAGGGGCCTTCGCGCCCGCGTAAGAAAGAGCAGTCCGATGGAATTTATCTCAGGTCTCTTCGATAGCGTGAACGAGTTTCTTGTCGCGCAACTGGGTGAACTTGGCCCCCTGATCGCCGTGGGCGGGTTGGGTGTGCTGCTGGTGGTGGCCGCGCTGCCTTCCCTGCTGAAAAAACAGAAGGATCCGTTCAAGTCCCTGCGCGAGAACCGCACGGATGCCGCGGCCGGCAAAAAGCAGGATGGCCTGCGCCTTTGCGGCAAGAACGAAAAGCTTGAACGCTTCGCCCAATATCTCGAACCGCAGGACGAGCAAGAGCTCTCCGCCACCCAGATGCAGATGATCCGCGCCGGGTATCGGTCGAAATCGTCGATCCAGATGTTCAATTTCGCTAAGCTCGCCCTGGGCATCGGCGGCCTTGTGTTGGGCACGCTTTACGTCCTTGTGGCTGGCGGCGGCTCGGCTCAAAGCTCGGTCCTGACCGTGCTGGTCCCCGGTCTGGTTGGCTACTACGCGCCGAAATACTGGATCTCCCGCCGGGTGCAGGCCCGCGAGGATCAGATCAATTCCGGCTTTCCCGACGCGCTTGACCTCATGCTGGTCTGCGTCGAGGCCGGTCAATCACTCGATCAGGCCATCGTGAAGGTCGCCCGCGAAATCAAGGCCTCCTACCCCGCCCTCGCTGAAGAATTCGAGATTGTGAGCTTCGAGATGAAGGCCGGCAAGGACAAGGCCAAGGTCCTGCGGGACATGGGCGAACGCGTCGATATTCAGGACGTGAACTCCTTCATCACCACGCTGATCCAATCCTCGACCTTCGGTACATCCATCGCCGAGGCGCTGCGCGTCTACGCCGACGAGATGCGCGACAAACGGGTGATGCGGGCCGAGGAAAAGGCCAACAAATTGCCCACCAAGCTGACGCTGTTCACCATGCTGTTCTGCGTCCCGCCGCTCTTGATCATCCTGATCGGGCCGTCGGTCTACGGCATCGCCACCGACCTCAACGGCGGCGGCTGACCCGGCCGTCCCCACCGCGGGACGCACCGAAACAAAACCAATGCAACAGGCGCCCGCATCGCGTATGCTGGCGCCCGAGTGGTTTTCAAAAACAAAAGGCGCGCAAGTGCCCCGCAAATGTCTCCTGATCCTCGCGCCCCTGGCGCTCTCGGCCTGCCTCGGACCGCCCCGGCTCGATACCGGATTTCCCGATCTGACCGGCCTGAATATCCCCGACACCGTCAACGGCTATGACGAAGGCATCGACGGGCTGATCGTCGGCGACCGGCTGATGGCCAATGGCGAATATGAACTGGCGCTGCGCGCCTATTACCGCGCCGCCGCCGAGGAGGGGCTCAACATCGACCTGGTCACCGCCATCGGCGCCGCGAACCTCGCGCTCGGGCGCCTGGGTCAGGCCGAAGACCAATTCCGTCGCGCAATTGCCACACAGCCAGATTTCGTGCCTGCCCTCAACAACTTGGGGGCCACCCTCATTGAGAGGGGCGAATATGGTGAGGCCCGGCGCATCCTCGAACAGGCATTCGCCCTCGATAGTGGCAGTTCGGAAACGATCCGCAACAACCTGCGCCTCGCTATCGCGCTGATGGAAAATCAGGTATACCCTGAAGATGAGCAAAATCGGCCCGGGCTCATCCGGCGTGGCGGCGGTGTCTACACCCTGACCGCGGGCGGCTGACGATCCGGGGCGAAAACAAACGAAGGCGTGGCGCAAGATCACGCCCCAAAGATGAGGCAGAGCATGACCCGTATCCTCCGGTTTGCCCCGGCGGCCCTTGCCGTCTTGGCGCTTGCAGCGTGTAACACAACCGACGCCGAAGTCGAACGTGCGCTCGATCCACTCAACGTGATCGACGAAACCAACATGGCCGACATCATGCTGAGCGCCGCCGCCCCCGATGAGGCGGTCAATTACTTCCGCCGCGCGGCCACCGAAGATCCCACCCGCATCGACCTGCAACGCGGCCTGGCCACCAGCCTGGTGCGCGCCGGACGTGCCGGCGAAGCGTTAACGGTATGGCAACGGGTCCTCGACCATGAGGCCGCCATGGATCAGGACCGCGTGGACTATGCCGATGCCCTCATTCGCAACGGCGATTGGGATGACGCGCAGGCGCAACTCGACGCGACCCCGCCCACCTTCGAAACCTACGAACGCTACCGGCTCGAAGCGATGATCGCCGACAGCGACGAAGAATGGGATCGCGCCGACAGCTTCTATGAAACCGCCGCCGGGCTGACGACCCGCCCCGCCAATGTCTACAACAACTGGGGCTACTCGCTCCTGACCCGGGGCGATTTCCCGCGTGCCGAGGAAATGTTCCTGCGTGCGATCTCCTATGACCCGGACCTGTTCACCGCAAAGAACAACCTGGTCCTCGCCCGCGCCGCGCAGGGCAATTACCAATTGCCGCTGGTCAACATGAACCAGATCGAGCGCGCCCAATTGCTGCACACCGCAGCGTTGGCCGCCATCCGCCGCGGCGATGTGCGGGACGGGCGCGGCCTTCTGACCGAAGCCATCGACACCCACCCGCAGCATTTCGAAGACGCGGTCACGGCTCTGCGCGCGCTCGACGCCTGACCTCGGGCCCATTTGCACGACCTCGGGGCCCCTTCGGGCCCCGAAGCGTTTCCAGATTTACCGAAACGACCCTGTTCTTGCCCCTATTCAGCCCGATTTAATCGCCACAAATCGGCAAAACCGTTTCCAAAATCGGGAAAAGAACATGAATTTCGACGTAGCCCTTACCGCCAGCCAGGCCTGGATATTCCTGCCGATCTGCTTGCCGATCGCATTGTGGGCGATCTACACGGACCTGACCGAACTGAAGATCAAGAATGTGGCCGTGACGGCGCTCTTCGCGGGCTTTATCGTGCTGGGTCTCTTCGCCCTGCCGCTGCCGGAATATGCCTGGCGCTTCAGCCACTTCGGCGTTGTCCTGCTGATCGGGTTCGTCCTGTCGGCGATCGGGATCCTCGGCGCGGGCGACGCGAAATTCGCCGCCGCCATGGCGCCCTTCATCGCCCTGCCCGACGCCATGCTGGTCCTCGCGATCATCACCATGTCGGCCTTCGCCTTCATGATCGTGCACCAGATCGCCAAACGCATCCCCGCTGTCACCGCCGCCACGCCCGGTTGGGCCTCCTGGGACACGGGACGGCGCAGCATCGGCAAGCAGGCTTTTCCCTATGGCATCGGCATTTCCACTGGCCTGATCGTTTACATGATCCTCGGCATCACCGGCACCGCGTAAGGACGAAATCCCATGAATATGCAGGTCACAGACAATTCCACCGCCTTCGCCCCACCGGCCCTGCGCAAGCTCACCGATACGGGCCTGACGCCGGTGATGATGCGCGACATCGTGCTCAAGACGATCTTCCGCAAGAACGTCGAACAAATCTCCGAGATCGCCAAGGCCGTCTGCCTGCCGATCCCGCTCACCACCGAGCTGATCGACATGCTCCGCGACCAGAACCTGTTGCAGGCCACCGGCACGCTGCACGCCACCTCGTCGTCCGAGATGGGCTTCCAGCTCACCGATGGCGGCAAGGCCCGCGCGCTCGATGCGCTCAGTCAGTCGGAATATTATGGCGCGATGCCCGTGCCGCTCGAAGATTACAAGGTGCAGGTCAAGCGCCAGTCGATCCGCGACATCAAGCTGACCCGCGACATGTTAGAGGCCTCCATGGGTCACCTGATCCTGCCCGACGGGCTGATTGATCAGCTTGGGCCCGCCGTGGGCTCGGGCCGCTCGGTCCTGATGTATGGCCCGCCCGGCAACGGTAAATCCTCGATCGCCGAAGGCATCCGCGCGGCGATGGGTGACAACATCTACGTCCCCCATGCGCTGGCCTACGCCGGTCAGGTCATCACCGTGTTCGACCCGATCGTGCACAGCCCGATCATGGCCACCGAAACGCCCGAGCAAACCAGCCTGCGTCGCGCATCGTCGAAATTCGACACCCGCTACCTGCTGTGCCAACGCCCGACCGTCATGACCGGCGGCGAGTTGAACCTCTCCATGCTCGACCTCAACTACAACGCCGTCAGCCGCACCTATCAGGCCTCGCTGCAGCTCAAATCCACCGGCGGCGTCTTCATCGTCGACGACCTTGGCCGTCAGGAAGAGCCACCCCAGGCGCTGATCAACCGCTGGATTGTTCCGATGGAGGTCAATTATGACATCCTCGCGCTGCAATCGGGTGAGAAATTCGAAGTCCCCTTCGACACGCTCGTGGTGTTCTCGACCAACTTCCACCCCAACGAGATCTTCGACCAAGCGGCCCTGCGCCGGATCTTCTTCAAGGTGAAAATCGACGGCCCGAACCAAGAGCAATTCCTGAAAATCTTCGCCATGGTCGCGAAGAAAAAGGGCGTGCCGCTCGACGAGGCGTCGCTGATCCACATGCTCAAGAAAAAATATCCCACGATCGACAACATCTACGCCAACTACCACCCGGTGTTCCTGTGCGATCAGATCAAGGCGATTTGCGAATTCGAAGGCATCCCCTACCAGATGACCCCCGATTTCATCGACCGCGCCTGGGAAAACCTTTACGTCCGCGAAGAGAAGATCGTGCACTGACGCTTTCTTGGCACGGCGGGCGGGGCGTCTTCGGTCTTTGACCGAACAGCGTCGCCTGCCGTGCCAAACGGAAAGACAAAAAGAACTACAGAAAAACTACAAAAAAACTACACATACATTCACGCGATTTTCGACCTATGTTCGCCCCATGGACACGCGTGCAGCAGCCCCCCTCCCGCCTCAGATCGAAGGCTGGTTCAAAGCCCGCGGCTGGTCCATCCACCCGCACCAGCAACAGATGCTCACATTGGCAGATCAACCCTGCCAGCTCCTCATTGCCCCCACCGGCGGCGGCAAGACCATGGCCGGGTTTTTGCCCACACTCGCCGAGCTTGCGGACGGGGCGCACGAAGGTCTCCACACACTTTATATCAGTCCGCTCAAGGCCTTAGCCGCCGATATCAAACGCAACCTAACGGTTCCCATCGAAGAAATCGGCCTGCCCATCCGCGTCGAAGACCGCACCGGCGACACCCCATCGAGCCGCAAGCGGCGCCAACGCGCCGACCCGCCGCACATTCTTCTGACCACCCCCGAAAGCCTCGCGCTCCTGACCAGCTATGAGGACGCCGCGCGCACCTTCGCGGGCCTGCAACGCGTCATTGTCGATGAAATCCACGCGCTCAGCGAAAGCAAACGCGGCGACCAACTCATGCTCGCCCTCTCCCGCCTCTCCGCCCTGCGCCCCGGCCTGCGCCGTGTGGGTCTTTCGGCGACAGTTGAGGACCCGGACGCCGTGGCGCGCATCCTCGCCAAGAACCCCGACCCCTGCGCTATTCTGCAAGCCGATCCTGGCCCGGATCCCGACATCCGCATGCTCACGACCGAGGCCCCACCGCCGTGGTCCGGAGGCGGCGGCAGATATGCGATGCAGGCCGTTCTCGAGCAAGTAAAGGCCCATAATACAACGCTTATCTTCCACAACACCCGCGCGCAGGCAGAGATTTTCTTCCATCACCTCTGGCTGGCAAACGAGGACCAGATCCCCATCGGCATCCACCACGGTGCGCTTGCCCGCGAACAACGCGAGCGCGTCGAACAGGCCATGGTCAACGGCGAACTGAAGGCCATCGTCTGCACCGGATCGCTCGATCTGGGGATCGATTGGGGCGACGTCGATCTCGTGATCCAGGTCGGCGCACCAAAGAACGTCAAACGCCTCGTTCAGCGCATCGGACGCGCCAACCACCGTTACAATGCACCCTCCAAAGCCTTGATCGTGCCAGCAAACCGGTTCGAGGTGATCGAATGCGTCTGCGCGTTGCAGGCCGTGCGTGAGCACACGCTTGACGGCGACACCGACCACACCGGCCCGCTTGATGTGCTTTGCCAACACATCCTGATCCGGGCCTGCGCCGGGCCGTTCTCCGCGGATGCGTTGTTCACCGAGGTGCGCACCGCGGGCGCTTATGCAGACCTTCCGCGCGCCACCTTTGACCGCTGTCTCGACTTCGCGGCGACCGGCGGTTACGCGCTGCGTAGCTACGACCAATGGCAACGCCTGATCGAACAAGATGGCACCTACCGCCTGCGCGACCCGCGCGCCACGACCCGCATCCGCATGAATATCGGCACCATCGTGGATGCCGACAAAATGGCCGTCCGGCTGCACAAAACCCGAGGCGGCAGGCCGTTGGGCGAGGTGGAGGAATACTTCGCATCAACCCTGCGCAAGGGCGATACCTTCCTGATCGGGGGCGAAATCGTGCGCTACGAAGGTATGCGCGAGATGGTCGTGGAGGTCACGCGCACCCCCTACCAAAAGCCCAAGATCGCCACCTTCATGGGCACCAAATTCGCCACTTCCACGCAGCTCAGCGACCGTATTCTTGCGATGTTCCGACAAGACGATTGGCCTGAATTGCCAACCCACACCCGCGAGTGGCTGAACCTGCAACGCAAGGTCTCACAACTGCCCGAACGCGATCGACTGCTGGTTGAAACCTTTCCCCACGACGGGCGCGAACACCTCGTGGCTTACGGGTTCGCGGGGCGCAACGCACAGCAGACACTTGGCCTGTTGCTGACCCAGCGGATGGAGGCGCAGGGTCTGAACCCGATGGGCTTCGTCTCGACCGATTACGCGACGCTGATCTGGGGTCTGGACAACGTGACCGACGTCGCCCCGCTGTTCTCGCGCGAAAATCTGATGGAGACCATGGAAAGCTGGCTCACCGACAACGCCGTGATGAAGCGCACCTTCAAGGGCAGCGCGATCATCGCCGGTCTGGTGGATCGCGCCATGCCCGGCGGCAAACGCAAATCCGGGCGGCAGGCGACGTTTTCAACTGATATCCTTTACGATACGTTGCGCAAATACGACCCCCACCATGTGATGCTTGAGATTACACGGAACGAGGCGATGCGCGGCCTTGTCGACTTCGGCCGGGTCGAAGAGATGCTGGACCGTATCGGCGACCGCATCGATCACAAGCCGCTAAGCCGCGTCACGCCACTTGCAGCCCCCCTGTTTTTGGAACCCGGTCGCATCCCAATCCAGGGGCTCGCCAATGAGCGCCTGCTTGAGGATGAGGCCGCACGCCTGATGGAAACGGCGGGCCTGTCCCTCGAATGACCCCGCAAGTTGCGCTTGCACCGAAAGCTATGCGCAGAATATGAACGAAACATGAACGCTCTCGAATTCCGATTTTGTGGCGAGACCCTCGCGGCCCTGTCCTCCGGCGCGCTCTGGTGGCCTGCGCAGGCCACGCTCGTGGTCAGCGACCTGCACCTGGGACAGGCCAAACATATGGCACAGCGCGGCGGGCCGATATTGCCGCCCTATGAAATTCGGGAAACGCTGGACCGCCTGATCGCCGATTGCGACACGACCCACGCGGCGCGGGTGATCTGCCTTGGAGACAGTTTCGATGACCTCGCCGCTGCGCGCGCAACTGCCCAAGCCGTCACAGACCGGCTTGCTCCGGTGATGGCCGGGCGCAAATGGATCTGGATCGAAGGCAATCACGATCCCGGTCCTGTCGACATCGGAGGCGATCACCTTAGCCAGATCAACATCGCGCCGCTGACCTTTCGCCATATCGCTGGCGACACGGATGCCAGCGGCGAGGTTTCGGGCCATTACCACCCCAAAGCGCGGGTGAAAGCCCGGGGCCGTACGATCACGCGACCTTGTTTCCTGCTTGATGCGGCGCGTCTTATCCTGCCGGCCTATGGCACCTACACCGGCGGGCTGCACTGCGATCACCCTGACCTCTCGGGCCTAATGGGTGACGGTGCGACCGCAATTCTGCTGGCCCGCCCGCCCATACGCATCCCGATGCCCCGTTGAGCTACCGGGTGGCATTCAGCCGTCCGAAAGTGTTACTCCCGCATCCGTCAAACCCGACACATAGGTTGGGCTGACCGGAACGCTCGCCCCGCACCGCAACTTTGCGACGTATCGGCGTCCGTCTTGCTGCAACTTGTCGATGGCATCAAAAGCCAACCAATGGGAGCGATGCACCTGCATGCCCGACGCGCCATCAAGCTGAATCAAGACGTCGGCAAATCGCATCCGCACGGACGCTTCGCCCTTTTCTGTATAGATCTGCGATTGCCGGTCATTTGCGGACACCCGTTGGATCGGGCCGCGCATATCCGGCTCCAAATGACGTAACAGCGGGATCACCGCATCAGTGTCTGCGAGACGCTGCGCTGCGACGGGTTCGGGCTGGACCGGGGCCGCAGTCTCCGAAGGCGCGAGGACAAAGTGGCGTACCAGCAACGGCACCAAGCAGATCAGCCAGATCACAACGAGATGTTCGAAAAACGCGCTCCACCCGGCAACGATCTCACCCAGAAGCTGCCGGTTTACCCACCAGATCACTGGCGCAAGGCAAAGACCAATGGCAAAAACTGCACGGAAATCACGCCGTAGCGTGCTGCCGGGTATCGAGTGGCGAACCCACACGCGAATCCAATGAGCCGGCAGAAGAAAACCGCTGATCAGCGCGCCCCAATACAGGGTACGCTGGCCCAATCCAAAACGCTCATACGTCGAAAACGGGCCGACAAGCGAAACAATGATGATAGCCAGAATGCAGATCGCAATGCGAACATACCAATCCCGCTTGGGCCCAAACATACCCGTCAGCGTGTCTTTCATTAACACTCTTTTTCATCTACGTCTTAATTCAATAAAGCTTTAAATAGTGCTGTAATTACATTGGCTTCAAGAGAAAAGATGGAAACAATCGAAAGACTTGGAATGACCTCTGAGATCACGCAGCGCATTAACCAAAGCTTTGCCCGGCAAGACATGATGAATACACTTGGCGCGCGTATTGATAAAATCGACACCGGGAAAGTCGTATTAACCATGCAAATCGCGCCATTCATGAGCCAGCAGCATGGCGCCGTCCACGCCGGGGCCACCTTCGCCCTGGGCGATAGCGCGTCGGGTTACGCGGCCTTGACGGTGATGGAGCCCACAGTGGAAGTGATGACGGCCGAAATGAAGATCAATTTGCTCGCCCCCGCCGTCGGCGCGCGCCTGATTGCCTCCGGCCGAGTGGTGAAGGCCGGAAAACGGTTAATCGTGACCCAATGCGATATTGAGGCCGAGGACGAAAATGGCGCGCGGAAGGTAGTCGCCATCCTTCAGGGAACCATGGTTCCGGTACAGACGCCGTCCACGTGACGATCCCCGTACACACGCGTCAGGCATGATCTCTGCACCGCGTTAAACGGTCAGGCCCTGCGGCTCCTCAAGCCCGTGCGCCCGGCAACAGGCCGTTAAGGTGTTGGCCAGCAAACAGGCGATGGTCATGGGACCGACCCCGCCCGGCACAGGTGTAACAGCGCCAGCGACCTCGACCGCTTCGGCGAAATCGACATCACCCAACAATTTGGATTTGCCCGGCTTTTCGGGATGCGGGATACGGGTGATGCCCACGTCGATCACGGTCGCACCCGGCTTTATCCAGTCGCCCTTCACCATCTCGGCCCGCCCCACGGCGGCGACCAGAATGTCGGCACGGCGGCACACCTCGGCCAGATCATTGGTCCGCGAATGCGCGATGGTCACTGTGCAATTCTCCTGCAACAAAAGCTGCCCCATCGGCTTGCCAAACAGGTTGGATCGGCCAATCACAACGGCGTCCTTACCGGACATATTGCCGACCTGATCGCGCAACAGCATCAGGCAACCCAGCGGCGTGCAGGACACCAACCCGGTCTCTCCGCTTGCCAGAAGTCCCGCATTCACCACGCTCAAGCCATCGACATCCTTTGACGGATCGATCCGCGCAACAACGCGCCGTTCATTCAGGTGATCGGGCACCGGAAATTGGCACAGAATGCCATGAACGCTTGCATCGGCGTTCAGTTGATCGATCAGGGCAAACAAAGCCTCTTCCGAAACATCCGCTGCCAGCCGATGCTCGAAGGAGGCCATGCCAACCTCGACCGTTTGCTTGTGCTTGGCGGCGACATAGACCTCGCTCGCCGGGTCTTCGCCGACAAGGATCACGGCCAGCCCTGGCGTGATCCCGTGGTCGGCCTTCAGCCGCGCGACATGATCCGCAATCTGCGCGCGGACATCGCCCGCGAAGGCCTTCCCGTCGATCGTCGTCGCCGTCATCAGAACAGCCCCTCGATCTGACCATCGTCGTTGAGGTGGATGGCTTCGGCAGAGGGGACCCGGGGGAGGCCAGGCATGGTCATGATCTCGCCACAGACCGCAACGACGAAGCCTGCGCCGGCCGACAGGCGCACTTCGCGCACCGGGACCGAATGGCCCGTGGGTGCGCCGCGCAGGTTCGGGTCGGTCGAGAAAGAGTACTGCGTCTTGGCCATGCAGACCGGCAGGTTACCGTAGCCCTGCTCCTCCCAGAGCTTCAGCTGGTCGCGGATCTTCTTGTCCATCAGTGCCTCGTCCGCGCGGTAGATACGCTTGGCAATGGTCTGGATCTTCTCGGCGAGGGGCATGTCATCGGGGTAGATCGGGGCGAAGTTCGCGGTATCCGCGTCGGCCAGTTCCGCCACTTTCGTCGCCAGATCAGCAGAGCCTTCGGAACCCAATTCCCAATGCCGGGACAGGACGGCTTCGGCGCCATGTTCGGACACGTACTCTTTGATCGCCTGCACCTCGGCGTCCGTGTCGGTGACGAAGTGGTTAATGGCGACCACGACCGGCACGCCGAAACTCTTGAGGTTCTCGATGTGGCGGCCCAGGTTTGGGCAACCCGCCTTCACCGCGTCCACGTTTTCCGCACCAAGGTCGGCCTTGGCCACGCCACCGTTCATCTTCATCGCCCGCACGGTCGCCACGCAGACCACCACCGACGGCGCCAGCCCGGCCTTGCGGCACTTGATGTTCATGAATTTCTCAGCGCCCAGATCGGCGCCAAACCCAGCTTCAGTGACCACGTAATCGCACAGCTTCAGCGCCGTGGTCGTGGCGATGACCGAGTTGCAGCCATGCGCGATGTTGGCAAACGGCCCCCCGTGCACGAAGGCGGGGTTGTTCTCCAGCGTCTGCACCAAGTTCGGCTGCATCGCATCCTTCAAAAGCACGGTCATCGCGCCATCGGCCTTGATGTCGCGCGCGAACACGGGGCTGCGATCGCGGCGATAGGCCACGATCATCGCGCCGAGCCTCTCCTGCAGATCCTTGAGATCTTTCGCCAGGCACAGGATGGCCATGACCTCGGAGGCCACGGTGATATCGAAGCCTGCCTCACGCGGGAAGCCGTTGGCCACGCCGCCAAGCGAGGCCGTGATCTGGCGTAGCGCACGGTCGTTCATGTCCACGACGCGGCGCCATTGCACCCGGCGGACGTCGATCTCGAGCTCATTGCCCCAGTAGATGTGGTTGTCAATCATCGCGCTGAGCAACGAATGCGCGGAGGTGATCGCGTGGAAATCACCCGTGAAGTGGAGGTTCATCTCCTCCATCGGAACGACCTGGGCGTAGCCGCCACCCGCCGCGCCGCCCTTCATCCCGAAGTTCGGCCCGAGAGAAGCCTCCCGGATACACACCATCGCGTTCTTGCCGATCCGGTTCAGGCCGTCGCCCAGACCCACGGTCGTCGTCGTTTTGCCCTCACCCGCCGGTGTCGGGTTGATCGCGGTAACAAGGATCAGCTTGCCGTTGGCGCGATCCTGCACGGAATTGATGAAGGATTGGCTCACCTTTGCCTTGTCGTGGCCATAGGGCAGAAGGTCGTCCGACCCGATCCCGATCTTCGACCCGATCTCCTGGATCGGTTTCTTCTGCGCCTCGCGGGCGATTTCAATGTCGGATTTGTAGCCCATGGCGCGCGTCTCCCTCGCGAAAAAACCGGTCTCTACTCGCCTATAACGGGCGGGCCACAGAGCGACAGGGCCAATTCCGACATTTTCACAGAGCAACCCGTCATGGACAGACACGGGGTTTCCGAAAGGAAAATTCGCAGGATGCGGGGAACCGGACCGTGAAATGCACCGTTTCTTAACGGAACCGATATCTAAATATGTGTGTATTGATGCAATGGGGGAATGAAGATGCAAGTCAATGCAATCAGCCTGATGATCCTCACCGGCCTCGCCATGGGCATGAGCGCCGGAGTTATGCTACTGGCCGTCGCCTGACGCCAGCATGGCCGGACTGCGCGCCCCGTGACGTCCCCGCATTTCGTGGTAGTGTCGGTGTGTCAACACGGAGAAGACACATGAACGACCCGAAAGACTTCATGGCTCAAGCCAAGGCTCAGATGGAGAATTGGACTGCCGAGATGGGCAAAATGCAATCCAAGATGATGGAAGCCGGTGCCCAGGGGCAGGCCGAGATGGCCAAGCAAATCGACACGCTCAACGATCAACGCAAGCATGTCGAAGCTCAGATGGAAGAACTTGGCAAAGCCAACATGGATGCCGCCAAGGAGATGCAGGCGAGTGTTCAGAAAATGTGGACCGACCTGGACGCCCAGATGAAAGACATGCAGAAGAAATTCATGGGGTAACCCCGCACAGTCACAAAGAGAAAAGCCCCGGTCCATCGACCGGGGCTTTTCTATGAAATGTGTCCGATCGGATCAGGCCGTCGGTTCCGGCTCCATGTCACCGGACGGTTTGGATTTCGGCGGCAGCTTCGGGATGGCCGTCACCGAAGGCGTCCCGCCCGAGGTTGGCGCCTCGTCATCGTCGTCGCCGCGGTTCAACGCTTCGCCAGCGATGACCTTACCGATTTCCTTGCCGGTCAGCGTCTCGTATTCCAGCAAGCCTTGGGCCAAACGTTCCAGATCATCGCGCTTTTCAGTGAGAACACGCTTCGCCGTCTCGTAGCCTTCGTCCACCAATTCCTTGACCTTATCGTCAATAACCTTCTGCGTCGCAGCGGAGTGGGTCGTCCCACCACCATACGAGCCAAGATGTGATTGCTGTTCGTTGGCGTAGTCGACGAAGCCAAGCTCCTCAGCGTATCCGAACTGCGTGACCATGGCGCGGGCAATGCGCGTCACCTGCTGGATGTCCGATGCCGCGCCCGACGTGATGTTCTCTTTGCCGAACACCAGTTCCTCCGCCACACGCCCACCCATCGCCATGGCAATCTTGGACGTATATTTGCGGTACGATACGCTCAATTGATCGCGTTCCGGCAGCGACAGAACCAGACCCAGCGCACGGCCGCGCGGGATGATTGTCGCTTTGTGGATCGGGTCGTGGTCCGGCACGTTGAGGCCAACAATCGCGTGCCCCGCTTCGTGATACGCGGTCAGCTTCTTCTCGTCCTCGGTCATGACCATGGACCGACGCTCGGCACCCATCATGACCTTGTCCTTGGCATTCTCGAAGTCTTCCATCGTCACGAACCGCCGGTTCACCCGCGCCGCCATCAGCGCCGCTTCGTTCACCAGGTTTGCAAGATCTGCGCCCGAGAAACCGGGCGTGCCGCGGGCGATGATGCGCAGATCCACATCGGGGCCAAGCGGCACCTTGCGGGCATGCACCCCGAGGATCCGCTCGCGGCCCTTGATGTCGGGGTTCGGCACCTGCACCTGACGGTCGAAGCGACCGGGGCGCAGAAGCGCGGGGTCAAGCACGTCGGGGCGGTTGGTCGCCGCGATGATGATGATGCCTTCGTTGGCCTCAAAGCCATCCATTTCGACCAGAAGCTGGTTCAACGTCTGTTCACGCTCGTCGTTGCCGCCGCCGTAGCCAACGCCACGTGACCGGCCCACGGCGTCGATTTCGTCGATGAACACGATGCAGGGCGCGTTTTTCTTGGCCTGTTCGAACATGTCGCGCACACGGGACGCGCCGACACCAACGAACATTTCAACGAAGTCCGAGCCCGAAATGGTGAAGAATGGCACGCCCGCCTCACCTGCAATCGCACGGGCGAGAAGCGTCTTACCGGTTCCCGGAGGCCCCACCAGAAGCGCACCTTTGGGGATCTTGCCGCCAAGGCGCGAAAACTTCTGCGGATTGCGCAGGAACTCAACGATCTCTTCAAGCTCGTCCTTGGCCTCGTCGATGCCGGCCACATCGTCGAACGTGACGCGGCCCTGCTTTTCGGTCAGCAACTTGGCCTTGGACTTGCCAAAGCCCATCGCGCCGCCACGTCCTCCGCCCTGCATCCGATTCATGAAGAAAATCCAGATGCCGATCAGGACCAGAACCGGCAGCCAGAGCGACAGAACGCTCAGGAAACCAGATTGCTGCTGCGCTTCGGCTTCGATGCGCACGTCGTTGGACAAAAGTGTTTGCGTCGGTTCAGCGTCGCCCGGCGCGATGGTCGTGAAGGTACCGTCACTGGTTGTGAACTGCACATTCTCGCCATCGAGCGTGGCCGAGGAAACCGACCCGTTTTCAACGGATTGTACGAATTCGGAATACGGCACCGTGCGGTCGTTCACCTGGCTTTGACCGCCAGAGAACAAGTTGAACAGCGCCAGGATCAACAGGAACAGAATGACCCAGAATGCGATATTTCTCGCGTTACCCAACGGAGATCTCCTCGAAACGAGTAAGGGCGAACCGATGTCCGCGTTGCGCCTAAGATAAGCTTTGAGGGGGCAAGTTCAACGCGATTCAAGGAATGTGATGAATTGTCCCGCCGGCGGCGACAGTTGCACCTGACATCCCGGATGCCTTTCTGCCGGATACCAATCGACCAGCCGTTCCCCATCAAAGAGCGCTGGCAGACAAATTGCGGCGTCGTGGGGAGGCGGGTTTTCCGGTTTCTGCTCAGCCTGTTGCCACCCGTCAGAACCAAGCGCACGCAGCGTAAGAGCGCGCGTTTTTTGATCGGTGGAGACGCGCCAACGCCCGTCCCAAATCACAGCATCATCGCCAAGGGATACCGAAAGATGGCGGATCGCGGCGTATTCCCGGCACACCCGAATGTGTTTCGCACCCACAAGCAAGCGCGCGCCGTGCAATGTGCTGCCACCGCCCGACATTGCACGGTCCAATACGTCTTCCAGAGCGCGGGCGCGCGGCCGGTAAACGGCCGAGGACACCCATTGCAAAGCGGCGGCCACAAGGCGCAGTTGCGTATCACGCTCCACCGCGGTGAAGGGATCGCGGTCGATCAAAAGGTCCCCCGTGGGCATTCCCGCCCATGTGTCTTCGCGGACACACGCCCGCCCGGCATCAGCCGCCCGTCGCCACAGCGCCTTGGACGCCCGCGACATGCGGCTGGCAGTGGTTGCAAGCGTGTCGGCATCGATCCCCAAAGTGGCCAAGGCTTGCCGCGCCTTGACCCGATCAAATCGCATATCGCTGTTTGACGGATCATCGACATAGGGAACCTGCAACGTATTGATATGATGGCGCAGATCGCTCCGCGCCTCTTGCAGCAGGGGGCGCACCACCTTGAAGGCACCGCGCGTGCCTTGGATCGTGCGCAACTCTTCCATCGCCGATAACCCCTCAACCCCTGAGCCGCGGGCCAGTCGCATCAGGAAGGTTTCGGCAACATCGTCCCGTGTGTGAGCCATAAGGACGTGCGTGATTTCGCCTCGCCACGCGTCCATCAGATCAAGCCGCGCGCGGCGCGCCGCGTCCTGCAGATTGCCCTGCCCGTCCCACGACCAACGCAAAGTGGCATGCGCATGACCAAGCTCCGCGCATTCCGCAGCTACCATTTCGGCCTCCGCAGCACCGTCGGCACGCAACCCGTGATCCACCGTCACGACCCATAAACGCACGCCAAACACCCGCGCCCATTCATGCGCGAGGGCCAGCATCGCCATGCTGTCGCCTCCGCCCGAGACGGCCAGCGCGATAACAGTGGGGAAATCGGGCCCGAGCAGTTGACCCATACGGGCGGCAAACCGCTCGGGCAGCGTGTCGTTCACTGGCAGCCCAGGCGCCCGCGTTCCGCTTCGGCTTCCGCGACCGAAGCACTGCCGGGGTAGCGGGTGGCCACTTCGGCAAGCGTCAGGCAAGCCTCATCCGTTTGTCCGATCTGCGCAAGAGCAACGCCCAGAGATGTCAGGGCAATCGGCGCGCGTTGCCCATCGGGCGCGGCGCTGAAGCTGTCCAGAAAGGCGCGCGCGGCATCGCTCCAGCGGCCTTGGTTGGCCTCGGCCTCACCGCGCAGATAATGCGCGTCCGCCGAAAGCGGCCCGCCCGGGTAATTGTTCGTGAAGGCTTCGAACATCACCGCCGCGTCCGCGAAGTCACCGGCCTCGAACGCGGTGCGGGCGCGGTTGAAATCCTCTTCCTCGGCCACGGCCAGGTTCGCCCCGCCGGTGTCGGGCAGCGTCGAGCTCGCAACCTCGCCACCGCTTGGGGCCGGAGCCGGAGCCGCGCCACCCGATGCCGGCGTGACACCGCCCAAGGAGGGCGTGTCGCCCAAGGTGGCAATGTCGCAGTCCGCTTCCAACTCGCACAGCCGGAACTCCAGATCGCCGATCCGGTTTGTCCCGTCGCGCACGACACCGTCCAGATCAAGCTGGATCCGTTCTGTCAGCGCGGTCAGGCGCTGGACCTCGGCCTCGATGGCGTTCACCCGGTCGATGGTGCCACCCGTTGCACCCGACCCGCTGGCCCCGCCGGTCGTGTTCAGCTGTCCACGCAGGCGTTGAATCTCAACGAACAGAACCGAAAGCTCCTGCCGGATATCCGCCAGCGTCTGCGCCCGGTCCTGCGCAAGCGCGGGCCCCGTCACAAGAAGCGCGCACACGGCAATAACAAATCGCATGGGTTACGCTCCCAGCCCTGCCGAAATCACGGTGACCGAACGGCGGTTCTGACTGTAGCAGGCCTCGGTCGAACAAATCTCGATCGGGCGTTCCTTGCCGTAGGAAATCGTGCGTAGACGCGTGCCCGGCACCCCGCGCGAGATCAGGTATTCCTGCACCGCCGCCGCACGCCGTGCACCGAGTGCAAGGTTGTATTCGCGCGTGCCTTGCTCATCCGCGTGCCCTTCGATCAGAGCCGTGAACTCGGGGTTCGACATCAGCCAGTCGGCCTGACCATTCAGGATCGTCTGCGCCTCGGGCGACAGGGTAGATTGATCAACGGCAAACAGCACGCGATCGCCCACAACCTGGTTGAAATAGGCCGAGCTCGTCGGGTCATTTACCCCACCCGCGCCCGCAGCGCCTGCGCCATCCGCGCCCAGGGCCCCGTCGCCCCGGAACCCGCCCTGCGAACAGGCCGCCAGTGCCAGCGTGCTTACCAAAAGGACCACTGGGGCCTTGCGAAAGAAAGATGTCATCATTGCTCTGATCCTCGGACCTTGTTTTTTTGTCTTATACCACGTGGGACACACCCACGCCAATCACGGTTAACTTTGCAGCGGTCCCCACGCCGGATCCGATGCCATGCCGGGCGTCGCCACCCGTTGCAGGTTCCGGCCCGAGATGTCGACCGAATAGACCGCCGGCGCGCCATCGTCGCCCGGCGTCTCGCGGGTGAACATGATGACCCTGCCGTTCGGTGCCCAGGTCGGGCCCTCGTCCAAAAACGAGGACGTCAGCAACCGCTGCTCGGATCCGTCGGTGCGCATCACGCCTATGTGGAAGCGCCCGTCCGCCTGATAGGTGAACGCGATGTAATCGCCGCGCGGGCTCCAGACCGGGGTACCATAACGGCCCGCCCCGGTCGAAATCCGCCGCCCTTCGCCGCCACCCGCCGGCATTACGTAAATCTGCTGCCCGCCGGTGCGGTCGCTTTCAAACACGATCTGGCTGCCATCGGGGCTGAACGATGGCGCGGTTTCAATCGCTGGCGATCCCGTCAGCTGGCTGCGGGTTCCCGTCGCCAGATCAACGCCGTAGATATCGGAATTGCCGCCCTGCTCAAGGCTCAGGACTACGTTCTGCCCCGAGGGCGTGAAGCGGGGGCTGAACGTCATGTTGCCGCCCGAAATGGCCTCCAACGGGCGGCGCTGCACACTGGCGACATCCATGATGTAGACCTGCGGAAAGCCGCTCTCGTAGCTGGTGTAAAGCAACCGGTCGCCCGAAGGCGAGAAGCGCGGCGCAAGCACAAGCGACCGCGAATCCGTCAGGTATTGCACGTTCGCGCCGTCGTAATCCATGATCGCCAACCGCTTGAGGCGTGCGTTCTTCGGCCCCTCTTCGTGGATGAACGCCACGCGCGTGTCGAAATAGCCGCTCTCGCCCGTGATCCGGCTATACACCTGATCGGCCACGTTATGGGCCATGCGCCGCCAACTGTCAGCGGGCCCCACGAATTGAAGCCCCTCGCCCAACGGCGCCTGGCTGAACACATCGAACAGGCGGAAGCGCACGGCGATGTTGCCGTCGCCGCGGTCCTCGACCTCCCCGGTGATCAGCGCCTGCGCATTGATCGCCTGCCAATCGGGATAGCTGACCTCGGCGTTGAAGCTGGTGACCTGGCTGATGTAGGCGTCCGGCGGGATTTGCCGGAACAGCCCCGTCCCGCGCAGATCGGCTGCAATCACGCGACTGATATCCGCCGCTGCGTCGCTGGCACCGATGAACGTGGGCAAGGCAAACGGCAGCGGCTCGATCACGCCTTCGGTGATCTCAAGGCGCAGCGGACCGTTTTGGGCCAAGCTCACATGCGGCAACACGGTTGAGGCCAAAAGCAGCCCGGATGAACCGATGAAATTCCGGCGTGTCAGCATAACACCACCTCTTTTTTGCTGGGGCGCACACGGCGGCGCGCGGTATCTGGGGCAATATCTGGGAAGGTTTGGACCATGTTCAACGCACCCTCATGCCACTTGGGTCAAACGTGACTTCGACGTGTTCCCACGACGCAAACGCGGCAGCCGGAAGATCGTAGCCACCCGCACCACATCGGATCACCGCACGACGGGCGGCCTGAAACGCCAACTCTGTATGGGCCGCATCCTGCGACGATGTCTCGACCAATTCCAAACTATCCGCCACGGGCACGCCAGTCGGAGCCATCGTGAACCGAACGCGCATAACTATGTCCTGCGCGTCGGCTGGCAAGGCACCCACGTTCCAACAGGCCTGCATCTGCGTCCTGAACGCGGCGGCGTCCTGCTCGGTCAAGCCACTCCCATCCAGTGCAGTGGCTTGAGCCATTGCAGGGCCCGCCAGCAGGCCCGCACAAATCAGACGATACACAAAGCCCATCATCTCAAGCGCACCCCGGTTCGATCAAACACAAGGGTCGCGGCGGCTGTTGCGGGCGCACCTTCCGTGGCCTCGGCGCAGGCGATCAACGCCCCGCGCGCCGCGTGATAGGCCTCCGCCGCCGACGACGACATGACGTTCGAGAACCCGGTCAACCGGATGCTGTGCGCGGCGGGCATGTTCATCTCGTCCAACGCAACCTCAACCGACAGGCTGGCCCAGGCGGCATCGGCGGCGAGGTCGGCAAACTGCCAGCAGATCTCGGCCTCCGTCACAAGCCGCGCCAGTGCCGTTGCGTCAGGGGTCGGCAAGTCCGGATCGCCCTCGGGATCCCGCGGCGGTTCATCGGCCAATGGCATATCCGGCAGGGACAACGGGTCCAGTGGGTGCGGCGCGCTTCCTGGATCACCCAGCAAGACTGCGGCCATGCGCTCCAACACCTGCACGGGCGGGCGCGTCGTGCGATCCTGGCTCTGCGGACCAGCGGGCAAAGACCCGCGCGGCAGCGCGAAATAAGGAAACGGGTCGGGCGTGGGCAAGGTGGTAAACGCCACCGGCGCGACCCGGCTCGGAGGTATGCTTACACCGGGCATCAGCGCCGCCGAAACGGTCACGAATGCGGGTGGTTGCGGGGTGTCCATGGTCTCCTGCACGGCTGGCTCATCCGATTGCGGGCCGGGGGCAACCGGAGCACGGTCCTGCCGGGGCACGGCGAACGCTGCCGGTTGCACATCGGGCCGCGCGGCAGACAGCGGACCGGGCAAATGCACCGCGGATCGCGACGCGGGCGGCATGCGGGGGGTGATGTTTGCGACGGTTTCCGTCGCTGTCGGTGTCGGCGCACGTCTAACATCAGAGGGTGTAACCGTGGGCTCCAAAACAAGTGACGGCGCAGGCGACGGGTTCGGCAGCACAGCAGCCGCGATCACAACTTCTTGCACCGCCTCCTCGACCGGCAGAACCAGTGCGGCCGGCGCGTCAACCGCAATCTCGCGGGGTCGCTGCGCCGGACGCGGCCCGGCGGTGTCCGCATCCACAACGATCACAACGACCTCTTCCTGTTCTGGGGTCACTTCGACGACATTCTCGGCAACGTTTAGGTTCGTGGGGCGCGGCTCGGGGCGCGGCGGCGGCTGTCTCGTCGCATCGGCCGCAACCCCGACCCTTGCATCTCCAACCGGCTGATATTCGAGGAACACACCCTGTCCGCCGCTCGTCGCCTCCAGCAACACGCCGTCAGACGCCTCGCCGGTGATCAGCGGGCCGAATTCCGGCACGGTCAGAACCTGCGCTTCCTCCGCTGTGACCTGCTCAACGGTGATCAAAACGCGTGAACCGTCCGATGACGTCGATTGCGCGGCCACGGGGGCGGCAAGCGGGGCGATGCCCACCGTTAAGGCCAAAGCAAAGGCGGTTCGAACATACCTCATCGCAGACGCATCCCTTCGGGATTGAACACCAACTCGACCTGTTGCCAGCGCCCGTAGCTTTCTTCGGGTAGGCCATAGCCATTTGCTCCGCACCGTATGATCGCCCGCCGCGCCGCCTCATAGGCCTGCAACGCCGCCGCCTCTGATCCGCCGGTGAACTCGATCATACGGATCGTTCCGGTCTCGGGCCGCGCGTCGGTTGTCATGTCGAAACCCACCACCACGGTTGTGCCCAAGGCCTCCGTCGACAACGATCCGACGTTCCAACATGAACTCACCGCTACGCGGAACCCATCCCGCACACCCTGGCTCAGCGGCGGACCGGCGGGCGCAGAAACGGTTGCCGTCGCAGGCGTGTCCACCGCCTCGGCCACGGCCCCGGCAATCGCAGCAGCCAGCGGGTCTTCCTCCGCCACAACGTCTTCGGTCGGCGCCTCAGCCACACTCTCGTCGGTGGGGGCGGGATCTTCCGCTTCGGCCACGGCCTCCTCGACCGGCTCTTCCACGGGCGCGGGGCGTGCGGGCCGTGCCGTTGGCCGGACGGAGGCCGTTGGCGCCAGCGCCGCCGCGGGCTCCTCGGCTTCGGTCACAATCTCGGTTGTGGCCTCCTCCGGCGCGGTCTCCGTCACCTCTTCGACCGGGGCTTCCTCGGCCACAGCCTCTTCGGTGGGTTGCTCCAATACCTCAGGCGCGGTCTCAACGTCCGGCTCGGGAAGCGGCGCGGCCTCCGGAGCCACGCGCGGGGCCTCTTCCGGTGTCGGTGTGTCCGACGGCTCGGCGTCTGGCGCATCGGGCGGCGGGGCCAGAACGGCGACCTCGTCGCTGACCTGCGTGTCGGGCACTGGGTCTACCGGTACGGGATCGCTTTCGGGCGCGGGCGCTCCGGTCTCGACGGGTTGTTCGGTCACTGGCGGCGGCGTTTCAAAGGCCGGGATCTCGGGCGCTTCGGTGACTTGCGGCAAGGCCGGCGTCTCAAGCGCTTCGATCACTGCAGGTTCATCGCCGGCCCCGCTGGTCAGCGCCTCGAACTCGTCTGTGGTGATCAACGCCACACCCGTCACTTCGAACTCGACCTCCGGGCTGCGCTCGAACAAGAGCCCGCCAAAGGCCACCCATCCAAGGATGCCCACATGGATCGCGGCTGAGGCATAGAGCGACCGGCGCATCTGCGTCTCACTCCTCCTGGCCATCCAGCGTCGGACCGCCGGAATCCGTCACCAGACCGATCTCGCGGAATCCGGCGGCATTCAATGCGCCCATCACCTGCATCACCTGCTCATAGGGAATGCCGCCATCAGCGCGCACGAAAATGCGCGGGCTGTCGCGTTCTGCGGCAATTGCCTGCAGGCGCGGGATGATCTCTTCGCGGGTCACTTCCGTGGTCTGCAACATCACCCGACCGTCAGAGGCCAGCGTCACGGTAAGAGGCTCTTCCTCTTCGCTCGGCAAGGCCTCGGCGGAGGTATCGGGCAGGTCAATCGGCACGCCCACCGTCATCAAGGGGGCTGCCACCATAAAGATGATCAAAAGGCACAACATCACGTCCACGAAAGGCGTGACGTTGATCTCGGACATCGGGCGCGCACCTCTGCGGCCCCGACCCCTGCGGCGACGTTGACCGCCGCCCTGCTGGACGGACGCCCCCATCAGTCGAGCTGCCGACTGAGCAGGGTGGAGAATTCGTCGGCGAAGCTTTCGTAATTGCCGATAATCTCATCGGCGTCACTCGACAGCTTGTTGTAAAGGATCACCGCCGGGATTGCCGCCAGTAGGCCAAGTCCGGTGGCCAGAAGCGCCTCCGCGATGCCGGGGGCGACCACGGCAAGCGAGGTTTGCCCGGAAATCGCGATCTCCTGAAACGAGCGCATGATGCCCCAGACGGTGCCGAAAAGGCCAACGAACGGTGCGGTGGCGCCGGTTGTGGCGAGAAAGTTCAATCCGTTGGTCATCCGCTGGCTTTCGCGCGCGATGGCGACATCCATGGAGCGGTCCACGCGCTGCTGTACGCCTGGGATCAAGGCGCCATCATCGCGCAACGAGCGGCGCCATTCGGTCATGCCCGCGACGAAGACCCGCTCGGACGCGGATCCCGGTGTATCAGCGACCTGATCATAGAGTTCATCGAGCGGCTCGCCGGACCAGAACGCCGCGTCAAACGTCGCCGCATTGGTGCGGGATCGACGGAACATGGAGAATTTCGTGAAGGCAATCGCCCAGACCCAAACGGAGGCGACGATCAACGCCAGCATCACAAGCTGAACGATGAAACTTGCACGGAAGAATAGGGCGACGAGGGTGAAATCCGCCTCGTTCGCCAAAGCGAGCGTCTCTGTTTCCATGAGCTTTTTGCTGTCCTCTGCCCGGCCTCAAACATAAAGGGCGCGATTTTTTGGTGCGCCTCATTTGATGATGAGTTTATCAGCAAAAAAGGGGTATGGCGAACACTTCTGTGTCACACGCCGCGACTTGCCGTAAGCGCTGTGACTTTTGCGCGGATATCCGCCGGAAGCCGGGCGGCGCGACCCTGTTCATTGAGAATGACGACCGTGATACGCGCCTCCATAAGGACCTCATCACCGCGCAGGATGCGTTGCGGCATGTCGAAAGAGGCGCCTTTGAGGCGATCGAGGCGGGTTTCGATGACGAGTTCATCGTCATAACGGGCCGGTTTGAGGTAATCGGCTTCGACGCGGCGGACGGCGAAGACGAGGCCCGCAGTTTTCATGTCGAGCTGGCTGATGCCTGCGGCGCGGACCATTTCGGAGCGGCCGCGTTCGAGATATTTGAGGTAATTCGCATAGTAGACGATTGCCGCCAGATCGACGTCTTCGTAATACACGCGGAGGGGCCAGTGATGGATCATGGGGGCCATTGGTCGGGGATTGCAGCCGCGCCGTCAAGAGCGGGTATCACGCGTGCACCATTGGCCATGTCGCTGTTTAATAAAGAAAAACCGGTTCTTCTTTACCAAATATTCACCCGCCACAACACCAGATCCGCCCCTCAATGACCCTGCCCCGCCCCGGCGGCGATGCGGGCCGAAAGCCGCAATGCAAAGGCTGCATCCGATGCCGCGACCGGCAAAATCGGATCATAGCCCGCGCGGATCACATCGGCGATTTCAGGGCGCAAAACGGCAGCGCCGTTTTCCAGCACTACCAGCGGCGAGGCGCCCAGAAAGGCGGTGTCGGACCACAGCAGGATGGTTTGCACAACCTGGCTCAGCGCGATGGTCTCGGCGGGCACGGCAGACATCGCCATGTCCATGCGAATGAAGACAAACGCGGCCTTGATCCCGCCATCGGTGTCGAAGCGGAAAGACCGGTATTGGTTGGCATCGGCGCGCTTCAGACGGTCCACGGTCGATGCGAGATCAGGGATCAAACGATCCAGGTTCGGCGTTTCGACCAATTCGTCCCAATCGCGGATGAAGAAGATCATCAGGTTCGCACCCAGTTCCGGGTCCGTCTCGGCCATTTGATGGCCTGCTAGGGCGACCACGGCCTCGATCGCACCCTTGAGAATGCTGACCGTCGTATCCTCCACCCCGAAGACGACGGGCGCGATCGGCCGCCCCCAGCGGGCGAACAGGAACTGCCCATCGGCACGGGTAAAGTACGCCTCGATGGCGACAGGATCAGCCGTGGCAATGGGCGCGGAGGCCGGGTCGCTCAATTTCCGTGCTCCGCGATGAAGGCGGCCACGGTCGGATCATCGACCGCACCAAAGCCGGTCACATAGGACGGGGTGCCGCGCAGAATGGCCGCAGCGACGGCTCCGTCAGAGATCCGCACGGCCCAGACCCCGCGCGCATCACCGCAATTATGCCGCTGGCAGGAGCCGGTGAGGACCCAATCGCCGCGCTGCTCGATCTGACTGCCGAAGCTCATCACACCGGCCAGTTCCTGCACGTCCTGGGGCGACATCACTGCACCCATCCGCGCGCGTTCCGAGGCATCCTGAAACATCTCCCAGGAATTGCGACCGATCCAGCGGGTGACATCCGCACCAGCCCCGGCGGGCGCGGCGGCGGCCTCTGGGACCAAAACGGAGGCAAGCGTGACCCCATCCCAGGTGAAGGTTTCGCGCGCTATGCCCAGATCGCCGTGGGTCATATCAAGGACCAGCGCGTTATTTTCAACGCGCACATCCGCAATCCCGCGGCACGCATCAAGCCGCGGGGCGAATACGGTGCCCGCGGCGCTCAGCTGGATCAGGAACCACTCCTGAAAGCCGCCGCACATGTTGCCGCTATGGTTTGACGAGACGATGACCCAATCGCGGTCCGTGCCCTCATATAGGCCCCGGATCCAGAATTTTTCGGCGGTGCCCGCGCTCTGGATCGGCGTGCCGTCCTGGATCAGGACCTGCTCCCACTGACCTTGATTCTGCGCCCAGATCCGCCCGAAACGGGTCGTGACATTGGCCGATTGCGCCATGCGGACCGGCAGCGTTGCGGGGGGCGTCGGGGCGGTGTCGGCGGTGCCTGTGTGAAGCTCCTGACCGTCAAAAGTGTAGGTTTCCGGCGTCACGCCGCTGCCGCCGAGGGTAACTTGCACCTGCCCGGGCAGGACCTGCATATCCACCGGCTCTGCGCTGCAGGACCCAAACGGCGCGCTGAAGCCGAGCCCCCGGGGTGTGGCAGCCAACAGGCGGAAATTGCGTTCGCACTGATCATGGAACTGCGGCCCCTCGATCAGCGCCCAATCGACCTCGGCATCGGCAAGACCTGCGGTTGCGCGGATCTGGAACCTTGTGGCGTAGAGTTGATCGTAGGTCAGACCATCGAAGAAGATGAAATTGTCGACCTCGCCGCCGACCACCTGCAGGCTGCCGAAACGGGTTTCGACAACATCGTCGGAGCCGAACGGGATTTGGGCCGCCGTGGTCGTGGCCCAGATCGACAGCAAAACGCACAATAGAATTCTCATAACAACTCCCCCTGATCCGGTCGCTTCGGGGCGGCGAGGCCGAGATGGCTCCACCCCTTATGGGCCAGCATTCGACCCCGGGGCGTGCGCGCGATCAAGCCCTGTTGCAGCAGGAACGGCTCGATCACCTCTTCAAGCGCATCGCGGGGTTCGGCCAGCGCGGCGGCGATGGTTTCAATGCCCACGGGGCCGCCGTGGTAGTTTTCGGCGATCAGGTTGAGGTAGCGGCGGTCGGCCCCATCCAGGCCCAATGCGTCAACGCCAAGCCGGGTCAGCGCGCTGTCGGCAATCGCACGGCCGAGCCGTCCGTCCCCTTCGACCACGGCGAAATCTATGACCCGGCGCAGAAGGCGGCCCGCGATGCGCGGCGTGCCCCGGGCGCGTTTGGCGATTTCGCGCGTGCCATCGGAATCGGCGGAGATACCGGCAAGGCGGGCGCCGCGAGCGACGATAAGGTCCAGCTCATCCTCGGTGTAGAAATTGAGCCTTGTGGGGATGCCGAAGCGGTCGCGCAGCGGCGTGGTCAGCAGGCCGAGGCGCGTGGTGGCGCCAACGAGAGTGAAGGGTTGCAGTTCGATCCGGACGGTCCGCGCAGCGGGGCCTTCGCCGATAACGAGATCGAGTTCGAAGTCTTCGAGCGCGGGATAAAGCACCTCTTCCACGGCGGGGTTGAGGCGGTGGATTTCGTCGATGAACAACACATCGCGCGCTTCGAGATTGGTGAGGATCGCTGCCAGATCGCCCGCCTTGGCCAGCACCGGGCCCGAGGTCATCCGAAAGCCAACGCCAAGCTCTTTCGCCATGATCTGCGCCAGCGTGGTCTTGCCAAGGCCCGGGGGGCCGTGAAACAGGACGTGGTCCATTGCCTCGCCGCGCCGCTTTGCGCTTTCGATGAAGACGCGCAGGTTCGCGCGCGCCTCTTCCTGCCCGGTGAAATCATCCAGGGTTTGGGGGCGCAGGGCGCGGTCATCCTCGGGCAGTTTGTCCGGGCGCAGGGTCGGGTCGGAATCCGTCATATCCATCGCTTATGTCCCGTCGTGTGGCCGACCGCTAGTCTTTCGGCGCCAGCAGGCGCAGGGCCGCGCGGATCAGGGCCGAGGTCTCGGTTTCCGCTTCGGCGGCTTCGGCCACGGCGCGGGCGGCGTCGGCGGGGGCGTAGCCGAGGTTCTGCAGCGCCGAAAGCGCTTCGGCCTGCGCATTGGCGGCGGCGGGGTGCGGTTTGGGCGCGGGTGCGGCCGCTTCATCCACCACCAGAGGTGTCGTCGCCTCCGTGCCCATCGCAGCCCCGAGCGTGCCGCCCTGGGCCATCGCCGCAGGGGCCTTGTCCTTGAGTTCATTGACGACGCGCTGCGCGAGTTTCGGGCCGACACCGGGTGCAGCCTTGACCGCCGCCGCGTCGCCCAGAGCAATGGCGCGGGCCACGCCGTCGGGGCCGAGCGTTCCGAGAATTGCCATGGAAGCCTTGGCACCGACGCCTTGGACCGAGATCAGCAGGCGATGCCATTCGCGTTCATAGGGGGTCGTGAAACCGAAAAGCTGCAGCAGATCTTCGCGCACCAGAAGCTCTGTATAAAGCGAAACGGCCTCGCCGGAGCCGGGCAGAGACGCCAGCGTCCGATCCGAGCAATGCACGACATACCCGACGCCGCCCACATCAATAAGCGCGTGGTCATGGGCGCGGTAATCAACGCGGCCGGTGAGTTTGCCGATCATGACGCGGCCCCGATGGCTGTGGCCAGGCGCGCCGATGATGCAGCGTGGAACGAATGGCAGATGGCGATCGCAAGCGCGTCGGCCGCATCTGCGTTTTCGGGCGCGCAGCCGGGGAGTTGCAGGCGCACCATATGGTCGATTTGGCGCTTGTCGGCATGGCCCACACCCACAACGGCCTTTTTCACGGCGTTGGGCGCGTATTCGGCGACGGGGAGCCCGGCCTGCGCCGGAACCAGCATGGCAATGCCACGCGCTTGCCCCAGCTTCAGTGTACCGGCGCCGTCGCGGTTCACGAAGGTCTGTTCGACCGCCGCGGCCTCGGGTGCGTGGCGGGCGATCACCTCCGACAATTGCGTATGAAGAGACAGCAAACGCGCGGCCAGATCGTTGCCCATGCTCTTGCAGGTGCCGTTCGCGACATGGGCAAGACGCCCGTTCGCCGCGTCCACCACACCCCAACCCAAACATCTCAGCCCGGGGTCGATTCCAATGATCCGCATACGCTGCTCTTCCTGTCCGGTTTTCCGGCCCACGTTTTGGCCCATGCTCTCGGCGTGTGGCGGCCTCGTTTCGACCCGTTTCCGAACGCCTAGCACGAAACGCGAACATCGCCAAGTGACGCCCGGATCAGGGCGGTTTTCGACATGCGCATGTCGCTTTCGCCCTGCGCGGCTCAAACACGACATTTTCCAGCCATTTATCGACAAGCTGATCACGCTTTTTTGTATGTATTTTAAGAGCTTGGAAAGATTTTCAGCCATGCAGGAATTGCATGGAACCCATGCAAAAAAATCGACTTGTGGGATAATATTTCCACCACTAGATGGCGCTTGTCAGCCAGCGGTCGAGATGGTCGCGGGCGAAGCACGAAACACGAAATCAGAAAGGATGACTGCCATGGCCATCATCACCAACCGCCCGCTCGGTGCGGGGTTCAACGCCACCCGGATCGTCTCCGATCTGGTTGCCAAGATTGCCGCCTGGAACGACGCGCGCGTGACGCGAAAGGCGCTGTCCGGCCTGACCGATCGCGAGCTTGACGATCTGGGACTGAACCGCGGCGACATTGACGACATCGCAGCCGGTCATCACCTGCGCTGATCCAAGCAGCACGGCCGGCAACGGATGCGAAAGGGCGATGGGTGAGCCAACCCATCGCCCTTTTTTCATTCACGCAAGCGACATGCGGCGCGGCCCGACCCCGGGCCGGGCGCGCGATATGTCAAGGCGTCAGGCCGCCTGCGCGGCGAGACCGCCGCGGATGAAGACGTTGATATCCTCGAACCGCTCCATCCCCCACATGGTCAGGGCATCGGGCATCAGGATAAGCCCGGCGATCCGCTCAAAGCTGGATCCGCTCAGCAGGCTTTGGACTTCGAGCGTGTAGATTTCCACGCCGAGGAACCACATCAAATAGGATTTGACCGCGACGGCGACCATCAAAGACAGAATGATCCCCTTCAGCGGGAAGGCGAAACGCAGGCGCGACGACGGTTTCCCGATCGCGGTCACGATGCCATCAGGATGAACCACGAACCCCATCCCACCACGCTGACGGCGACGGGCACGCTGGATCCGGTTCAACCGGGAATGAAACTTTTCAGTATCGTTTACCATTGGGCAGCTCTAACACAAGAATACTGCCCCCACCGGGAATTTAGGTAGCATTTCTCTGACCAAATTGCGACAGATTTTAGGCAGGTACGAGAGACCGCCCCGCGCTTGCCTTATTTCGCACGTTGCAAGGTTAACGTGGTCCATTCCCCAATCTCATCGCGCGCGCGCACATCAAAGCCTGCCTCCGCGTATGCGGCCACGACATCATCGGCCTGCGGGTTCAGGATACCCGACAGGATGACATGGCCTCCGCGCGCGACCTGGGCTGCCATATCGGGAGCAAGCTCCACCAGCGGACCTTTCAAAATGTTCGCAAAAACAAGGTCATAGGGTGCGTTTTCCCGCAAATCGGGATGCGCAAACCCCGCGGCCTCGACGCAGGCCACCAGCCCCTCGACCCCGTTGGCGCGCGCGTTCGCTGCCGCGACATCCACCGCCTGTGGATCAATGTCTGAGGCCATGATCCGACGGTCCAAAACCTTCGCCGCCGCAATCGCCAGAACCGCCGTGCCGCAGCCGATATCGGCAACGGACTTCGGCAAAACGCCGTTCGTAAACAGTTTGTCCACAGCTTCGAGACAACCTTTTGTGGTGCCATGGTGGCCCGTTCCAAAGGCCATCGCCGCCTCGATCAACAGCGGCACCGACTCGGGTGGAACCTGCGCCGCGTCATGGCTGCCATGGACGAAGAAGCGCCCCGCCTCGACCGGGTGCAATTCGCGGCGCACATGCGCGACCCAATCGGTTTCGGGCAATTCCGATACGGCGAACGCGTTGGCGCCGTAGGCCGCAGATAAGATGGCAAGGGCGATCTCGTCAGGCGCTTCGATGAAATACGCGCCGATTTCCCAAAGGCCCGAGTCGTCCTCCATCTCGAAAACGCCGACGCCGGTTGGGGTGGGTTCGATCGCTTCGAGAGCGAGGCCAAGGGCTTCGGCCTTGGGTTTGTCGTCGAGCGTGGTCAGGGCCGTCCAGGTGGGCATGGTGCCTCCGTCGTGATGTCTCGGTGCGGTAACGTCTTCGACCAAGAATGGCAAACGCGCGCTATTCCGCCGGTTGCGCCGCGCGAGGGGCCAGCACGGTTTCATGGCCCGCTTTCGGATGGCGCGGAACGAGGAAAGACAACGCCAGCGATACCGCCGCCATGCCCGCCGCCGCCACGAAGACCGCCGTGGGCGAGGTCAGCCACAGGTAGCCAAGCCCCGCCGGCAGGAACACTGCCGCGATGTGGTTGATCGTGAAGGCCACCGCCGCGGTCGGCGCGATATCGGCAGGATCGGCGATTTTCTGGAAATAGGTTTTGATGGCGAGCGCCAGCGCAAAGAAGATGTGGTTCACGACATAGAGCACCGCGGCCAGTTGAAAGCCCCAGTCGAACAGGTAGAGCCCGGCGTAGAGCACGAAGACCGCCGCCAGCCCGCTGTATTCCACGACCAGCGCCAGGCGTTCCCCGAACCGCGCCACAACCTTCCCCAGCAGCGGTGCCACGACCATGTTGATCAACAGCGTGACCATGTAGAGCGCGGTGATGTGGTGTACTTCGAACCCGTAGCGTTCGACCATCATGAAACCCGCGAAGACCACGAAGATCTGCCGCCGCGCGCCCGACATGAATTGCAACGCATAGTAAAGCCAATAGCGGCGGCGCAGGATCATCTTCTTGTGCTGCGGGTCGGGACTTTCGAATTGCGGGTAAATCAGGAAACACGCCAGCGCGAGCACCGCCGTCGCCCCGCCCGACACCCAGTAGACGAAATCGAAGCTGAGGTCATAGGCCCGCCACGTCACCACGATCGCGCCATACGCGATCAGCGTCGCGCCCGCGCCGACGCTCAACAACCAGCCCAGGACCTGCGGGGCGCGGTCCTTTTCGATCCATTGCAATTGCAGGCTCTGGTTGACCGTTTCGTAATAGTGGAAGCCGATGGAGCTGAGTAGAGTGACGAAAAGCAAGCCGCCAAGCGACGGGAATTGCGCCGTCATCGCCGTCGCCACACCGAGCAGGATCAGGGAAACGAGGCCCAAAACCTGCTCGCGGATGAACAGCAGCAGGAAGATCACCCCGATGGCGAAAAACCCCGGGATCTCGCGCACCGTATGCAGCCAGCCGATGTCCGACCCGTCGAACCCCGCCATTTCGACTACGAAATTGTTCAAAAGCGCCGACCACGTCGCAAAGGCCACCGGCATCGCGAACGCCATGACCGCCAAAAGCGCGATGGGACTGCGCCAAAACGGCAGTTTCCGCCCGTCTTCGAGCGAAACAGTCCTGAGTGTGTCACCGATGGCCATGCCCCCGCCTTACGCCTGTTGCGCGGGTTTGGCGAGGGGGGGCGGCGAGGTGGCTTTGTGTAGAGCAAGGTAGGTTTTGCGGGACAGAGCGGACATGGCGGTTATTGCCATGAACGTCCGCTTTCAATTTGGTCAAACCTTGGATAAGCGCGCTCGAAGTTCATCTGCCCGCCTTTTTCGCTCGTCGTCCGGAGCCGTGGATGTATCCCAAGTCAGCCGGAAATCATCTCCATGCCAGCGCGGTTTGACGTGCATGTGCAAATGGAACACGTCCTGCCCAGCAGCCTGTCCATCCGAGAGAATGAGGTTTACACCATCGCAACCCGTCACTGCACGCAGTGCACCGGCAACCTTCTTCGCTAAATGGAAAACTTCTGCGCCAGTCTCATCAGCCAAGTGACTAAGGGTAGCGGTGTGCTTTAGCGGAACAATCAGCGGATGGCCTTCAAGCGACAAGAATGCAATCACATGTTGACCCCGAAAAAGGACATGTGCGGGGGCTTGGCCTTCAATTATTGAGCAAAAAATACAAGTCATACTGCACCTTGGAAGTTTTAACTGCGGCAGGCGAGCAATAGAAGTCGCCAGACTATCGCAGAAGACCTTCGTTCTTTGCGCAGCATTTGACACTTTGGGCCCAAACCCGACCTTCGTTGCATGGCCGACATAGATGCAAAACACCACGCGATTACCGCCTGTAACGCGCAATCGAATCAAGCCAAGAGAAGTACGATTTAAATTCTTATACTATAACGTGTTTATCATTATAATTCATATATTTGACCCCCTTGCGCACGCGTGATCAACTCGCCAAAACGTTCCGAAACGCCCAAGGTTCGTTCTCGTCGATGTCCTCAGGGAACATCTCCCAGCGGTTCTCCAAAGGCGTCCAATCCGTGTAATGCGCCTCCACCGGACCAAGGTAGGGCCGCTGCACCTCAAGGCACCGCGCGTGGTCCATCTCGTCGGCCTCGACGATGCCTGCATTCGGGTTCTCCAGCGCCCAGACCATGCCCGCCAGCACCGCTGACGTGACCTGCAACCCGGTCGCATTCTGATACGGCGCAAGCTCGCGCGTCTCGGCATTCGACAAACGCGAGCCGTACCAGAGCGCGTTCTTTTCGTGCCCGTACAAAAGTACGCCCAATTCGTCGATCCCTTCGACGATCTCGTCCTCGGCCAAGATGTGATGCGCGGTCTGCGTCACGCCGGATCCGAACATCTCATGCAACGACAGCACGGCATCATCGCAAGGATGGTAGGCGTAGTGGCAGGTCGGGCGATACTCGGGATGATGCCCCTCGCCCACCGTATAATAATCGCTGATCGAAACGGCCTCGTTGTGGGTCACAAGGAACCCGAACTGCGGGCCGGGCGTGGGACACCAGGAATGCACGCGGGTGATCGCGCCGGGCTGTTCCATCCAGATCGCCGCCTTGCACCCCGCCTCCTGTCGGTGGCCGTTTTCGGGAAACCACGGCTCATGGGTGCCCCAGCCAAGCTCGGCGGGTTGGAACCCTTCGGCGATGAACCCCTCGACCGACCAGGTGTTCACGAACACATCGCGAGGACGCGGCGCAAGGCGCGCCTGCGTGTCGCGCTCGGCAATATGGACGCCCTTCACGCCAAGATCCCGCATCAACGCGGCCCAGTCGTCACGGCTTTGCGGGGCGGCGTCGCGTCCCAGATCACGGGCCAGCGTAACGAGACCTTCCTTGACGAACCAGCTCACCATGCCCGGGTTAGCCCCGCAGCACGACACGGCGGTCGTTCCGCCCGGATTGGCCGCCTTCTCATCGCGCACCCGCTGGCGCAGCGCATAATTGGTCCGCGCGGCATTGTCTTCGGTGCCAAAGTAATAGCCCGCCCAAGGCTCCACCACCGTGTCGATGTACGGCACGCCGATCTCGCGACAGAACTTCATCAGGTCAAGCGAGCCCGTGTCCACCGACAGATTCACGCAAAAGCCTTTGCCGGGTTCCAGCAGGCCGCCCAAAATCTCGCGATATGTCTCGGGCGTCAGCGGCGTGTCGACAAAGCTCAACCCATGCTGGCGCAGGAAATCGTGCTGCCGCGCATCGGGTTCGATCACCGTGAAGCGGCTTGCGTCATAGTCGAAGTGCCGCTCGATAAGGGGCCAGGTCCCCTTCCCGATGGAGCCGAAGCCGATCATCACAATGGGGCCATCGATCTTGGCGTAGACGGGATAGTTGTCGGTCATGGCGTGCCCTCCGCTTGAGTTGCGGCGTGATACGCGGGCGCGGCGAAAATGGGAACCGCTTTGCGTGCCCCCAAGCTCGTCCTGGGTGTCTAGAGTTGTGCCGCGACCCGCGCACCGAGTGCCTCGGTATCCGTCTCGGCATCCGGTCCGATCACAAGCACCTGCAACGCGCCCGACGGAATGGTCGTGGTGGACAGGCCATGGCGCTCTTGGGTCAGCACCGCTTGCGCGCCGTCGTTGGTCGCCATCACACAGACGGCCACCGGACGACCGGACGCATCGAGATAGGCGAATTGGACCAAGGTCTCGCCCTCCCACCCCAGAACCTGCGCGCGGCGGAAATCGAGGCCTTCGATCTCGGTCAAAGCGCTCAGGTCATGGCCGAGTGCCTCCGATACATAGGCAACACCACCATCCCCCTGGACTGGCGCAGCGAGTGTCTCGGGCTGATAAAGCAGATGGTAAGCGGCGGCATAGTCGCGCCAATCCTCGGCCCCACCAAGGCGCGTGCCGACAAGGACCCCGCCCAATACAAGCGCCAATGCGACCGAGGCCGCCATGGCAAGCGTGGCAACGGAACCGCGCGGGGCGGCGATGTCTGCGGGCACGGGCGGGGCAGAGGCCAGCAGCGCGTCGGCGGACCCGCGCAGGCCGCTCAGGTCCACATCCAGCACCGCAAGTCGCGCCTGAAGTGCCGGATCGGCAGCCATCTCGGCGCGCAAGGCGTCGGCCTCCGCGTCCGGCAGCACGCCGTCCAGCAGCGCGACCAAATCGGCGTCTCGGTCCTGTGTCATTCCCGATCTCCCAACCGTTCCTTCAGCGTCTTGCGTGCGGCGGCAAGGCGGCTCATGACAGTGCCGATGGGCACATCGAGCAACTCCGCAGCCTCCGCATAGGCGTATCCTTCGACATAGACCAGCATCACCACGCTGCGTTGCGCTTCAGATAGGTCCAATACGGAAGATAACACCTCAGCTCCGAAAAAAGTCTGTTCCTGATTTTCAGGAGCCAGCAGGCCCGCGTCTTCGGCATCGACGACGCCGGTGCCACGCCGGACCTTGGCGGCGCGCAGGCGGTTGAGCCAGAGGTTGTGCACGATGCGCATCATCCAGCGATCCACCCGGGTGCCGGGGGTGAATTGCGCGGCTTTGGAAAGCGCCTGCGCGACGGCCTCTTGTGCCAGATCCTCAGCCTCCGCCCGGTCGCGGGTCAGCGTCAGGCCATAACGCCAGAGGCGCGGCCAGACCTCTGGCAGAGCTGCGCGGATTTCGTCTTCCGCTTGGGATGGGAAAAGGCGCCGGATGCTTCTGGTCACGTGGGTCGGGCTCTTTCGTGGTGGGCCCGATGGACCGTGGCCGCCCGAGCGACCTTTGGAAGCGCCCGGACATACTGTCCATCTTAACGCAGGCGGCGCGATCCCTCTAGCCTGTGATAGGGACCTCTGTTTGAGGCAGGTTGCAAGGTTGCAACCCGGACTTAAGCCATTGTTTTTAATTTATATTGAAAAATTCATTTACCGTTTTTTAGGGTTTCAGATCTGGATTGTCGTGCAGGGCATCATCAGGGGATGAGGGCGGAATAGATGTCGGCAAGGGCCGCCCACGACGCTTCTGACTTCGCCAGAAGCAGACGACCATCGCGCCGGGTGGGACGATAGTCCGCGCCATCCAGAAGCCTTGCAACGCCACCTGCCTCTTGCACGATCAAGGCGCCAGCGGCGTGGTCCCAGGGGTTGAGATGCGCGTTGAGACAAAAATCGACGCTGCCCTGCGCCAGGAGGCGGTATTCGTGACACGAGCACATCAGGTTGGTCACGCGATGAAAGCGCGGCAGCGTCTGGGCGATGTGCAGCTGATCCTTGGCCGGGAATTGCGAGCTGACAATCAGGCCGGTCATGCGATCGAGCGCCACGGCGCTCCCCATCTGCACCGCGCGCGGCGCGGCATCCGGGGCGCAGAACCACGCGCCTTGCCCGACGCGGGCGGCGATCCAATCGTCATGGGTGGGGTCGTAAAGCATACCCCAAATCGTGCGCCCCTCGGACACAACGGCCACGATCACCCCGAACACCGACAGGCCGTTGGCAAAGTTCCAGGTTCCGTCAATGGGGTCGATGATCACGCAGAGCCCGGTGCCGACGCGGTCGAGGATGGCGGGATCATCCGCTGCGGCCTCCTCTCCGACAACGGTGGCCTCAGGCAGGATGCGCTGCACGGCGTCCGTGATCGCGCGCTCCGCCGCGCGGTCCGCCACGGTGACAAGATCATCGGGGGCGGATTTGGTGGCGATGTCGGCGGCGGGCAGGTTCCGGAACCGTGGCATGATCTCGGAGCGGGCGGCCGTGCGGACCGCGTCGATCAGGGCGGCTTCGTGATGGGCGTCAAAGGACATGTCGGACCTGCGCGATGGGGGCGGTTTGGGGCGGTTGGGGGCGTGATACAGACCCAATCCGCTTGCCACCATACCCGCACGAAAAAGGCCGCCCGATGCGGGGCGGCCTTTGACATGTAGCGTGCAGAAAACGCTTTAGGTCTTGGCGTAGAATTCCGAGCCTTAGTTCTTGGCGTAGAATTCCACGACGAGGTTCGGTTCCATCATCACCGGATAGGGCACATCGCCCAGGGCGGGGGTGCGCACGAAAGTGGCGGTCATCTTGGAATGGTCGACGTCAAGGTAGTCGGGCACGTCACGCTCTGCCAGCCCCGCGGCTTCGAGCACGATGGCCAACTGCTTGGAGCGGTCGCGGACCTCGATCACGTCGCCTTCCTGCACACGGTAGGAGGGAATGTTGACCTTCTTGCCGTTCACCCGGACGTGGCCGTGGTTCACGAACTGACGGGCTGCGAAAACGGTCGGCACGAACTTGGCGCGGTAGACGACGGCGTCGAGGCGGCGCTCCAGCAGGCCGATGAGAAGCTCACCGGTGTCACCGCGCAGACGCTCGGCTTCGGCATAGATGCGGCGGAACTGCTTCTCCGTCAGATCGCCATAGTAGCCCTTGAGCTTCTGCTTGGCGCGCAACTGCAGGCCGAAGTCGGACATCTTGCCCTTGCGGCGTTGGCCATGCTGACCGGGGCCATATTCGCGGCGGTTGACGGGGGATTTCGGACGGCCCCAGATGTTTTCACCCATCCGGCGGTCGATTTTATACTTGGCAGACGTGCGTTTGGTCACGGCTGATCTCCTTTTTGCGTGGCACGTCAGCTTGATCCGAAACCGGTTCCCACCTTTCGGGCTGAAATCGCGTCTCCGCATCACCCGATGTGCAAACCCGCCCGCAAGCCTGGTGCCTATGTAAAAGGGCGTTGTCCTTTGTCTTGCGACCGACAGGCTTCCCCTTGCGGGGGCCACCAACACCAAATGAAAACCCCGCACCAATTGATGCGGGATTGGCGGGCTTTTAGGCAGGGATCACAGGGGTGTCAATGCAGGCCGGATGCGATCGGTCGGGTTGGCGCACCCTGGATCAAGATCGCGGCCTCGGCCCGCGACAGCATGCGGCGGGCCGGCGCTCCGTAGGCATGGGGATTGCCGTCCAGTTCGGGACGCATTTCCAGCAGGCTCTTGCGTTGCAGGTTCGACAGATGCTCCAGACCCATGAAGCCGGGATGGAAGGTTTCGACCTCAAGCCCATTGGCCCAGACCACTTCATGCCGGTCCAGCATGAGGTGAATATAGAAGGTCTCGCGCAGGGAATGATCGACGGTCACGCGGGCATCGCCCACCAGATCGGCGGCACGCACCAGCACCTCGGGCTCGCCCCAGAGATCGCGCGCGGCGCGGCCCGTGACGAGCACCCGGTGTTCGGGGCTGACGATCAGGTCGCCATCGGGGCGGTCTACCCCAAGCGCGCCAGCCCGCATGCGGATCGGGCGTTGATCAGGCATTGCAAACAGGCGCGCACCCGACATGCGGCGATGCCCGGACCACAGCACCTCTTGCGGGCCGTTGTCGCGGGTCAGAATGCGGTCACCGGTGCCCAGGTCTTCGATCGCGACGTCGCCCGCTTCGGTGCGGATGCGCGTGCCGGGGGTGAAGCAGATCACCGCAGGCTCATCGGAGGGCGTAGGCTTGAGCGTTTCCTCATTGCGATGCACGATGGTCAGGGCCCGGCCCGAGGGCGGTGGATCACCGGCAAACAGCAACAGCGGCGGCGTGCCGTCTTCGAGCAGGATCGGAACGATTGTGAAAAAGCGCGCGCCGTCAGAGACGATGAACGCCCCACGGTAGAGCGGGTCGGCATCGGTAGCGGCAAATTCGGCGGGGCTCGGCGCGGGGTGCTGCAACAATTTGCGCACGACACGCGCCGCACGGCGACGAAGCTCATCCTGGTCACGGCTGGCGGTCAGAAGAAGCGCCGCGGGATCTCCATCCAGCGGTTGGAGCGGACCGTGCCAGCTCCAGTTCATTCCTTCGGCCAATTCTTGTTGTGGTTCTGCCGGAAACCCTTCGATGCAGGTCTGCGCCCATGCGATCACGAACGCGCCCTGAAAGCCCGTAGCCATGTTTATCTGCCCCGCCTCGGAGTTTTTGACGTGTTTGGCCGGTGGTTGATCCCCGGCCTTGGAACGCAAGCTAGCAGAGGTGATTCGTTTGGGGCAAGCCTCTGATTCGCCAATCCGCTAAAAGGTTAACGGCGCTGTGTTAGAAGCGCAGCATCAGAGAAAGCGTTCCAACCAGCTGCCCTTCGAATTGGGTGACGAATTCCTCCGACAGGTAGGTCACGCCATAGGACAGATCCGCGGGACCGACGCCGTAATGCACTGCGCCGCGCACGCGAAAGCGGACGTCTTCGGCATCGGGGCCTTCGGACGGCAGAAGGACGCTGTCGTGCACGTAGGCCACATCGGCGCCCGCCGCAAAGCTCCACCCCCCAACGGTGCCGCCGGGCAGGCCCACGACCCGCTGACCGGTGACCGTATCGCGGATCAGCATGGCCTCCGGATCGTAGCGACCAAACCGCAGATCGGCCCCCGCACGCACGAGGGTCTCGACACCGGCCTGCGCCTCGACGAAGGGGCGCAGCTCGGCGGTGCCAAGATCGAAACGACGCGCCGCTTCGGCGGTGCCGGCAAGGTAGGTGCCGTCTTCGATGATGAAATCGCTGAAGTCGACGGCGGTGCCACCAAAGGCGCGATGGATGCTGTCGTGGACCCCCATCAGGCCGGTCTGATCCCCCACAACGGCGATATCGGCGCCAAGGGTGAAATCATATCGGCTGCGGCTGAAATGGGTGGAGGCCCCGAAATAGAGCGCAGGCGCATAGAGGCGGTCATCGGCGGCAGGTGCGGCAAGGTTGTCGGGCGCGATGATCTCGGCCCGGACGCGCAGTTCGACAAGGTCAAAGGGGCGGTTGGGCAAGGTGCCGGTCCAATCCTCACCCCAGAACGCGCTGACCTGATAGGAGCCGGTACGCCAGCGATCAAACCGATCACCAACGGGCATGCCATACCAATCGTTGGAAAAAATCTGCGACACGCCCTGGTAGGAATAGGCGCTGTCCTGGGCGTGGGCGGCGGGCGCGCACACAGCGGCGCAAACCGCCAACGCGCGAAGGAATGTGGGTTTCATATGCTCTGCCTGCGGTCTTTTGTTTCCCGGTCAGATGCCGGTGATTTGTGGCTAAATTAGCACCAAAGCGTGCAGATGGAGCAAAAAGTTAACGGATCGCGGACAACGGCCCGATCCCTGCGACATGTCTGCGACACCTTCAGGTGCGGGCCTTGTCGAAGAGGTCGCGGATGGCCGCATTGGATCGGTCAAGCGGTGCGGGCACCCAGGCCCAATGGCCGCGCCGCCAGACGAGCCGGCCCGTGGGCGTGGTGATCAGGTGATCTTCTGTGGAGACATAGCAAAACATGACCATTCGGTTGTCTTGGAGCATTGATTTCATTAAGTAATTTTGACCAATAGGCGGCTAAATTGACCTTTTGCACAGATCAAATGGCCATCGAAAGTTCGAAAAAAATGCCACCCGAAGGCGGCAATTAAGCAAATCAGTTGGCTTTCACTCCACTGTGACCCCTTCACCCCATCCAGAACCGAATCTCATCCGGCGCATTTGGTGGCGGATCCTGTAGACATTCAGTAATTTCGTTCGGTGATACGAGCACAGCTTCGAACCCGTTGTGCCCCTCAAATCGGCAGATGCTTTTCAGGTAACCATTGAACAACATCTCGAGAATGACGCGCATGGTGACCCGGCATTTTTCGGCAGACTTGGCCAATGGCACGTGAGTCTCGGGCGCCTCGTCGACAGCTTCACCGAGTTCTTCGATAAAGGTTCGGACGCGATGGATCGATCTGCCATCGATCGCCTTACCGAGTTTGCTTTTCAGCTGACCGTGCTCTTTTATCCTGACCAACTGCTCCATCGCGATCAGCTCGGCAACGACAGGTCGCGACGCGGTCAGCATGTCAGGCACCTGAGTCACTGGAACGGCATGCTTCGCGATGTCGATCAAGTCTTTGGCCTTCGCATAGTCAGTGACCACATTCCGCGCTGCTCTCAGATCTTCGTCACCGCCAATTAGCCCCGCCACCCGAAGCACATTGGTGAGGGTCTTCGAATGCATGCCTTCCGCCTTTGCGACAGAAGATATGCTGGCAAGGCGCGGGTCTGCGACGGGTTTACCCAGAAGCACTTGCCCGGGGATGAAAGGCACCCGCTCGATAATGACCTCTCGAAGAATGTCTCGAACTGGCCCAGGGTCTTTTGACAGCCGACTGGCGGACAGCCAGCTATGGAGCATACCAAATGCGTTGCGTGGGCTGGGGTGCCCGTTCCGACGCAGGCAGCTGGCAAGTGTCTGCCCAAGAAAGTCCCGCACTGGTTCGGGGCCAGCCTCCATTAAAGGCCATGCATTACGCGCCGCCGCGTCCCACATATCCTCGGTCATGCTTGCCGCCTTTTGGCTGGGACCAAAAAGCATGAGCCCCCCAAGCATTTCGGCGGCGCGACACACCTGTTCGATCCCTTGACGATCAAGCCACGACGCGCTGGCCGCGCCCGCGAGACGTCGCACAACGTAGGTCTGCATCGGTGAAGGCTCCCGGCGAACGGCGTTGTCCGAAGACACCCGTGCCTCCTCAATCGCACCCGACATGGCCTGCAACTCGTGAACCATATCGCTCCATTTGCCGATCCGTACATCCGTTAATGGAAGACCGTGCGCCGGACATGCCCGGAATGGCGCGAGTCTCCAAAGCACGCGGTGGCGCATGGCCGTGTCTGGATCATCCGCTCCTTTGGCATCCTCCTCCAGGCACAACGGGCAGAAGCGTGTGACTACACCGGTCGTGAACTCCGCCGAGAACTCATGGCCACGAAGCTGGAACCGGCGGTTTCCGACTGTCATGATCAGGTTTCGAAGAACTGGATCAGGATCCTGACCGGCAACCTCACACAGACGTTCAGCGGCCTCACGCTTGCCTCGCGCCAGATCAGCAACAGGGATGCCGAAATCATTCAAGAATGGCACGACGCGACCGCCCGTATGGAAGGCCGCCTGACGCGCCGCCCAAGACATGGGCGTCTCATCCATATCGAACGCAATCCGGGGAAACAGCATGCTCATTGCCCCCGCCCCTTCCGTCCACGACGGCTCCGGGGCGTTCCCGTGTCTTCATCGGCGTCTGGATCCAGCAACAAGAAGTTCTCTGCATAGAAGACGTTCTGGGATGCAGGCACAGCTTCGTTCATCGCATAGGCAGAGGCGAAGTGATCGATCGTCAGGTGCTCGGCCTCGCGGGCAATGGCGAACTCCATGGCGACCAGCAGAAGCTCAATAGCGCGCCCGAACCGGTACCGGGCGCCGTGAAAAACACGGCCGATCAGGTCTGCCTCGACGGGCGGCTCAAGCCCTACGCGAGCGCAATAGTCCTCAAGGATCGCGCGATACATGTCTCCATGCACTGTCTCCACGAGCTCGGGCAAAACCATAGCGGTGAAGCGACGTTTGACCTGAGGTTCAGTGCGAATGACTTGCGCCAACTCCTCCGTGCCAGACAAGACCACAGCAACGGCATCCTCCCCCTGCATAAGTGATTTTAGGGCCTGGAGGATAAGCTTGCGATCCGCACAAAAGAGATCCTGTGCCTCATCGATCCAGAGTACGGCCACCCCAAGCATGCCGAGCCTGTGACGGAACACCTGCCAGAGCGACCAGGCTTCCTGGCGCGGGTTGGCACCGCGGTACCCAGACTGCTCCAGAAGCGCGAGTGCCATGCTTTTGAAAGTGGCAGGGCTGGGAACGGAGCACGCAACGATCCGGGGCACACCATCATCGGCGCTGACCAGCTGAGGAATCTTGGTCAGCGTCCGATCCATGAGGTGCGATTTCCCGCTGCCCGGAGCGCCCACGAGCATCATGCCACGGGTCTCGCCGGTCTTGGTGAAGTATCGGGGCTTGGGGAGGAGATTGCCCTTCTCGTCCCGACCCAGGAGGCGCTTGACATGCATGGCCGCCTCGCCGTCCCAGTCGAGGCCGATGTGCAGTTCGCGAACCGCATCCAGAGCGGCGTCCTTGTTGACGAAATCCTTCATGATCAGTCCTCCTCGATCGTGATGTTGGTTGGCTTGGCGGGCAGGTCTTCGGGCACTGCCGAACCGCCAGACGGTTTCTTCGGCGCGTTGTGATCCATCGGAACACCCGTCAATTCTTCCGTGGACGGAATGTGATGGCCCAGTTCGCCCTTCTGCTGCGAAGGCACCTTGCGCTCGAAGAATTCGACCCCGGCCAACAAATCTCGCTCTGCGCGCTCCATGCGCTCCTCAGACCAGTCTTCAAGGTTCAGGCTAGACGCCTGCTTGGCCTGCTCATTGCGGTCGTTGATGGCCTTGATGGCTTCGCGCACCGCCACGTTGTCCAACCGGTTGGAGGTCGGATTGGCGGAACGTGTGCGCCGGATGGTGGTAAGCCAGGTCTGTGCAGCAACCCCCTTCAGCGACGTGTCGAGGGCTGGAACCTCGAACCATTCCTTGCCCAAGCGGATGGAGTAGCCCCCTGAAAGTGGTGCACCAACTGGGATAGATTGTCCCGCAAATTGGAGGATCAGCGATGGCTGGGAAACGAGAAAAGCCCGAAGAGATCGTATCGAAGCTTCGGCAGGTTGAA
>NZ_JBBIFX010000005.1:0-54970 GCF_037543845.1 Gymnodinialimonas ulvae
GGCTGGCGCGGATGGCGCGGACAAGACGCTGGTGGGCTATTACACGGGTGCGGCGGAGGCGGCGGAGCTGTCGGCGCACCTGGCCGAACGGGTGCCGGACTACGCGCTGCCGCAACGCCTCGCGCGCGTGGATGCGCTGCCGGTGAACCAGAACGGAAAAGTCGATCGAAAGGACCTGGAGGCAAGGGGGCTGCCCGCGATCCCACGTGACGCGCAGGACGAGCACACAGCCCCGGAGGGCCCGGTCGAAGAGCGCCTTGCCGAGATCTGGACCAGCGTCCTGGGCCTCGAACAGGTGGACGCGACCACCAGTTTCTTCGAGCTTGGCGGCCATTCGCTTCTGGCGGTCCGGCTGTTTGACAGGATCCGGACCGAATTCGGCGCCGACCTGCCGATTTCGACCCTGTTCCGGCACCAGACCATCCGCGATCTGGGCAGGCTTCTGTCGATGCCCGCTGTGGCGGCGGTATCGGAGACGGCTCTGACCACGGGCGCGGATGCCACGACGACCCGGGTGGTCGACCGGACGGCGGATTGGGACACTTCGGTGGTGATCCATCCCGGCCCCGGAGCAGATGCGGATCTGCCGTTCTTCGTGGTTGGCGGGATCGGTGGCAACGTCAACAACCTCTATGATCTGGCGCAATGGCTAGGGCGGACCCGCCCCGTTGTCGGGTTCCAGACCCGGGGTGTGCTTGGCCATACGCCGCGCGACACGATCGAAGAGATGGCGACAGAAAACATCCGCTACATGCGTCAACATCAGCCGCAGGGCCCCTATGTGATCGCGGGCTATTCCGGTGGTGCGCTGACCGCGTTCGAGATGGTGCGCCAGCTCGAAGCCGCCGGTGAGACGGTGCGCCAGATGCTGGTGCTGGATACTTACGCGCCGGGTTTTGCCAAAGATTTCATCCCCAATATCCGCGTCACCAAGGGCGAGCGGTTGCTGGATGAATGGCAGCAGATCCAGAGCGAAGGTGTGGGCCGGTTCCTGTCCCGCTTGCGGCAATGGGCGCAGTTCAAGCTGTATCAGGGGCCGTTGAAGGGGCTCTTGCGCAGCTATGACCTGTCGCTTTACCGGCACCGGGTCATGGAAGAGACCTGGTCCGCTGCCGCGCGCCGCTATGAGGTCGAGGTCGTGCTGAAAGCCCCGATTGCGCTGTTCTATACGCCGCCGCGGCGGTTGCTGGACCGGATTGCCCTGTCCGAGGATCAGACGCTTGGCTGGGGCAATGTCACCGGCGCGGGTCAGGTCCAGGCCACGATGGTCACCGGGGATCACAACTCGATGCTGGTGGGGCCCAATGCCGAAAGCCTTGCGCGGCGGCTTGAAAAGATCATCGGAGCCGCGGGAGCAGGGCGATGAACGCCGCGATGAGGCTTGCCCCGCTGCCGCCTGTAGTCGGGCACCTGACCGGGGTGGCTGATGTGGCGCTGTTCACCTGCGATCTCGATGCGGGCGGGGCGGCGGGATTGGCCGCGGACCGGGCGTTGCTGGCGCCCGACGAGCACGCGCGCGCGGACCGTTTCCACTTTGACCGCGACCGGGAGCGCTACATTCGGGGCCGCGCGTTCATGCGTCGTCGGCTGGCCGAGGTGACCGGGCGTGCCGCGCAGGCGTTGCCATTGGTCGACGGCCCCTGGGGCAAGCCCGCGTTGCGCGATGGGGCGGTGGCGTTCAACCTGTCGCACAGCGGGGCGCTGGCGGTGCTTGCGATCAGCCGGGCCGGGCCGGTGGGCATCGACGTGGAACGGATCGACCGCACGATTGATGTGCCGGGCCTGTCGCAGAGTTGTTTTCTACCGGCCGAACGTGCCGTGCTCGACGCGCTTGAGCCCGACGCCCGCCAGCGCCGGTTCTTCGCGTTCTGGACCGCGAAAGAGGCGGTGATGAAACGGACGGGGCAGGGCATGTCGCTCCCGCCGTTGGAGATTGCCTTGCAGCTAGAGCAAGGCTGGCCTGTGGCGGGTCTGCCGGTTGGGGCCGGTGATCCCGGCGACACGCAGCACAGCGGATCGGGGGCGCCGGTGGCGCTGATCTATCCCGATCTGGAAGGGTGCGACGCGATCTGCTGTCTCGCCCAGGCGCCCGAGCCTGCGCCTTCTATCCCCCTGATCCAAAAAGGAAAGAACTAAGGCGCAAAACAGTACCATCAACAAGTATAACGGGTTTTTAAAATGATTGATTTTATCAGACGAAATGAAATTTGGGTCTTTTTCGCGACCATTGTCCTTGCCAATTCGATCTTCGTCGGCGCGATCAAATTCGGTCTTCTGCCAATGGGCCTTTATGGCCACGGCCGCTTCCTTTTGCTGGGGGGGGTGTTGTTTGCCATCGTGATGCTGGCCCGCGGCGCGGGCGGGATCGGCGAGCTGCTGCGCCCGATGTTGAAATGGCGGGTCTCGCCGATCTGGTACCTGGTGGCGATCTTCTGGGGCGCGGCGAATATGGTGCTGTTCCTGGTCGGCAAGGGCGTGGTGACAGGCAATGGCCTGTCGGAGGTCACGGCCAATTTCAACCTGGTCACGCGCCCGGGTTTTCTGCTGACGCTGTTCGTGGGTTCGTTCGTCGGAGAGATCGTCTGGATCAGCTATTCGGTGCGCAAGCTGTCGGACCATTTCACGGTCTATATGGCGGCGATGATCACGGGCGTTGTCTGGACCCTGTGGTGGATGCCGATGGTTGTTCTCAACGTCGGGATTTTGCCGGATCTGCCGTTCCTGGCGCTCTTGATCAACCAATGCGGCGTCGCGGCCGTGGCGGCGTTCCTGTACTGGCACACGCGCAGCGGTCTGGTGGTTCTGATCGGGCAGTTTCTGTTCAATGCGGGGCTTCTGGTGTTCCCTGTGGCCCCGACAACGGGGGGAATCCCTACCTATTACGCCTTCGCCGTGACTTTCTTCATCACCACGCTTCTGCTTTATCTGGTGAAGGGTCCGAAGCCGCTTTTCGGGCGCCGGGTTGCGACCAGACAGATAGTGGTCTGATGCCATAGCATGAGACCTTTGTGTGCATGGCGATTTTCGGGGTTTTGCCCGATTATTGCCATGCATGCCGCGCTATAAGTCGCGGGACCGCGCCCAAGCTGAGGAATGTAAGACGTGCAAGCGATTTTTTGTGGAAACGGTACCCTGCTGATCCAATGTGCGGAGGCTTTTCGTGAGGCTGGCGGCACAGTTACGGCGGTCATCTCGGCTGACATGCGGATCCAGTCCTGGGCCGAGCAGAACGGCACCCCGCTTTGGGGCACGCCCGAAGCCCCCGCCTTGCCCGCCGATGCGTCGGGTGTCGATTACCTGTTCAGCGTGGCCAACCTGTCGGTGCTGTCGGCGGATCTGCTGGCCCGTGCGCGGCGCGCGGCGATCAATTTCCACGATGGCCCTCTGCCCGATATGGCCGGGCTCAATGCGCCGGCCTGGGCCCTGATCGAGGGACGCACACGCCACGCCATCACCTGGCACGAGATGGTCGAAAAGGTCGATGCTGGCGGGATCTACCGCAGCGCGGCGTTCGACATCCTGCCGACGGACACGGCCTTCAGCCTCAACGCCAAATGTTATGAGGCCGGGCTGGAGACGTTCCGCGCCCTGGTGCCCGATCTGATCGCGGGTGCCGCGCAGACCATGCCGATGCAGGGCGAGCGGCATTGGTATGGCCGCGCGAAACGGCCCGAGACTCTGGGCGTTCTGGATTTCACGCGCCCGGCGGCCGAGCTGTGCCGTCTGGTGCGGGGCCTTGATTTCGGTGGCTACGAGAACCCGCTTGGCGCGGCGAAGATTGCGACCCCTGCGGGTGTGGTGACCGTGACCCGGCTTGAGATCGGCGCGGATTCCGTTGCGGGGCCTGCCGGTCGTATCCTGTCGGTCGAGGCCGGTGCGCTGGTTGTGGCCGCGGGGGATCATCCGGTGACCCTATCGGGCCTGTCGACCCTATCGGGCCTGTCGACCCTATCAGGCGCTGCGTTTGATCCGGTCGCAGCGGGGCTTGCCGTGGGCCAGGAGCTGACCCGGCCAGAGGCACTTGAAAGCGATCTGTTGCGCGCGGTGGGCCGGGACGAGGCGATCTGGGAGGCCGTGCTGACGCAGGCCGCTCCGACCGTGCCGCCTTATCCGATGCAACATGGGCCCGGGACCGCTCCCATCAGCGCAAGCTTGGCGATCCCCGATCTTCCGGCGGACCAGCTTGCGGCGGGCTTCCTGGCCTGGTCGGCGGGCCTGAGCGGCGCGGAGGCTGCAACGATTGCGTTGCGCGGGCCTGCCACGGGCCATCCCGCCCTGTCGGATCTGCGCCCCGTGACGGTGGCGCTGGATCCCGCCACCAGCGCGGCCGACCTGACCGCGGGCCTGAAGGCCGCGCGCGAGGCGGCCCTGACCCGTGCGCCGATGGCGGCGGATCTGGCGCAACGCCTGCCCGATCGCAATGTGCGGGACCGGGCCCTGCAGGCGCTTCGCCTGATCTGGGCCGAGACGGGCGCGGATGCCGAGGCCCTTGGTGCGGGCGATCTGGCGCTGGTCACGGATGTTCCGCGGCTGGTTGCGCGCGGCGGGCTCTTCGCGCCAGAGGTGCTGCAGGCGATGGCCGGGCATCTAAGCGCTTACCTGACCCGTTTCGCCGGAGATATGTCGCTTGGCGCGCTGCCGTTATCAGCCGCTTCGGCCTTTGCCGAGCGTCGCGACGAGGCCTTCGAGCGTGACGACCGCATCGAGGCCGCGATTGCGCGGATCGCCGCAAGTCGGCCCGATGCCCCGGCGCTGGAAGCGGGCGCCACGAAGATGTCCTTCGCCGAGCTTGATGCCCGCGCCACCAGCCTGGCGGGTGCCTTGGCCGAGCGCGGTGCAGGGCCGCAAACCGTGGTCGGCCTGTGTCTGGAGCGCGGCGCCGATCTTGTGGTGGCGATGCTGGCCATTCTGAAGACCGGGGCGGCCTATCTGCCGCTCGACCCGGCCTATCCGGCGGACCGGATCGCCTACATGATCGAGGATAGCGGCGCGCCGCTGATCGTGGCCTCGGACCGTGCGGTGGCGCATCTGGGTCTGGACCCGGCCCGCGTGATCTCGCCCGGTGCCGAAGGGCAGGGGGCCTTTACCCCCGGCGGGGCAAGCGATCTGGCCTATCTGATCTACACTTCCGGCTCGACCGGGCAGCCCAAGGGCGTGATGATCCCGCATCGCACGGTGATGAATTTCTTCACCGGCATGGATGAAATGGTGCCGCTGGCCGATGGCGCGCGGCTTCTGGCGGTGACCTCCGTCAGCTTCGACATCTCGGTGCTGGAGATCTTCTGGACGCTGGCACGCGGCGCGACGCTGGTGTTGCAGACCGATGGCGCGGCGGAAAGCCAGCTTCCGGATTTCTCGCTGTTCTACTTCGCCTCCGAGGCGGCTGGCACGGGCCACCATGCCTACCGGTTGCTGCGCGAAGGCGCGGTCTTTGCCGACAACAACGGCTTTTCCGCCATCTGGACGCCCGAGCGGCATTTCCATGCTTTCGGCGGTCTTTATCCCAACCCCGCGATCAGTTCCGCCGCGCTTACGGGCATGACCAAAAACGTGCAATTGCGCGCGGGCTCGTCGGTGGCGCCCCTACATCACCCGGTCCGCGTGGCCGAGGATTGGGCGCTGGTCGACAACCTGTCGAACGGGCGCGCGGGCATGGCGATCGCCTCGGGCTGGCAGCCCAATGATTTCATCGTCCGCCCCGAGGCGTTTGCCGATCGCAAGGACCGGATGCTGGAAGCGGTGGAGACGTTGCGCAAGCTCTGGCGCGGAGAGCCGATGAGTTTTCCGGGCCATGACGGCAAGCCGGTCGAGATCGAAATCCACCCCAAGCCGATGCAGGAGAACATGCCCCTGTGGTTGACCGCGGCGGGCAATCCCGAGACCTTCGCCGCCGCCGCGCGTCTGGGATGCGGGGTGCTGACCCACCTTCTGGGCCAGACCTTCGAAGAGGTGGCCGAGAAGATCAAAGCCTACCGCGTCGCCTGGCGTGAGGCGGGCCATCCGGGCACCGGCAACGTGGTGTTGATGTTGCATACGTTCGTGGCCGACGATGAGGATTTCGTGCGCGAAACCGCGCGCGGACCGATGAAGGGCTACCTGAAATCCGCCGTCGATCTGGTGCGCCGGGCGTCTTGGACCTTCCCGACCATCGTCGAGCGCGCCGAAAGCAAGGGCGTCAGCCCGCAGGAGATGTTCGAACAGGAAGACCTGTCGCCCGAAGATCTCGACCAGCTGCTCGACCATGCGTTCGAGCGCTATTACCGGACCTCGGGCCTGTTCGGCACGCCCGAGAGCGCCAAGGAGATCGTGCGCCGCGTCGCCGAGATCGGCGTCGATGAGATCGCCTGCCTGATCGATTTCGGCATCGACACCGACACGGTCATGGACCACCTGCCGCAGATCCGCGCGCTGATGACGGCGCTGGAAGAAGAAGGCGGGGTGGGCCGGCGCGCCTCGGTCGCCGAGGAAATCGTCGAACGCGAGATCACGCATCTGCAATGCACGCCGTCGATGGCCTCGTTCCTGACGGCGGATGCACCCGGGCGCACGGCGCTTGGCCGGCTTGAGGTTCTGATGGTGGGGGGCGAGGCTTTGCCGCCGGATCTGGCCGCGGGCCTGCGCGGGGCGATGTCGGGGACGTTGTTGAACATGTACGGGCCGACGGAAACCACGATCTGGTCCACCGTTGCGCGCCTCGATGAGGTGGGTGAACGGATCCCGCTTGGCCAGCCGATTGCGAATACGGCCCTGTCGGTGCGCAATCCCGGCGGGCAGGCGTTGCCCGATCTGGTCGAAGGCGAATTGTGGATCGGTGGCGAGGGTCTGGCGCAGGGCTATTGGCAGCGCCCGGACCTGACCGCAGAGCGTTTCGTCGAAACACCCGAGGGCCGGTTCTACCGCACCGGCGATCTGGTGCGCAGCCATCCCGATGGCACGCTGGATTACCTTGGCCGGATCGACAATCAGGTGAAGATCCGCGGCCACCGGATCGAGTTGGGCGAGATCGAAGCCGCCCTGGCCGAGCAGCCAAGCGTTGCGGCTGCGGCCCTGCGGGCGGTGACCTTCGGCGAGGGCGACACGCGGCTGGTGGGCTATGTCACGCCAAGCGGCGCGGCCGCCCCCGATCCCGATGCCCTGCGCGCGGCGCTGGCGCTGCGCCTGCCCGAGATCATGCTGCCGGCCCGGATCGTGGTGCTGGATCAGATGCCGTTGACGCCCAATGGCAAGATCGACCGCAAGGCGCTTCCCGATCCCACTGCCAGCACCGCGCGCGCGCCTGCCGTGGCCGCCGAAAGCGATATCGAAGCCTCGATTGCGTCGATCTGGTGCGAGGCCCTGGGCTTGCCTGAAGTGTCGGTTGTCGATAATTTCTTCGACCTCGGCGGGCATTCCCTCTTGGTGGTGCAGGTTCAGCGGCGCATCAAGGAAAGTATTGGGCGGGACGTCGCGATCACCGATGTCTTCCGCTTCCCGACAATCCGCGCGTTGGCCGAACACCTTTCGGGGTCTTCGGTCGATAAGCCCAGTGCCGCCAGTAGGGGGTCGGCACGGGCCGCTGCGCGTTTGGCCCGCATGAGACAACGATAGGGCGCGACGACCATTACAGCACCGGTACAGAAACGATGAATGATCAAAGTGTTCCCGAACACGGCATTGCGGTTGTCGGGCGTGCAGGACGGTTCCCTGCCGCGCGCAACGTGTCCGATTTTTGGGACATGCTTGCCGCAAAGCGCACGGCCACGACCTGGCTTTCGGACGGTGATCTGCTGGCGGCTGGCGTATCGCGTCGTGCGCTTGCCGATCCAAATTATGTCAAGGCGGCGCAGATTCTGCCGGGAATGGATCGCTTCGATGCCGGGTTCTGGGGCTTCTCGCCGCGCGATGCGCAGATCCTCGACCCGCAGCATCGGCATTTCCTTGAGACCTCATGGGAGGCGCTGGAGGATGCCGGTCATATGCCGGAGGATTTCGACGGGCGCGTGGGTGTCTTCGCGGGCTCGGGCATGCAGGCCTACATGGCCTTCAATCTGCTGTCCAATCCCGCCCTGGTCGACGAGATCGGCCTGTTCCTGTTGCGCCACACCGGCAACGACAAGGATTTCCTGCCGACGCGGTTGTCGTATCTTCTGAACCTGACCGGCCCGTCGGTTGCGGTGCAGACCGCCTGTTCGACCTCGCTTGTGGCCGTGCATATGGGCGTCAATTCCCTGCTGAACATGGAATGCGACATGGCGATCGCGGGTGGTGTCACGATCGAGCTGCCCCACAACGTGGGCTACCGTTATGAACCCGGCGAGATCCTGTCGCCTGACGGCCTGTGCCGGGCCTTCGACGATGACAGCCAGGGCACCGTCTTTGGCTCGGGTGCTGCGGTCGTGGTGTTGCGGCGTCTGGCGGATGCGCTGGCCGATGGTGATGACATCAAGGCGGTCATCCTGGGCTCGGCGATCAACAACGACGGCGCGGGCAAGGCCAGCTACCTGGCCCCTTCCGTCGATGGTCAGGCCGAGGCCGCCGCCGAAGCGGTGGCGATTGCGGGGGTGGAACCGGCCTCCATCAGCTATATCGAGGCCCATGGCACCGGCACGCCGATCGGCGACCCGATCGAGCTTTCGGCCCTGGGCGAGGTCTATGCAGAGGCCGCGCCGGGTTCCATCGGGATCGGGTCGGTCAAGACCAACATCGGCCATCTCGATACGGCTGCAGGCGCCGCGAGCCTGATCAAGGTGGTCGAGGCGATGCGCCACAAGACCTTGCCGGCGAGCCTGCATTTCAACACCCCCAACAGCCGCTATGACTGGTCCGGCGGGCCGTTCAACGTGGTCTCCGATACCCGCCCCTGGGACAGTGCCGGGCCGCGCCGCGCCGCAATCAACTCGCTGGGTGTGGGCGGAACCAACGCACATGTCGTCGTGCAGGAGGCCCCGGCGCGATCCGTGCCCCATGCCCCGACGTCTGAGGGTTGGCGGCTTTATCCGTTCTCTGCCCGCACCCACGACGCGTTGGAGCGCACGGCCGAGAAATGGGCCGGGTTCCTGGCCGATCCCGACGCACCTGCGGGGGCCGATATCGCCTTCACCCTGCGCGAAGGGCGGCGCAAGTTTCCCGAACGGATGGCGGTGGCCGCCGACAGCCATGCGGCCCTGTCCGAGGGCATGGGCGCGCGGGTCACGGGCGCGCGCCAAAGCGGCACCGCCGCCGAACGTCCGCCGCGCATCGTGTTCCTCTTCCCCGGTGGCGGCGCGCAATACCCCGGCGCGGGGTCCGAGATGATGGCTGCCGAGCCCGTCTTCGCCGAGGCTGTGGAGGCCTGTTTCGCGGCGCTGCCCGATCTCGCCCCGGAGGACCTGCGCGAGATGATGTTCGACCGCGATCTGTCGGATACCGAGGCCCGCGACAAGCTGGGGCAATCCGATTACGCGATCCCGGCGCTGTTCATCCTCGAATATGCCTATGCGCGGCTTTGGCAGAGCTGGGGGATCACGCCCGATATGATCTTCGCCCATTCTGTTGGCGAATATGCGGCGGCTGTGGTGGCCGGGGCGATGGGTCTTGAAGATGCGATGGCCGTGGTGAGCTTGCGCGGACGCGTCATGGAGGATGCGCCGAAAGGGGCGATGACAACCATTCCGTTCTGTGCCGAGGCCGCCGGGCGTTACCTGGGCGAGGATCTGGATATCGCCGCGATCAATTCGGCCCATTCGACCGTGGTTTCGGGCCGCCTGCCGGATATCGAGGCGCTGGAGGCGCGGCTGGAGGGCGAAGGCCACGACGCGCGGCGTATACACATTGATGTGGCCGCCCATTCGCGCCAGCTCGACGGTCAGCTTGAGCGGTTCCGGGACGGGTTCGAGGGTGTAACCTTCTCCGAGCCGACGATTCCGATGGTCTCGTCGCTGCGCGGCGGCCCGCGGGAGGGGGATGATTTCACCTCCGCCGATTACTGGGTCCGACATCTGCGCCACACGGTGCGGTTCACCGATGCGATGCAGGCGGCCCTGTCCGAGCCCGATTGTGTGGTGATCGAAGTGGGCCCCGGTCAGACGCTGGGGCCGCTGGTGGAGGCCGCAGATCTGGCCCATCCACCGCGTGCGATCCTGCCATCTGCGCCGCGTCCGCGCGATGATGATCATGAAATGGCCGTGGCGCTGGCCGCGGCGGGCGGGCTCTGGACGCAGGGCTGGCCGCTTGATTTCGCGCGCCTTCCGGGCGGGGCTGCGGGCCGGCGTGTGTCGATGCCGACCTATGCCTTTGATCAGACCCGGCACTGGATTGCGCCGGGACAGGGGGCGTCTGCCACCGCCGAGGACGCGGCGGATGAGGTGCTGCTGCTGGAGCGGATTGCCGATCCGGCGAACTGGATCGAGGCGCTTGGTTGGGACAACGGCCCGGCCCTGCCCGCCGCCGCGCTCTCCGGCACCCGCTGGCTGGTGCTGGCGGGCGATGATCCGGTGTCCGACGCGGCGCTTGCGGCCCTGCGGGAGGGCGGCGCGCATGTCGTCACCGCGCGGCAGGGGGCGGGTTTTGCCAACGGTGCGGACGGGATTGTTCTGAACCCCGGCATGCCGGAGGATTTCGAGGCGCTTGTCGATGCGCTGCCCGAGCCGCCGACCCATATCCTGTCGCTCTGGGGGCTTGGCGATGAGGCCCCCTTCGGGGCGGTCTACCTGCTGGCGCGTGCGCTGCAACTGGCCGATGCCGGGGCCGGGTGCCGCATGGTTCTGGCTGCGCCTGCCGGGCGGGCCGAGGCGGCGGCGCTGCTGGGTCCGGTGCGGGTTGCCCCACGCGAAGTGCCGGGGCTTTCGGCGGCGTTGGTCGAATTGTCTGCCCCGGCTGATGCCGCATTGGTCCCGGCCCTCATCGCCGAGGCGCTGGCCGATGGCACAACCGCCCCCGATCATGTCCGGCTCGGGCCCGAGGGCACCCGGGCGCTGCGGCGCCGGGCTGCGGCGCCCCATGGCGGGGCCGAGGGTTTGCCCGCGCGTCTGCGGCAGGGAGGTATATACGTTTTGACCGGCGGGTCGGGTGGCATCGGGCAACAGATGGCGCGCTGGCTGGTCGAGGTGGCCGGGGCGAAGGTCGCACTGCTGTCGCGGAGCGCGACGGAAGATCCCGCGCTTGAGGCCGAGATCGCCGATCTGGGCGGCGCGCTGATGCATGTGGCCGCGGATGTCACGGACCACGACAGCCTTGCCGCCGCCCTGGATGCGGTGCGTGCGCGCTTTGGCGAGATCACCGGCGTGATCCACGGGGCCGGGCGCATCGACGACCGCCCGTTGTCATCGAAATCCCTGACCGAGGCCGAGGCGGTTCTGGCCCCGAAACTGACCGGTGCGCGCCATCTCGATACGCTTCTGCCCGAAGGCAGCGTTGATCTGTTCTGTGTCATCTCTTCGTCTTCTGTGGTGATCGGTGGTGCGGGGCAGGCCGATTACGCCGGAGCGAATGCAGCGCTTGAGGCACTGGCCGCAGCCCGCGCTGATGGCCTGTCCATTGCCTGGGGTGTGTGGCGCGATACCGGCATGGCCGCGCGCGAATACGGCGCCGGCGAAGAGGTGGCCGCACCGCCGCCGGGCCAGCGTCACGACGATGCGGGCGGCGTGATCCGCTTCGAGACGCGCCTTGATCCCGACAGCGATTGGCGCCTGACCGGCCATCTGGTTGCGGGTCAGCCGATTTTCCCGGGCACGGGGTTCATGGATCTGGCCTATGCCGGGGCACGCGCGATCTGGCCCGACGGGCCGATCACCCTGGACGAGGTCTCCTTTGAGGAGGCGATGAGCTTTGCCGATGGCCTGCCCCGCCGCGTCACCTTGCAGCTGGAGCCCGAGGGCGATGGCTATGCGGCGTCGATCCTGAGCCGGGTCGGCCCCGAAGATCCCGTGCGCCATGTCAGCCTGCGCTTGCGTGCAGCGGCAGAGACTCCGAGCCCGCCTGAAAGCCTGGTCGGTCCCGCCCCCGACACCCAGGTCGAGGATCTGCATCAGGCGGTGCAGGAAGGGCTGATCGACTTTGGCCCGCGCTGGAAGGCCTTGCAGGATTTGCACCTGTCCCCCGATGGCACGATCGCCGAAGGCCGCTTTGTGCTGGCCCCTGATTTTGTTGCCGATCTCGATGCCCATCCGCTACATCCCGCGCTGCTCGACATGGCGTGGACGGTGGGCCTGTCCGTCTTGCCCGAGGCCGAGCGGAGTGGCGTGGTCTATGTACCGATGTCGCTGGGGGGCGCCCATATCGCAGGCCCCTTACCCGCAAATGTGACCGCGCGCGCCGTGCGCACCGGCGGAGAGCCGGGCCGTCTGGCGCGTTTCGCCGTCAGCCTCACCGATGCGACCGGGCAGGTGGTCGCGGTGCTTGAGGATTTCGCGCTTTGGGCCGTGCCTGGTGGCGCGCTGGCCGCCGAGACCGATCTGCCGCCACTGACGACACAGCTTCTGGCCACCGGGATCCGCAAGACCGAGGCCGCCGATGTGTTCGCCCGCGTCTTCGACCACCCCGAGTGTGCGTTGATCGTCTCGCCGGTGTCGCTTGATCTCGTGCGTCTGGCGATGGAAGAGATCCCGATGCAGGCCGAGGACGGCGCGCAGGGCTCGGGCGGCGAGATCGACGATCCGGTAACCGCCCAATTGGCCACGATCTGGTCGGAGATCCTTGGTGTGACCGGGATCGGGCCGGAGGATGAATTCTTCGCGCTTGGCGGTCATTCGTTGAACGCGGTGCGCATGTTCGGGCGGGTGAAGCGCGACATGGGTGTAAGCCTGCCCATCGCCACGCTCTTCGATGCACCGACGCTGTCTGCCCTGGCCGATGTCGTGGCCGCGGAAGGCGGTCTTGATCGGAGCACGCCGACGCAGGATGCAGGCGCTGCCCCATCGGCGGCGGCGGGAGCGGCGGTTCTGGCCGAGGATGTGCCTGCGCCGCAAGCGCGCCGTCTGCCGATGACAATTGGTCAGCGCGAGATCGCCGCCGCCCTCCTCGTCGATCCAGAGGCGGCGCGTGGCTATAACCTGAGTTTCAGCCTGGAGGTCCCGGCCTCCGTCGACACATGGGCGTTGCAAGGGGCCTTGCGCGATCTGGCGCTGCGCCATGATGTGCTGCGCGCGACCGTGGATCTTGAGGATCTGGCCCTCGATATCGCGGCGGAGGTCAATATTCCGCTGGAAACGGCGGATCTTTCGCACCTGACCGGACCCGGGCAGGCCGCCGCGCGCGATGCGCTGGTGGCCGAGCAGGGCGGACGCCTTATCGACCTCGCCCATGGGCCGGTCTTCCGGGCCCTGGCGATCCGGCTTGGCCCGACCCAAAGCGAGATTGTGCTCTGCTACCACCACCTGCTTTGCGATGGCTGGTCCACCGCCACCGTGTTGCGCGACCTTGTGGCCTTCTACGCCGCGCGCACGGCCGGCACAGCGCCAAACCTGCCCGCGTTGCAGCCGATCGACGATCTCATTGCGGCGGAAGCCGATTGGGACGGCAGCACTGAGGCTCAGGCCCACCGGGCCTATTGGCATGATCTTTTCGCCGATGGTGTGCCGGTGATGGAATTGCCGCTGGACCGCCCGCGCACGGCCCACACAAATTCACAGGCCGGGCAAGTGGTCTTGCGCCTGCCGCCCGATCTCGAAGCCGCGCTGCGCCGCCGCGCACGGGCTGCGGGGGTCACGCCGGCGCATGTGATCTTTGCGGCGTATAACCTGCTGCTGTCCCGCATTCTGGGTGAGACGCAAACGGTGCTTGGCCTGCCCAATGCGGGCCAGCTTGTCCATGGGCTCGATTCCGTCGTGGCCCATAGCGTGAATTTCCTGTGCCCGGTGTTCGAAGCCGACCCCAAGATGACCACGGATGGCTATCTTACCGATGTCTATCGGCGCCTTGTGATGGCCTCGGATCATCAGGGCTATGCCTATGCGGATCTGGTCAGGGATCTGCAGGTGCCGCGCGATCCGGCGCGCATTCCGATCGTGCCGGTGGTCGTTAATATCGACAATCTCGCCTCCGAGACCATCACGCTCGACGGCCAGCCCCTGGGCATTCGGGTGAACCCCGCGGGCCATGAGCATTTCGAGATCTTCTTCAATATCTGGGACGGCGAGGGCCGGGTCGAGCTGACCTGGAGCTACCTGTCGGACCTGTTCTCGGACGCGGCGATTGCGCTGCAGGCCGATACCATGGCGCAGCTGTTGGCCGAGATCTGCGACCGGCCGGGCGACGCGCCCCTGTCGGATCTGTTGCGCGGCCGGACCGATGTTCCGGCCAGCGGCAGCTTCAACGATCCCGGCGCTGCGGGCCCTCAGGATATCGCAGTGATCTTCCGCGATGTGGCGGCGCGATTCCGCGACAAGATCGCGCTGCGGTTCGGGGATGTGGCGATGGATTATGCCACGCTCGATGCGCGCTCCGATGCGCTGGCCGGGACGCTTGCCGCGCGCGGGATCGGGCCGGGGGATCTGGTTGGTATTCCGTCCGAGCGTCGGCCCGAGTTGGTGATTGCGGTGCTGGGGGCGCTGAAGGCGGGCGCGGGCTATGTGCCGTTCGATACCGCTTTGCCCGAGGCGCGGTTGCGCTTCATGGCCGAAGACACCGGGATCAAACTGCTGCTTGGTCGCCTGGACCCGGTCGAGGCCTGCGGCGTGCCGGTCCTTGGCCCGGAGCATTTCCCGCAGGACGGGGCCGCGCCGGACGTGGCGAACGCCCCCGATGCGGCGTCTTATGTGATGTTCACATCCGGGACCACCGGGACCCCCAAGGCCGTGGTGCAGACGCATCGTTCGGTGGTGCGCCTTCTGATCGACACCGATTGGATCGATCTGGGGCCCGAAACGGTAACGCTGCATTCCTCGGCCTTCGCCTTCGACACCTCAATCATCGATATCTTCGGGGCGCTCCTGCATGGCGGCACACTCGTGCTGCCGCCGCCGGGGCAATTATCCATCGGGGACTTATCGGACGCGATCGAAAGCCACCGGGTCAATACGCTGTGGTTGACCTCGGGTCTGTTCCATGCGGTCGCCGACACCCGGCCCGATGCCTTCGCGCAGGTCGGGCAGGTGATCGTTGGCGGCGACGTGGTCTCGCCGGTGCATGTGGGGCGGGTGATGGAGGCCTGTCCGGAGCTGATCGTGATCAACGGCTTCGGCCCGACCGAGACCCATGTCATCACCAGCCACCGCATCACCGCCGAGGATGTGGCCTCCGGCGCGGCCATCCCGATCGGGCGCGCCATTGCGGGGACGCAGATCTTCCTTGTCGATGCCAATGGCTGGCCGGTGCCGCCCGGCATCCCGGGCGAGATCGTGGCCGTGGGTCGCGGGGTTGCGAACGGATATTGGAACCGGCCTGAACTGACGGCGGAGAAATTCGGTGTCGTGCCGTGGGATCCGGATCTGCGATTGTACCGGACCGGCGATCTGGGCATGGATCCCGGCACCGGGGTGATCCGCTTCTTCGGCCGGATCGACACGCAGGTGAAGATCCGTGGCTTCCGGGTCGAGTTGGGAGAAATCGAAAGCACGCTGGAGGCCCATCCGGGTGTCGGGCAGGCGGTGGTCTCGGCGATCCTGCCCGAGGGGCAGACCGACCGGATCCTGGTGGCCCATGTGGTGGCCGAGGACCCGGCCCTGACCGTGGCGGCGCTGCAGGCGCATCTGCGCACATTGTTGCCTGAGTTCGCACAACCTTCCGCGCTGATGCTGATGGAGGCTTTGCCGCTGAACCAGAACGGCAAAGTCGACCGGCGCCAATTGCCCGCGCCGATGCTGGAAGACACCGCGGGCGGTCCGCCCGAAACCGAGACCGAGATCCGCCTGGCCAAGATCTGGTGCGAGATCCTCGGGATGAGCGAAATCGGAACAACCACAAGCTTCTTCGCGCTGGGGGGACATTCGTTGCTGGCGGTTCGGCTGTTTGACCGTATCCGCAGCACGTTCGGGGTCGATCTGCCGATTTCGACCCTGTTTCAGCACCAGACGCTGCGCGATCTGGCGCGCCATCTCGATGATATGGCCCCGGCTCAGCCCGTTGTTACAGGGGCAGGGGCAGCGGGTCAGACCCCCGGGCCAACGCCTGCCGCGCCGTCGGTCACCGCCGACGTTGCCACCGCACCCGATCCCGATGGGGCTTGGGATACATCGGTGGTCATTCATCCCGGGCCTGCGGGCACCGACGCGCGGCCGTTCTTCATCGTCGGTGGCATTGGCGGCAACGTGAACAACCTCTTCATCCTGGGTCAGCGGCTTGGTCAGGCGCGATCTGTGATCGGCTTCCAGACCCGCGGCGTTATGGGCCACAGGCCCCTCGACAACATCCCGGCGATGGCCGAGGACAACATCCGTTACCTCCGCACCCATCAACCCCATGGCCCCTATCTGATTGCGGGCTATTCCGGCGGTGCGCTGACCGCCCACGAGATGGTGCGTCAGCTCGAAGCCGCCGGTGAGATGGTGGAGCGTTTTGTCGTGCTCGACACGTTCGCGCCGGGATTTGCGACCAATTTCGTGCCCAATGTGAAGACGGGTCTGTGGTGGCGGATCAAGAACGAGGTTTCGCAATTGCGCGATGAAGGTCTGTCGGTTCTGGCCACCCGGTCCAAGGCGAAGCTGGCGACCGTTCTGGCGCGTGGGCCGCTTCGAGGACTGGTCCGCCATGTCAGCCTGTCGCATTACCGCTACGAAATCATGCGCCAGGTCTGGATCAAGGCCGCGCGGGGGTATGACGGCGGGCCGATTTCAGCACCGGTGAGCCTGTTCAAGACGTCACCCGTCACGCCGATCAAGAAGCTCGCTTTCGAGGCCGATCGCTCGCTTGGTTGGAAGGATGTCGTGCCCGATGGGGCGTTCGAGTTGATCATGGTTCCGGGCGATCACCGCTCGATGCTGACCGAGCCGCATGTGGACCCCCTGTCCGAGGAGATCGCGCAGGCGCTCACTCGGACACAGGCGACGGACGCGTAACCGCGTCGGTGAATTCGGCCATGGTCTCGACCAAGCCATGGCGCGCAAGATCGGCATGGCCCCCGTCCAGCAGGCGCAGGTCCCAGGGCGTTGGGGCGGCCTCGAAATTGGCGCGGGCTTCCTCAACCGGCACGGAGGCATCTGCGCGGCCATGCACGATCAGGACCGGCGCCTCGATGTTGCGCAGGTGATCGACGACGTCATAGCGTTCGCGCCACATCAACTGACAAAGCGGCGCGCCGCGATACCGGCGCTCGAAGAACAGACAGGTCCGGTGCGGCGCCGATTGCAGGATCACACCGGCGAAGGGCCGCGTCGCGGCCAGCCGGCTGCCGACCCCCGCGCCCAGGCTGTAGCCATGCAACACAAGCGCCTCGGGCGGCACGGACACCCCGACAATCGTGTCGAACTGATCATAAAGCGCGCGGGCATCGGCGGCGAAATTGACCTCCGACGGCTGTCCGGGGCTGCCTTGCGTGCCGCGGTACTGCATCATCACCATGCCATAGCCGTCGTCGATCAAGGGGGCGAACTGGGCCATGGATCTGCCGATGCTTGCGGCATTGCCGTGAAGGCTGAGGATCCAGGGCCGTCCCGGGGCCGCCTGCGCCACCCAGGCGCGGCCCGGATGGCCATCCTCGGAGGTGAACTCGACCACCTCGACCGTTTCCAGCCCGACATCGGCGGGGACCTCGGCTGTTGTCGGAAACCGATAGACCCCGAAGCGCTGGAACGCCCACAGGGCCAGCAAACAGACAAGGGCCAGCGCAATCAGACCGAGGGCGATGATCTTGAGGCTCTGGATCATGGCAGGCGTGCCGGAACGGGACAGGAAAGCGGGCAGGGCATCGGGACCTCGTTACAGGGCACCACAAGTGTCGCGGCCGGGGCTCTGCACGCGGCTCGAACAGGCCGCCCGGTGGCATTCGGTTGTTCGTAACCCTTCGTTAACGCTTCCATCCTAGATTTCCAAACTCTGATACCAAACCCGGAGCATGTCGGCCCAAGCCATATGCATCCGGTCGGCATCTCCCTTGTCCCTCGGGAGATCCGGTCATGTGCTCTTTTGCCCATAACCCAAACATTCCTGCGTTCAGGTCACCGGTCTCTACCGGCGGCCCGGTTGCGCGTGTGCTGCATGTGCTGCGGCCCATGACACCCGACCGATCGGTCCGGGCGCGCGGCGCTGATCCGATCTCCGTTGCCCCGACATTCTGCTTCAAGCCGTGAAAGGTGACCTCATGTCCGATCTCTTCCACAAACACACCCCCGGGTTGGAAAGCCCTGCCTCCCACATCATGGAAATCACACCGAATGACGGCAGTGACCTGACGATGGCGTCGCGCGCAATCAACGTGGCGCAGTCGGGTCTGGTTCAGATCACCACAGTCTCGGGCTCGACCGCGGCCGTCTATATCGCGGCCGGGGTCGCCTTTCCGGTGCGCGCCACGCGGATCTGGTCGTCCGGCACAACCGCCAGCGGCATCACCGTACTCAGCTAAGTTGGACCCCCGATGCATATCAGCCTGAACATCGCCACCGGCGGGCACGTCCCGTTATCGGGTGGTCTGATCCTGCCGTGGCTTGCCAGCGGCCCCGCGGTCTCTGGCGATGGTCGCGAGGGGACCACGCTTGCCGCCGATACGTCCGACACCTGGACCTATGACGGGGCGCAGGCCAGCGTCGCTCAGCGCCAGTACCGGCTGATGATCGATGGCCTTGAAATCGTGCCCGCCACGGACACCGCAAGCCTGGACCTGCCCGCAGGCACGGCCGGTGGCCAGTTCTGGATGCAACTGCGCGTGCAGGTCACGGCCGCGCCGGCCCTGTGGTCCCCCTGGCAGATCATCGCCTCGGGAACCGTCGTGGGTCTGCCGCAGCTCAGCGGGGCCAGTGCCATCCCGGTTGGGGAGACCGGCTATAGCGGCACGGTCAGCACCGATACCGGCGCGGGCACGCTTTACTGGAGGGTGTCCACATCCGCGGCCCCGCCCACGTTGAGCGCCCTGAAAGCCGCCAACAGCCAGCCCATTTCCCAGATCGGTGCGCAGTCTGTCAGCGGCGCGTCCCTGATCGCGGCCACCAACTATCACCTGCATTTCGTGCAGGAGGATGCGACAGGTCAGGACAGCGCCATCGTGTCCTCGCCCATGTTCACCACCAATGCGCCCCAGGCGGGGGAACCTGCGGCCTTCGGGCCCGGCGATTGGTCGATCATCAATCTCGCCACTGGCGGCGATGCCCGCCTGAGCATCACGGCCTTGCCCGACGATGGCGGCGATGCGCTGAAGGTGATTTTCTACAATATCGATGGGGGCGCGTGGGTGCCTCTGCCGAGTGCTGCGACCGGCAGCCACGATCTGATGGATCTGTTTACCGATGGCGTTCCGGCTGCAGTGCGCCTGCGCTCTGAAAATCTGTTCGGACCCAGTCCCGACAGCGCGCCGAAATCGGTCACCACCACAAGCCCGCAACCCTGGCAGATCACCGACACCGGCGACGGGCGCTTCACCCTATCCAGCGCGCCACCCCCCGATGCGGCGCCGGAGATCACCAACAACGGCGACGGCACCTTTGCCGTTCAGGCCTGACACCGAAAGAGGTAACACATGGCAGATTTTGTTATCAAACCCGCCAGCGACCCGGATTGGGGGAACGCCCGGTTCCTCTCCGGCCCGCTGCCGCTGAATGCCGTCGATGCCGCAGCCCTCGGGATTGCCATGGGCACGGATTATGAGATCGGCAGGCTTGGCGCGCTGGCCACATTCCAGGTCAGCGATGTGCCTGCCGCAATGGCGGCCCCGAGCCTGACGCCCGGCGCGACCCAGGTCGATGTCACCCTGCCGGCTGATCCGGCCGATGGCGGGCAGTCGATCCTGCAGCGCGACCTGCGCCACCGTATCTCCGGCGGCAGCTGGACCCTTGTGACCGACGTCAGCGACCCTATCGCCCTGACGGGGTTCGCCGAGGGCACCACCGTCGAGGTGCAGGTCCGCGCGGTCAACGGCAATGGCAATGGCCCCTGGTCGCCAACCGCCAGTGCGACGACCACGACCACCGTATCGGGTGACACCATCGCCCCGGTGATCAATTCGGCCAGCTATGCCGGTAGCACCCTGACGATCGGCCTCACCGAGGCCAGCGGTGCGGCCAGCGCCGTCTGGGCCAGCCATGACCCCGGCGCCACCCCGACCTTTACCGTCGCGGGCGGCTGGTCAGGCACGGTCTATGAGACCGGCAACTTCGACGTCGCAAGCGGCGGGGACACCGATACGATCTCCATCTCGACCGCCACGCCGGACGGCGCACGGGAATTGACGCTCTATTTCTACGACGAGGCCGACAACCTCAGCGCCGCCGAGCGGGTTGCAGTCACCGTGTCCAACACCAGCCAGTCACAGAGCATCGCCGTGGCCCAACAGGTCGCCGATCTCATCCACGACAGCAGCCAGAACGCCTTCCCCTACGAGAGCAACAGCATCGCGATCGGATCGGGATCGGACCGCCTTCTGGTGGCCGCCATCGCCCTGAACGCGACGACCAACGGGGTTGATCTGTCCGACATGCAGGCCGATTTCGGCGCCGCTGGTCGTACATTCGGCACCGGCACCTCGATGACGCTTATCGGGCCGTCTAACACCAATGGCCGCAAGCCGCAGATCGCCTTCGCGCTGCTCGCCGCCCCCTCGGGCAGCGGAACGGTGATGTTCAACAGCGCCGCAGGCACGGTCACGGCGGGCCAGGTCCGGCTTTACGAATTCACCGGCGCAAACCAGTCCGTCGCTGCGCATACGCCCTTCACCGCAGACGGGACAACCGGTGCGACAGAGCTCAGCACAAGCGGGACAGCCGTGGACGGCTGCCTGGTTTCGGTGCTGGCAGTGGATCGCGGCGATTACACCGGCGAGATCACCGCCAATGGCGCAACCACGCTTGATGCAACCGCCCTGGGCGGCAGCGGTATCGCGGGCATCTCGGTTGGCTTTGCAAGTGCGCCTGTCGCGGCCGGTGCGACCGGCGACGGGTTCACCTGGACGACGACGCGCGCGGCGGAACTCATCACCCTCAACATAGCGAGTGCTTGATATGGCTTTGGATATCACGGTCAACACGATCTTCGACGGTGCCGGAACAGGCGGGCCCGGACCAACGGGGGGTGACTTCCCGTTGATGGCTTTCGCCAACCCCACAGCACCGGCGCGCGCTGAGGTGGAACGCCTCGCCCGGGAACGCTGGCATACACGGCCGGATTGGTGGAGCGAGGGGCGCACCCCCAAAACCCTCACCGCCAATGCCGCAGACCTGCCGACCGGCTACACCTACAATGCCGGCAACAATACCGTGACCGTAAGCGGCAACGCGGGCGATCTGGATGGTTGGGATTTCGCCGCGACGGGCACCGTGTTCCTGTTCTCCAACGGCTGCGTCATCGACACGATCTCGAACTGCACATTCGCGCCCCCCGCCGTGCCGAAAAGCGGGCGGATCGACTATATCTCAAGCGGCGCCGCATCGACTGCGGTGTTCGAGTTCGGGATCAACAACACGACCACCATCGCGCGCATGACGCGCTGCTGGTTCAAGGAAGCGCCGGGCTATGCCGATGGGCCGTTCACCGGCACCGCCGTGATGAACCACGGCACCAGTGACAATTCCTCCTATCCCTTCATCACCCTGATGGAATTCTGCTCGTTCGAGGCCTTCGGCCAAGATGGCATCAAGGGCAGTTTCGGGGGCGAATGGCGTTACCTGTATTTCGACCCCGCCACCAACATCCCGCAGGATGCCACCGAGTGGAACAACTCCACCGTCTATAACCGGGGCGATATCGTCTTCAGCGCGGCCAGCGGCTATCAGATCAAGCTGTGCATGGCCGATGGCACGGTCGGCACCGCGCCGAATTTTTCCTCGGCGACTTCGTCCAATGGAACCTGGCAAGCCCTCGATCCGCATTCCGATCCCTACCAATCGGGGCAGTCGCCGCCCTCGGGCGTGGAGATCTACGGCTGCTTCTTCAACGCCGATCAGGGCAAGCGCCGCTATGCGTCCCGTGGACGGATGCGCGGCTATGCCTCCAACGGTCTGCGCAAGAACATCTACGGTCAGAATGCGCGCCAGGGTGACACGCATTTCCACCACAACATCTGCCCGCTGGAGATCGAAAGCAACTTCAGCGGGGGGCGTCCGCTCAGCTTCACGGCCACCACGGCGGCGATGCACCCGGGTCGGACATTGCTGATCGAGGACAATTGGTTCGACAGCAACAGCAACCAGATCGCGGGCGCATCGGGGACGGAATATACCATCCGCAACAACCAGTCGGGCTATACATGGTGGGATGCCGCGACGCTGTCGGGGGTGTCGGCCAATTATTCCGGCGGCACCGTGAGCTACGGCTTCACCGCGTCGCGCGGGGGCTGGGGCATCGTGGTGCTGTCGACCTCGGCCACGCCGATGTCGGGGGCCGATTTCCTCACCGCGCAGGCGGGCACGGGCGATGTTGTCACCAAGTTCGAGATCGACGCCATGGACGGCACCGCAGCCTCGGGCAGCCAGGCTGTCGCCTTGTCGTCAGGCACGTATTACGCCCACATGCTCTATCAGGCCGGCGGCGGCATCGAGACCCTGGCCAATGTCCAGACCATCACGGTCTGAAACCAGCCTTGGGCAGAGCAAACCCCACAACGGCCACGCCCATACCGCGTGGCCGTTGCTATAAAAATTTAACATAATACGGATTATCAGTCATAAATACTGACTCACCTCGGCATTCCTTCAGCAAGCGTCTGGCGCTCTACTGATCCAGGCTGTACTTCGTTGAAATGCGCATGAAAGCTCAGTTCTATGTGATGATCGGCATGTCAGGTTTGCTCTTGGGATGTGCGCAAGAGCCGATACCGCCGACTGGCCCACTGCTCTCTGAGCTGCGGATGTCAGCATTTGCGGCTCGCATTGGTCAGTCGACCTCATCACAAGAGCGCTTAGCAGAAGCCTTCATCGACCGCTTCAGGGGGGTATCGCTTGCGATCGTTACTGAGCAGTTGGAGACGGATGGTTTCGACTGCCAAGGCAACCAATGCAGCTTTGTGCAGGTGCAGCGCCATACAGGCCGTGGGATTACTTCAAATCCGGAACCGGGCTTCATAACCCGCTACCTTGAGATCGAGTTTTTAGCTGATCCGGTTGGCGGTGCGCCGACCATATTGATTGAAGAACGTTCCACCTTCAGCGGTGATGAGTAAACATAACGTCTGTTTCGAGCACCACTCTAAACATAACGCCCAATCCCGGCCATTCCCCTGCGTCACATCCCTACAGATCATAGGGTGGCTCGAACCAGGCGGCGCGGGTTTGGGGGTCTATGCCGAACAGGCCACCGGCAAGATAGGTTCCGATGCGCGCGACATTGGCCCAGACCGCAAACGCTTCGCGCAGGGTCCATTGCAGGTAGCTGCGCGCCTCGGGGCCGTCGTCGTAGGAATAGGTCATGCGGGCCGCGTAGACATCGACCTCCGCCGCCCCCAGCAGGGTGAAGATGATCCACGACCGCGGCAGGTGGAACGGATCGCTGACGATCACGACCCGGTCTGGAGCATCGGGCAGAAGCGCGTATGAGAACACGGCGTTCTGCATCGTGGAACGGGCCCGCGGTTCGATCACGATCGCCTCCGTCGGCAACCCGTTCTCCGCCGCCAGATTGGCCATTGCCTCGCCGGCCGACATCACGCTGTTGCCGGTGCCGGTGAACACGGCGACCGGCGCCACGCCGTCCCGCACCAGCTCGGCGCAGGTCAGCGCGCGGCGTGCCGAGGCCGGGCCGGGATCCTCCCACCCGTGATACGACATGCCGCCGCCCAGGCAGATGATTGCATCCGCCGCCTCGGGCAGCGCCGCGTCATGCTTCCACAGCAGGCCGGTGGCCAGAATACCGACCCAGGTCAGAAACCAGAGCCCGAAGATGAAACCGGCCAGACGGGCCAGGCGGCGCAGATGCCTCAATGACGTCTCCTCCCCTGCCCCGTTTCATCAGATCCCCGTTTGATCAGGCCCCCGTTTGATCAGGCACGGCTGTAGATATCCTCGTAGCGCACGATGTCGTCCTCACCCAGATACGCGCCGGTCTGCACCTCGATCAGGTACATCGGCAGCTTGCCGGGATTGGCCATCCGGTGCACCGCGCCAAGCGGGATGTAGACCCCCTCGTTCTCGGTCACCAGTTTCACCTCTTCGCCCACCGTCACCTCGGCCGTCCCGGCCACAACGATCCAGTGTTCCGAGCGGTGGTGATGGCTTTGCAGGCTCAGCACACCGCCGGGTTTGACCATGATCCGCTTGACCTGAAACCGGGTGTCCAGGCACAGCGTCTCGTACCAGCCCCAGGGGCGGTAGAAGCGCGGGTAATCGTCGGCCTGGGCGACCTTGGCCGCGCGCAGGGTCGAGACCACGGCTTTGACGTCTTGCGCACGCGACTTGTCGGCCACCAGCACCGCATCGCGCATCGCCACGGCCACAACCCCGTCGAGCCCGAGGCCCACCAGTTGCATCGTGTCATCCTCGGACCGCAGGTAGCTGTCGGTGCAGTCAATCGCCGTGACCGGCCCCGCTGTTGCCACCCCGTCGGCATCGCTGTCGACGATCTGCCACAACGCGTCCCATGCGCCGAGATCCGACCAGCCGCACTCCAGCGGCACCGCCATCACGGGGCTGGCCTTTTCCATCACCGCATAATCGAACGAGATCGCCGAAGCCGCACCATAGGCCTCTGCATCGAGGCGGAAGAAATCCAGATCCGTGCTGCCGGAGGCGATGGCGGATCGGCACGGCGCCAGAAGGCCCGGCGCATGGGCTTCATAGGCTGCGATCACATCAACCGCCTTGAACAGGAACACACCCGCATTCCACAGGTAGTTGCCCGCATCGAGCATCTTTTGCGCGGCCGCTGCATCGGGCTTTTCGCGGAACGATTTCAATGGCACCGGCGCGGCGCCCTCGGGCACGCAGGACAATTCAAGATAGCCATAGCCGGTCTCGGGGCGGTCCGGCGTGATCCCGAAGGTGACAAGCGCGCCCTCCCCCACGGCCCCTACCCCTTCGGCCACCGCATCGAGGAACGCGGGCAGATCGGTGATCACGTGATCGGACGGCGCCACCAACATCAGCGCCTGGGGATCATCCGCGGCCAGCAGGAGGGCGGCGGCCAGAATCGCGGGCGCGGTGTCGCGCGCCACGGGTTCGATCACCACACGTGCATCGCTCAACCCGATTGCCATCGCCTGCTCGATCGCCATGAAGCGGAAATCCTCGGCGGTCATGATCAGCGGCGCCGCGAAATCCTCGCCCGAGAACCGCTTCAACGTCGCCTGGTAAAGCGTCTCATCCCCCAGAAGCGGCGCGAATTGCTTGGGATAGGCCTTGCGCGATGCGGGCCAAAGCCGGGTGCCTGAGCCTCCGCAAAGAATGACGGGATGTATCATGTTGGGGTCTTTCGTCTAAGCGGCCCTGCCAGGAGCGGAGCCGAGGGCAAGCCACTGTGCCTGTTGGGTGGTAGATTAAGGATCTCGGTCCATGCCTGGCACGAAACGCGGCAAGCGTGGCAGAATTTCGACCATCAGCGCTTGGATCCGGGCGTCGGCGGCTTCGGGGGTTTCCCCCGGCTCGATGGGCGAGACAAACCGCACCAGCGCACCATCGGTGCGGTCGTGCATCAGGCTGTCCCAGACCACCCAGAGCTTGGCGACGAAATCGTTGGTGAAGCGCAGGCCGCGCTGTTCGAACCAGTAATAGACGACCTGCTGCGCCTGGCCGTTCTGGATGATCGCGCGGTTGACCTCGAACGTGCCGAAGGGCGTGTCGGGGAACGAGACCTCATGGGCCTCCAGCGAGAAGATCTCCCACCCGCCGGCGGGCAGGCAGACCTCGGGCGAATGGATGCCCGAGCCTTCGGTCTGCCGCTCGTAGAAGGCCGAGAAGAAGTTGACCGGTGGGGTATCGGGATCGGTGCTGTAGGTGATGTTGGCATAATCGTCGGCGCGCAGGACCGCCTCGATCTCGGCGCTGAACTCGGTGCGCAGGCCGGACCAGTCGCCGACATCGCGCGGGAAGACCTGGAAGCTGGTCCGGTCGAGTGGTGGGGCCGCGGGCGGTTGCGCCGCGAACGTTGCCACCGCGGCCAGCCCGGTCAGGGCCACGGCCCCCAGCGTCACCGCCCGGCGCGGCAGCTCCAGAACCCGAGTGGAGATCCGGCCCAGGCCCGCCGCATCCAGATCGATGGCCTGGCTCAGAGGCAGCGGATTGCGCGTCGTGCGCTGCAACAGCACCGCCGTCAGGAACAGGATCGCGACACAGGCGATGAAGATCACCCAACCCTCGAAGAAATGGGTGAAGCCCTCGACCCAGCCAAGCCCGTAGGAATTGACGATGACCCCGATCATGCCGATGCGGAAGGAATTCATGAACACCGTCAGGGGCGCGGCCAGCAGAAGCAGCACCGCCTTGTGCCACATCGGCCCGCGATAGAGGATCGCGAAGAGGTACGAAAAGCTCAGGATCGGGAACAGGTATTGCAGCCCCGAACAGGCCTCGGCCACCTGCAGCTTCAACACACCCAGGTCGATGATGTTGCCTTCCAGAAAGACCGGGATCCCCGCCATGCGGATGAACCAGACGCCAAGTTCGGACGAGACACCCTGCAGGAAGGTGGTCATCTGCCAATAGACGAAGTTCGGCAGCGGCAGCATGAAGACAAGGTGCAGCACCGGAAGCTGATGGCGCTTGCCCCGTTCCCATCCATAAACCGTCAGGACCACACCCCCGACCCAGATGATGAAGGCGTAGGTCACGATGTCGGGGATCCGCACGATATTGCCCAGAAGCGCCAGCAAAAGGCCCGCGCCAAGCACCACGATGCCGGGCCCACGGCGCACCTTGGCGTTGGGATCGGGGCGGTCGGCCTGGCGCAATTCGCGCAGGAACAGGTACAGCGAGATGATCGGGATCAGGGGCCCGTGACTGTATTCCGGCGTGCCCCAGGCGGAGATCAGCGACACGAAACCGCTCCAGAACACCGGTACTGAAAGCAGAACAAGCGCGACGAACAGCCCAAAGCCCGAGGGATTGATCACACGGCCCTCAAAGGCCCCGCGAAAATTGGTCTGCATCTGGCTGGACATCATACTCATTAAACTGGAAATCCTTAAGAAAAGCGCTGCATCAAAACACGCGCCTTATAACAGGCAGCCTTATCTGGCGAAAACAAATATTGGTGTTTTCGGGGATTATTCGGAAACAGACCGGTTCCCGCGCACAGCCGCTAGATCCAGCCCTCCAACCCATAGGCAAACGCTCCGATAAGCACACACAGCGCGACGCAGATCTGGCTGACCCGGTCGCGCATCGCATAGACCAGCGGATCATCATGCATGTGGCCGCGATGGGTCACCATGACAACCCGGCTGATCCAGTAAAGCACCACAAGGCAGATCCCCAACAGGATCGGCGGTGTGCCGTAAAGCTGGTCGATGAAGGGCGTACGTATATACAGTGCCAGAACCAGGACCGAGACATAGCCCGATGAAATCGCCATCACCGCGACAAGCAGAAGATCCTCGCGGTAATAGCCCCGGCGGCGGATATCGAGCGTGTCATTGTCGGCTGTATCCACAAGCTCGGCCTGCCGTTTGACGGCGGCCAGCGAGAAGAAGAAGAAGATCGAAAACGCCATCAGCCAGACCGAGGGCACGATCCCGGTGGCCGCGGCCCCGGCGGCGATGCGCATCGAGTAGAGGATCGACAACACCCAGATATCCACAATGGTGCGCCGCTTGAGGTACAGGGAATAGGCCGTCGTGATCAGCAGATAGATCGCCAATGTCGCCGCGAAAAACGGCCCCAGCATCAGCGCCAGCCCCAACCCGGCTACAAGCAGCGCGACGGCCATGCCACTTGCGGGGGCGATCGGGATATCGCCTGCGGCCAGCGGGCGGCGCTTTTTGCGGGGATGCGCCCGGTCGGCGGACAAATCAAGCAAGTCATTGGTCAGGTACACGCTCGACGCCACCAGGCAGAAGGCCACAAACGCCAGCAGGCTGGTCAACAGGTTCGGCCAGGACACGGCGTGGCTGGCCAGGATGGGGACAAAAATCAGGACGTTCTTGACCCATTGATGCGGTCTGAGCGCGCGCAGCCAATCCCAGACCGGCACGGCCCCATTCCCCAGATGCCGGGTCTCGGGCCCCAGCGCATCGGCCCTGGCGCGCAGCCCGGCCGGGGCATTGACGGTCACGATCTGTGCGGCGTCTTTCCAAACTGGCAGATCCGCCGCGGCATCGCCGATATAGACATAATTCTTTGCGCCATAGCGCTCGAGCAGGAAGGCCGCCTTGGCCGGGCCTTTCAGATTGTGCTCTGCGTCCGAGCCGTGGACCTCGTCGAAAAGCCCGATATGGCTGGCGATCTGTTCGGCCAGGATCTGATTGCTGGCGGTCACCAGAGCCACTCGCCCTCCCCCGGTACGCCATTTCGCGATCTCCGCCAGCACATCGGGATTGTAGGGCAGCCGGGTGACATCCACGGGCCCCTTCAGCGCCAGGTCCTGCTTCAGCCGCGCGCGCTGCGTATAGCCCGACCGCAGTGCCGACAGCGCCGAGAGCGGATTGCTCGACAAGGCGGACCAGAGGCTCTCGAACAGCAGATCGGACCGCACAAGCGTGCCGTCGAGATCGACCACCAGAACCGGTTTGTCGGAAACGTGCCTGGCGTCGTGCATGCCGTGCTGCTCTTTTTGAATGGACCGGCGCGTCCGGGGCGCCTGATGTTGGGAGCCAGCATAAGGGAAATTGCCCCCCTGTCGCCAGCACTGAGACCCGGCGGGCGCAGTTTACGGCGCATTGTGCCCTTGCGTCTGCACCGGAGGCAGCAACAGGGCCGCAAGCGCCCCGGCCACAAAGCCGCCCAGATGGGTTTGCCAGGCAAGCTGACCATCCAGTGCCCACCACATCGCCACGTTCATCGCCACCAGAAGTCCGACCACCTGCAAGACGATGCGCCAGGTTTTCAAACCGCCGCCTTCGGCGCGGCTGGTCCAGATCATCAACGCCCCCGCCAGCCCGAAGAGCGCGCCCGAGGCCCCGACCATCGGCTGCGGCGAGCGGGTCAGCAGCCCATAGGCTATCGCCCCGCCCAGAAGGGCTACGCCATAGACCAGGATCAGACCCCGCCCCCCGGCCCAATCAGCGACCCCGCGGCCAAGCGACCACAGCGTCACCATATTGACCAGCGCATGGACCGGGCCGCCATGCACGACGCTGTAGCTGACAAACATCACCAACGCCTGCCCGGGGTAATTGGATTGCCAACCGTAAAGCAGGCCGGGCCAGAAGCCGGTGTAATCATAGATGGTCGAGCGCAGGCGCGGCGGCCCCCAGAGGCCCCAATCGGCCCCCAGAAGCGCCAGCTCAATCGCAAGAAGCAGCCCGATGAAAAGCCCCAAACCCAGGGTGACCCGGTCCGGACGTCCCCCGCGCGGGTCCGTCATGGTCAGGGGCGGAACGAGAAGCGGCGCTCGATACCAAGCAACACGGTCGTGGTGCGCTCTTCCTCCGTGCCATCCTCGTACAGCAACTCGCGCGTGGCCTGCGCCGCCAAGGTCCAGTCTTCGGTCAGCGCATAGCGATAGGCCAGCGACAGGTCGACCCGAGCGGTGTCGGTCCCGGTCAGGCTTGCATCCTCGACCTGCGAGAGGCCGACGTCGAAGGCCAGCGAGCTGGACTCGGTCAGGTTATGGGCCACAGCCGCCGACAGGCTGGTGCGGATGACATTCTCGTCGTCATCGGTCACCCCGCCGCTGCGGTCGAAGGCCAGGCTGACGCGCGATCCGGGCCGGAACTCGGTGGCGAACGACGCACCATAGATAGCAATCGGATCAGAGCCTTCAAAGCTGATGGCGCCCAGTGAGGCCTCCAGTTCGGCCCCGTTGGCCAGCGTCAGGGCGCGCCGGACCCGGAACGTATCTTCCGATCCGGTGGTGGAGATATCGCGCGTGGCCGAGAAGCTGAGCTCGCCGTTGGGCATATCTCGGGTCAGAAGCAGCGATGCCGTGGCGCCATCGACCACGGTCGTTCCGGTGGTGCGGTCGGTTTCGATTTCCAGGTAGCCAATATCGATATTGGCGGTCCAGACCGGGTCGATCAGCAGATCCGCGCCAAGCCCGTAGCTCTCGATCGTCTCGACCGTGTCGAGGACATCGTCGGTCTCTTCGCGGCTGATGAAGCCGGTGGCGCGCAGGGTGATCCGGGGGTCGATGGTGAACCGCAGGGTGCTGCCCAGGCTGACGAAGGTCTCATCCTCCTCGGTCGCGCCGTCGCTGAAGCTGTCGTCGCGATAGGTGAGTTCCGTGGCCGTGCCAAACGGTGCGTCGCGTCCCGTCACCAGCCCGACCCGGGCTTCGATGCGCTCACGGCGACCGCCATCCTCGGTCAGGTCTTCGGCGTCGAAATCCTCGTCGATATCGCGATCTTCGAGATCCAGCGCCGTATAGCTGAGGTCGAACGAGAGTTCCGTGCCCCGGGTGAAGGCCGCATAGGACAGCGTCGCCGCCGGGTCGGTCAGAACCGGCTCATCCTCCAGCGCCTGCAACAGCAGCTCACCCTCAAAGCTCAGGCGCTGGCCCGACGTGGCCAGGAAATATCCCGCCCCCAGACGGGTCTCGAACGCCCGTTCCTCGTCGCCGGGATCGTCTTCCTCGTAGCGCAGGAAGGATCCGATATCGACATAGGCCACCGGCGCGTCGTCGGCGTCCTGCGCCACGGCGATGCCGGGCAGAAGCAGGCCCGCCGCAACAGCGCAGCCACCCATCAGACGCACGATCAGACGCGTCCGCAAACGGGCGGGCCCGACCCACAGGCCGGGGGCACGATCAGACAGCCCACAAAAGGCGGCCGCGGCGCATGTCTTTACCCTGTCTGTCATATCCCCCAACCCTTCTCAGGGTGTCGATTACTCGAACAAACGCCGCTGCGGCACGAGGATGACATCCCCCTCCGACAACACCGGGTCATGCGAAACGACGCCGCCCCGTTCAAGCACCCGATAGTCGAGCGTCACAACGGTGGTATGCCCGGTGTGCGGATTTGTCCGACGCAGTTGAATGCGGCGTGTTGCGGCAAAGCTGGTGAACCCGCCATGCAGCGCCAGCGCCTGAACCAGCGTCGTGCCCGGAGACACTTCGACAAGACCCGGTGCATTCACCTCGCCCTGGATGAAGATGTCGATGGTCGGCCCTGGCAGGGGCTCGATCGGCGGCGGTGCAACAAACACCTCGCGCACGGCGACAAACACATCCGGCAGCACGGCGAAATTCGAGCTGATGCCTGCGGCGATCTGCTGCTGCACCTGACCCACGGTCAGGCCACGCACCCGTAGGGTGCCAACGAACGGATAGTTGATGCTGCCATCGGGCAGGACCAGAATATCCCGGTTCAGGGTCGCATCCTGCACCACTTCAACGGACAGAACGTCCCCGGGTCGGATCCGGTAGCCATCCTGGGCCAGAACCGACTGCGCCGCGAACAGCGTGACGCACATCACCATTAGTGAGAGAAATAGTCTCTTCATCTGCTGTATCCCCCATAGACACACACTACATTTTGCCGAGATTCCCCGTTATCTTAAAGGTAAATGCAACCAGATTATCGGTTTCATCCGGCCTCTGTCTCAATCATATCACGATGCCGTTTTTACCATGTAAAAACAGAGGATTCACTCATTCATCCTGTGTCGTCTCGGACCCGACACCGGCCGCCTGAAGGGTTGCGATCTCATCTTGCGCCGCGATGATCTGCGGGCGCGTGTCACCGGGGCCGGCCAACTCCACCGCGCGACTCAATTGCGCCAGCGCGTCCTCAGGCCGATCCAGCGCCAGATAGGTCATGCCCAGATGGTATTGCACCAGCGCATCCTCCGGCAGACCTTCCGCCGCGCGTTCCAGATGCTCCAGCGCGACGCCAAGCTCACCGCGGCGATAGGCGATCCAGCCATAGGTATCGGCGAAGGGAGGCACGTCAGTCCCGCGCAGGCGCCGCGCGATCGTATAGGCGCGATCAAGGCTTGTCTCGTCACTGCGATAGGTCGTGATCAGGCTCGCGAGATTATTGGCCACAACCGGTGAGTTCGGGACCATCTCGTAGAGCTGTTCGTACATTCCGATCGCCCCGTCGATATCACCGGCCCGTTCCAGATAGCTGGCCTCCACCCACATGAGATCCGGCGCCTCCGGGTGCGCGGCGCGGGCCGCGACAAGCGTTTGCCGGGCGTCTTCCTCGCGGTCGAGCGCGTCCTGCACGCGGATCAGGTCGATCCAGGCCTGTTGCCGCTGCGGCTCGGTGGTGGTGACAACGCGCAGCTCCTCTTCGGCCTCGGCCATCCGCCCGACGGCGACATAGGTCATCGCCAGAAGTTGCCGGTAATCCATGTCCCCAGGGGTCTCTGCGACCAGATCCTCGACATAGCCCAACGCGCCGTCCAGATCGCCCGTCGCCAGCCGGGCCTGCACCACGGCGGCCTGCGCGCCGACCCCGCTGTTGCCGTCGTCGGCGGCGGCTTCGAGCATTTCCAGCGCCTGATCGACCTGCCCGCGTCCGACCAGAATGGCGGCGCGCAAACTGTCGGCCATGGCGCGGGTGGGCTCGGTGTCGAGCGCGCGCAGGGTGCGTTCCACATCACCGGCCCGCAGCCAATCGCTCAGCTGCAGGTAAACCCGGCCCAAGGCCCGCAACAGCTCGGGCTCGTTCGGCGTCAGGCGCAAGGCGGCAATCAGCACCTCTTCGGCAATCAGATAGCGCTCGTCTTCCAGCAACACGGCCGCATAGCGGATCGTCTCCGCCGGAGCCCCGCCCGAAGCCTGCATCGCCAGCGACAGGAAATCACGCGACAATTCATGGTCGCCCGCCCGGGCATAGGCCTGTGCCATCAGCGTCAGGGCCGCGGCATCCTCGGCATTGTCATCAAGCACACTGCGCAAATCCTGGATCGCCTGGTCGGGATCGTCATCCTCGATCAGCCAGGCCGCGCGCATCTTCAGCGCGTCGGTCTGCCCCGGATCGGCCTCTAGGGCTGTATCCACAAGACGTTGCGCGCCCACCAGATTGCCGTTCTGCAGCAACATCTGCGCCAGGATGATCTGGAACCGGCCGCGCTCGATCTGGGTCAGCTCGCCCTCCAGAAGCGTCTCGATCCCGGCAATACCGCCCTCGATATCGCCGCCCTCATAGCGCAACACCGCATGCAGCGCCCGGAACGGCGCGGCGGCGTCGGGATCGGCGGCGATGATCCGGTCCAGTTCCTCAATCGCGGCGTCGGGACCTTCGCGTTGCAACCGCAACCGCACCAGCGCGGTCAACGCCTCCTCGCGGGCCACGGCATCTTCGGCCGATCCGGCCAGGTCGGTCAAAAGCGTCTGCGCCCCGGCAATGTCATCGCGGGCCACATAGAACCGCAGCAGCATGCCGGGCAGCTGATCGTCCTCGGGGAAAAGCTCCAACATGGTGCGCAATTGCGCCTCAAGCGGCTCCTGCTCGCCAAACTCGGCCAGGATCTGCAGCCGGGTATCATGCAGGTTGCGCGCCTCGGGCGTGTTGGCCAGCGCCGTATCCACAATCCCGATGGCGGCGTCGAAATCACCGTCGCGCAGCAGGGTGTCGATCACCAGCCGCCGCAGCAGCGGATTGTCGGGATCGTCTTCGAACAGCGTGGTGGCCCGCGCGGCGATCTCGCGGCGCGTGGCCTCGTCTTCGGCTTCCAGCGCATTGATATAGTCGATGTTGAGCGCGATCACCGGCGCCCCGGGCGCCTCGGGGTCCATCTCCAGAACCCGCTGCCCGTGCCAGCGCACCTCTTCCCAGTTCTGCTGTTCCAGCGCCATTTCCGCCAGCGCGATGCGCGCGGAAATCAGGCTGGGATCCTGTTCCACCAGCCGCAGATATTGCCGGTAGGCATGTTCCAGATCACCGGTCTCGCGCAGCATCTGGGCATAGCGTTGGCGCGCTTCGAGATGATCGCCATCGGCCTGAAACACATTGCGGAACTCGACATCGGCGCGAACCGTGTCGCCCTCTTCGAGAAACGCAAGCGCACTTTGGTAATGATCCTCGGCGCGCGCGCTGTCATCCTGACAGGCGGCCAGGGCCACAACCGCACCCGACAACACGACAATTCTGAGAGCAGCCAGTAAAGACATGGGTTTCCTAAACTCTTGCGCTGAAGCCAGTCCTGCGCCCGTTCAAGGCGCGGGCGGCCCGGACAAAACGATGGCCGCATCCATTACAGATGCGGCCTGATTTGGCAATTTGTGTGTTGTTAGCTTTGAACGCACCTCAGGGCCGGCACGCGCCCCGCACGGATCAGTAGCCGGTGCCGCGCAGCATCACACCAAAAGTCTTCGACATGACACCAAGGTCGGTCTTCAGCGACTGAACCCGGTTATAGACATTGTCGAAACGCACACGGTCGGCGAACTCGCTCTCGTTGCGCTGCGACACCTGCCACAGGCCGGTCAGACCGGGACGCAGCTGGTAGTAGGCGTTGCCAACGTAAAGCGCGCGCTGGTTGACCATGATCGGGCGCGGCCCAACGATGCTCATGTCACCAAGGGCGACATTGAACAGCTGCGGCAGCTCATCCAGCGAGGTCTTGCGCAGGATGCGGCCGATGACTGTGATGCGCGGATCGTTCTTCAGCTTTTGCGTGGCGTCCCACTCGGCGCGCGCCTCGGGGTTGGCGGCCAGATGGGCCTCCAGCCGGGCGTCGGCATCGACAACCATGGTGCGCAGCTTCCACAGGCGGAAGGTCTTGCCGCCGCGGCCAACGCGCAGCTGGCTGTAGAACGGCGACTTGCCTTCGGTGATCCAGATCAGCAGAGCAGCGATCCCGATCAGCGACAGCCAGAACGGTGCCGACAGCGTCAGGACCAGAAGGTCCAGGGCGCGCTTGCCACCGGTACGATATGCGGAGGCGGCGGCGGAATTGTGTTGGCTTGCACGGATGGGCGTCACCTCGGAGGGGACAGAACCGGTCAGATCACGCGAAACAATCGACATAAATAAACCCTCGTTAATGTGGCATGCCGCTCGGTACGACACGTCACGAAGTACAGACGCCTCGACACGGTGCCGAGGGGAATAAATTCAAGTCTTCCGCAAAATGAAGGGTTCGTTTGGACCCGGAGCAGACAGACGGCTTTCTATGACGAAGGGCTTCCCCAGAAGCGGTCCCCATCAGTTGTTGTCTCTGTTTAATCAAATTCGATACGATTGTCTTGCGAAAATCCGCCGATCAGGGTCAGGGATTCCCGCACTTTTCAGGAATTTTTACTGCTTTACAGTCGTATAGGGATTTTTAACCAAAACCGGCTTTCAAAGCGATTTGGTTAAAATGTGGCAGACTTGCACATAAAATTCCCAACAGTGCCACAGTGAAGCACGGCTTTGTTGGCAAATCGGAGACAACCGGAGGGCTGTACGCCCGAATCAAACTTCGCGCGGATCGCCGGGCCGCCTGACCTTTGGATTGCAATCTCCTCCCCGACCCCTTCGGCAGGGGGGCATAACCGTCGCAGGCTCCCCCTTGAAACGTGCCCCCGTTTTCGTCCATCGCTATAGCAGCGACACAAGGTCGGCCGATGGCTCGGTCGATGGCGCGGATTGCGCAGGATTGTCGCGTGCATCACGTCTCAATTTTACTTATAGAGAGGCTTCACTGGCCCGCACGCATCTACAGCAGGCGTTGGCGATGGATCGGGAAGATAAGGTCATGGCTGGTTCAGTATTCTTTGCGAAGCATTTCGGGCTGAGCGAACGCCCCTTCACGCTTCTGCCCGACCCTGATTTCCTGTATTGGTCCAGCGCCCATAAACGCGCCTATGCGGTCCTGGAATACGGCATCATGAGCCGGGCCCCCATCACCATCATCACCGGGGAAGTGGGTGCAGGGAAAACCACGCTTTTACAAAAGCTTCTGCAGAATTTCGATGAGACGACGATCGTCGGACTGATCTCCAACGCGCACGGCAATCGCGGCGAGTTGCTGCAATGGGTGCTCAACGCGCTCGATGTCGAAAGCGACCCCGAGGCGCCGTATGTCACCAAATTCCAGGTGCTGCAGGATTTCATCGTCGCACAATATGCCGAAGGCCGTTCGGTCACGCTGGTCATCGACGAGGCACAGAATCTCACGGTCGAGGGCCTCGAAGAGCTGCGGATGCTCACCAATATCAATTCCAACAAGGACGAACTGCTGCAGTTGATTCTTCTGGGGCAGCCGGAATTGCGCGACATGATCACGCGCCCGGAATTGCGGCAGTTCGCCCAACGTGTCAGCGCCACCTATCACCTGGCGGGCATGGACAAAGAGACCACAGTGAAATACGTCCGCCACCGCTTGCGTCACGTCGGTGGCACGGGCGAAGAGTTTACCGAAAAGGCCATCGCGCTGATCCATGAGACCTCCGGAGGGATCCCGCGCATGGTCAACAAGCTTTCTGAGTTCGGCATGGTTTATGCCGCCGCTGCCGACAAAAGCAGCGTTACCGAGGAGATCATTGGCGAAGTGTTGAAAGATGATATCTTCCTGAACACCGATACCTTGTCCCAAGAGGCCGCAGAATGAGTACACATCTGCGCTTCTACTGGCACCTGCTTATACGCCGGATGCCGGTCATGGCATTTCTGGTCGTGGTCACCGCCGCTGCGGGGCTGTTTTTCGCGGCCGGTCTGCCGACCACCTACGTCAGCCAGGCCCGGCTTCTGGTGCAGGGGCAGTCGATCTCCGAAGATCTCGCCACCTCAACGGTGCAGATCGAGGCCCTCGAAGAGGTGCAGCTGTTGCGCGAGCAGGTTCTGACCCGCGCCAACATGATCGAGATCGCCACCCGCCTGAACGTGTTCGAAGATCTCGCCAACATGACCCCGACCCAGGTCTACGACAACATGCGGCGCGCCACGACGGTCAACACCCAGGGCGGCGCGACCCGGCGTGGCGGCGGCAGCCCGGTGTTGCTGACCTTCGAATTCACCGCCCGCGAGGCACAGATCGCCGCCGATGTGCTCAATGAATATGTCACCCAGGTTCTTGCCGCGAGCGTGCGTCTGCGCACCGGTCAGGCCGGCGAAACCCTCAGCTTTTTCGAACAGGAAGTGCAGCGGCTTGGCGACGCGCTGGAACGCCGCTCCACCCTGATCACCGAGTTTCAGCGCGAGAATGCGGATGCCCTGCCCGACGATCAGGATTTCCGCCTGCAACGTCAGTCGCTTCTGCAAGAACGCCTCGCCGCCGCCGAACGTGAGCGCCGCGAGTTGATCGACACCCGCGAACGTACCATCCAGATCTTTGAAACCGGGACACAGCCGCAGGTCAACCTGCCGCCCGACCAGCAGCTCCTGCAGGAGCTGGAGGCGGAATTGTCCGAGATGCTGCTGGTGTTCTCGGAAACCTCCACCCGGGTGCAGATCCTGCAGCGGCGCATCGACCGACTCGAAGAACGCATCGCCCTTCAGGCGGCTGGCACCACCGGCACCGAAGAGACCCCCCCCGAGACCGAAGAGAGTGAACCGATCGACCCCCTGCTGGCCCTGCAACTGGCAGAGATCGACACCCGGATCGAGGCGCTCGACAACGCGGTTGTGCAGACTGAACAGGAGCTGGAGACGCTGAACGACGCCATTGCGCGCTCGCCGCTCAACGCGATCCAGCAGCAACGGCTGGAGCGGGATTACGAAAACGTCCAGCTGCAGTTCGAAAATGCGCGCCGCGCCCTTGCCCAAGCCTCGATCGGTGAACGGCTCGAAGTCGGCGGCCGCGGTCAGCGGATCACCCTGCTGGAGCCGCCGGTGGTGCCAAGCCGCCCGGCCAGCCCGAACCGGCGCCTGTTCGCCGTGGGATCGGTGGGCGCGGGGCTGGCGCTGGCGCTGGCCTTCTTCGTGCTGATGGAGCTGTTGAACCGCTCGGTGCGGCGCCCGACCGAATTGGTCAAAGCCCTCGGCGTGACCCCGTTCGCAACATTGCCCAACATCGAAACCGCTGGCTCCCGGCTGCTGCGCCGCAGCTTCATGCTCGTCAAACTCGCCGTCCTGGTGATCGGCGTGCCCGCGGCCCTCTGGGCGGTAAATGAATTCTACATGCCACTCGATCAATTGTCCGAACGCCTTTTGACCCGTTTCGGCCTCGCGTGATCCCAGGAGTGAACTTCAATGGAAAAGCTTCGATTGGCCTTGCAAAAGGCGCGCGCACAGCGCGGTGAAGCCGCGCCCGTTCTGGACACGCGGCGCCGCGTTCCGGCCCCCGCCGCCATCGCCGTCACACAATTGTGGGAAGAGCTGCCCGGGTTCGAGCCCAATCCCAAGGCGCTCGCCAAAAGCCGGATTGTCACCCAGAAGGCGAACCCGGCCGCGATCCCCTTCGACCGCATGGCCAACAAGACCCTCATGCACATGCGCAAGAACGACTGGCGGCGTCTGGCGATCACCTCGGCCACACCGAATTGCGGCAAGACGCAGGTTGCGGCCAACCTCGCCTTCAGCCTCGCCCGGCAGCCCGACCTGCGGGTGATGCTGATCGAGCTGGACATGCGCCGCCCCAGCCTTGCGGCCCTGATCGGGGCCACGCCGGTGCACGACATCGCCGACGTGCTGGCCGGTGATGTGCCCTTCGAAGAACAGACCCTTCGGATCGGCAGCAACCTGACCGTCAGCCTCGCGACGCAATCCTATGCGGATCCCGGGCAATTGCTTCTGAACACCTTCACCCAGGATGTCCTGCGCGATATCGAGACCCGCTATCGGCCCGATCTGGTCATCTTCGACATGCCGCCGCTTCTGGCCGGGGCCTATGCGATGGCGTTCCTGAGCAATGTCGATTGCGCCCTGACCGTGGCGCGGGCCGGGAAATCGACGGTCTCGCAGATTGATCAATGCGAACGCGAGACCGCCGAGCAAACCAATGTTCTGGGCATCATCCTGAACCAATGTAACTTCAGCGACGATGCCGCCAGCGGTACGTATGATTACGGCTACTGATGTCGGTTGAACAGGAAGCACCGCCGACGCAGAGGGGCGGAGGCCTGTTCGGAAAAGCCGTCCTTCTGTTGTCGGGCAATGCGGCCTCCTCCTTGTTGTCGCTGGTGCGCAACCTGCTGATCGCGCGGCTGATCCCGGTCGAGGATTACGGCGTCGCAGCCACCTTTGCCGCCGCCATGAGCTTCGTGGAAATGCTGTCGGCCTTTGGCCTGCAACAGCAGGTCATTCAATCAAAACAACAAGATACGAAATGGCAATCCGCGCTGCAGGGGTTCCAGTTCGCCCGCGCCGTCCTGTCGGCGCTGGTGCTGTTCTTCAGCGCCGGGCTGATCGCCGATTTCATGGGCGTGCCCGAAGTTGCCTGGGCCTATCAGGTGCTGGCCATCGCACCATTGCTCAACGGGTTGGTGCATCTCGACATCTACCGGCTGAACCGGTCGATGCGCTACGGGCCGATGATCCTGACCATGACCGTGCCGGTGCTGATCTCGCTGATCGCGGTCTGGCCGCTCTACATGATGTTCGGCGATTACCGGGTGATGCTCTATGCGATCCTCATCCAGATGGGATTGATGATGGTCATCTCGATCCTGACCGCCGAACGCGCCCTGCGCCTCAGCCTTGATCGCAGTGTCATCGGTCAGGTCGTGCGGTTCGGCTGGCCGCTCCTGATCAACAACATCCTGATCTTCGTGGTGCTCAATGGCGAGAAAATCGTCGTGGGGCGCGAATTGGGCATGGCGGTCCTCGGCATTTTCGCGATGGGCTTCACCCTGACGCTGACGCCCACGATGGTGCTGGCCAAAAGCGTGCAGAGCTTCTTCCTGCCGCAACTCTCCAAGCTCCAGGACGACGACGTGCGCTTTCAACCGCTCGCCCGCGCCACGATCGAGGCGAATTTCTTCAACGGCGCGCTTCTGGTCGTCGGTGTGGTGCTGTTGGGCGAGATCTTCGTGACGCTGGCGCTCGGCGACAAATACGCCGCCCTCGTGCCGCTGATGGTGTGGCTGGCGATCCTGCAGGCGATGCGCGTCTTCAAGGCCGGCGGCGCGGTCGTGTCGCTGGCCCGCGCCAAGACCGAAAACGCCATGGTCGCCAATTCCTTCCGCGTGCTCAGCCTGCCGCTGTCGTGGTGGGCCGCGGTCGAGACCGGGGATTTGCTCCTGGTGATCTGGATCGCCACGGCGGGCGAGATGTGCGGCGTGATCGCCTCGCTGGTGCTGACCCGCTGGCGCGCGGGTGTGGCGCTGGCCCGGCTCTGGCCGGTGGTCGGCTGCGTTCTCGCCCTGCTGATCACCGCCGCCCTGTTTGCCGCCCATGGCGATATCGCAGCACTTGCGGGCGTCCCGCGATGGACGTTGGCGGCGCTGTGCGTGGCACTTCTGGGCTTGTGCGGCTGGACGATGCGCGACACGAAAGCCTACCTGAGTTCCCGCAAGAGAAAGACACAGGCGGCCTGACGCTTTACCCCGAAACCCGATCCCAAACCCGATACGAGTTCCCATGTCCGACACGCCGCTCCTGATCCACATCGGTTATCACAAGACCGCCACAACCTGGATGCAGACCAAGCTGTTCCAGCCCGCGCAGGGGTATCGGATGCTCGCCGACCATGACGAGATCTTCACCCATGCGGTGCGGCCCCATGGGCTGACGTTCACGCCCGATGCGATGCGGGCCCTGATCGCCGAGCGCCGCGCCGGCCTGCCCGAGGGGCATGTGGCCGTGGTCTCCTCCGAGATCCTGTCGGGTCATCCGTTCTTCGGCGGCCAGATGAGCGATACCTATGCCCACCGGCTCAAGGCGATCGCGCCCGATGCCAAGATCCTGGTCTCGATCCGGGCGCAGCTGAAGATCCTGCCCTCGGTCTACATGCAATATGTGTTGCGCGGCGGGACCCTGCCCTATGACCGGTTTTTCGAAGGCACCGATTGGCCCGGCTTCTTCGGCTTCGAACATACGCATTTCGAATATGACCGGCTGATCGCGCTCTATCAGGAACTCTTCGGGGCCGAGAATGTCCATGTGATGACCCAGGAAAGCCTGAAGGCCGATATGGAGGCCGCCTGCACCGCGCTGGCGGGCTTTGCGGGCAACAGCGCCTATGCGGGCCTGACCGAGGCGCTGCGCGAGGTGCGCGGGGCCAGCTATCCCGAATATACCGTGGCGGTGCATCGCAGGCTCAACCACTTTTACCGCAGCCCGGTGACGCCGGGGCCGTTCCTGGCGGTCGATCCATCGGGCTTCAAGATGCGCAGGCGGGCGATTTCCCTGCTGCGACGACCGCCGTTTTCGACCCTGTTCGGGGCCAAACGGCCCGTCACCGATTATGTCCGGCGCACCTATGGCGGACAATTCGCCGCCTCCAATGCGCGGCTGGCCGAGATCGTAGCGCATCCGATCGACCTGTCGGCTTATGAGGGTGGCAACGGCTCCAACGGCTGATCCTGCGGGCAGGCGGCACCAAAGCCCTCCGCCAGATACGCCGCCAGCGGTGGCACGGTGACCTGCGCGGCAATCGAAGGGTCGGGATGCAGCCCGTCGGCCAGCCCGCGCTGATGGCGCGGAAGGGCAATCCAGCGCGTATAAAGATCCACCACCCCCCGGTTCGCATCCCCGCCCCGGGCCACCACATCACCGTAGCGCGCCGCCAGGCCGGGCCGCAGAAGGCCGCGCGCGCCTCTGGCAGGGCTCATCGTCATCTCGATCAGCGCGGCCTCGGGCACCGCTTCGGCCAGATCTTCCAAAAGCCCACGGGTCAGCGCATCGGCCGCCTCCCGCGCCAGCCCGTCGCGCAAATCGGCGTCATTGATGGCAAATTCCAGCAGCACGATATCGGGGGCCTCGGCCACCACCGCGGCGATCCGGTCGGGATGCGCGGCCCAGGACACATTGGCCCCGGGCCGGGCGATGCGGATGATTTCAACGGAATGGTCCAGGCAGGCCGCCAACCGCGCGGCCAGGTGATCCGGCCAGGGCCCGCGCGCCGTCAAAGACGTGCCAAGGGCCACGATGCGCAGGGGGGCTGTGCCGTCCGGCAGGGTGCGCGGGGTCAGGGGCAGATCGCGCGGCGCGGCCACGACAGGCTCCGGCCCGCGCCACAACGGCCCCGCCCAGAAAACCGTCACAGCCGCCACTCCCACCAGCAGCAGGCCGATCAGCGCCCGGATCAGGCCCGGCCCTCCTCTGCCAGGCGTGCCTCGGTCTGATCCGCCTCAAGGAAGCGGCCATAGTCACCGACCTCGATATTCTCGCGCAGGATCTTCGCCGGATTGCCCGCCACGACACAGCGCGGCGGCACCGATTTCGTCACGATAGAGCCCGCGCCGACCACGCAATTGTCGCCGATCTCCACCCCCGGCAGGATCAGGGACCGCCCGCCAATGAAACAATTCCGCCCGACCCGCGTATGCAGATAGAGCCCCCGCGTCCGGTCATGGGTCAGGATCCGCGATTCGAAGGCGACATAGGATTTCTCGCCCACATGCACGCCAATCGGAAAGGTCTTGTCGAACTTCGCCGATAGCGAAAACTGCGCCGTGGGGTGCAAATCCATCCCCCACACCCGCGTCAGGACAAGCCGGCGCATATCCACAAGCACATTGCGCAACGCGCCCAGTTTGTTCAGCCCGCGCTTGCGCGCCTTCTTCAGGGGCGGCTGCGGCGCAGCCGTGTCAGGCGCATCTGTATTGGAATGATCAGTCATGAAAGGGTATCTCGCGGCAAAAAGCGGCTTTGTCTATCCGGATCATCCGGATCTGATATTATGCTCGAAGTGTTTGAACATATTCTTTGGAAATTGGCCATTCTATGACACCGCGTCTGTTCCCGTTGCTGTTTGTATTCGCCCTCGCCCTCACCGGCCCCCTCGTCCCCCTGCCCGCGCGGGCCGGGATCTCCGCCGAGCCCACCGGCCCGGAGGTCACCGTCGAGACGCCGCAGGCCCTGACGCAGGCCTATCTCGATCTGTCGGCCTGGGACGGAGCGGGTGGCACGATCTACCTCGCCCCCGGATTTCCGCGCCTGGGCGAGATCGCGCTTGAGCAGGGCGGTGACAATCCCGTCCACATCACCTCCGCCGATCCCGCAGATCCGGTGCGTGTCAGTCGCATCGCCTTTGACGCGGTCGACAATGTGCGCATCTCTCGCGTGCATGTCGACAGCACCGGCGCGACCCGGCCCGATTTCATGCGCGACATCGACATCACCCAATCTTCGCGCATCGAGATCATCAACTCGATTTTTACCTCCAACGGCTCGATCGTGTTCGACCCCGCCGATCCGACGGCGGTCCTGGGCGAGCGGCTGTCGATGATCCGCCACGCGCGCGACATCACCGTCTCCGGCAACCATATCTCGGGCTATGAGCAGGGTTTGACCTTCCAGGAGACCGTGGGCCTGCGCGTGATCGGCAACGAGATCACCGCGATCCAGGGCGACGGCATTCGCATCGTGGGCGTCTCGGATGTGCGCATCGAAGGCAATTACATGCACGATTTCTCGGCCACGCCGAACGAATTCACCCATTCCGATTTCATCCAGATGTGGTCACGCAACGCCGAGATCATCAGCCACGACATCACCATCACCGGCAACATCATGGACACCGGCAATGGCGTCGCGGTGCAGGCGATCTGGCTCGGCAACCCGGTCTATGCGCGCGGCGACCGCGCCCATGTCTACCGCGATATCACCATCACCGAGAACCTGATCTACACCGGTGCGGCCAACGGCATCGGCGTCACCGGCGCGCAGGACGTGCGTATCGAAGACAACACGCTGTTGTGGAACCGCGCGGCCGTCACCATCAAGGAAGACGGCGACACGTCGTTCTTTCCGCGTATCCGCCTGTCAGACGACATCACCGACGCCGCCGTGACCGGCAACATCACCACCCGTATCCTGCACGGGCCGCAGGTGCGGCTGGCCGACAACATCCTGATGTCGTGGACGGCGACGGATCCGAATTTCGTGGGCCGCCATTTCATGGATGTGGTTCAGGGCGGCGATATCGGACCCAATGGTTGGCGCTTGCGGCCCGACAGCACTTGGGTCGGCACGGGGGCCCCGGCCTCGCAACCGGACGGCTGAACCCGGCTGCACGGCCATGCCATAGGGATGCCACACAGCCTTGGCATAGCGGGCCAAATCTCCCCTAGACTTCTCTCCGAAGCCCCGTATCACCGCCCCTGACCGAACCGCATCACGCGCGCCAAATCACAGGACAAGACGCCGAATGAACGCCACCCCGACGCAAGCCGCGCCGCGCCCTCAGACCGGCCCCCGCCCCCAGACCGGCCCCCGCCCCCGATTGGGCGTGGTGGTTGTGACCTTCAACACCGCCGATATCATCACCGAGAACCTCGAAAGCCTGATGGCCGAGGCCGGCGATGTGGCCCTTGATGTGGTCGTGGTCGACAATGGCTCCACCGATGGCACGCCCGAGGCGATCCGCGCCTGGGCCGACGGCTCCGCGCCGTTCACCGCCCCCGCCGACATGCCCTTCCCGCTGAGCGCCTGCGCCAAGCCGGTGCGGCTCTCCCCCGAGGGCGCGCCCTGCCCCGATTGCACGCCCGAGGCCCCCGCGCTCACCTTCATCGAGACGGGGCTGAACGCAGGGTTCGCAGGCGGGGTCAATCGCGGCCTGGCGCATCTGGCCGCCCATAGTCAGGCCGACCGCTTCTGGATCCTCAACCCCGATGGGGCCGCAGCGCCGGGGGCCGCGCTGGCCTTCGCCAGCGCCGAGACGGGGCCGTTTTCGCTGATGGGGGGGCGGGTGATCTATACCCATGACCCCGACACGATCCAGATCGACGGCGGCACCGTGAATGCCAGGACCGGCGTCACCGGCAATGTCCACCTGGGCCAAAGCCATGCCGCGACCGATGCGCCCGATCCCGCCACGATGGACTTCATCACCGGTGCCTCGATGGTGGCCAGCCGCGCCTTCTACGAGGCCGTGGGCCCGATGCCTGAAGACTATTTCCTCTACTACGAAGAGGTCGACTGGGCCTATCGCAGGCCCGCCACCCTGCCCTACGCCTATTGCGCGGGCGGCGTGGTCTATCACCGCGCAGGCACCGCGATCGGCTCGCCCACGCTGGACCGTGTCGCGGGGCCGTTTTCGCAATATTTCAAACATCGTGGCCGGATGCGCTTCGTACGCCGTCACCTGCCCGGTGCGCGGCTGACAGCACTGGCCTACAGCCTCGCCAAGGCCGGACAATATGCGCTCAAGGGCCACCGGGCCGAGGCCGCGGCCCTTCTCGCCGGAAGCCTCGACCGCCCGCCGCCCGCCGCCGTGCGCGGCCGCCTGTCACCCGAGGCCCGGGCCCTCGCCTTCGCCCCCTACAGGACCCAGCCATGACCGACACCCGCGTTCCCCCTCCGGCCCCCGCCCACAAGGCGCGGAAATCCCCGCTGGCCCGCGCGCTGCGCCTGATCGGCTCGGCTTTCGATCCGCGCGCCTATCTGCATGCGATCCGGCTGGTGAATTACTACAATTACTCCCATGTGCAGCCGCGCCGCCAACTGACCATCGGGGCCGGTGCCAAGATCTCGCCCAATGCGCTGTTCTCCAATGCCGAACGCATCGAGATCGGCGCGCGGGCCTCTATCGGCGCGCGCACGACGCTGTGGGCCGGGCCCGCGCATGGGCGTATCGTGATCGGCGATGACGTATTGTTCGGCCCCGAGGTGATGGTGACAGCGTCGGGCTATCGCTTTGACGATGGCACCCCCGTCACCGAGCAGGCCATGGACGAGGCCGATGTCATCATCGGCCGCGATGTCTGGCTGGCGACGCGGGTGATCGTGTTGCCCGGTGCGCGGATCGGCGACGGTGCAATCATCGGCGCAGGGGCCATTGTGACCGGTGAGATCCCGGATTATGCCATTGCGGTGGGCATTCCCGCCAAGGTGGTGGGTCAGCGTCAAAAGCCCGCCTGACCCACATGACAGACCCGGTTTCGCGCGCGAAACCCGGCGGCCTCAGCGCATCGCGCGGGTCAGCTTCTCACGCAGCCAGGCACCGGGGCGCGCGGCGCGGGCCAGTTCCGCGTCCCGCTCGACGATGAAATCCGGGCTCAGCTCGGGTGGCTGCGCATGGGGCGCTTTCTGGCCCGGGGTATAGCCGAAGCGCGCGAAATCGGCGGCATAGAGCCGTTCAATCACCGCCAAATCATCGGCGCTGGGGGCGACCTTGACCCCGTCGCTCTTGCGGCCCTTGCGTTCATTGGCCGGGCGCAGGGCGCGCGGGGCATCCTTGCGGCCGGTGATCGCATCGAACCACGGCACCAGCGCATCCAGCCCATGCTCCAGATAGAAGATCTTGGCGCCTTCGGGGACCAGTTCGACCATCGGGCGGGTGTGGTTGTCGAAGACGAAGGGATCTTCGTCCATCATCTCGGGCAACACGTCGAGCCATTGCGAAAACCCGGCGCGTGCCGAGGGGAGCTGTTCGATTTCCTTCTGGAAATGGTAGGCACTGATCAGCCGCGAGACCGGATGGCGCACCACGGCAAAGCTGTGATCGAAGAACCCGTCGGGAAACAGCCGCTGGCACACCTCAAGCGACATATGCTGTGGCGAGGTCCGACTCCAGCGTTTGTCGGCGGGATTGGCATGGTGGCGCGTGTCCAGCAGGGCGATGCGCCCGAAGCGTTCAGCCAGATAGGCCTCGATGGCAGAGCCACCGCATTTGGGAACATGGGCGAAGTAGACCAGAAGCGGGCCAGCACGAACGATAGGCATGAATAATACGGCTCATTTTAACGTTTCACGGCCCCCCGGAACAGGTTGAACACAAAGGGGAAAGCCCCCCTGTTGTCAACGCATGAGCCGGACCATCGGTCACTTTTTGCCGAAACGCTGTCTTTCGCGTAGCCTTTGATTGCGCGCCGGGCGCGCCCCTAGCCGCGCGACGAGGGCGCCTTGAGCCAGCCCAGGAACGCCTTGTCGGGCGCGCGCAGTCGGGGCCGGCCGGTCGCGGCCCACACCCCGCGCCAACGCGCCTCAAGCGCATAGACATCTTCGCCGGGGCGCAGCGCGCGCGCGGCCTCCAGCGTATCGGGCGACAGGATCGGCCCCTCGCCCGGTTCGATCACCGCGGCGCGCGGCGTGACGCAGATGATGTCGCCGGGTTCCTCGGTGAAGATGTAATCGGGCAGGACATCGGCGCGGATGCTCTCGCGCAGCATGGCGCGAAAGACCCGAACCGGCGAGGTAGAGCCTGATTTCTTCCACAGGACCGGCACCGAGATGCGCCAGGTGGGCTGCGTGCCGCAATGTTTGCGCGCGATCTCGTAAAGGCGGCGCTCCAGCGGTTTGCGCAAGGAGAAATACTCCCGGCTCAGCGTCAGGACCGATTTCGCCAGCACCGCGTTATAGAGCCATTCGCTCAGCGTCACGGTGACCGACACCATGCGCCCGGCCCGCGTGCGGCGCACGATCTCCCAGGCCTCGATCAGGCCGAAGCCGGTGGTGACCTCGCGCGGATCATCCTTGGGGCCGGTGGTGATGTTGGTGGTGATGCGTGTGCCTGCCAGACGCTCGAACGCGTCGCGCAGGCGCCGGTAGGCATCCCCGCTGGTCTCGCGCCCCGTGGCCAGCAGAAGATCATGGGCCGTCAGCGTCAGAACCCGTGAGGTCGGCCGCCCGGCATTGATCGCGGCCATCAGCTGACTGATGCAAAAGATCAGGATATCGGCGTCGAAGATCGTGGCCCGCCCCTTGACCGAGGGCGTGATCGTGACCTGGGTGCCGCGGTGGTCGTACTCCAGCACCCGGCGATCAGGCCGCGTCGACAGCGAGAAGACCGGATGCTCCATCGAGGCGATGTCATGCTTGGGCACGGCGGCGAGGATATCACAGACGAACAGGTCGCCGCCAAAGGCGCTTGGCCCGGACCCGGATGCCCGTGTGGAACCGCCAGCGGCGGCGCGCGAAAGAGGTGGGGCCATGACTGCTCGGGCCTGTGATCTGGGGTGAGGGACCTGTAGGATCCCTTCGTCGTTTCATTGACACCCAGCTTAATCAGCAGCGGCGATTCTGCCTAGTCCGACATCGTGGGATCGGAGTCGGGCTTTCGGGTTTTGAGAGTCGCCCTATCGTGGGATCAGAGTCACCATGACTTCGATAAGCGGCAGAAAACCATTTTTAATCAAGGCTTTGGCGACAGGCCGTCAGATCCGTAACTATCTTAATAACATAAATATAACTTCATTAAGAATTGGCGCTGAAGCGCTGGCGGACAGGAGGCCTCTATAAGGCATTGAAAAATATTAAAATTTTTTAGTGTTCGGAGTATCTTCCCATGTGATGCGTTTTACGGCACACTGGCGAAAAGGCGTAACATCAAACACAACAAGGGGCACAGCCATGAGCAGCGAAACCCTTCCTCCGTATTTCAACATCGACGCACGCCTCGCGGCAAGTGAGCTTGGCGCCCCCTGTGGCACCGATGGATTCCACGCCATCGCCGAGGCCTGTGCGCGGGGGCGGGAGGATCTGTCGGGCCGCGGTCTGGATGAAACCGGCCAAAAGGTTCTGCGTCGTTTCTCGACCTGGGAGATCACCAAATACCTGATCCCTGTCGCGCCCGCGCATTTCCGCCGCGTCCTGCGCCAGAACCCCACCCTGCCCCAGGGCCATTCCGATACCGAGAACGGCGCGAAGTGGTTCACCCTCGACGAGGTGTTGAAGCTGCGCGCGCATTTCGGGGCGGAGGGCTCGAAGGCGAAGGAATACCTGCCGTACCGCCCCGAAGGCGCGCGGGCCAAGATGGTCGCCGTGGCCAATTTCAAGGGCGGCGTCGGCAAGACCTCGACCGCGGCGCATCTGGCGATGTCGGCGGCTTTGGACGGCTACAAGGTGCTGGTGATCGATCTCGACAGCCAGGGTTCCATGACGTCGATTTTCGGCGGCAAGATCGAGGATGAATGGCAAACCGTCTTCCCGCTTCTGGCGCGCCATTACGGGCGGCATTTGCGCCGCGAGAACCAGCGCAGGCTTGACCGTGGCGAGGCCCCGCAACCGATGGACGAGGTCCTGACAGAGGCGCTGGGGATGGGGGCCAAGGATCTCATCACCAAGACGCACTGGCCCAACATCGACCTCATCGGGGCGCAGCTCAATCTCTATTGGTCCGAGTTCCAGGTGCCGGTCTGGCGCATGGCGGCGCGCGGCTGGAAGCTGTGGGACGCGCTCTCGGACAGTCTCGAGGCCGACGGGGTGCTCGATGACTACGACCTGGTGTTCCTCGATACGCCCCCTGCCCTGGGATACCTGACGATCAACGGGCTGGCGGCGGCCGATATCCTTTTGGTGCCGCTGGGGGCGTCGTTTCTGGAATTCGATTCCACGGGCCGCTTCTTCGACATGCTGCATACGACCTTCGCCTCCATCGAAGAGGGGGAGAACATGGCCGCACGGGCCCTGGGCCGGGATGAGTTGCGCTTTGAATGGGATGCGGTGCGCGCCGTCGTGACCCGCTATGACGCCGGGCAACAGGCCGAGATGGCGGCCCTGATCCAGGCCTATATGGGCCGCACGCTGAGCCCCCACCGGCAGGATTTCACCGCGCTGATCGGGCAGGCGGGCGAACAGGTCCATGGCATCTACGAGGCCGATTACCGCGATTTCAACCGCGACACCTATGCCCGCGGGCGCGCCACGTTCGATGAGACCTATGCCGGGTTCAAACGGCTTCTGGTGGGGATCTGGCACCGCGAAATGGCGGCGCGTGCGGATGCGGCGGAATAGGGAGGCGAGAGTATGGCCAAACGCAAACGATTGAGCCCGATGGCGCTTCAGGCAGAGCCTAACCTGCAGGATAGGGACGTATCTGCATCGGGAAGCGCCCGCCGTGCGCCCATTGCCGATATGGCCGGCGACGCCGCCGCCAGCGCCGCCCTTGCCGAGGTGACGCAAGCGATGGAGACCGCGCGCGCCGAGGGGCGGCTGATCCTGTCGCTGCCGCTGGCGGATGTGGAGGCGGGGCATCTGTTGCGCGACCGCCTGCCCGCAACCGCCGCCACCGAAAGCACGCTTTCCGAGGATAGCGCCGCCCTTCTCGAAAGTCTGCGCCAGCGCGGGCAGCAAGTGCCCATCGAGGTGCGCGATATGGGACCCGATCATCTCGGGCCGCGCTATGGGCTGATCTCGGGGTGGCGGCGGTTGATGGCGCTGCGCGAGCTCCATGCCGAGACGGGGGACGAGAAATTTGCCACCGTTCTGGCCATGCTGCGCCAGCCCGACACCGCCGCCGAGGCCTATGTCGCGATGGTCGAGGAAAACGAGATCCGCGTGGGCTTGAGCTATTATGAGCGCGCCCGCGTCGCCGCGCGGGCGGCTGAGGCGGGGGTGTTTGACGATGCGTCCGCCGCCATCGATGTGCTGTTTGCCGCCGCGTCCAAGGCGAAACGCTCGAAAATCCGGTCTTTCGTCCGGGTCTATGAAGGGTTGGAGGATTGGCTGGCCTATCCTTCGGCGATCCCCGAGCGGCTGGGTCTGAAGCTGGCCCGCGCGCTGGAGGCGGGCGCGCGCACCGAGATCACCGATGCCTTGTCAATGGCGGCCCCGGCCAATCCCGAAGAAGAGATGGCCGCCCTGACCCGTGGGGCGGCTTCGGTGGCCGGGCCCAAGGCGACCTCCAAGACGCGGCCCGCCCGGGGCGATGCCGCGCCGGAGGTTGTGCCGGGGATCAGGCTCAAACGTGGGCGTTCGGGCCTGACCTTGAGCGGTCCTGGCGTCGATGGCGCGCTGGAAGAAGCGCTGGCGGAGTGGCTGCGCCGCCGGGGATTTTGAGTATTTTTGAAACAAGGAAGCCGGGTCCGCGAAGCGGGGCGCGCCCGGGTCAGGTCAGCCGGCGCCGCAAGCGCTGATAAGAGGGTGGTTTCGCGCGCGAAACCGTGGCATCGGATCACCCCGGAACGGCTTGATCCGGACCAGACGTGAGCGACGGAGACCACAGCCATGCCAGCGCCCGATTACGCGGTCATCATTCCCCATTTCAACGACCTTGAGCGTCTTGAACGGTGTCTCGCCGCGCTTGTGGTTCAGGATCTGAGCGGAACCGAGGTTGTCGTGGCTGACAATGCCTCGCCCGTCGATATGGCCCCGTTGCAGGCGACCTATCCGCAGGTGCGCTTCGTCACGCAGCCCGAACGCGGCGCGGCGGCGGCGCGCAACAAGGGGGTGGAGGTGACCACCGCGCTGTGGATCTTCCTGCTCGATGCCGATTGCGTGCCGTCCGAGGGCTGGCTGGCGCGCGCCCGTGAGATCGCCACGGGCGATGCGAATGTGGTCAGTGGCGGCCGCATCGAGGTCTTTGACGAGACCCCGGCCCCACGGTCCGGCGCGGAGGCGTTCGAGACCGTCTTTGCCTTCGATCAGGAGCGCTATATCCGCGAGGACGGCTTCTCGGTCACCGCCAACCTGGTCGCCGCGCGCGCAATCTTCGAGGCCACCGGCCCGATGGTCGTGGGCCTGTCGGAAGATGTCGATTGGTGCCGTCGTGCCGTCGCTGCGGGGGCGACGCTGCGCTATGATCCGGCGCTGGTGGTGGCGCATCCGACGCGGCCGGATTGGCCTGCGCTGCAAAAGAAGTGGCGGCGCATGACCGAGGAAGGCTTCGGCCTGGCACGGGCGGCCCCCATGGGTCGGGTGAAATGGCTTCTGAAGGCGCTGTTGATGCCGGTCAGCGTGGCGGCGCATCTGCCGCGTATCCTGCGCCATGGCGCGCTGAGCGGGTTGGAAAAGCGCCGCGCGGCGGGCACGCTGCTCAGGCTGCGGATGCAGCGGATGGTCTGGATGATCCTGCAGGCGGCCGGGCGCGGGATCTGAGCGCGGCGCGTCTTAGCGGCCGGGCGGCTTGTCTCGGGGCTGCGTCGGGAACCGGCTGTATCTCGGGGCGTCGATGGGGCGCGCGTGCTGCGTGGCGCCGCGGCGTCCATCGGCGGGGGCTGCGTTCTCGTCTTCGTCTGTGCCATGGGCTTCCGGCGGCGTGCTGAAGATCCATGTCGTCGCCCCCAGAAGCAGCAGCAGGATGGACCACTGGATATGCCAGGCCGCGACCGTGCCATAGGAAATCAACAGCGCGATGAGCGTGAAGACGAAGGCTTTGCGGATCGCATCCATCTCGGGGTTGTTGGAGAAATCGATCCGGATCAGCTTGTACAGGATGTAGATATAGGCCCCCATCAGCAGCCCGATTCCCACCAGCCCGAAGCGCATGGCGACCTGCAGCCACTGGTTGTCGATCGACGATGGCATCCACGGCGCGCGTTGCCAGTCCGAGAAGATGCCCATGCCGAAGATCGGGTTGCGCATCACCTCGGCCGAGCCGAATTGCCAGATCATGTAGCGGTTCCACGCGGTTGAGCCGCTGAACGAGATCATCCGCCCGAAGACCAGCGCCGGCGGGCGGGCGGCCACGAAATCCACGATGATATAAGCCACCACAAAGCCCCATCCCAAGACCTTCCAGCGCGCCTTCCATTTGCGCAGCAGCCAGTTCCACAGCATCAGCAAACCCTGCACGCCGACCGCCGCGAAGGCGCCCGAGGACAGCGAAAAGAAGGTGCCGACATAGCTGCCGGAGGTCATGGCAAACCGCTTGAAAAGGCCCGGTTTGCCGGGGCTATGGGCCAGCCCGAGAAGGCCGAAGGAAAAGCCCATGGCGCACATGACGCCGTATAGGATCGGGTGGACCGCGCCGGTTTGCGCCCGCAACAGGCCCAGGCGCGGCGGATATTCCAGCGTGACGATGCCGAACGCCTCGACCAGAGGTATGGCCTCGGCCAGGCGGATCAGGATCACCACCCCCATCGCGCTTTCCAGAATCGCAAAGGGCAACAGGAACAGCAGCACCCATAGAAAGACGCGGGTGAAGAAGTAGAAATCCTGCTTGGTCCTGATCGCCGCGCGCCCCAGCAGATAGGCGAAGAAGGTGTCGATGAATTGCGACCCGCCCCATTCCACCACGCGGCCCATCTGCCCGTTGGCCGCCAGCGCAACCAGAACCCATGTCGCATAGCCCAGGACCAGAAAATCGGGCGGCAGAAGGCGCCCGTAGCGCCCCGACAGCCATTGAATCATCAGGATCGGCCCGATCAGCAGCAGCACCAGACGGTAGGGCCCGATCAGCAGCGGGCCAAGCGCCAGGCCATAGGGCTGTGTCGCGCAGGCAATGAACAACGCCAACACCACCGGCTTGGATAGCGTTTCGCGCGCTATGTTGAGCGCACCGGAGCGGCCCGGCAGGGAGGGCCCGGGTGGGTTGACCTGACTTGTCACGTTGTCTCTTTGTGTTAAACCGAGCGCCGTTTAACATAGCTGCATGGTCAGGCCTATCGTCCTGATGTGGCGTTTCGGTAAAAATCTTTGGAGGACGACGCTTTGGCGCAAGACATGGCGCGGTGGGATGCATCGCAGGGCCGGACAGATGTCATGACAGAGGCCGGGTTTGGCCCGCCTGTCGAGGTGTCGAAGCTGGCGATGTACCGCAAGCAATTGCCGGTGTTCCTGCGCAAGAACAAGGGTCTCGCCACGGATCCGGAATTCTGGCGCTTGTTGCCACGTCTGCGGGCCGTGCGCGCGCAGGCCCAGGGCCATACCGAGGGGCAGCCGTTGTTGTGGGTCGGCACCCATCACAAGGCGATGACGACCTATTTCAACGCGGTGCTGCGGTTCTTTGCCTATGCCACGCGGTTGAAGTTCGAGAAGATCAGCCTGGAACAGCCCGCCGCCGACACGCGTCTGTTCCTGTCGAACCATTCGAAGATGGAACTGCCGTCGCTGGCGCCGTATCGCGGCATCCACCTGATGCGTGATCCGCGCGACATGATCGTGTCGGGCTACCATTATCACAAATGGACCAACGAGACCTGGGTGCATCGCCCCGATGACCAGGGGCGCAGCTATCAGCAGAAGATGCAGGCGGCCGACACCCGCACCGGCCTGTTCATGGAGATCGACCATTTCATCTTCTTCTACCGTGAGCAGCTTGAGAACTGGGACATGGACAATCCCGATATTCTCGAGGTCCCATATGAGGACCTGATGGGGGAGGGGCGTGATCAGCTCTATCACGATATCTTCGCCCATTTCGGCGTGCCCGAGGATCAGGCCGAGATCGGGGTCGAGCTGATGCGCCTGTTCGAGGCCAAGCGCCGGACCGGCCGCAACAAGGACGCGGCCCAGGCCAAACACCAGCACATCCGCTCGGGCCGCAAGGAGCAGTGGCGCGAGGAACTGTCGCCCGAGCATCTCGACTATATCGAGGTGCAGCTTGGCCCGGTGCTGCGCAAGTTCGACTACGACCCGCATTAAGCGCCGTCCCCGGACCCTGTCCTGGCCTGCCAAAGGTCCGGCGGCCGCTTTGCTGTTGGCCGGGCAGGGGGCGTGCATCGGTGTTGCGCGCGCCCGTATAGGTTGAGGGGGGGGGCGTCCTGCGGGCTCAAGTGGCGGGATTATGCCCACTTGCCTCCCTTGTGCCGTAAGCCGTTGGGATAATTGTTTCAATTCCGTGATCTGGACGCTGCAGCGCAGCAAAATGCGGCAATCCGGCCCCTGATTAGGGCTCAAACCGCAAGATTCCGTGTCGTTTTTCAGGCGCTTAGCAGGCCCGTGCCTTATTTGGCGGATTGCCGCCACACTCTTTCGATTTCAAGCAAATTTTCGCCTAATTGAGGCCTTTGTTTCAACCTCTACTGCCATCATGGAACGTTTTGGGACACGAACGTCGAAACGCTATGAGGGATAGTTAGCGCCATGCCATTCACGACTGTAGCTGCAGGGGCGCCCGGCGTCTTTGTCGACTCCGAATCTGCACTCGCAGATGCCTATGCAACGCTGTCCACCACACCCGGTGGCGGCACGATTTACCTGACCGGGAACTTCTCGCCGGACGATCAGATCTTTCTGACCAATGGCGGATCGAATCCGGTTCACATCACGTCC
>NZ_JBBIFX010000006.1:0-10646 GCF_037543845.1 Gymnodinialimonas ulvae
GGACGTGATGTGAACCGGATTCGATCCGCCATTGGTCAGAAAGATCTGATCGTCCGGCGAGAAGTTCCCGGTCAGGTAAATCGTGCCGCCACCGGGTGTGGTGGACAGCGTTGCATAGGCATCCTGTAGATCTTGGCTGGAGTGCACCTCAATTTCTGGGGCCTGCGATCCGACTTCTGATACACCCATAAGTAGATTCTCTCCGCTAATTAAAGAACTAAGCAAAAACGTAAAGCAACGGAGTGAAGGCATTATTAACATGATATCACTTATACACTGATCGATATATATACTTTTACATGGATCAATATCAAAGATTAAAAATGTCGTCAAAAAATATTAGAATAACGAAAAAAATTTCTGAAATTATTATTTTTATTTTCAGAAATGGGCACACCAGACGACCCGCCCCCAGTACTTGCCTCGTTATAATGAAGAGCCTTCTCAACCTGTCGAAGAGGCAAGGCGATGCGAACGAGCCGCCTCACGGAGGCGCGGATCAAGCGAAGACCGGGTCGGAAACGAGCGTGTGGCCCACGGAAACCGATGCCTGACGCGCCGAGGCAGTGCGAGCACTGGTCGGCGGACTTCCGTTCCGACATCTTTGGCGCATCCCGACGGCTCCGCATCTTGGCGGCAGATGATTATCGCCGCTTTGAGAAACAGTGTCATATGGCCGGTACCAGCATATCAGGGACATAAGTTGCGCGTGAACTTAAGGCGCTGGTGCCCATCTATAGTAACCGAACAGAATTGTGAGTGATAATGATAGAGGACTCACCAGTCGGGCAACCCCCAATAACGCCAACGCCACGGATGTGGACTGGCATTACACAGCTCAAAAGAAGCGCACAAAGACCTTCAGCCCTTGGCTCCATACAAACAACTCATTCAAGTACTAATGGAATTACTCTCCTCTCAAGCAATCGTTAACTACTACGCTTCATAATACAAGAAAGCAAGTTAAAATCAAGAATTGGCAACACTGCAGTGCGACGCTATAAAAATCAACAGTCAATGATAGAAAATCACGTAAACACGGAAGAATAATTGAATTGGCGGCACGATGAGGACTCCAGCATCGCCAAGGGGGCTCTGAATTCCGAACTTACCCGCACCCTCCTCCTCCAAACGCCCGTCAATGCGGTTGAAAACGACATTGATGGAGCGTGGTAGAGACCAATAACACATCGGAAAGTTGAAGATGATGTTCGCTCAGAATCAGTTGGAACAGCGAAAGATGCTAAGGCACAGCTTGGCGCAGAGTTGCATTAAACCATCAATATACGCGCACCCAAAGGTTACAGTGAACCAGCTTGCGGCATTCATGTGTGAGCCAGATAAGCTTCAACGCCTTGCCATAATCAGGAGGGCAAGATTCTTATCAGACCACACGGCTACGGAAGATCAAGAGCTTAGAGCAAAATTGCAGTGCCTGACAAGTCAACCGTCCGTTCGCGGTCAAGAACTTGATAAGTGGATAATGAAACTTGAGAACCAAATTCGCAATGACTCAGAAAAAGACGCGGCTTTACTGCGAAATAATCTTAGTATTGCGCAGACATATAGAGGCATATTTGCAAGGCGCTTTTCAAAGTATGATTTTGGCAGTCCGGCAGTAATATCAAATAGAATTTCAGGGGTCTCTGTAGAGGCTTGTTTAGACTCGATGGTTATCGGTGACTACGAAACTGGTACTTATGCAGGCGGTATGATGATGCTTACATTACCGCCAGGGCATATTCGATGCATTCGGTCGTATTATCGGAAGCTAACCGCATTGATTTATTGTATTCTAGTAAAGGATTGTGAAAGGATTGCACCACACCTTTGCATAGTAGTTGACCTGACAGCCGCTATGGTTACACGTGCTCCCTCATCAAATCAAAAATTCAAAAGACGCGCAATAATTGCATGCGAGGAAATATACAGTATTTGGCGAAGGTATGACACTTTGAAAAAGCTGCCGAAGAATATTTTTTAGTTTGTGACATTTGTTTTTTCACGCAATATATTTAGGATTTGCGCGCCATAGCCAATTATTTCGTATGACGTAACCTACTCCCCTTTGAGTCCGCTAATTCAAGTTAGCTCTGTTCAGGTTTTGGTCCTCTTTTGACCGGCTAGCATATTCCGCAGGCGTCAGGCCAGCGAGGCTTATGTGCGGACGGTGGTGGTTGAAGTCGGTGCGCCACGCGGCGATCAGGTCGCGGGCGTGGCGTAGGCTATCGAACAGGTGCTCATTGAGGCATTCGTCGCGCATCCTGCCGTTGAAGCTTTCGACAAACCCGTTCTGCATTGGTTTGCCGGACGCGATGTAATGCCAATCAACCTTGCGGTCTTTTTGCCATTTCAGGATCGTATTCGAAGTCAGCTCGGTGCCGTTATCGCTGACCACCATGCCGGGATGGCCGCGCATATCAGTGATCCGGTCTAGTTCACGCGCAACACGATCGCCGGACAACGAAGTATCGACCACAGCGGCCAGACATTCGCAACTGAAGTCATCAATCACATTGAGGATACGGAACCGGCGACCGCAGGACAGGCTATCAGACACGAAGTCGAGCGACCACCGCTGATTAGGCCCTTGCGGGATCGCCATCGGTGCTCTGGTGCCAACTGCGCGCTTGCGTCCACCTCGTTTACGGACTGTTAATCCGTCTTCGCGGTAGATCCGATACAGCTTCTTCCAGTTCATGTGCCAACCTTCGCGCTTCAGCAGAATGTGCAACCGACGATAGCCAAAGCGTCGCCGTTCAGACGACAGCTCTTTCAACCGCCCACGCAGCTCCGTATCCGCTGGCCGCTTCGCAACACGTCGATAGACCCGTGGATCAATACCAGCCAACGCACAGGCGCGCTTTTGATTGTATCGCTTCTCTTTCATGGGCCAGGTCACGGCGTTTCTGCGTGAGCCGGGCCTCAAAAGTTTTTTCCCAGCATTTCCTTGAGCGTCGACACGTCCGTCATCTGCTCAGCCAGCAACTTCTTCAGCTTGGCGTTCTCAACTTCCAGTGCCTTTAGCTTCTTCGCATGCGACACCTCCATGCCGCCATACTTGGAACGCCATTTGTAAAATGTCGCATCGCTGACACCGTGTTTGCGGCAAAGCTCCTTCGCACCAAGCCCAGCCTGATGCACCTTCAGTATCCCAATGATCTGTTCTTCGCTGAAACGGCTTCTCTTCATCGTCTGTCTCCTTAGTTGGAGAGCAGGCTAACTCAAAACACCGGACTTTTCTGGGGAGCAGGTCATTCCAATGGACCAGAAGCCAACGATGCACTAACAATCAAACCGGACCACCCGATGGGGGCACACCACTTTTGGTGGATTATTGCACCTTATTCATGGAGCGCTCGATCGATAGGTTTACTGAATTAGCTTGATAGAGCCAGAGAGTTGCACTTACCTCACTCTCTGGCATGCATACGCTCCTAGCAATTGCTTTTATCAGATCTGTTCTAAATTTTGGTGTGATATTTAGGCCGTTGCGTTGGGAGCTTTCCAACAAGTCGGCAATCGAGAGCATGAGCGAGTGATGTTCCATTCTGATACCCCTAAATCATTACTCGATTTTAAAGAATTCTTCCTAATACTTAGTTAATGACAAAGTAGGAGGTTATAGCCCCATAACGCGCCCCTAGATTTGTAAACGCTTTGCTCCCGAATTTTGCGGCATTATGGAGCAAACTGGCTCTGTTGCACAAATCGGCTGATGGCCGGGGTTCCCCTTTCCCCGGACAGACTCATCCCACGGGCTCTGTGACAGGGATGCCGAGCGCGGTGTAGCCGTTCAGAACGGCGATACGGACCTGAAGCTCCGCGACCTCTCGGTCGAAGGCCCGTGCCATGAGGCGCTGCCCCAGCAGTTTCACACAGTGCATCTTCGTTTCGACGCGGCTTCGGCGGTGGTTATCCGCTCCATCGTCGCCAGAGGGCACGACCGAGGTAGTTCGATGCCCGCAGTGCTTCGTTTCGTGCGACCGCGCCGGCGGTGACGGTCTTCCACGGTTTGGCGTTCTTGCGGGGCGGGATGACAGCGTGGGTGCCGCGGTCAGCGATTGCATCGTGGCATTTGCGGGTGTCGTACGCACCGTCGGCAGTGACGCTTCCGATCTGCTCGTACGCCGGGATCTGGTTGAGCAGGTCGGGTAAGACCGGCGCATCACCGATGTGGCTCCCTGTGATCTCCACGGCCCGAACCTCCAGCGTTTCCTCATCAATCCCCAAGTGGATCTTGCGCCAGACGCGCCGCTTGGGACCACCATACTTGCGGGCGTACCACTCGCCTTCGCCCTCCGCCTTGATCCCGGTGCTATCAATTAACAGGTGCAGCGGGCCCTTCGACCCACGGTATGGGTCTGCTCATGCATCCCGGCGACCATGCTGGATTCACAAGATGAATCTCTCACGAGATTTGTACAACAGAGCCGGTCGATATGCATTTTTTTCAGCAAGTACGGATAGACGGGATGCTGCGGATGCGGCTGGCTGGTTTTGGGCCGTTTGTAGATCGCCTCCAGGCCCATCTTGGCCATCAATCGCCTGACGCGATGACGGCCTACGACAACGTCTTCCCGGCGCAGATAGGCCGCGATCTGGCGGCTGCCGAAGAACGGATACTTTGTGAAGACACGGTCTATCTCTTTCATCACCGCCAACGTGTCCGCGTCGACCCCGACCGGCGTGTAGTAGAAGGCCAAACGCGACAGCTGCACCAGTTTGCATTGCTGACTGATGCTCAAATCAGGGTGATCGCGCTGGATCATGGCCCGCTTCTTTGCCGGGCTCACCTTTTGAGCCCTTCCGACAAAAAATCGTTCTCAACCGCCAACTTCCCAATCTTGACGTGCAACTCTTTGACCTCTGCCTCTGTCGGGCCGCTTTGCTTTCCGCCGGAAAAGACATCCGCCATCCCGTCAATGGCCTGCAGCTTCCATGTGCTGACCTCGTTGGGGTGCAGCTGGTGCTTCGCCGCGATCTCCTGCACCGTCTTGTCGCCACGCAGAGCTTCCAACGCCAGCTTGGCTTTAAACTGATCTGTAAAATTACGGCGCTTTGCCATTCTCGTATCCCTTCAAAGGTTTGGGATGCACCTTAGCCGACTGTCCAGTTTTCTGGGACCACTTCTCCTACGAAGCGGCGGGCAGAAAAGGGGCATTCTCGTAGTCCTGATTGTGCCGACACAACTCTACGCGTAGTGCGTTCGCCGTGTGTCGGAACCCGTTGAGTTCCGCCAAGTCGATCGCGGTTTTCAGTTGCTTTTCATAGGACAACGCGTGAGGGGGCAGATGCGTGCGTTTCATAGTATCACTCCGTTTTAGAGTGGCTAAAGGATCAATTAGCTGGGTTAACGCCAGGTTAACGTAGACATAGACGGTGTGTGATGAGGAAAATCCGGCGGATTGTCGCTCAATATAAAGATACGCAGAAGCGTTCCACTGGCCTGCTGCCGGTTTTGTGGACGGCAACTTAAGCTTTCATAGCTCGCTTCTCGAAGCTGACGCCTTGGTCCGGCTCTATGGCAAACCGGTCAGCATAGTCAGCGACAACGGCACCGAATTAACCAGCCGGGCGATCCTGAAATGGGCCAACGGAAACGCCGTCGACTGGCACTACATCGATCCTGGCAAGCCCCAACAGAATGCCTTCATCGAGTCATTCAATGGCAACCTGCGCGATGAGCTTCTGACCGAGGAGATGTTCGACAGCCTGGAAAATGCCCGCCGAAAGCTGGCGTTCTGGCGATACCACTACAACAACATCAGGCCGCACTCGTCGCTTGCCAACAAACCACCCGCAGAAGCGCGCCGGACGCTTGAGCAATTTGAGGGCTCCGCGCCCGACGCGCTTGCCTAAACTGACGACGAAGAATATGAAAACCAGACCCGCAAACTCTCCTTATGAATGAACGAGTATCCCGGGGGCAGGTCAATTTCTATGCCGGTCCAACTCAGCGCGAAGTGCTTCTGCAGTATGTTGGAAGCCATTTAGTTCCGCCATCTCGATGGCGAACCGCAGCTGATTTTTATAGGACGACGCGTGAACGGCCAGCTGCGTGCGTTCCATAGTTTCACTCCGTTTTCGAGTGCCTGCAGAATCGTTAAGCTGGGTTAACGTAGGGTTAACGCAGGCTCGCGCGGTTTCCAACTAAGAAATTCCGGCGGATTGTCGCCTAGTTTAGTGAAGCGCAATAGCGTTCCACATCAGTTGGGGCGACACCCTCTTTGGAGTGCAGCTTTACCATTATCTCCACACGTTTCGGACTAAGCCCGAGATCCATCGCGACTGCGTTGTACAGCGTCTCCTCTAGATCGCGGGAAAGCGGCATGTTGTATTCTGAGGATACAGCAATGAGCTGCGCAAGCTGTTTGAAGAATTGTTCGTCTGCCATTCTGGATGTCCCCTTTGACTAGAAGAGGAATCCATAGATTTAGTTAATACCGGGTAAAGGAACCAAAGTAAGATATCTCAAATTGGGTTTTCTACCAAGACTATGCGCTGAGCGGTTGTCTGTGCCCTTCCACAGTCCATTTCTGGAAAAGGCGAACGAGCCCGCGCTCAAGAACTCTACGCGTTTGTTCCATTTGGTTTCGTTCGGCTGACGCGGTCGCATCGGATGTTGTCGCGATTACTTCGTTCAAATTTAGTGCTGGCCACCTGTATACATGAGTATCTGCCCAGTTGTACCGTCTGATCCTTAATAATGTGTAAATGGCGTCGCATCGATCGCTTGAATGCCAGCCGTGGTCCAAGTGGCGACGGGGCTGGTGCTTTTTGTTGGCGTCATTTACATCGCGCTCGAATCAAGCGGCACCTCCATACCGGATGTCATCCGTCTCGTGAACTAAGCCCCGCACCAGACCTGCTAGCCGCGGGTCACTCCGTTGTTTCCTCCTCTCCATCCTCGGTCGTCGGATAGGGCGGTGACGTCTCAATCGGGCCGGGCAAGAGCGGATCGTTGAGTTCCGCATCGCCTTGCAGGATCAACAGATTGGTGGCCAAGGTGACGAGGTCTGAAAGCTGCTTTATATCAGCAACTTAAGTCGTTTTTTTGTTGGAGTCAGGATCTCCGCGGGATGCGGTTTGTGCAGCAGAATTAGGCAGCTTCCGCTGCTCTCAGCCTCAGGCTGGGACAACAAATGCTGACTGTCGATCGCATTTAGGACTTATGGGCTTCGCAGTCTTTTCGGTCAAAAACTGAAGTGTCGGGTCCCAGATCAGGGTGCTTCAAAGCGACATTCTTCGGCCCAAAGCAGCCTTTGATCACTGCCGCTTCATTCTGCACCCGCAGCCCGCATTGCGGACTTTCGCGGCAGGCGCGACATCAGACCAACGGCGAACCGGTAGATTGCGGGATGAAGCTGCAGTCGCCACGTTCAGCGCGAACAGCAGCCATTCGCACTCTGTGAAAGCAATGAGATATTGCTGCGTGGAAAGCAGTCGGTTCTACATAGGACAGCGCATGCGCGGCAGCGATTGCTCCGGACTGTAGCTAAGTGGACTTCATCGAGGCCTCGAGATGATCTCGCGCCATTGGGCGGCCAAAATGGTAACCTTGCAAAGTATCACAACCCATCGCGCACATAAGGTCTACCTGCTCTTGCGTTTCCAAGCCTTCTGCCGTCATTGCGATATTAAGTCTGCGGCACATGTCGCCAATGGCTTGCACCATTTCGCGTGCCCAAGAGCCTTGTTGGACAGAGGCCCGTGCGATCTCCCCGTCAAGCTTGATACGCTCCGGTTTGAACTTGAGCAGGGATGTAAGTGAGGCATGCCCGCTTCCAAAATCATCAATTTCTATGGAGATCTCCTTCTCGCGCAGATGCGCCAGCAGGCCTTCAATGCTCTCGAAGTGTTTATCGACATCCAGCGTCTCGAGGACTTCGAGGTTGAGGCGAAACGGTAAGTTTCCGGCGCCTTCAAGCCATGAAAGGTCACTTGTTTCGGCCAACCTCTTGAGGCTGACATTGACTGAGACTTTGGACAAGGGAATTCCTATTTCACTGAAGCGTCGTCCCGTATCGATAGCGTGTAGATAGACGGTTTGATCGATGCCGCTGATCAGGCCGAGGTCATCAGCTATGTCAAGAAAATCCTCGGGATATAGAAGACCACGCGTTGGATGCTGCCATCGCGCCAAGGCTTCCACTCCGATCATGGCCCCGGTCCTTGCGCAGATCTGCGGCTGATAGTGACCGACGATCTCACCGCGCTCCATGCCCAGGAGAAGATCGTCTGATAGGATCTTCCGATCTTCGACCTGACGCCGAAGCAGTTCGCCGAAAATGTGGTGGCGGCCTCTTCCCGATCGCTTTGCTTCATACAGTGCGATATCCGCGTCTTCTTGCAAGTTTGGCAGATCGGCGGCGCCACCAATCGCTATCCCGGCGCTAATACCGAAGTGTAGCACTTTGTCTTGCCAGGCAAATGGCTCCCGACACCGGGCGATGATGCGGTCGGCGACTTCTTGGGCAATGTCTTTCGTGCAGGGTCCATTCAGAACAAGAACAAACTCATCGCCACCGACCCGCGCAACGCAGTCGCCCTCGCGAACGCTCGAAGTAAGAACCTCTGCCACTGCGCGAAGCAGGTTGTCTCCGGCCGCATGACCGAAGACGTCATTGATCGGCTTGAAGCGGTCAAGATCGAGGTGAACAATGCCAAAGGCGCCATTTGCGGTTTCGGCGAGGCTGCAAATGTAGTCGTCAAGTCCGCGACGGTTTCGTAATCCGGTCAGTGGGTCCGTCACGGCCGCGGTTTCAAGCGCATTGGCGCGCCTTTGCAGCTCGCGTTCTTGCTGCTTAAGCTGCGTCACATCAACCGTAAAGCCGACGGTATCCCCGTTGGCGAGCCGAGCCTCATGCGCCATCACATGACGGTCGCCCGGTAGCTGCTGAGATATGGGACCCGATGGGTTCCGATGCCGTTCGAGCCGCTCCTCGAGCCATTCATCTTCTCGACCGACTGCTTCGACGTATTGGCCATGGCGCAACCCTTCGCGCAGAATGCTCTCAAATGTCTGTCCTACTTCGATCGCTACGGCAGAGTCCGAGTAGAGATCGCGATACTTCTGGTTGAACATTACAGCGCGATCATCGGAGTCGTATAGAGCGAAGGCATCTGGGACCGCCTCGACGGCTGCCCACAAACGTTCCTGGGCTTTCTGTGCCTTTTCGCGCGCTTTTAATAGTTCATCATCCCTACGCACACGGTCTGTGATGTTCTGGAAAACACCAAAGAGATGTCTGGGTTTGGCGCCGAGAAACTTGACTTCGCCAATCGCTCTGACCCAGATGCGCTCTCCCGTCGCGCGGACAAAGGGAAGTTCCAAATCCCAGGGAGTTCCGTCTTCCATTGCCCTATTTACTGCCTGCGAAAGCGGTTCCTTCGCTTCGGGTGGATAGAAATTAAGCGCATCTTCCACATTTGGAACATAGTCTTTGCCGACGCCGTGAATGCGGCGCGTTTCCTCTGTCCAAACGAGCTCATTCGTTTCGAGATCGAGTTCCCAGCCTCCCACGCCTGCCGCACGGCCCGTCCGATTCAACAGGCGCTTCATGCGCTCAGCATGCTGCGCCCGCATTCGTTGCTCATCAAGGCAGAAGTGCGTTCCAAACATCCATTCTGGTTTCCCGTCATCCGTCCACGTGAATACGCGACCACGGTCATGTACCCATACCCAATGTCCGTCACGGTGGCGCATTCGCGCTTCGATGTCGTATTGGTCGGTCTCGCCGTCCCAGTGCCGCTTCAATGCGTCGCTTGATCGCTGCAGGTCGTCCCGATGTATGAGTGCTAGCCAGGTATCGATCGAGATCGGACGCAGTTCCTCCAATCGGTAGCCCACGATCTCGGCCCAACGGTCGTTGAAGCGCGTTTCGCCGGTCTGCACGTTCCACTCCCAGGTTCCAGCGTTTGTGCCTTCGATGCAGGATTGCAGACGATTGGATTTGACGCGCAGTTCTTCGATGATCCCGCTTTCCGCGCCGACGTGCTTGAGAACAGTTGCTGTCCCGATATTTTGGCCAGCGTCATCCAATAGAACTTGTGCAGAAAGACTAACTGGTACGATTGCTCCTGATTTCGCAACGAATTCATTGCTTAGATCGTCTAGGCTCCCGTCTTTAAACAACACGTGCATTAGCGTTTGGGATGTTGCGGCACAGTCGTCTGTAAGAAAGCTCACGTTCTTTCGGCCGATCACTTCCTCGCGTGCGTATCCTAGTGCCGTCAGCCAATCGTCGCTGACCTGTATAATTCGCCCGCGCATATCGCAGATGTGAAACATAGCTGGAAAAGTGTTCGGCAAGCAGATCGTTTCAGTCACAGGCGTCGGTGACAGTGGAATTTTTTGAAGCTTGGACACTAAGGGGGCTCCATGCGCGTGATGCGTTGATTGCCATCCAAATGCCGCAAGTATAGTAAAGACTTTGTTAACAAGCGTAGTTGAACCCTCCCTTACTTGATCGGGAGTTACCGCTTTCTGGAGTTGTATCGCGACAGCGGTACAGCTTTTGGATTGGTGTGCCCCCATCGGGTGGTCCGGTTTGATTGTTAGTGCATCGTTGGCCTCTGGTCCATTGGAACGATGCTTGCCGGCGCGGGCGGTCGATACCCCAAAGCGCTGTGCGGCCTGACCG
>NZ_JBBIFX010000007.1:0-7225 GCF_037543845.1 Gymnodinialimonas ulvae
GGCTGGCGCGGATGGCGCGGACAAGACGCTGGTGGGCTATTACACGGGTGCGGCGGAGGCGGCGGAGCTGTCGGCGCACCTGGCCGAACGGGTGCCGGACTACGCGCTGCCGCAACGCCTCGCACGGCTCGACGCGCTGCCGGTGAACCAGAACGGAAAAGTCGATCGAAAGGACCTGGAGGCAAGGGGCATTCCGAAAATGGCGCCGGATCAGAGCCCTGCCGAAGAGGCCACGCCTGATGCAGCCGCCGCCGATACAGCCGCGATCGAGGCACTGATCGCCGAGGCGATGGCCGATGTTCTGGGTCAGGATGATGTCGCGCGCGATGTCAATTTCTTCGATCTCGGGGCGTCGTCCCTGCATGTGGCGCGGGTGCATGAACGCGTGCAGACCGCGCTGGACCGGACCTTCCCGATTTCGGACTTTTTCCTGAAATCCACGGTGCTGCGTCTGGCTGCGCATCTGGCCGGGGAGAGCAAGCCCGGTAGGGCGGCTGTGACCCGCGAGAACAGGCCCAAAGCGGCCGGACAGGGTCTTGTTGCGATTGTCGGCATGGCCGGGCGCTTCCCCGGTGCGCCCTCGGTCCATGCGTTCTGGGAGGCCCTGACGGAGGGGCGCGAGTTGATCTCGCATTTCTCGGAAGACGAGTTGGAGATCGACCCCACGCGGGACGACCCGAACGCGCCTTACGTGCGCGCGCGCGGCGTCATGCCGGACGCGGAGATGTTCGACGCCAGCCATTTCGGCATCCCCCCGCGCGAGGCCGAGCGGATGGACCCGCAGCATCGTATCCTTCTGGAAGTGGCGCAGACGGCGCTCGATGATGCAGGCGTTGACCCCGAGCGGTTCCCGGGGCGGATCGGCATTTTCGCGGGATCGAGCCAGAACAGCTATCTGCTCAACAACCTGCTGTCGCCTCCGGGCGCGTCGCGGGCTTTGGCGGCGGGCTATCCGGTGAAGGATTTCGCCACGCTGTTCGGCAACGACAAGGATTTCATCGCCACCCGCGTGGCCTACAAGCTGAACCTGCGGGGGCCGGCGATGACGGTCCTGACGGCGTGCTCCACATCGCTTGTCGCGGTGGGGCAGGGGATCGAGGCGCTGCGCAAGGGCGATGCGGACATGGTTCTGGCGGGTGGTGTGTCCGTCACCTTCCCGTCGAAACGGCCCTATCTTTATACGCCCGATGGCATGGCGTCGGCGGACGGGCATTGCCGTACCTTCGATGCCGAGGCGACCGGCACGGTCTTTGGCGACGGGGCGGGTCTTGTGGCGCTGCGCCGTCTGGAAGATGCGCTGGAGGATGGGCAGGAGGTGATCGCGGTCATCCGCGGCTTTGCGATCAACAACGACGGGTCGGACAAGGCGGGTTATGCCGCGCCGTCGATCCAGGCGCAGGCCGATGTGATCCGGGCCGCCCATGAGGCGGCGGGCGTCGATCCGTCCGAGATCGGCTATATCGAGGCGCACGGCACCGGCACGCCGCTTGGCGATCCGATTGAATTTGCCGCGCTGAGCGATGCGTTTGGCGCAAGCGAGGGCAAGACCGCGCTTGGTTCGGCCAAGACCTATGTTGGTCACCTTGATATTGCCGCCGGTGTGACGGGCCTGATCAAGACGGCGCTGAGCCTGAAAAACGGGACTATTCCGCCGCTTTTGCACTATACGGCGCCCAACCCGCGCATTGATTTCGAGGCCTCGCCGTTCTTTCCCGTGACCGAGACGATGGATTGGTCGCGCGGTGAGACGCCGCGCCGTGCCGGGGTGTCGGCCTTTGGGGTCGGTGGCACGAATATTCACATGGTCCTGGAAGAGGCCCCGGTTGCCGAGCCCGTGGCGCTTGCCCCGGCGGACGGCCTGAGGGTGTTCCCCGTTTCGGCCTCGTCACCAGATGCGTTGAAACAGGGCGTCACCGATCTGGGCCAGTGGGCCGAGGCCCACGGCGACGCCGATGCCGATGCGGTGGCCGAGACGCTGCGCTCCGGGCGCCGCGCCTTTGGGCAGCGTGCGGTTGTGGTGGCCGAAGACATGGCCGGTCTGGCCGATGCGGCCCGTGTCGCGATCAAGCCCGTGGCCGCCGGTCGGCGCAGCAAGATTGCCTTCCTGTTCCCCGGTCAGGGCGCGCAGCATGTGGGCATGGCGCGAGAACTTTACGAAACCGCGCCGGTGTTCCGCGAAGCGCTGAGCCTGTGTGCGCAGATCCTGGAGCCCGAGCTTGGAGTGAACCTGCTCGACGTGATCCACGCGCCTGCCGAACAGGATGCGGAGATGACCGAGCGGTTGAAAAACACCGCCCTGGCGCAGCCTGCGATTTTCTCGATCGGCTATGCGCTGGCCAAGGAATGGGCCCATCGCGGCATCACCCCCGATGCGATGGTGGGCCATTCGATCGGTGAATTCGCCGCCGCGACGGTGGCGGGGGTTATCGACCTGCCCGATGCGCTGGGTCTGATCGCGCTGCGTGGGCGGTTGATGGCGGATCTGCCGAAGGGTGTGATGGTTTCGGTGCGGGCCCCGGAAGAGGATCTGGCACCGTGGCTGGACAAGGGCCTTGATCTGGCCGCCGTGAATGGCGCGCAGGCCTGCGTTCTGGCCGGGCCCGAGGATGTGGCCGATACGGTTCTCGCCGAGATGGAGGCCGAGGGGATTGTGACCTCGCGGCTGCACACGAGCCATGCCTTCCACTCGCATATGATGGAGCCCGCGCTGGCGCCGTTCCGCGCGGCGGTGGCCAAGCTGTCGTTGCGGGCGCCGCAGATCCCGATCCTGTCGACTGTCACGGGCGGTTGGCTGACCGAGGATGAGGCGACCGATCCCGAGTATTGGGCGAACCACATGCGCCGCCCGGTGCGCTTCTACGATGCGATGCAGATGCTTTGGGCCGAGGCGCAGCATATCTTCCTTGAGACCGGGCCGGGTCGCACGATGACGATGCTTGGCGCGCAGAACCCCGACCGCAAGACGGGCCAGCCCGCGATTGCCTCGCTGCCCCATGCGCAGGCCGAGGATCGCGACAGCGCGCGGGCCATGGCCGAGGCCTTCGGGATGCTCTGGGCCCATGGATATGCGGTGGATTGGACGCGGATTGACCCCCATGCGGGCGACCGGGCCCAGGCCACGGGCCTGCCCACCTATCCGTTCCAGCGCAAACGCTTCTGGGTCGAGCCTGTCGATGTCGAAACAGGCTCTGTTCAGGCGCTTAGGGCCGATACAAGCGCGGTTGCAGAGGCCGAGATTGCCGATGCGCCCCCGGTCAGCGCGATTGATGCGCTGCGCGATCTGCTCAACGAATTGTCGGGGGTGGAGCCCGAGGACATGCCCGCCGATGCCGGGTTCCTTGAACTTGGCTTCGACTCGCTGATGCTCACGCAGGTGACGCGGGAATTGACCGACCGCTTCGGTGTGTCGGTCTCGCTGCGGCAGTTGATCGACGGCTTCGACACGTTGCAGGCGCTGGCCGATCATATCACGGCCGAGGGCAATCTGGCCGGCACCCCGCCCGCCGACCGCACGCCGATGGCGGAGATGACCCGGATCGAGACGGAAGACGCGCCCGGGGATGCGCCCGATACCGACAAGGCCACGCCGTCTTCTGCGCCGGTGACGAAAATCGCGCGCGACGCCGATGAGATCACGCCCGAGCAGCGCGCCCATATCGATGCGCTGAGTGCACGTTTCAATGCCAAGACGCCGCAATCCAAGGCGCTGACCGAGAAACACCGCCCGACCCATGCCGACCCGCGCACCGCGTCGGGGTTCAACCGGATGTGGAAGGACCTCGTCTATCAGATCGTCACGGTCCAATCGAAGGGCTCGCGCCTTCTGGACGTGGATGGCAACGAATATATCGACATCCTCAACGGCTTCGGCCCCGGGTTCCTGGGCCATTCGCCGGATCATGTGGTGAAAGCCGTCGAAGAGCAGATGAACGCCGGTTTCGAGGTCGGGCCGCAAAGCCTGGCCGCGATGGAGGCGGCGGAGCTGTTCTGCGAGGTGACGGGCAATGACCGCGCCAGCTTCGTGTGCACCGGATCAGAGGCCGTTTATGCGGCGATGCGGCTCGCGCGCACGGTGACGAGCCGCGACAAGATCGTGGTCTTCGCCCGCGACTACCACGGCAATTTCGACGAAGTGCTGGTGCGCGGGATCGATGGCAAGGATGGTCCACGGACCCTGCCGCTGGCCCCCGGTGTGCCGCGTGACGCGGTCAAGAACGTCGTGGTTCTGCCCTATGGCACGCCGCAAGCGCTTGATTACATCCGCAAGAACGCCGACAGCCTGGCCGCCGTGATGGTGGAGCCGGTGCAAAGCCGCCGCCCCGAATTCCGCCCCGCCGAATTCATCCGCGAAGTGCGCCGCATCACCGAGAAATCGGGATCGCTGTTCATCTTTGACGAGGTGGTCACCGGCTTCCGCTTTGGACCGCGCGGGGCGCAGGCCTATTACGGGGTCGAGGCCGACCTTGTGACCTATGGCAAGGTCGTGGGCGGGGGCATGCCGGTGGGCGTGGTCTCGGGCAAGGCGCGCTACATGGACACGTTCGATGGCGGCCAGTGGGGCTATGGCGACGACAGCTTCCCCTCCGCACCGGTGACGTTCTTTGCGGGCACGTTTGTGCGCCACCCGCTGGCGATGGCCAGCCTGCGCGCGATGTTGCAATTCTTCCGCGATCAGCCGCCGCTGTTCTGGAAGACGGTCAATGCCAAGGGCGACCGTCTGGCCGGGCGGGTCGACCGCTGGTTCGAAGACAACGACATGCCGTTCCGGATGCCCAATTGCGGCTCGCTTATGTATCTGCGCATCGACGAGGATCAGAAATTCGGGCCGCTTCTGGGCGCGCATATGCGCGACCGGGGGGTGTTCTTGCTGGAAGGCTTCCCCAGCTACATGACCGCCGCCCATGACGATGCGGACATCGATCACGTGGTCGAGGCGTTCAAGGATTCTGCGCTTGAGATGCGCGCCTCAGGTCTGCTGAGCGGGCGTGAGGCCGTGCCTTATGGCGGGCCGCAGATCAGCGGTGTTGCACCGCGTCTGTCCCTGCCGGGCGGATCGGCCGCGATTGCCGAGGCGATGAATGCGCCGCTTGGATCGCTTGAGATCGAGACCACCGAAGCGCAGCGCGAGATCGCGGCGGCGATGGTTCTGACGCCCGAAGTGTCGGCGGCCTACAACGAAAGCGTGACGCTCAAGCTGGAGGGTGCGGTGGACCGCGACGCCCTGCGGGACGCCACGCGCGCCGCCTTTGCCCGCCACGACGCCCTGCGCGCGACCTTCGCGCCCGATGGCATGACGATGCAGATCCATCCCGAGATGGAGATCGCGGTGCCGTTGGTGGACCTGACGGCACAGGATGCGCAGGCGCAGGAGGCGGCTCTGCGTGGCCTGATCGCGGATGAGGTCGACACGCCCTTCAACCTGGAAACCGGGCCGCTGGTCCGGGCGCATCTGGTGGCCTTGTCGGAGACCCGGCATCACCTGATCATCACCGCCCATCACATCGTCTGCGACGGGTGGTCGATTGATGTGATCATGCGCGATATCGGCGCGATTTATACCGCCAGCCGCGATGGCGTGGCGGCGGGTCTACCCGCGCCGCTGAGCATTGTGGATTACGTCCGGGCCGAGCTGGATTGGGCCCGCACGCCGGAGGCCGATGAGGCGCGCGCCTATTGGCTGTCGCGGTTCGAAGGGCCGACCCCGGTGCTGGATCTGCCCACCGATCACCCGCGCCCGGCGCGGCGCAGCACCCGCGGCGCGCGCATCGACCGGGCCTTGCCCGATGATCTGGTGGCGCGTCTGCGGGCGCTTGCGCGCAGCAGCGGCACCACCTTCGTGACGCTGATGCTGGCGGCCTACAAGCTGCATGTGGCGCGTCTGGCGGGTGCGTCGGATATCGTCATCGGCCTGCCGGCCGCCGGGCAATCGGCGCGCGGCATGGACAGTGTCGTGGGCCATTGCGTGAACCTTCTGCCGATCCGCACCGCCATCGACTGGCAGGGCAGTTTCGCCGATTACCTCGGGCAGGTGCGCACGGCGATGCTCGATGCGTTCGAACATCAGACCTTCACCTATGGCGAATTGGTCCGCGAGTTGCGCCTGCCGCGCGACGAGGGGCGCCTGACGCTGGTGCCGGTGGTGTTCAACATCGACAACGGCATCGACCTCAGCACGATGTCCTTCGGCCCGACCGAGACCGAATTCGTCACCAACCCGCGCAGCCATGAGCATTTCGAACTGTATCTCAACCTGACCGACAGCCCCGATGAGGTGCGCACGGAATGGAGCTTTGCCGCCGATCTGTTCGAAGAGGCCACCGTCTCGCGGCAGATCGACCGATTCATCGCCCTGCTGGAGCGGATTTGCGACGACGAAGATCGTCCGCTGGCCGCCATCAGTGCCGCGCAGGCGCTGTCGCAGGTCACAGGGCCTGCCGCATCGCCAAGCCCCGAGAGCACCGAGGCCACGACCATGGGGATCCCCGGTCGTTTTGCTGAAGTTGCGCGGAGCTTTGCCGATGGGGTGGCGGTTTCGAGTGGCGGTGAGGCTCTGAGTTACGGGGATTTGGACGCGCGCAGTGATGCGCTTGCGCGGGGTCTTGTGGCGGCGGGTGTTGTGCCTGGGGCGCGGGTTGCGGTTGCGGCGCGGCGGGGGCCTGAGACGATTGTTGCGTTCCTGGCGATCCTGAAGGCAGGGGCGGGCTATGTGCCGCTTCCCGAGAGCTATCCGGCGGAGCGTCTGGAGCATATCCGCGCGGAGGCGGAGATTGATTTCGTGGTCGGGGACTTCCCGGCGCTGGAGGCGCTGGGGGTCACCAAAATAGACCCTGATGCGCCTGTTGGGGCCGATAGTGCCGAGGCGGCGGCGCTGCCCACGCCGGGTGCGGAGAGCGTGGCTTATGTGATGTACACGTCGGGCTCCACCGGCCGGCCCAAGGGGGTGATGGTGCCCCATCGTGGCATCGTGCGGCTGGTGCAGGGACAGGATTTCATGGATCTGGGCCCCGACGAGCGGATCCTGCAGAACGCGCCCTTGGCGTTTGACGCGGCGACGCTGGAGATCTGGGGCGCGCTGTTGAACGGCGGCACGCTTGTGCTGCCGGAGGGCGAAGAGACGGGCACGCTGCGCGGGCTTGGCGCGGTGATCGCGCGCGAGCGGATCACCACGATGTGGCTGACGGCGGGTCTGTTCCATGTGATGGCGGACGAGCGGCCGGGCGATTTC
>NZ_JBBIFX010000008.1:0-5206 GCF_037543845.1 Gymnodinialimonas ulvae
CATCGGCGTCGAAGGCGCCAACGGCGTGCTGGTGGAAGGCAACACCTTGCTGTGGAACCAGGACGCGGTCACGATCAAGGCCGACGGCGACACCTCCTTTGCGCCGCGCATCCGCCTGGAAGGCGTGCGCAACGGTGAGGTGAACAACAACATCACGCCCAACATCGTCAGCGACCGTGACGACAGCCTGAACGACAACATCATCATCTCCTACGACCCGCGCGATCCCAACTATGTTGGCGATCACTTCGTGAACGCGGCCAATGGCGGTGATATCGGCCCCAACGGCTGGCAATTGCGCTCCGGCAGCGAGTTTGTCGGCACCGGCGCATCGGCGTCGCAGCCCGGCGGTGCGTCCACGGGCGGCCAGGGCGGTCAGGCACCGCAGCAGCCCGCGCCCGAGCCGCAGCCTGAGCCCGTCGAGGCCCAGGACGAGCCGCAGCAGCCTGAGCCTGCCGCGCCTTCCGCGCCTTCCGCTCCGGTGACCGGCACGCAGGCCTCGACCCTTTTCGCCGCCAATTTTGAAAACGGCGTTGAGGATCTGTCGGACTTTGACAGCGACCTGCGCAGCGGCTCCGACAGAAATGTCGTCGATACGCCCGACGGCAGCGGCTACCGGATCGGCAGCGGCCGGATGGTGCGCCTCGATGTCGACAACGATCAGATCCACAACCTCGACAGCTTCGGCCTGGAGATGGAAATCACCTTGCTGGGTTCGGACGATGTCGGTCGCTTCCTGCACTTCCCGCGGACCTTCGAGGCCTCGGTCGGTCGTGACGGCACCGTCACGTTCGAGCTGCGCACCGATGAAGGCGTCTTCCAGATCAACAGCGGCGATGTGGTCCTCAACGATGGTGACACGCACCTGTTCGCGGTCGGCTATGATGATGCGGCCGGCACGCTGTCGATGTCGATCGACGGCACGGTCGTGGGCACCACGGAGGCCAGCGGAAGCACCGGCGACGCCTCATTCCACGGCCTGACGGTCGGCTCGATATGGGGCAATTCGGTGAATGCGGTCGTCGATGACATCTTCCTTGGCACCGATCCGATGGAAGCCGGCGTGGATCTGTCGCTGGATGTGGGCGAGACCTTCGATCCGGCCCCCACCCCGCCGGTGGGCGGCCTTGTCGGCGGCGGTTCGGGCAATCCGGGCCCGGTTGATCCGTCGAATGGTGGGGATGACATGCCCGATGGGGCGGATTTCTTCACCACGCTTCTCGATATTGATTTCGAGGCCGGCCTGCGGGACGCGTCCGATTTCGACAGCGATTTCCGCGATGGCGATGCCCGTGACATCACCGCAACCGGGCGCGGCGACAGCGCCTATGAGATCGGCGGTCGTGGGAACGACTTCTTCCGGCTGGAGCGCGGCAACGAACAGCTCCACGAGCTCGACAACTTCGGCCTGAGCCTTGATATCCAGCTGCTCGACGCATCGGATACGGGCCGGTTCATCCACTTCCCGCGCGCCTTCGAGGCGGTGATCGAAGACGATCGTTCGGTGTCGTTCCGTCTGGATACCGATGAGGGCAGTTTCCGCGTCAACAGCGGTGACACCACTTTCGACGATCTGCGCGAACACACGTTCTCCATCGGTTATGATGGCGATGCCGGGCAGCTGACGATGGCGATTGACGGCGATGTCGTGGACAGTGTCGCAGCCAGCGGTGAGACGGCGCCCATGGCGTTCCACGGCATGGCCGTTGGCACGATCTGGGGCGATGGTGTGACAGCCCTGGTCGACAACGTCTGGCTCGGCGAGGCCGCGCCCGGTTCGGACGTCAGCCCGGATGCAGGCCTTCTGCATGCGCTCATCAGCAGCGCGGTCGAGGCCGATCCCGATGAGGATCGCAACAACGACGACGATGACGACGCGTTGGCCGCCTGATCTTTCAGCACCTTATCACGATCCTTCGGGCCCCCTTGCGGGGCCCGATTGCATTTTTGGGTGGAGGGGGCACCCATGCGGATCCGGTCCGGTAGACCTGTTCCTACGTTATGGACTTATATTCGCTCGGAATAACGGGGAGACCAATGGAGGTTTTCCCGCCCCCCCAACCGGACCCATGCGACGCTGGCACGGTTGAAATGAGCCGACCCCTGTGCCACTCCCCGCTGGGGGTCGCTGATCAGAGGCAGAAACGTGAAAGTCATTATTTTTGGTTTGGGCTATGTCGGGTTTACCGCGGCCTGTTGTATTGCCCGTCAGGGGCATGAAGTCATTGGCGTTGACGTGAGCGCGCGCAAGGTCGCCGAGATCAACGAAGGCACCGCGCCGATCGTCGAGCCCGAGGTCTCCGAGATGCTGACCGAGGGTCTGGCGCAGGGTCGGATCTCGGCCCGCACCGAGATCGGTGATGCGCTTGACGGGGCCGATATCGCGATTGTCTGCGTCGGCACACCCTCGGCCGCCGATGGCGCCCACAACATGGGCTATGTCGCCGATGTCAGCCGTCAGATCGCCCGCGCCCTGGTGGGCGTTTCGCGCGCGAAACCGCTGACGGTGGCCTATCGCTCGACCTTCCGTCCGGGCACCTGCGAAGGGCTGGTGCAGCCGATCTTCGACAGCATCCTGGGCGACGACGCGCCGATCACCATCGCCTACAACCCCGAGTTCCTGCGCGAAGGGTCCGCCGTGGCCGATTACTTCGCGCCGCCAAAGATCGTCATCGGCACGAAAGACGGCAAGCCCGACGCGGCGATGGACGCGCTCCATGAGGGGATCGAGGCGCCGGTGTTCCACGTGGGCTACCGCGAGGCCGAGATCACCAAGTTCGTCGACAACACCTGGCACGCGGTCAAGGTGGCGTTTGCCAACGAGATCGGGCGCACCTGCCTGCAACTGGGCGTCTCGGCGCAACAGGTCCATGAGATCTTCGTCTCTGACACCAAGCTCAACATCTCGCCCTATTACACGCGGCCCGGTGGCGCGTTCGGCGGATCGTGCCTGCCCAAGGATGTGCGCGCGCTCAGCCATATCGCGGCCGACACCGGCACCAACCTGCCGCTGGTCGACAGCCTGATCCGCTCGAACGAGGCGCATAAGCACCGGCTGTTCGAATATGCCGTCGAAGGGCTGGCGCCGGGCGCACGGGTTCTGATCGCGGGTCTGGCCTTCAAGGCGGGCACCGATGATCTGCGCGAAAGCCCGAACGTGGACCTGGCGCGCAAGTTGCTGGCCGCGGGCTATGCGTTGGAGATCTACGACCCCGCGATCCGCGCCGACATGCTGGTGGGCGCGAACCTGGGCTATGCCTATAGCCAGTTGCCCGATCTGGAGCGTCTGCTGGTCGACAAGGCCCACGCCGATGCCACCGCCGGCAAGGGGGATTATGCCCGTGTCATCGTGACCAATGCCACGGTGAAGGATCTGGACCTCGGCGGGGCCGAGACGCGCGATCTGGGGAGCCTGAAGTGAACGAACTGGCCGTGGACGCAGGCGTCTCGTCGACGCCCCGGATGGATGCCGTGCGCGCCGAGCAACCGCTGGCCGGGCGCAAGATCCTGATCATCGTGGAAAACCTGCCGCTGCCGTTTGACCGGCGCGTCTGGCACGAATGCCGCACGCTGACGGCGGCGGGCGCGGAGGTCTCCGTGATCTGCCCGACCGGCAAGGGCTATGAGGCGCGCTATGAGCTGCTGGATGGGGTGCATATCCACCGCCACCCCCTGCCGCTCGATGCCAAGGGGGCCTCGGGCTATCTGGTGGAATATGGCGCGGCGCTCTGGCACGAGATGCGGCTGGCGCTCAAAGTGGCTCGAACCCGCGGTATAGACACGATTCAAGGGTGCAATCCGCCCGATCTGATCTTCCTTGTGGCCTGGCCCTTCAAGCTGTTCGGCAAGCGCTACATTTTCGACCATCACGACATCAACCCCGAGCTTTACGAGGCCAAGTTCAACAAGCGCGGCTTCTTCTGGAAACTGATGGTCCTGTTCGAGCGGCTGAATTTCCGCACGGCGGATGTGGTGATCTCGACCAACGAAAGCTACCGCGAGATTGCCATGACGCGCGGGGGCAAGGCCTCCGAGGATGTGTTTGTCGTGCGCTCCGGGCCCGATCTGACGCGGCTCAACCGGATGGAGCCCGACCCGAAATGGCGCAATGGGCGCGAACATCTGGTGGGCTATGTCGGCGTGATGGGCGATCAGGAAGGGCTCGATTTGCTGCTGGAAGCGGCGCGGGAGCTGGTCTTCGAGCGCGGCTATGACACGCAATTCGCCCTTGTGGGCGGGGGGCCGGCGCTGGACGATCTCAAGGCGATGGCCGCGGATCTGGGTCTACAGGACCACGTCACCTTCACCGGCCGCGCACCCGATGAGGCGCTGTTTTCCGTGCTCAGCTCGTCGGATGTCTGCGTGAACCCCGACCGGGTGAACCCGATGAACGACAAATCGACGATGAACAAGATCCTCGAATATATGGCTTTTGAAAAACCCATCGTGCAGTTCGACGTGACCGAAGGGCGCTATTCGGCCCTTGAGGCGTCGCTTTATGCCGCCGAAAACGACACGTCGGACATGGCGGGCAAGATTGCGGGCCTGCTTGATGATCCTGCGCGGCGTGCCGAAATGGGGGCCTATGGGCGGAACAGGGTCGAAACCGAGCTCAGCTGGGATCATCAGGTTGATACGCTGATTGCGGCCTACACCAGGGTTAAGCAGCGCTAGGCACACCCCGGCCCGAACCGCCATTCTTTGGCCGTTTTCAATGCCTACATTGCATCCGCGTCCGGCTTTGTCCGGCACGTGTGTTTTCAGTTTTGAGAGTATGTGGGAGTATGGAAATGTTGGACGCTATCGCCCGAATCGTATTTGTTAATGGAACTGAATACTGAGATATTCTCGATCTGCGCCTCGACGTGACACCGACGACGCCGATAAATGCTGCCGGAAGACACCAAGCACCACATAATCCCCGGCGCACGAAACGCTCTACACGATCAACACCAAGAAGATGTTTGCCATGTTTATGAGTAAAGATTTCAAAGACAACATCCCCGGTCGTTTTGCTGAAGTTGCGCGGAGCTTTGCCGATGGGGTGGCGGTTTCGAGTGGCGGTGAGGCTCTGAGTTACGGCGATTTGGACGCGCGCAGTGATGCGCTTGCGCGGGGTCTTGTGGCGGCGGGTGTTGTGCCTGGGGCGCGGGTTGCGGTTGCGGCGCGGCGGGGGCCTGAGACGATTGTTGCGTTCCTGGCGATC
>NZ_JBBIFX010000009.1:0-3860 GCF_037543845.1 Gymnodinialimonas ulvae
TTCAACCTGCCGAAGCTTCGATACGATCTCTTCGGGCTTTTCTCGTTTCCCAGCCATCGCTGATCCTCCAATTTGCGGGACAATCTATCCCAGTTGGTGCACCACTTTCAGGGGGCTACTCCACCTTGGAGTCCTCGTTTATGAGTTAGCTCTGTTCAGGTTTTGGTCTTTCTCTGACCGATTAGCATACTCCCACGGTGTCAGGCCAGCGAGGCTGGAGTGCGGGCGGTGGTGGTTGACGTCGGTGCGCCATGCCGCCACCAAATTGCGGGCATGGCGCAGGGTGTCGAACAGGTGCTCGTTCAGAAGTTCATCGCGCATTCGACCATTGAACGATTCAACGAACCCATTCTGCATGAGTTTGCCCGGGGCTATGTAGTGCCACTCGACTTTGCGGTCTTCTTGCCACTTCAGGATCGCGTTCGAGGTGAGCTCCCTTCCATTGTCTGAGACCACCATGCACGGGTATCCCCTCATCTCGGCGATCCGTTCCAGTTCGCGGGCGACACGGATGCCAGACAGTGATGTGGCGACGACGGCCGCCAGACATTCCCTGCTGAAGTCGTCGATCACGTTCAAGATGCGGGACCGACGACCGCAGGACAAACTGTCAGACACAAAGTCAAGGCTCCATCGCTGGTTCGGTCCCTGCGGGATCGCCATGGGCGCCCTGGTGCAGAGAGCTCTTTTCCCGCCGCCCCGCTTGCGCACGGTGAGCCCCTCTTCCTTGTAGATCCTGGAGAGTCTCTTCCAGTTCACGGCCCAACCCTCGCGCCTCAATAGGATGTCCAGCCGTCGATAGCCAAACCGACGTCGTTCAGACGACAGCTCGCGCAGCCGCGCACGCAGATCCGTGTCCTCCGGCCTATCCAGTTGGCGCCAATAGACGCGCGGATCGATCCCGGCGAGGGTGCAGGCCCGCTGTTGCGTGTAGCTCTTTTCCTTCGTGGCCCAGTCCACAGCTCTTCGCCTCGAACCGGGCCTCAGAAGCTTTTTCCCAGCATCTCCTTCAGTGTCGACACATCCATCATCTGCTCAGCCAGCAGTTTCTTCAGCTTGGCGTTTTCAGCCACAAGGGACTTCAACTTCTTGGCGTCCGACACTCCCATGCCGCCATACTTCGACCTCCACTTGTAGAATGTCGCGTCACTGATCCCATGCTTGCGGCAGAGCTTCTTCGCACCAAGACCCGCCTGGCGCTCCTTCAAAATGCCAATGATCTGCTCTTCGCTGAAACGGCTCTTTCTCATCGTCTGTCTCCTCAGTTGAAGGACAGACTAACTTCAAAGCGCGGACTTTTCAGGGGAGCAGGTCAATCTGTTAGGCATATATTAACCTCGGTTGCCTTGAATGTAGGTGAAACATAGAGTTGCTAAGAGGCACAAATGGCTCCAGAATTGGCCTTTCAAATTGTCGCGCAGGTCGCGTTGGACACAGCTGAGCGCAATAGAGAGGTGAGGGCTTTTTCTGCTATAAACTATGAAGACTTATTGCGGACGTTGAGCTGGTCCAGTGGTGTACCGTACACTGTTCTACATGAACGATTGCGCTCCAGCGTAAACATACTTACGATAAAAGAAAGAACGTTGTACAATAAAGAACCTACTATAAAGTAGTTGTCGAAAAGTAGTCTCATGAAGTCTCTTCGTTCCATTTTTGGCCCACCTATCGATAATAACATGGACGATAGCGAAAAGTCATCTCAGTAAAACGATAGTATGGCCTGCTACTCGTTTCGTAAACACTCAGAAAGGGTTTTTCCGAAACTGGTAGCAGGCTATTAACCACCTAAAATCACGAGACAAAATATGATAACTTAGGAAAGTGGTCGACACTGCGGCGGAGCAAAAACCAATCCTAATCTCTATACCTACAGTTCAGATTAGAAGAACTCGATATAGTCAGACTGGCCAAAAGTTCCATATTCCACCTCTGCCAATACAATTCCACCAAGGGAGGTATCAACGATGTTCAAATCATCGAGAAAACGCACAACTGTTGCCGAGCCATTGGCATATGGCATTAGCTCTATCCCCTGATATTGTCCATCAAAACCATTTTGGTTGAAGACCAATTTATCCGCACCGACTGTGAAGTCCGTCACTTGGTCAAGTTGACCATCGAAACTATCGAAGTAGAAAGCGTCGTCTCCAAGGCCTCCAATGAGGTTGTCCGCACCAGCGCCACTGTTAAGCGTGTCGTTACCTTCCCCACCGCTGAGCGTGTCAGAACCCCAACCACCGATCAACTCGTCGGCACCAGAACCGCCATCGAGAAGATCATTGTTTGCGCCTCCAATCAAAAGGTCCGCGCCCGCGCCACCATCCATAACATCAGCGCCGTTCTCGCCAAAAAGTGTATCATTCCCAACCCCTCCTACGAGCAAGTCATCACCATTTTGTCCGTGCAAAAGATCATCGCCCAAGTCACCGCCGATTAAATCTGCACCATCGCCCCCAACTATAAAATCGTTTCCGGCGCCTCCTTCGAGACCATCATCGCCGTCGTAGCCAAGAATTGTGTCAGCGCCAGCGCCACCATATGCACTATCTGCACCATCTCCTCCATCAATGACGTCAGAACCGTCTCCACCGTTGAGACTATCATTGCCCCCACTTCCAAGCAGGGTGTCATCTCCATCGCCACCGACAACGTGATCATCACCACCTTCACCAATCAAGACATCATTCCCACCGAAGCCCTCCATGAAATCCGGCGAGTCAAATCCAAACTCCAAATCATCATCAGCGCTTCCAATAATCTGAACATAAGCATCGGCGGGAGAACCTCCCGCTCCAGGTGAGGATGGGTCTGTCTCTTCCGGCGCAACGGGAGTACCCGCGTCGCCAAGCGGATCATCATGAGCGGCAAACGTGAGGGAAACGTTGTCTACCAATGCTTCCACAACATTGCCAAATGCCGAACCTATCGTTAATAGATCACCATCGTTCAGAGCAATTGAGCCTGTGGCTACGACCGATGCTACTATGTTGCCGTCTGAATGCATTGTAAATAGACCTAGGTTTTCTTGATATTCAAAGCTGAGAGAACGAACTGATCCTCCCACAACGGTATTCGGCTCGCTTCGCACTGAATAACTCCCATCGGAAGTCCAGAACTGAAGCGCAATCGCTCCGTTAGAGTTAACTTTCGCTTCAAATATCTCTGAAACACTTACAAGACGACCATTTCGACCCGCATCAGAAAGAAAGAGATCCATAGAAAATTTGAAACCATCTAACTGAGTATCCTGTTCGATCTGCAAATCAATAGTCAATGGGCTGCTGTCACGGATTTGATAGTAGTTCGAACCACTTAAATTGACGATACTATCAGAGTCGAAGCCATGAACAATATCGCTATCAATGGGTGCACCGTTCATATTCCCTTCAAAATCAAGCCAAAGTGATGAAACCAAATGGTCGTCGCCTGCAGGCGACACTGGCTCAGGAACAGGTTCAGGCTGCGGATCAGGTTCGGGCTGTACGCCTCCATCATCCGTCGTTAGCGCGCCAGGCTGTGAAGCACTCGCCCCGGCGCCAATAAGTGTGCTGCCGGGAAGCAATTGCCAGCCGTTGGGGCCGATATCACCGCCATTGGCCGCGTTCACGAAGTGATCGCCAACATAGTTGGGATCGGCCGGGTCATAAGAAATTATCTCATTACCGTCTAGAATATTTGCCTCATCAGAGAGAATTCGAGTCGTTATGTTTTGAGAAATTGTTCCGTCGCTTACCCCTTCCAGGCGGATGCGCGGCGCAAAGGAGGTGTCGCCGTCGGCCTTGATCGTGACCGCGTCCTGGTTCCACAGCAAGGTGTTGCCTTCCACCAGCACGCCGTTGGCGCCTTCGACGCCGATG
>NZ_JBBIFX010000010.1:0-1020 GCF_037543845.1 Gymnodinialimonas ulvae
TGGAGTAGCCCCCTGAAAGTGGTGCACCAACTGGGATAGATTGTCCCGCAAATTGGAGGATCAGCGATGGCTGGGAAACGAGAAAAGCCCGAAGAGATCGTATCGAAGCTTCGGCAGGTTGAAGTCCTGCAAGGACAGGGGGCGACGATTGCCGAGGCCGTGCGTCAGATCGGTGTGACGCAGCAGACGTTTTTATCGATGGCGGAAACTCTATGGCGGGATGCAACGATCTCAGCTCGCGCGTCTGAAAGAGCTTGAGAAGGAAAACCAGCGGTTGCGGCGGGCGGTGTCTGATTTGACCCTGGACAAGCTGATCTTGACGGAAGCAGCGAGGGGAAACTTCTAAGCCCTTCACGACGCCGGAAGTGCATCGATCATGTGCGGCGGGAGCTTGGCGTGTCCGAGCGTCGCGCCTGCCGCGCACTCGGCCAGCACCGGTCCACGCAGCGCAAGGCACCGCGAGGCCGTGCCGATGAACAGCGGCTGACCGATGATATCATCGAATTGGCTGACCGGTATGGACGCTACGGATATCGAATGGTGACGGGTTTGCTGAACAATGCGGGCTGGTGTGTGAACCACAAGCGGGTCGAACGCATCTGGCGACGTGAAGGGCTGAAAGTGCCACAAAAACAGAAGAAAAAGGGGCGGCTTTGGCTGAACGATGGGTCATGCGTGCGTCTGCGGCCCAAGCGTCCCAACCACGTCTGGTCCTATGACTTCGTGCAGGATCGCACCGCCGATGGGCGCGTCTACCGAACGCTCAATATCATTGACGAATATACGAGGGAGGCGCTCATGATCCGCGTCGATCGCAAGCTCAACTCAACCGATGTGCTGGACGCACTGACCGACCTGTTCATCCTGCGCAGCCCGCCAGAATACATAAGATCCGACAATGGCCCCGAGTTCATTGCGCAGAAGGTGCGGAACTGGATCGCAGCTGTCGGAGCCAAGACGGCCTACATCGAACCAGGATCACCTTGGGAGAACGGCTACTGCGAAAGCTTCAACGCCAGG